>JAFXOY010000061.1 GCA_017528375.1 Clostridia bacterium | reverse complement strand
AGAAGTGCTTTAGCAAATACAGTTAGATTATTAAATTTGGATCCTCGTGTTTTAGATTTAGTTTTACAAGGAAAGTTAACAGAAGGACATGCTCGTTCATTATTATGTTTTGATGAACCAGATAAACAATATGAAGCAGCTTTGGAAATTATTGAAAAAGGACAAAATGTTAGAGATATTGAAAATAAAGTAAAAAATAAAAAACATGCTCAAAAAAGAGATCCTAAATATGATGCAATTATTGAAGATATTGAAGGTACATTCCAAGGATATTTTGGAACAAAAGTTAAGCTAGAAGCAGGGAAGAGAAGTGGAAGAATTATTATTCAATATTCTTCAAATGAAGACTTAGAAAGAATAATGGATTTAATTAAAAATTAATTATAAATTGGAACGCGGAAAAGTGTGATAACACTGCGTTCCTTTTATTTTTGAAAAACATAAAATTATTTAAAAATATTTTGTATTTTGTATTGACAAACTTTAATGATATATGTTAATATATGTATGTTGTAAAACAAATGGAGAGGTGGTCGAGTTGGTTTATGGCACCAGTCTTGAAAATTGGCGTAGGTTTGTAGCCTACCGTGGGTTCGAATCCCACCCTCTCCGCCAAACTTGCTAAAGAAGAAAGTAGTTGTACAATGCAAGTTTGTACAATTACTTTCTTTTTTCAGTTTAATTGGAGGATTACCCAAGTGGCTGAAGGGGACAGTTTGCTAAACTGTTAGGGTTCGCAAGGGCCGCGAGGGTTCAAATCCCTCATCCTCCGCCAAGAAATATGAACTATAAGTTCATATTTTTTTTTGCTCTATAAATAAAGAAAACCCTCAATGTATTTAAAATACATTGAGGGTTTTACTTTTTCGGGGTAAATCAAAGAATATTAAAAAGTGAGTGCGCAGTTTGACCAGCGGAGACTGGTCAGCAAACGAACGGCTTTAATATTATTTTGATTTAAGGTTATCTTTTGCAACCGTAATTAAAAGCTTCAATCTGTTTGTTTGATTTGTTTCGCTTGCTCCAGGGTCATAATCAATTGGTGCAATATTTGCATTAGGATATTTAGATCTAATTGTTTTTATAACACCTTTTCCAACAACATGGTTTGGTAAACAAGCAAATGGTTGAACACAAACAATATTAGGAATACCGTGTTCTATGTATTCAATCATTTCAGCAGTTAAGAACCAACCTTCACCTGTTTGATTTCCAATAGATAAAATATCTTGAACCTTATCTTCTAATTCCCAAATATCTGGTGGAAGTAAGTAATCCTTTTTAGATTCTTTTAAGGCACTTACAACTTCTTTTTCAAGTAAATCAATTAATTTAATTGCTGTTTTAAAAATACTTGCTTTTAAATTTCCTGTTTTAATTAATGTGTTAAATGTAATTTTGTGAGTACAAATAAACTTGATGAATCCCATAAAGTCTGGTAAAACAACCTCTGCACCTTCTTCTTCTAATTTGTTTGCAACAAAGTTATTTCCAAATGGGTGATATTTTATTAATACTTCACCAACAATACCAACTTTTGGTTTTTGAATAGAAGTATCTAGTTCAATTTTTTCAAAGTCTTCAACAATATCGTGAATTGATTTTTTGAATTGTTTCATATTTGAATTTTCAATTAGAACTTTACATCTTTCCATCCATTTTTCAAATAGTTTAGTAGATTCACCTTTATGAACTTCATAAGCTCTGTTTTTCATAAGAAGTTTTTGTAGTAAATCTGCATAAATACACATTTTAAACATTCTTTTAATTAATGGTATTGTTATTTTAAATCCTGGCATTTTTTCCATTCCAACAACGTTGAATGAAATAACTGGAACATTTTCAAATCCAGCGTCTTTTAAGGCTTTTCTAATAAATCCAATATAGTTTGTAGCTCTACATCCACCACCTGTTTGAGACATAACCAATGCTGTTTTATTTACATCGTATTTTCCAGATTCAAGTGCTTCAATCATTTGTCCAGTAACTAGTATAGATGGATAACAAGCATCATTATTAACATATTTTAATCCTGTTTCAACAGTGTGAGGTGTACATTCACGAAGTAATTCAACTTTATAGCCAGAGGCTTTTACAGCTGATTCTAATAATTCGAAATGAATAGGTGCCATTTGAGGTATTAAAATTGTGTAAGTATCTTTCATTTCTTTTGTGAATATTTTTCTATTTACACTGTAATCTCCATTGCCTTTTTCAATTTTTGTTTCTTTTCTTTTATTGATACTTGCTAGTAAAGAACGTATACGTATTCTAATTGCGCCGAGGTTGTTTATTTCGTCGATTTTAATTAAAGTATACATCTTATTATAGCTTGTTAATATTTCTTCAACCTGGTCCGTTGTGACAGCATCTACGCCACATCCAAAAGAGTTAAGCTGAACTAATTCTAAGTTATCTGTATTTCCAACAAAATCAGCTGCATTATATAATCTTGAATGATATGTCCATTGGTCAACTGCTCGTAAAGGTTTTCTTTCTGTTGTTAAATGGCATACACTGTCTTCTGTTAAGACAGATAATCCTAAACTTGTAATTAATGTATCAATTCCGTGATTTACTTCAGGGTCCATATGATATGGTCTTCCTGCAAGTACGATTCCGTTTAAATTATGTTCTTTCAAATATTCTAAGGCTTGTTCACCCTTAGAACGAATATCGTTTTTATATCTTTGATATTCTATTTCTGCTCTTTTAGCAGCTTCTATTAATTCGTGTTTTGTAAATTCATAAGCATCAAATTCTGGTAAATCCATAATTGTTTTAGCAAGTTGTTTTGCTTCAAATGGTAAGAATGGATTTAAGAAGTTGATATTTTTTGTTTTTAATTCTTCAACATTATTTTTAAGAACTTCAGGGTATGAAGTTACAATTGGACAGTTATAGTGATTGTTTGATTCCGCAAATTCTTTTCTTGAATACGGAATACAAGGATAGAATATTGTTGTAATTCCAGATTCAATTAAACTAATAATGTGTCCATGTGATAATTTAGCAGGGAAACATACTGATTCTGATGGCATTGATTCAATACCTTTTTCATAAGTTTTTCTATTACTTTTTTCAGATAATATTACCCTAAATCCTAATGAAGTTAAGAATGTGAACCAGAAAGGATAATCTTCGTACATATTCAAAACCCTAGGAATTCCAATAGTTCCACGAATTGCATCTTGTGGCTCTAGTGGAGTATAATCAAAAGTTCTTTCATACTTATATTTTACAAGGTTTGGAAGTTCAACTTTTTTAGAAACAATTCCTTCACCTTTTTCACATCTGTTACCTGTTATACATCTGCTTCCATCATTAAATCTGTTAATAGTTAATAAGCAGTGATTTTCACATCCATTACAACGAGTGTGTGATGTTTTAATTTCTAATTTATCTAATTCATCAAGCTTTAATATTTTTGAAGAATATTCCATATCAAAGTTAGATTCATATTGTTCTTTTGCTAAAAGTGCAACACCGTACGCTCCCATAAGTCCTGCAATATCAGGTCTGACAACATTTTTTCCAACAATTAATTCAAATGCACGAAGTACTGCATCATTATAGAATGTACCACCTTGAACTATAATGTTATCGCCTAATGTTTTCATATCTCTTATTTTCATAACTTTTTGAATAGCATTTTTTATTACAGAGTATGATAAACCGGCTGAAATATCACCAATTGTGTAGCCTTCTTTTTGGGCTTGTTTAATTTTGGAATTCATAAATACTGTACATCTTGAACCTAAATCAACAGGATTTCTTGATTCAATAGCTGAATTAACAAATTCGCTAATTGATAAATTTAAGCTTTTTGCAAATGTTTCAATAAATGAACCGCAACCAGATGAACAAGCTT
>JAFXOY010000060.1 GCA_017528375.1 Clostridia bacterium | reverse complement strand
TAAAAAGTGGAGCCTTGGAACCTTTGGTGCAATGCTTAGATGAATTTGATCCTTCAGTAAAAGAAGCAGCGGCCTGGGCTTTGGGATATATATCAAAGCATAATGCTAATTTAGCTCAACAAGTAGTTGAAGCAAGAGCAGTTTTACAACCATTTGAAGAATACCAAAAAGCAAGAATTACTTTTGTTCAAAAAATTGCAGAATTAGCATCAAGACCCCAAAATATAGAATCATTACATAGTGCAGGTGTTATGGCATTACTCAGACCATTACTATTAGATAGTGTACCTTCTATTCAACAAAGTGCAGCTTTAGCCATAGGTAGATTAGCCAATTATTCAGAAGAATTAGCAGAAAGTGTTGTTCAAAATGATATAATTACACAATTAATATATTCATTAGCAAAACCAAATAGATTTTTTAAAAAAGCAGCTTGTTATGTTTTTAAATCTGTAGCAAAGCATTCAGCAGACCTAGCAGATGATGTTGTAAAAAGTGGTGCTTTGGAGCCATTAGTTCAATGTTTAGATGAATTTGATCCTTCAGTAAAAGAAGCAGCAGCATGGGCACTAGGTTATATTTCAAAACATAATGCAAATTTAGCACAACAAGTTGTAGAGGCAAGAGCTGTTGATAGCCTTATATTATGTTTACAAGAACCAGAAATATTATTAAAGAGAGCAGCTGCACAAACTTTATCTTATATTTCACAACATAATGAACAATTAGCCCAACCTGTTGCAGAAAATGGTTTAGATACTATTACATTTTTCTTATCATATAATGATACACAATTAAAAAGGAATATATGTCAATTATTAGGTAATATAACAAAACATTCTCCAGATTTAGCAACTCAAGTTATGGCAAAAATAAATAATCCACAAAAATTACTTAATTGCTTAAAAGATTCAGATGATATAGTTAAAAAAAATGCAGCATTTTGTATTTGTGAAATAGTAAATAAATCCCCTGAAAATGCACAAGCCATTGTTTCTGCTGGGGGTCCAGGTATTATTGTTGATTTTATTACTAATATTAAAGGAGATCCAAGGTTATATGGAATTTTAAGTTTAGGTTTTATTTCTGCATTTAAAGATGATTTAGCTATGTCTGTTATTCAAGCAAAAGCAATTAATCAATTAAGAGATGCATTGCAAAATGAGCCACATCAACATATAAAAAGTGCTGCTTGTTATGCTTTAGGACATGTTGGAAGACATTCTCCAAAACATGCTAAGGAAGTATCTGATGCAAACGTATTATCTTTAATGTTATATTATTATATGGACCCAAATTCTTCTGATGATTTAAAATTAAAAGCAAAAAATGCACTTAAGAAAATTATTGATAATTGTTCTAATTTATCTGCTTTAGAGCCACTATTACATGTTGCACCTAAAAATATTATGAAACATATTTTACAACAATATATTAAATATTTGAAAGGAAATACTACTGAAATGAAAAACTTTGCCCAAAATGGAGGTTTACAAAAATTACAAGAAATTAAAAACAAAGTTGATCCTAAATTACAGACATTAATATCTGAAATTAATGGTTATTATCCTGCTGAAATTGTTAAATATTATTCTCCAGATTATGCTGCTGATTTACTTAATAAGATAGGTGGAGGAGGATCTGGAAATGAAAATAAATAAAAAATAAAGCAAACTTAAATAATTATTTTAAAAATATTTAGTCAATACATTTGTAAAAGCCAAACAAAGACTTATAGTGAATTATTAT
>JAFXOY010000059.1 GCA_017528375.1 Clostridia bacterium | reverse complement strand
TTTGAAAAAATAATTAAATCATTAAAAATAATTTTTATATCATTTATGTCAAATTGTCTAATTGAAAATTTTGAAAAGAATGTTTTTAATGAAAAAATTATGAAAGAACGTCTTTCATCCGATGTCTATGAAAAATTAAAAAAAGCTATAGAAAATAGAGAAAAACTTGATCTATCTATAGCTGGAGAAGTAGCTATAGCAATGAAAGGTTGGGCTATAGAAAGAGGAGCAACTCATTATGCACATTGGTTCCAACCAATGACAGGACTTACAGCTGAAAAGCATGATGCATTTTTATCAGTGGATAAACATGGACATATGATTATAGAATTTTCTGCTAGAGAGCTTATCCAAGGTGAACCAGATGCTTCAAGCTTTCCATCTGGTGGAATTCGTCAAACTTTTGAAGCCAGAGGATACACTGCATGGGATTGTACTTCACCAGTTTTTCTAAAAGAAACCAATACTGGTCTTACATTATGTATTCCAACTATTTTCTGTTCTTATACTGGAGAAGCTTTAGATAGGAAAACTCCTCTACTTAGAAGTATAACTGCAATAAATAAAGAAGGAATCAGAGCTTTAAAAGAGTTATTTAATATAGATGCTAAAAAAATAATTCCTTCTGTGGGACCTGAGCAAGAATATTTTCTAGTTGATAAAGAGAAATTCTTAAAAAGAAAAGATTTAATCTTTTGTGGAAGGACTTTATTTGGAGCACCATCTCCTAAAAGCCAAGAGGTAGAAGCCCATTATTTTGGAACAATAAAAGAAAACGTGCTTGCTTTTATGAAAGAGGTAAATATTGAATTATGGAAACTTGGAATATATGCTAAAACTCAACATAATGAGGCTGCCCCTTCGCAATATGAACTTGCTATTATTTATGGAAATGCTAATGTAATTTCAGATCATAATCAACTAACAATGGAAACTTTAAAAAGAGTAGCTCGACATTATGATATGGAATGCCTACTTCATGAAAAACCTTTTAGAGGAGTAAATGGTAGTGGGAAACACAATAATTGGTCATTAATTACTGATACTGGATTAAATTTATTTTCTCCTGGCAAAACTCCACATGAAAATTTATTATTCTTATTTTTTATTACTGCAGTAGTTAAAGCTGTTGATGAAAATTCACTATTACTAAGATGCTCAGCATCAGGACCTGGAAACTATTACCGTTTAGGTGGCCATGAAGCCCCTCCAGGAATAATCTCTATATATCTTGGAGAACAAATCTCAGATATTGTTGAGCAATTTATTAATACAGGCGATGCTAAAACAAGTAAAAATGGAGACGTTTTAAATTTAGGTATAGAAACAATTCCTTTATTTAGAAAAGATGCAACTGATAGAAATAGAACAAGTCCTTTTGCTTTTACTGGAAATAAATTTGAATTCAGAATGGTTGGTTCTTCAGTTTCTATTGCTTCAACAAATACTATCCTTAATGCAATTGTTGCTGATAGTATAAGAGAAATGACAAATGAAGTTGTAGAAAATAAAAAAAGTATTAAAGAGGTAATTAAAGAAACTCTAAAAGCTCATTCTAGAATAATATTTAATGGAAATAACTATTCAGAAGAATGGAAAAAAGAGGCAGAGAAAAGAAAACTTCCAAATTGTATAAGTTTTATTGAATCTATAAAATCATTAACTGATCCTCATACTTTAGAATTAATGAAAAGAAATGAAATTTATTCTAAAATCGAATTACAATCTTGTGCCGATATATATTATGATAATTATTCAAAAACAATCAATATTGAGGCAAAAACAATGATTGAAATGGCTTCAAAACAATATATTCCATCTATAGTAAAATATATGAATAATTTAGCTGAAACAATTAATAATGTTAAAAAAGCATCAGATAAAGTTGATATATCAGTAATTGAACAATCATTAATTGATATATCAAAATTATTATCTGAAACTAAACAGGCTTTAGAAAAATTGAAAACTAAGCTAGCTTTAGCTGTAAATGAAAAAGATGTAGTTAAAAAAGCTATGTATTATTTAAAAGAAATAATTCCACTCATGGAAGCTTTATGAAGACCTATAGATGAATTGGAATT
>JAFXOY010000058.1 GCA_017528375.1 Clostridia bacterium | reverse complement strand
TAAATGAAGTTAATTCTTGAATTTTTTTCTGGGATTGGAATATATCTATTACCTGGTTAATATCGACTAAGATATTACCATTGGCTCTATTACAAATAATCTTGCATAAATTAGCCGCAGCTGAAGCATTGGTGGTAACTAAACCTTTAAGGATATTGAGCCAATCTGGTTTATAATTATTTTGGTTACAGTAAGGCATTATTTTATCAAATTGATTATTAACAGCAAAGGCTTGGATTATTTTTTCATGAGCGGAAGCACTTCCTGAAGCCATTAATATTTGTAAACTTAATCTTTGATCCGAATTTTGAACTAATTCAGATAATTCTTCACTTGCAGTAAATTTATTTTGTGTAAAGAAATTATTTAAAAGATCAACTCGTCCTTGTTGAACTAAAGGTTTCGCCATTTCAAGTGATTCGACCTTATTTAATTTTCCTTGTGACATAATGGTTTGGAAATAAATTAAAATCGGTTGCGGATTTCCTTGTAATTGTTTAAACATATTAATGGTATTAATATTACGAAGAGTATCTCCAGGAGTTTGAGCCACAATTTTAGCAGCTTCTTGATAATTACCATTTTGCATAAAGGTCTTAAAAGCAGTCATGAAAATATTTTCGGCTCCGGGAAGGTTGAATCTTGCGGCCATACGAGTAATAACTTCCATAACACCAGGGACGTTTTTGCAGAAGTTCATAATAAAAGGGATTAAATTATTTCTATCGACATCAACTCCTAATAATTTACCGCTTTTATTTATATACATCATTCCACCCGTGTTTGAATTATGCGCACTGAAAAGGAGAGAATCTTCCGATATTTTACATTTAAATATCAAAATGGCCTTAGTTATTTCATAAATGAAAAGATATCCTGAATTTGTTGCTAAGAATATAACACCGAATTTTGGTAAAATATCTATTAAAACGGGGAAATCGTTAGGCATTGGCATTTGAATATCCGAAGCAGCTTTGACTTTTTTTCCTGGACCGACATCAGCAATAAGTAATTTATAATTCGGGTTATTTTGTTTCTTATCAACGAAAGTGAATATGGTGCAGTCATTTTCATCGATGCATTTCACATCTTGAATATCAGGAGCGAAACCTTCAATGTTTTGCGAAACATTTTGTTGAGCGTTATATAATTGAACATAACCGACTACTTGAGGAGCACCGCCGACATTTGTTGAAGTGATAGCATTTAATGCGAACCAACTATTATGTGAGTCACAAATAAGTTTTAATACGAATACATTACTTTGAGCTAGACCTCCTTGTCTATCGAAGCATTTTTTAGCTGGGGAATTCATTTCACTTATATCGAGGACGTAAACACTTTTAGAAGAGACGAGACCAATGGCTTTTTCGTTTAACCAAGTCCAAAAGGTGACGTCACTATTTAAAACGATGTCTTTAAGTTTTTGTCTTGTGTCCAAATTGAATACTTGAATCACGACATTATTTTGGCCGTTGTTTGCTCTCACTGCCATGATGTTTTGAGTAGGATGCATCATGACTCCGTCAGCTTTGGCCATTTTTCTCTTGGAGACTTCCATGTTTCTGGTGAGATTGCAAGTGACCACTGAAGTGTTGCCTTGTTGGTCGACTTCTTTGGCACAGATAAATCTATCTGACTCAAAGGAAAGGGAACCAAGTTTAATAACTGAAGGATCTAACCCATGCTGAGGAAGAAGGGCTAGTTCCTTCATCTGAACGGGTAAACTTTGTTGAGACATCTCGCTTAAATTAAGATAAATTTTTTTTTCTGGATATATATATTTTATTGATAAAAAAATTAATTTTAATTATTTTTTTTTCAATTTTTTCTTAATTAATTGAAATTTAAAATTTTAAATTTTTTTTGAAAAATCATAGGGGATTGGGGAT
>JAFXOY010000057.1 GCA_017528375.1 Clostridia bacterium | reverse complement strand
TATCATAAAAACATCAAGAATAAAAATACCAAAATTATAAAATAATACAAATGAGGAGGAATGTAAAATGGAAAGAAAAGTTAAAGTAGCGCAGTTTGGGACAGGTAAAATGTCTGTTTACACAATGAGATATGTGTATGAAAAAGGAGCGGAAATAGTATCAGCATTTGATATTAATCCAGATGTTATTGGTAAAGATATTGGGGAAATAATAGGCTCAGAAAATAAAGGAGTTCAAGTTTCTTCAGTAGAAAATGCAAGAGAATTGCTATTAGCAAATAAACCTGATATAGCAATTGTTACAACAATGAGTTTAATAAAAGATGTTGAAGAAGCATTAACAATATGTGCAGAGCTTGGAATAAATGCAATTACAACATGTGAGGAAGCATTTTTTCCTGCAAATTCAAACCCAGGAATTACAAATAAATTAGATGAAATTGCTAAAAGAACCAATTGTACAATTACAGGAAGCGGATATCAAGACATTTATTGGGGACAATTGATTTCTTCAATAGCTGGATCAACACAAAAAATTACTAAAATAAAAGGAAGTTCAAGTTATAATGTTGAAGATTACGGAATAGCTTTAGCTAAGGCTCATGGAGCAGGACTTACTTTAGAAGAATTTGATAAAGAAGTTGCTTCAGTTGATAGAATTTCTGATGAACAAAGACAAGAAATAATTGAAAAAGGTGATTATCTTCCATCTTATATGTGGAATGTTAATGGATGGCTTGCAGAGAAGTTAGGTCTTCATGTTACATCTCAAAGACAAAAATGTGTGCCACAAACTTATGAAAAAGACTTAGAATCATCAACTTTAGGGATGACTGTAAAAGCTGGAGACGCAACAGGGATGAGTGCTGTTGTTACAACAGAAACTGAGGAAGGTATCGTTATTGAAAGTGAATGTATTGGAAAAGTATATGCACCAGAGGAGTTTGATAAAAATGAATGGACAGTTTATGGCGAGCCAAACACTACAATAGTGGTTGAAAGACCTGCAACTGTTGAGCTTACTTGCGCTAGTATTGTTAATAGAATTCCTGATGTTATAAATGCAAAGGCTGGTTATGTGCCTACTGCTGATATGGGAGAGTTGAGATTTAAAATTAAGAGTTTGAATGAGTATGTTAAAGGAAAATTTTAAATTGTTACAATATAATTAAAAAAATGTTGTAAAAAGCCGAATTATATGGTAAAATATAACATATAGTTCAAATATAAAAATAAATGTTATAAATGTAAAATAAAAAACGAAGCAAGAACTAAATTTCGAATATGAAAGGAGGTTCTTGTCTTTTTTTATTGAAAAATTGAAATAATATATACAGAGGAGGAATAGTTATGACAAACAGTAAAGAAATAAATCTTTATGATGAAAATGAAATTAATAGCATTTATGGGAATATTAAAGAATTGGTAATTAATAGCAGAAACAAAGTATATAGTGCGGTAAATACTGAGATGCTTAATCTGTATTGGAATATTGGAAAAATAATTATGGAAATTCAACAAGGGGATGAGAGAGCGTCTTATGGAGAAGCGGTGCTTGAAAAATTGTCAGAAAAGTTGACAGGAGAGTTTGGAAAAGGTTTTTCAAAAAGAAATTTAGAAAGAATGAGGAAATTTTATATTCTTTTTCCAATTGCGACAACGGTGTCGTCGCAATTGAGTTGGTCACATTATTTAGAACTAATCAAAATTGATGAAGAAAGAAAAAGAGATTTTTACTTAAAAGAAACAATAAATTCAAGATGGAGTGTCAGAGAATTACAAAGACAAAGAGATTCGTTGCTATATGAAAGACTACTGCTTTCTGCTGATAAAGCAAAGATATTAGAATTATCTCAAAAAGGACAAGTCTTAAGAAAGAGCAAAGATTTGGTTAAAGATCCATTTGTACTTGAATTTTTGGACATAAAAGAAAATACAGATTATCTTGAAACTGATTTAGAGAAAAATATAATAGAGCATTTAAAAGAATTTTTATTAGAACTTGGAAAAGGTTTCAGTTATGTTGGAAATCAAGTACGTTTAACTTTAGACGAAACACATTTTTATCCAGATTTAGTATTTTACAACAGGATTTTGAAATGCTTTGTTATTATAGATTTAAAAATTGGAAAAGTAACATATCACGATATTGGTCAAATGCAAATGTATGTTAATTATTATGATAGGGAGATAAGAAGTGAAGATGAAAATCGAACAATAGGAATTTTATTAAGTACTAATAAAAATGAAACTATTGTAAAATATACATTGCCTGAGGATAATGAAACAATTTTTTCATCACAATTTAAATTACATATGCCAACAGAAGAAGAATTGATTAATGCTGTCGAGGAAGAGAAAAGCAATTTGAAACTTATGGATGAATAAAAATAAAACAACCAACAAAAACTAATACCATCAAATAATTTTGGAGGTATAAAATGAAAGCAATTGTATATGACGGAATACAAAAAGTTCAATGTAGAGAAGTACCAGACCCTAAAATTGAAAAAGATGATGATATAATAGTAAAAGTCACATCAACAGCAATATGCGGATCTGATTTGCATTTAGTTCATGGATTAGTAAAAGGAATGTATGATGGATTTGTTTTAGGACATGAAACTATGGGAATTGTTGAAGAAGTTGGAAAAGATGTAAGAAATCTAAAAAAAGGAGATAGAGTAATTGTTCCATTTCCAGTATCATGTGGACACTGCTTTTACTGTCAACATCAGGAATTTAGTCAATGTGATAATACAAATGAATATGGAGAAGCAGGAGGATTATTAGGGTATAGCAAATCTTACGGAGACTATGCAGGAGGGCAAGCAGAATATATTCGTGTTCCGCATGCAAATGTTGGTCCAAAGAAAGTTCCCGAAGAATTAACAGATGAGCAGGTATTATTTTTAACAGATATTTTACCAACATCATTATGGGGAACAGAAATTGCAAATGTAAAAAAAGGTGATACGGTAGTAGTTCTAGGTTGCGGACCTGTGGGGCTTCTTACAATAAAATGGTGCATATTAAAGGGTGCAAAAAGAATAATTGCAGTAGATAGAGTGGGTTATAGATTACAACATGCAAAAGGCTATGGTGCTGAAGTTGTTAATTTTGAGCAATATGATGAAACAGGTGCATATATAAAAGAGATAACATCAGGTGGAGCTGATTGTGTTATAGATTGTGTTGGTGTTGATGGAAAAATGTCACTAATGGAAAAAGTAGAAACAGCACTAAAATTGCAAGGTGGTTCAAAATCAGCTATAGAAATAGCATCACAAGCAGTTAGAAAATGCGGTCATGTCGCATTAGTCGGAGTTTATGGAACTAAATATAACAACTTCCCTTTAGGTAATTTCTTTACAAGAAATGTAACTTTAAAGATGGGACAATGTCCTGCAACAAGGTATGTTGAGCCTATATTAGAGAAGATAAAAAGTGGAGAATTTGATGCTACTGATATTATTACTCACAAGTTATCTTTGGAAGAAGGAAGACATGCTTATGAAATTTTTGATGCTAAAGAAGATAATTGTATAAAGGTTATTTTGAAGCCATAATTTTTAAATTTGCACAATGGGGGACGCGTCCCCGCTGTGCAAAATGCACAGCGAGGGACAGATTAAGTTGCTCATGTAAAAACAGAGGATGATTTTTTTTGATTTTTGAAAAAAGAATCGTCCTCTATTTAAAAATGTATTAATATATGATAATATTACTAAAAAAGAAATATACAAGAGGTGAGAACTATGTTAAGAAATGAAATAGAAAAATATATAAATCAAAAATATGATGCATTACAAGAATATCCATGGGTTGATGCTCCAAATTTCACAACTTTCAAACACAAAGATAACATGAAATGGTTTGCATTAATTATGGATGTTCCATATGAAAGACTAAGAATAGAGAAAGATGGAATAGTTGATGTAATAAATTTAAAGAACATTCCTGAAATGATTGGTGGATTTAGAAAAGAAGAAGGAATACTACCTGCATATCATATGAATAAGGAACATTGGATATCAGTTTTATTAGATGGAACTGTCGAGAAAAAAGAGATATTTAATTTGATTGATATTAGTTTTGAATTAACAATGAAGAGAAAATAGAACTATCAAATTGGGGACGGAGAAAATTTTAAAAATTTAAAATTTTCTCCGTCCCTAATGTAAAAAACTTGAAATCACAAATTTATTATTATATAATCAAAAAAATTGCAAGGAGGTATTATATGTCAATTTATGATTATTCAGTAAAAAACAGAAATGGAGAAGACGTTTCTATTTCACAATTTAAAGGAAAGGTTTTGTTAATTGTAAACACTGCAACAGGATGTGGATTTACACCACAGTATGAAGGGCTTGAAAATTTATATAAAAAATATCATGAACAAGGGTTAGAAATATTAGATTTTCCTTGTAATCAGTTTGGAAATCAAGCACCAGGTAATGATGATGAAATACATCAATTCTGCACATTGAAATATAATACAAGCTTTGACCAATTTGCCAAAATAGATGTAAATGGAGAAAATGAATCACCATTATTTACATTTATAAAACAAGAAAGTCCAGAAGAATTGATTGAAGGTTTAAAAAATAAAATGACAATGAAAACTATAGAAAAAATAAGCGCAACAGCAAAAAATGAAAAAGATATAAAATGGAATTTCACAAAATTTTTAGTTGATAGAGAAGGAAAAGTAGTTTATAGATTTTCACCTACATTTAAACCTGAAGATATAGAAGAAAAAATTAAAGAATTAATATAAGGAACTAATAAAATATACCTCTAATATAATTATATTGGAGGTGATTTTTATTAAAGCCAGAATTACAAAATATATAATGTTACTATTATTATTAAACGTAATATTTTCAATACAAGTTTTAGCATTAACTCCGCAAGATGAATTAATTTATGAAGGAATAGATGTAAGTGTGTGGCAGAGAAACATAGATTTTAAGCAAGTAAAAAATGAAGGAATTGAAATAGTATATATTAAAGCAAGTCAAGGAACAGCTCTTGTTGATCCTTATTTAGAAACGAATTATAAAAATGCTAAAGCAAATAATTTGAAAATTGGTTTTTACCATTTTTTAACAGCCACAACAATTAGTCAGGCTGAAGCAGAGGCTAGATTTTTTGCTTCGGTAATAGAAGGAAAAGAAGTTGATTGTAAATTAGCTATGGATTATGAACAGTTTTATGGAGCTACAAAGAATGAAATAAATGAAATAGGCGTAGCATTTATTAGAAAGCTAAGGGAAATAACAGGGAAAGATGTTATAGTTTATAGTAATTTAAACAATGTAAAAAATACATTTGAAGAAGATGTTGCAAGTGAAGGAAAGCTATGGATTGCATATTATAGTAATCCGAACAATTTAATTGGAGCAAAATCAAGTTGGGATACATATATAGGTATCCAATATACTAGTACAGGAAGAATAGCAGGAATAAATGGAAATGTTGATAGGGATAGGTTTTCAAGAGAAATCTTGATGGATGATTTAGAAGATACTGGTAATAATAGTGGTAGTAATGGAAAAGTGCAAGTTATAAATTACATTGTTAAAAATGGAGACTCTTTAAGCAAAATTGCAGTACAATTTGGAACTACGGTAGCTGAAATTGCACGAATTAATAAAATACCAAATGTTAATTTAATCTATCCGGGGCAAATTTTTGAGATAATTATAAAAACAGATAGTTCAAATAATAATTCTTCGAAAAAGATAAAATATATAATAAAAAAAGGAGATACTCTGTCGAAAATTGCAAAAAATTATGGCGTTACAATTCAAGATATAGTAAGATGGAATAATATAAAAAACCAGAATTTAATATATGCTGGAAGCACACTTACTATATATAAATATAACGAAAATGGAAATAACAATCAAGAAATTAAATATAGAGTTAGTAAAGGAGACACTTTGAGCGGAATAGCTTTAAAATATGGAACTACTGTAAATAGAATTGCGCAAATTAATGGCATTAAAAATCCTAACTTAATTTATGCTGGGCAAATATTAAGAATCTATTAGTATTTGAATGATTTATTAAAGAAATAGTATATATTAAAATAAATAAATTTTTAAAAGAAAGTTGTTAAACTTTCTTTTTTTTGATGAAAGTATTGACTTAAAGGTAACTTTAAATGATATACTAGTATAAGATTGTTAGTAATTAAAATAAATCTAGGAGGTAGTTAAAATGAGCGAAAAACTTAATTTAATACAAGAATGGGATAAAACATTTCCATTAAGTGATAAAGTTAATCACAAAAAGGTAACATTTTATAACAGATTTGGAATTACATTAGTAGCTGATTTATATGAACCAAAGAATGCACAAGGAAAGCTTCCAGCAATAGCAGTATCAGGACCATTTGGTGCGGTAAAAGAACAATGCAGTGGTTTATATGCTATGAATATGGCAGAAAGAGGATTTTTATGTATAGCATTTGATCCATCATATACTGGAGAAAGTACAGGAACGCCAAGATACGTTGCATCACCAGATATAAATACAGAAGACTTCCAAGCAGCAGTTGATTTTTTATCAGTTCAAGAAAATGTTGATCCAGAAAGAATAGGAATAATCGGAATTTGTGGTTGGGGAGGATTAGCTTTAAATGTAGCTAGCATAGACACAAGAATTAAAGCAACAGTTGCAACTACAATGTACAACATGAGTAGAGTAAATCATAATGGATATTTTGATAGCACAACAGAAGATGATTTATATGAAATAAAAAAAGAATTAAATGCACAAAGAATTAAAGATTATAAAACTGGAGAATATGAGTTGGGTGGTGGAGTTGTTGACCCATTGCCAGAAGATGCACCATTCTTTGTAAAAGATTATTATGATTATTATAAAACACCTCGTGGATATCACGAAAGAAGCTTGAATTCAAATGGAGGATGGAACAAAACTTCAAGTTTATCATTTATAAATACTCCTCAACATACATTCACCAGTGAAATTAGAAATGCTGTTTTGATTATTCATGGTGAAAAAGCACACTCTTGCTATTTTAGTAAAGATGCTTATAACGATATGGTTAAAAATGGAAAATATACTGAGAATAAAGAACTTATGATTATTCCAGATGCAGTTCATACCGATTTATATGATAGGGTGGATATTATACCATTTGATAAGATGGAAAGCTTCTTTAGGGAGTATTTGAAATAATCTTTTGGTCATAAATTGAAACCGTTTTGTTGAAACATTTTTATGATAAAAAACGTAAATTTTATATTAAAGAAAGGAAACGATTAAAAATGAAAAAAATAATTAGTTTAATATTATTAGTAGTAACATTATTTGCAGGCTTATTTGCATTAACAGGATGCGGAAATGAAAATGAAAATGGAAATGCAAAAGAAGTATATGAAAATGAAAAAAAAGAGAATGAAATAAAAGAATTAAAGTTTGATGCAAGTAAATATACAAAAGAGGTTAAAACATACAATTTAAAATCATTAAATGATAAAGCACAAGCGACGTTTGCGTTCACTACAGAAACAGATTTCGAAAAAGTACTAACAGGAAAAACATATCATTATTTATTTAGAAGAGAAGATGGTGTTTCCATTCGTTTAGATTTTTCAAATGGAAAATTGTATTCAAGTAATAGAGCTTCAGGTAAATTAGAAAAAGAAGATTTTTCTGATGATAAATATTTTGATTTTTCTAAATATAAAGTAAACGGATATGAAGGATGGCAAGTATTTAGTCGCCTAAGCAATAATACTGTATTCTATAGAACCCAATTATTCTTAGAAGAATTGGAAGATGATGAGTATACTTATGTTCAAATCGAAATAGAACAAGGAAATAATCCATCAGCTAAAGACTTTGATGTTGTTGAGTATGTTAATTCAGATGATTTTCAGTATTTATTAAATTCAATAAAGTTGGTTAAATAAGACTTGATTAAGTCTTGTTTCAAATAATCGTAATATTTTAATATTGCGAACAAAAAAATCTAAAAACTGAAGATTTAGAAATGAATTTAAAACATGATATAATATTATTTGAAAGCGAGTTGATTTTCTATGAATAAAGATGAAATTCATAACATAGTAAAAGAACAACAACCCAATATATGTCAAGTAGTTGCATATAAAGACAATAAAAAAGTTTATTCTGATTGTTGGAATAATTATAAGAGTGATGATTGTGTTCATATTATGTCAGCAACAAAAAGTATTATGGCTTTACTTATTGGTATAGCAATAGATAAAGGACAGATTAATAGTGTTGATGATAAAGTATTAGATTATTTTCCTGATTACAAAGTTAAAAGAGGAGAAAAAACAATCTATGATGTCACTATAAGACATTTATTAACTATGAGAGCACCATATAAATGTAAATATGATCCATGGGTTAAAGTTTGTTCAAGTGATAACTGGACATATTCATCTTTAGATTTTCTAGGTGGTAGAAAAGGTTTAACTGATGAATTTAATTATCAAACAGTATGTCTTCATATATTATCAGGAATACTATTTAAAGCAACAAATATGAAAACGATTGATTATGCTAATAAATACTTATTTGAACCATTAGGTATAAAAAAACATATTAATTATTATGCAGAAACAGCTGAAGAACATAAAGCATTTACAATTGAAAAAACACCAAAAGAAAATGTGTGGTTTTGTGATCCTGATGGATTGGGAACTCCAGGATATGGACTTTGCATGTCAGCAGAAGATATGGCTAAAATAGGATTATTATGTTTAAATAATGGAACTTATGATAATAAAGAAATAATATCATCAAAATGGATTAAAGAAATGACAAGACCTAGAGTTGTTGAGGGTAATAATTTTAGAGGAATGGAATATGGATATTTATGGTGGATTATTGATAAAAAGAAAAATATATATTCGGCTATAGGAAATAGTGGTAATGTAATTTATATTAACCCAGAAAAGAATATAGTAATATCAGTAGCATCATATTTTAAACCTACAATATTTGATAGAGTT
>JAFXOY010000056.1 GCA_017528375.1 Clostridia bacterium | reverse complement strand
CCCAATCCCCAATCCCCAATCCCCATGAAAATAATTATGAATTAATTAAATAATTAATTAAATCATTAATAAAAAATAATTTTATATAAACTTAATTTTAATGTTTAATTAAATTTTGGAATAATTATTTTTTATTTATAATATAATATGGCTACACAAGTACAAACCATAAATCCAACAAAAACTGTTACTTCAAATTCAGAAAGTCCCCCAGAATTATCAAATGTTATGAGCGTTGGTGGAGGTTTTGGAGATGACGCTGTTGATGTCACTTATTCAACAAAACCAAATAATAAAGTTGTTAGTTTAGGAGTCAGCAATTATAATCAAACGACTACAGAAATTAATTCAGGCCAAAAAATATTATCAAGTGGAGGAATTATATCAACTGGAGGAAGAGTGATGGGAGTAGGAGGAGATTTTGGAGATAATGCAGCTGATGTTACTTATTCTACTAAACCAAATAATCCATTTGCTACTTCTGAAGTTAGAAAAGTCACCACAAGAACGACTACACAATATGGAGGTGGGTCTTTGAATGTTGGAGGTGGAAGTATTATGGGAGTAGGTGGTGGAGTAGAAGATGATGCTGTTGATGTCACTTATTCTACTAAGCCAAATAATAATAATATTGGTTTAGGCATAAAAAAAATTACTACAACAACTACTTCACAATATGGAGTAGGGCAAGGCTCAGTAGAAGGTGTTTTTGCAGAAAGACAGGGAACAGTTATGAGTGTAGGAGGAGGTGTGGGAGATGATTCGGTTGATGTCACTTATTCAACAAAATCAGATAATTTAGGTATAGGTGGAGGTGATGCAACTTTAGCTAATACTACAACAACCACAACCATTTCAAGTGATTTAGAAAATTTAGAATTATATAATAGAGCAACTATACTCCAAGATAAAGTTCAGCATATTATTCAAAGGGAAATTCAACCTATTATTAAAACTATTATTAAGCCAATTATTCAAAAAGAAGTACAGCCTATTGTTGAAAGACAAATTCAACCTATTCTTCAAAAAGAGTATCAACCCGTTATTGAAAGAGAAATTCAACCAATTATTCAAAGAGAAATTCAAACAACAGTTAATAAAGAAATTCAACCAATTACTCAAAGAGAAGTTCAACCAGTTGTTAAAAGAGAAATTCTACCAGTTCTTATGAGAGAAGAAAAACATTATACTCAAAAAGAGATCTTTCCTAAAAAAGAAGTTTCTATTCAAAAAACTACAAATACAAAAATAGTCCCTATGATTATGAAAGAAGAGCAACATACAACTCAAAAAGAAGTAGTATCAAAAGTTGAAACTCAAGTTCAAAATATAGATAAAATAAAATATATTCCAATGATTCAAAAAGTAGAAAGGCATACAACCGAAAATCAAATAGTTCCAACAACAACAACTGAAGTTCAAAATATTACAAAAACAAAATATGTTCCTTATGTTCAAAGGGAAGAAAGACATACAACTGAAAATACAATTGCTCCAACAACAAGAACTGAAATTCAGAATATTACAAAAAAAAAATATATTCCTATGGTTCAAAGAGTAGA
Organism: Clostridia bacterium; assembly: GCA_017528375.1. Lineage (GTDB taxonomy): Bacteria > Bacillota > Clostridia > TANB77 > CAG-508 > CAG-492. The sequence goes on along the minus strand of JAFXOY010000056.1, from coordinate 2,125 downwards.
AAGACATACAACTGAAAATCAAATAGCTCCAACAACAAGAACTGAAGTTCAAAATATTACAAAAACAAAAGTCGTTCCTTATGTTCAAAAAGAAATTCAAAATATAAATAAAACAGAAATACAACCTTCGGTGCAGACTGATATTCAAAATATAACCAAGACAGAATATGTCCCTTATGTTCAAAAAGAAATTATTAATCAAACTCAAAATATAGTTCAACCTTCAGTAAGGCAAGAAATAAAAACTATTAATCAAACTGTAATAGAACCCATGATCCAAAGAGAAGAAAAACATTTAAGGCAACCAGTCTTTCAGCCTATTATAAAAAAGGAAACAAAAACTATAAAACAGCAAGTTATTCAACCTTATATAGAAAAAGAAGTTCAACATATTACACAAAAAATAGTTCAACCTATAATCCAAAATGAAGTTAGACACGTAAAACAACCTATAATTCAACCTATAATTCAAAAAGAAACACAAACAATTAGACAACCTATACTACAGCCAATTACTGAAAAAGAAACTAAAATTATAAAACAACAAGTAATTGAACCTTATATTCAGAGAGAAATTCAAAATATAGATAAAACTATAGTTGATCCACGGGTTATACATGAAACAACAAATACTGATAAGATAGTGATTCAACCATATTTGCAAAGAGTTGAACAACATATTACTCAAAATAAAACTGTTCCATCAGTTGAAAGAATAAATCAAAATATTGAAAAGCAAGTTGTTCAACCATATTTACAAAGAGTTGAACAACATATTACTCAAAAAGAAGTTGAACCAAGTGTTGTAAATAAAACTCAAAATATTGAACAAGTTCAAGTACAGCCTTATCTACAAAGAGTAGAACAACATATTACTAAAAATGAAATTGCCCCTGAATTGAAAAGAGAAGTTAAAAATGTTGATAAAGTTATTATTCAACCATTAATACAAAAAGTAGAAGTTCATACTACACAAAACGAAGTTTTACCGACAACAAAAACGGAAGTAAGAAATTCCGAAAAAATTCAGATTCAACCATATATAATGAAAGAAGAACAACATATTACTAAAAAAGAAATAGCCCCTGTAACTAGAACAGAAACTAAAGATATTAAAAAAAGAGTCATTCAACCAGTCATAAAAGATGTTATTCAACCTGTTCATATTAAAGTCAAGCCTATTCTTCAAGAAACTATTAAACCAACTATTTTCCAAGGACAACAAGTACATCAAGCAATTATGCAGGGAACACAAAATCTTCCTGCTTCATATCAAGATACAAAATATGAAAAAGAAATTAGAAGTGGAACTTCTATAAAAACTTCTATAGTTAAAAATGATATTTTGCCAGTTGACATTAGACAACCACAAATGAAACCAGAAATTGTAGGAGAAGTTCAAACTACATTAACAAATGTAGAACAAAGCCGAACTACTGTCAGGCCATCTATAGTTAAAACTAGTGTATTACCAACAATAGATGGAGGCTCTAAAGTGTTACAAACAGTATTTGGTGGTACTACATCTACAATTGGAGGTAATTTAGGTACATCTACTATTCGTCAAGTAGATACTATAACTTCTTTGGGAGGAATGACTACATCTCAAATATCTGGAGCTGTAGGAAATGTTATGGGAGTAGGAGGAAGTTTTGGAGATAATGCAGTTGATGTTACTTATTCTACTAAACCAAATAATCCATTTGCTAGTTCAGTTAGAAAAGTCACCACAACAACAACTACACAATATGGAGGAGCAGGGGCTATGAATGTCGGAGGTGGAAGTATTATGGGAGTAGGTGGTGGAGTAGAAGGTAATGCTGTTGATGTTACTTATTCTACTAATCCGGATAAAGCTATAGTAACTAGATTACAGGGAGTTACAACAAGTAAAGTACTCCCCCCAATACTCAATACTACAGTAAGGCCAACAATTGTTCATACTACTTCTATTACTAATCCTGTTTAAAATATTCTAATATATAATGCCAAATTTTAGCCAAATTTAAAAATAATTTATTTATTATATTTAATTTAAAATTAATAAATAATTAGAATTAATAATATTTAATTTAAGAAATAATTAATTAATTATTTTTAAAAATTAATTTTTTATTATTAATTT
>JAFXOY010000055.1 GCA_017528375.1 Clostridia bacterium | reverse complement strand
AGTTAATTTAATCTCAAGTGAAGGAAGTTCAGGTGATAATATTAAAGATTATATTATGCATCTTATCCCAGTTTTAATTTTTCTTGTAATTGCTATTCTATCTCTTCCTGGTTGGTTAGTTTGCTGCATTTGTAGTTGCTGTAAATGTTACTGTTGTTCCTGTTGTCAAAAGCCAGTTTGTAAATTACCTTTTTATATTGTAACAATGGTAATATATGCCCTTGGAATTTGCATTTCTATTTATGGGTTAAGTCAATCTAATATTATTTTTGTTGGACTTGCTGATACAGAATGTTCTTTGCTCAAATTTATTGGTGAAGTACTTAATGGAGAAACAAAACAAACAAAACCTAGATGGGGAGGGATTACTAATATTGTGAATACATTTGAAGATGTAATAACAAAGATAGATGGTTTAGATGAACAAACTGCAACTAGTTTATCAAATAGCAATTTTAAAGCAGAAGGAAAAAAACAGGAATTTGAAACTGCATTGCAAACATATAGTAAAAACATATATGATGATGAAAATATTTCTGGTGAAGGTAATTATAAACATTCTTTAACTCTTTCTAATGGAAAAAGTGGTACTTATGTATTAGATATAATAAAGAAATTTGGAAAATTTACACCAACATCTACTCCAATCGCTACAAGTGATAGTTTTGTCGAGATGTGGTATGAAGAATATAAGCAGGTATCTGAAAGTTCAAAACAACAAATGGAAGATTCATCAGGTTATTATGGTGATCTATTAAATGAAAAAAGCACTGGAACTTCAGAAATAAGAACAGGGATAAATTCTATTAAAGATATTCAAAAGACTTTTGATGATGTTAAAGACAAAATTTCTAAAAAAATTATAGATTATTCTGATTTAATCGAAAAATATGGAAAACTTGCTTCAAAAATAGTTTTTTCTGTTTTATTGGTTATTGATATAGCTTTAATTGCTTTTTCAACTTTAAAATTATTCTTTAGTTTTGGAACTGGAAATTGCTTTGTAAATTGCCTAACAAAATCCATGATTCACATATTATGGAATATTTTAGGTCTTTTAACATTTTTAACTTTATTAATTGGTTCTTTATTTTATGGATTAGGAACAATCGGAAAAGACCTTATTTCAGTTGTATCATTTTTAGTCAGTGATAAAAATCTTCAAAAAGGAGAAGATGCTCTTTTATTAGGAGATGCTGCTAAATATTTAATAGTATGTATTAATGGTGATGGGGATTTAAAAGAAGCTCTTAATTTTAATATTAGTGCCATGAATAATATTGATGCCTTAAGAACTGCTAAAATGAGAATAGAAGGAGCAATAGAAGACTCCAATCAATTATTAGAAGTAAAAATAGCATACAATAATTATTTAGAAAAATATAATGAAAGAAAATCATATACAATAGATAATTTCAAACTTATAGATGTGAGTGATGAATCTAAATTTTTAACATTTAATGAATATCTTTCTGAATTTAATTCAGAAATTGCTAGCTCAAAAAAAGATAGATGGAGCATAACATGTGAATCTAATGAAGATAGTCATAGTTGTGAATCAATAGATACTTCCCATTCAACTGTTCAATATTGCATTAAACCATCTACATGTCAAACTAAAAATGTTGATGATTGGTATTCTTCATCAACAGGTGAAGATTCTTTGAAAGTTACAAAAGCTTTTATTGATTCTATAAAAACCGCAAAGAAAGAAAGTACAATTACCCAAGCTGATTTAGTTAATACAAATCTATTTGAAACAAAAAGTATTGAAAATGTTTTAAAAATTTTAGATTATAAATATACTAAATTTTTAGAAAGTCAGACAGCAAGTTTAAAAATTTATAATGAAACAATTTCTGAACTTACAGATATGTTTAACTTATTTGCAGGAAATAATGGAACTATTTTTGATATAGTCAATGGTAAATTTATAGGAAGGAATGTAAAAGTTATTTTAAAGTATCTAGAAAAATCTTTAGGAAATAATTTT
>JAFXOY010000054.1 GCA_017528375.1 Clostridia bacterium | reverse complement strand
CTTAAATAATGAGTGCAAGAATTAATAACAACTTCTGGGGCTCCTTTCATATAAATAAAATATTTTCCATCATCTCTTTTTACAATTGTTGACATTCTTTTTCTGTCAGAGTGGAATTTAAGTCTGTCTAATTGTGTATATTTTTTTAAAAGATTTTCATTAAAACCTCTTAATAAATCATAAAAAGCGAAATCTGTTTTAGAAGAACTAGCCATAATAATATCACCATTTCCATCAAGTTCAACATCAATATTATTAATTAAAGCATCTCTTAAATTAAAGTAATATTTATCAGTGAATTTATTTGAATAATTTTCTTTATGTTCATGATCTATATCGTTTACATTAACTTTTTCTCCATTATTATATAATGTGACAACATGCATTTTATTTCTGGTTAAAGTACCTGTTTTATCTGTACAAATATAATTTGCTCCACCCATTGTTTCGCATGCTTGCATATGTCTTACTAAATTATTATCATCCATCATTTTTTTAACGCTGAATGATAAAGATAATGTAACTGCTAATGGGAGACCTTCAGGAATAGCAACGACAATAATAGTAATACATAAAATGAAGCTTTGGAAAATATCTTTCCAAATTCCAGACCAAATTGAATAATTATCCATTAAATAATAAGTTTGATTAAGAATTTTTTCTGAGCCAGTTTTGTCATAGGTACCATTATGGAAATGCTTTTGAATAAATTGTTCAAGCATTTCATTTTTGTAATACATTTGTCTATATTTAGAATAAAATAATTTAAGCAAAAGTGCAACTAAAGTAATAATAGCCGACCACAAACCGAATTTTCCAATATCTTCAGCAATATCTTCTAATTTTATTTCCAAAGGAGTTTTATTACTTTCTTCATCTTCTTTATTTTGCATAACGTGTTCTCTAATTTTTCCAGAAGCTGAATTTGGCCCAGTCGCCAAAACCAAAATCCACCCTTCTCCTTCTTTAACGGTGGTACCCGAGAAAACCATGGGGGAGGGGAATTTATCAGATTTATTTTGCATTTTTAGGCAAGTTTCGATCGATTCTTTTCTCATTAAATTACTTTCCCCAGTAAGCGAAGCTTCGTCAATTTTTAAATTTGTAGAAGAAATGATAATCCCATCTGCCGGAATTATCATTCCCATGTCAACTTTACACCTATCCCCTACCAGTAATTCTTCATCTGAGATATTTATGTTTGAGCCTTCACGAGTACATACAACTTGGAACTTTTTAAAGTTTTCATCACTTAGCTGTTTAAATTTTTTCTCTTTGTTATAATTTGTAACTGCCGTTGTGATGACAATAACTGCAATGGCAAAAACAATACCAATACCATCAAAAGCATCATAACCTGGATTTTCTGTGAAGGGGGATAAACCAATACTTATTTCGATGACTGCACATAAGCATAAAATTTGTAGAATTTCGTCACCAAAAGCATCTTTGACGAAAAACCAAAAAGAAGGCATTGGTTCACGATAACGTTCGTTGTTATCAAAAGCATTGCGACGTAAATCCAAGGTATTTAGAGATATACCTGTAGTTAAGTCGGTCCTTAACTTTTTTGCTAAACCTGGCAAGCCTTTATGAGCGGAGTTTATGTAGTCTAT
>JAFXOY010000053.1 GCA_017528375.1 Clostridia bacterium | reverse complement strand
CTATTCCTGGTCCATGAATATCAACTCCAGGTAATCCTATTCCAGCATCAATTTTAGGTCCTCTAATATCAACTCCTGGTAATCCAATTTCTCCGCCAATTTTTGGTCCGTGAATATCAAGTCCTATTCCTGGTCCATGAATATCAACTCCAGGTAATCCTATTCCAGCATCAATTTTAGGTCCTCTAATATCAACTCCTGGTAATCCAATTCCTCCACCAATTTTTGGTCCGTGAATATCAAGTCCTATTCCTGGTCCATGAATATCAACTCCAGGTAATCCTATTCCGGCATCAATTTTAGGCCCTTTAATGTCTATTCCTCCACTAATATTAGGTTCTTGAATATTTAAATCAGGATTAAGCATAGCATTAAGTGATGGTAAATTTCCATGGGCATCCACTTGTGGTATAGGAACATTTATTTGAGGTATTTCAACTTTAGGTTTATTAATATCAACATCAACAAGTATTTGAGGTCCATGAATATCCATTCCTGGGAGGCCTATTTGAGGAGCATTAATATCAATTCCAGCATTCCCATCTAACATTGCATTTAAAGAGGGTAAATTACCTTGAACTTCAACACCAGGAACTGTTCCATTTATTCCAGGCTTTTTAACATCAAGTTTTGGTTTTGTTCCTCTAAGATTAACTTGAGGAGCATTAATATCAAGATTAGGTCCATGGATATCAATTTCAACTCCTGGTTTTTGTCCATTTATGTCTATTCCTGCATCAATTTTCGGTCCATGAATATCAATTCCTGGAAATTCAATTCCACCTTCAATTTTTGGTCCATGAATATCAATTCCTGGCAATCCAATTTTCCCTTCAATTTTTGGACCTTCTATATTTAATTCAGGTTTTATTTTTGGAGGAGCCAATAATTCTTCATGAGTAGGGAATCTAATTAATCCTTCAGGTAAATCAGGCATTTTCTCATCTTCTTCAACAATTTTGAAAAGTAATTTCATTCTATCTTTTTCTTGTTCTTTATTTCCATCCCTAATATCAAAATCTTTAATTTTAATTTGCTCTTTGACTTCTTGCTCAAATTTAAGTTTTTTGAATCTTTTTTTTCTTCTGTTAAACAAGATTACACTCATTTGATTTCCTTCAACATTAGGAATAGTAGCCGAATTATATTCGTTAATTGAATAGAATGTTTTATCATAATTTATTGCTTTAATATTTTCTTGTTCATATGGCACTATAGAATAATTGGAGGGATTGAAAACAAAAGTTCTTTCTTTATTTTTATTTCTTCCACCAAATAGATATATTTTTTTATTGTCATAGTCTGTGGCGGAAGAAAAATCGATCAAGGGGAATCTTTCAGATAAAATAACTTTAATAACTTCCCATTCTCTCCCTTTAGTAAGGTCACATCTTTCAACAAATTCAAAATTGTTTTTTCCTCCTTGGGCATCAAAAGCATAAAGTTGGCATTTGTTGGCTAAGGCAACACAAGGTTTAATCTTTTTCTTTTTTAATGGACCCCAATCTTCAAAATTTTTCCTGATAGTATTATACAAAAAGGTGTCTAGAGAATTACCACCAATAAAATAAACGTATTTTTTTGGAACGAAAAACATTGTGTGGTTTTCTTTTGGAGATTTTATTCTTGGTAAAGCCTCAATACATAAGTTTTGTTTGTCTACTTTCCAAAAGTTGCCTTTTTTTCCACCAGATATGAATAGGCTTTTGTTTGTGTTACAATAGGCGTAAGAATCTGAAAAGTCATCTAGTTTTAAATTTTTTATGGATTTATCTGAGTATCTCTGTTCTGTTAAAATATAGTTTTTTGGATGAAAGGTCAGTAATCTAAAAGGTTTTTCAATTGGTTTTAAAACAGGATCATATCTAATTTCATGCTTGAAATCTAGATCTAAGGGAGCAATCTCTATAATTAAATCAGCAGCGGTTAAATGAGCCTTGCTCTTGGGTACAATTTCTAAAATTGTTTTATCAACATCAATAATCTGTTGATCTAATAAATATGTTTTCTCGGGGTCTAAATTATTAGCAACAAGTATCTCTCTAATCTTGGCTTTTTTGGAAACTATTTTATTCATCAGAACATCTTTCCCGAGCATGATTAAAACCCTTATCGTGGGTATTAGCTTGTCTTCATCACAAAGTTGTGGAAGTAATTCCATAGCTTTAGACATTTTAAAATTAATTTTTTTTTTCTAAAGGATTTAAATATCATTAT
>JAFXOY010000052.1 GCA_017528375.1 Clostridia bacterium | reverse complement strand
TGTTTGTATTTGTATTTGTGTTTGTGTTTGTATTTGTGTTTGTATTTGTGTTTGTGTTTGTATTTGTGTTTGTATTTGAACCAGCATTTGTTGTTTTTTCTTTAATTGTCCAATACACTTTATGGTGTCCATTTCTTAACACTTCTGCTGTATAAGTACGATCGCATGTTGACCAATTATTACTATAATGGAAAGTATAAGTTGGCAAATTTGTTGGTTTGGTTCTTTCATATGATGTATAATAATCATATTGCACTGTTCCGCTTATATTGACATAATTTTTCCCATCTGAATATCTATGCGTTGTTTTAGTAGAACTAGTAATCGTAAAATTACTGCTATACCCTAGATTATTTCTTAAAGATAATGTTTTACCTTGGTTAAACCTTGCTTGCTCTGCAAGACCATAATAACCTGTCGCAGGAATCCCGTATGCAAAAAAAGATCCTTTATAAATTACACGATATTTGTAATCTCTTCTTATCTCTGTAGCTACATATTTATTTCTATCAAGTCCATATTTAGCATACACATCTTCGCTATCTATTGTATAATATTCTGTAGCAGCCTCCACCTCATTTTTTACTTCTGGGACAAAACCTCCAATTATTGGTAATACAACCAAAACCATACTCAAAAAAATTACACTTGTCTTTTTTAACAAACTTTTCATAATATTTTCCTCCTTTCTATAATTGTTTTGGTACGTTATAATTCTAATTATATTTAAAAATTTTGCAATAGGCTTTTTTTGATTGCATTTCTAAAAATCTTACGGCAGTACCTTATTCGGTCAAATATTACATTTATGTTACATTTTGAATTAATGTAATCAATTTAAAGATAACACCAATAGAAAAGGCAATACCAATTGGTATTGCCTTTTAGGAAGTTCAGTCGATTTGCTTTGCAACTACTATCCACCGATAATTCTCTTCATCTTGCTTGTCACAAGTCATTAGAATAAATCCATGATATCCAAAATCTTTGTAAAGAAACTCTTCATCTTCGCCAACATATGTTGCATCTGTTCGGCTATCGTTGAGACGAGCTCTTCCACTCTTTTGAATTTCATAATGAGTAATTATGCCATGATTGTTCATAGCAAATTGCTCACCAACAGTAAGAGAATCTAAAATGCTAAATGATTTAAAGTTATGACCTATTAAAAACGTATTTTGTTCCGTTGTTATAGGATCAATATCATAAAGAACATCACTAGCATCTAAAAGCTCTTGTCTGTTTTCCCCATAAGATAGAGTAATATACTTGTCTCTGATAACAAGAGTGTCATCAGGAATATATTCCTCTACTGTTTCAATAATAACTTCTGTACTGATCTCAACATTAGTTGTAGGTTCAGTAGTTATTATAGATTCAGGGGTTGTGGTTGTTGCAGTAATCGAATGATTCACCTCGTTATTTGTTTTTACTGCTGCTATTACATTTGTTTGCTCTACATTCTGCTGTAAATAACCACCACCGTATTCGGCAGCATTAGAACATCCAACTAATAACATTGCTGTAAAAAACAAAAAACCTAAAATTAAATATAATTTCCGTGTACGCATAAAATGCTACCTCCTTAAAAATATTATATAACTATATTATACCACTTTATTTCTGTTTTGCAAATATTACTAAAATTTGACAAATAATAAAAACGCCTCCTAAAAGACGTCTTCATGTAACACATATTTTGAATTATAATAATCACTAATATTATTTATTTCCTTACAACTTTTTATTCCAGTATTTACAAAAACATTTGGTGAATTTATCCAATTTATAAACTTATATGCTTTTTGTGAATTATCTGTATACATACAAACTGCTGAAGAATTATTAGTATTTAAATAATTAACAATATTTCCAAAATCTCCTTTTATTGGTTTTATCTTATAAGTTTTAAACTCATCAATACTTTCTAATCTTGCAATTTCATTTTTTACCGCTTTCTCATACTTATTGTTTTCTTGATAGATATATATTGTATCAATCTTCTTGTTTTCTTTATTTACTGCATCATATGACTTTGGTATAAAATTATCTAATTTACTCAAGTCAATCTCTTCTTTTGAAAACATTTGAATAATATTATCATCAATGTAAAAGTTCTTTAAACATTCCTTTGTAATCAATAATATTAATGCTTCTGTACTATATTGATTGTATTTATCGTGTAATATAATGACAGAATTTCTCGTTGATATTGCTTTAAACATTGCTTTTATTGAATCTATAGAATTCTCACATTCAATACCTATAACCCCCATCGGAACATTATATCTACCCGTTTTTGTATTCTTGTATTTAAATTTGCTAACATCTTTAATTTCATTTTCTATCATTTTTAATATATCCTCATATAAGGAACTGTCCTCATTATTAATGCGAATTAATTGTCTTATTTCTAATTGATTTTCTTTAACTTTGCCTTCAATGTAAGATAAGATGTCAGTTGAAATATTTTTGGTATTATTTATTACATATTTTCTATAAGCTCTTCGAGCATCTAAAATTTCTTTTTGAACAAATTCGTTGTTATCGATTATTTCTTGAATAAATATGTTATCAGATGTATTTTCTTCTTGCAATGACTCTTTCATTTTTCCTTTAAAGATAAATCTTTTTAATGCATTTGTAAGTCTAGATAAGAAATTATCTTTAACTACAACTAACCCTTGCTCTTCCATTTTTCCTCCTTTGTTTTTTATTACATATTTTAGGACAATTAGGTACGCGTCCCCAAATTGTCCTAATTTTTTCTTTTATTTACTACATATGTACTTCCTGTTATACTTTTAGAAAGGCGTTTTATTTGTGCTCCTACTTCCCCTATTTCTAAAATATTGTGGAAATTATTATTTACTTCAACAACGGCAATTGAAATTGATGTTAGTGGGAATTCTTCCATTACTCCTTTTCTGTTTTCAATTTCAATATATCCTTTTTCAATGTGTTCTTGTGTAAAATAATCAAGAACATTGTAATCAAAGTCTAATATTATGTTTTGGCATAAAGTTTCAAATTTGTCATTTGATATTATTGCAACAAAATCATCTCCGCCTATATGCCCAACAAAACCATTTTCATTATCTATCTCATGAACATTTTTTACTATTGTTCTAGCTGTAAATTTAATAATTTCATCACCTTTAACAAATCCATAAACATCATTGTATGCTTTAAAATTATCTAAATCAAGATATAACATTACAAATTTTTCTTTATTCATTAATCTTTTCTTCATTTCAGCCTGAATTTGTACATTTCCAGGAAGTCCTGTCAATGGGCTTACAGTTCTGTTAATATCTATAAGTTTTATAATGTTTAAAATTGTATAATATAAATATTCCTCATCTATTGGTTTTTTTATAAAATGTTCAACAGATGCTTTTAAAATTTCAACTCTGTGATTATGATCTGTATTAGATGAAATAACAATTATAGGTGTAATTTTGTTGTCATCATTTTCTCTAATTTTTCTGCAGACATCTAATATATCTCCATTTAAAGTATCTTCATTTATGATAATTAGTTCTGGTATATTTTTTAGAGCAACATCAATATTACTTTTATTAACGTTTCTAAAACATAATAGCTTTTCTTCTCTAAACAATTCATTTAATTTGTTATATAAACTCTCTTCTTCATCTATAATGTATATATATTGAATCATTTGCACTCACCTAACTTTTATTTTGTCTTTTTGCATTTGTATTCTGTCATAATTCCGTTTTCATAAGCATTAATTTTTAGTAAGTTTACTCCATCTTTTAGTGGCACTCTAAATTCAAACTCTTTGGCATTTTCTGGAATTCCTTCTACTGTTTTTTGTTCATCATTATGTGTATACTCAATCTTTGTAATTCCGAATTCATCTGTAACTTTAATTACGAAATTATCCCCATCTAGTGAAGCACTTATTGCTGGTCCATTAGATCCAATAATTTTCTTTGTTACAGTTTGTTTATTTCCAGTTTTATCAACAGCAACTAAAGTTAATTTTTTTGTTCCTTTTTCAACTTCTATAGTTTGTACAATTTTTGTTTTATCTTCTTCTGATTGTTCAATTCTAACCTCATCTGCCCCTTCCCATTGATAAGTTAAATAATCAATTTCTTTTTCATCTGTTGCAGTAACTTCTAATTTACCACTAACATTTTCAATTTTTATTTCAGGTTTTACAGTATCATCAGATTCGTTAAATGAAATTTCAATATCTTCAAATTTTGTTTCGTGTCCTTCCACATCTTTTACAACTGCTTTTAATGTACTGTCTCCTTGTGGAATTTCGATATTGTAGCTTACACTTTTTCTTCCATCAGCAGATAAAACTGTTTCATTTCCATCATTCCATGAATATGTAACTTTATTAAGTCCAATTTCGCCATCTACTTTTAAATTAATTGAACTACCATTTTTCTCGTAGCTTAACTGTGGTTTTGAATAATCATTTCTTTTGTTTAAATTATTGTAAAGATGTAAAATACCTTCAACAATTAAAACAATAGCAAATACTATTGCTACCACTGCAAAAAATCTTATAACTGGTTTCATTCCATTAGAACTTTTACCAGTTTCTTCATTTGTTAATAATATTTGATTCATTTAATCACCTCATTTAATTCTTTTAAAATTATAACACAACTACTTTTTTATTGTAAACATTTTTCTATAAAAAAAGGAAAGTGGCTAACAAACCTTAGCCACTATTACTGTCATATCATCTTTTTCTTTTCCAAAATCATTGTCAATTGCTTCTGAAATAATAATGTCAGCAATTTTTTGTACATCGTCATTATTAATTTCTTCTAGCAAATATTTAAGCCATAATTCCTTATTTTGATAATCTGAATTTGATTCAATTATTCCATCTGAGCACATTACAATAATGTCTCCTTTTTGAATATCTTTATCATATACAATCAATTCTATATTATCTAAAATTCCAGTTGGCATTGAAATTGATTTTAATAATTGAACTTCTTTATTCCTTTTTACATATGTTGGACATGCACCATTTTTTACGAATTCCATGTTTTCAGCGTATAAATCTAAAATTGCAATATCTAAAGTTGCATACATATCTTCTTCCTTCATACTTGTTGCTAATGTTGAATTTATAAGTTTAATTGATGTATCTTTTTTAAATCCTGATGTAAGCAATCTTTCCAACATTTTTATTGCTATTTTGCTACTTTTTCTAGCTTCTGGGCCTGACCCCATTCCATCACTTAAAGCTATTAAATATTTACCATCTTCAAGTCTTGTTTGAATGCTTGTATCCCCTGAAATTGGAGAACCTTCTTTAGTAGATTTAGCAATACCTATTTGTAAATTAAACTTATCTTTTGACATAAAAGTAAATTTACAAACATCTTCTTTTTTTCTTAATCCACAAACTTGCTCAACCAAATTTAATTTTTCATTTAAAACTCTTGAAAGAACTTGTCCTATGGTTTTATAAGGGCATTTTTCACCATCAATAGTTTCACAAACCTTTTGATAAATTGTTACTTTATATCTTCCAGTTTCCTCTTTTTTCAGATAGATTTCATCAATTGTAATTTGTTTTTGTTTTAGTAATTGAATAATCTGTTCTTTTTCTTTTTTGAATTCATCAACTTCAGTATTTTGTGATTCTTCTAGCTCATCTGCCACTTCAGCAATTATATCTGAAACTCCTTGTAGTTGTGCTGAAACATTTTTGTTGTTTTCTTCTATTTTCTTTTTGTACACAAAATTCATTTTACTAGTTTTATAAGAATAATTAATTTTTTTAATCATCTCAGAAATATCTTTTTCAATATTCTCGTTATCATTTTCTTCATCATATCCTAAAATATAATTATTATGGTTTGAGAAGATTTCAACTAATTGTTTTTTTGTAATTCTAGTATTTATAAGCAATGCTTTAAAAATATCTGAAACTATTTCATCTGAATAATATAGTTCATCATAAAGAACATTATCTTCAAGTTCTTCTATATTATTGTGCAATTCTTTTATAAAAATTTCTTCGTTCTCTTTTTCAATTTTAGTCATTTCATCATCTAGCACTGTTGCAGCTGTTTGCGTATAACTTTGTGCTAATTCTGAAATTGTTTCTGAAATGTTTGTTAGCTTTTTAATCGTTTCTTTGCTACCTTCTAATACTCTGCCAGTTGTTTCTGGTAATAATTTTGAACTGTTAAATACATCTTCAATTACGAATTCAACTTTCTTTGGAATTAATAATAATCCTAAAGATGCAATTAATATCTCTTGAAATACTATAATTGGAACTACATTTCCATTTGATACATAAGTAAGTACTGTATTTCCTATAACAAAACCTATTATAACTCCAGGTCTTCCAAATCTACTAAATAAACCTGCTAAAAGTCCAGATATTGCAAATGCTGCAATCATTATTGGATTACCATTATCAATTATGCCTAAAACCATTCCAATTGTAATTCCACCAGTTGCTCCAACTAGCATTCCATTTTTCCAGCCTAGAATTAAAACAATTAAAATGCATAAAATATTTTTTATAGAAAATCCAAAAATATGAATTGGAGTTAATGCTGATATTGCAATAGCTAACAGCATTGCTGCTCCCATTAGTTCTTCTATAGAAAATACTTTTTTATAGTTAAATTCCCTTATTACTGTAATTGAATTAACAAATATTTTATAAAAGATAAATACAACTATTGCTTGCATAATTCCTATCAATAAATCATATAAATAAAATGTACCAAATGCAATTGGAACAATTTGAACAATTAACGTTGCAAGAATCAAGTTTTTACCGACTTTTCTTCTTTCATTGCAATCATCTTGCACCTTTGTTTTAAATATATATAAACTAGCAAAAAACACTACCGATGTAATAATATAGTTTAACAATCCACTTGGTCCAAATCCAATAAAAGTTCCAATACATGTAAGCACATATACCAAACCTATTGGTATTGAATTACTTAAAACCGCTGCCACTATCGCCAATGCAAAAGGTGCTAGTCCTAATGAACTATTTCCTCCAAAGCTTACCATTGAAACCATTAGTGAAACTATATATAATAATATATTTTGCTTAACAAAGAACTTCTTGATTAATTCTTTAAGTTCCTCAACTTTAAATATTTTAACATCCTCTTTTTGACTTTCTTTTTTTTCAAAGTCTTTTGATATATTTTGAAACATCCTTACCACCTCTATACTTTTTTTCTTCACACATTTTAATCCAAATACATGCAAAATTTTGTCAGTTTTAATATGTGGAACTTAAAAAGTTTTTTACATATTGTGATATATTTTTTGTAATTTTATTATTATTATTTTTTATATTACAATTTACTTAACACATTTTATAATAAAATTACGGAAATTACAATATATTGACATATGTTTTTTATTTAAATCTAATTTAATTTTCTTGTAACACTTTTTTTCAAAATGCATATTATATTAATAATGTTTTATTTATTGAATATATTTTTATAAAGTGTAGGTGATTTGTTTGAATGAAGATATGTCTGAAATGTTTAAAAACTTCAGCAAAATGATGAATAATCAGGAAATTCCTGACAATATAAAAAACATTATGAATAACATGAATACTAATAACAATTCGAATGAAAACAATCAAACCGATGCTAAAACAACAAACAATCCTTTTGGAAATATCGATATTAATACAATAATGAAAATGCAACAAATAATGAGTTCAATGAACGATAAACAAAATGATTCAAGAACTAATTTATTACTATCATTAAAACCTTATTTAAAGGAAAGTCGTAAAAATAAGGTGGATCAATATATTCAACTAATGAAAATGGAAAAAATTTTTGAAATTATGAATCCATTAGGTGGTGATAGCAAACATGTATAAATACAGAGTTCCTGCATATCCTCCTACATCTTTTCAAGAACATCAATATGGGATTAATAATAATTTTAAAAAAAGAAAATCTAAATATAATTATAGAATAAATCAATATGAACCTGACTTAAAGGCTACTTTAATTGAAGAATCCACGCATAATGATGATACTCGATTTGAATCTTTCAATTTAAGTAATGTTTTTCATATAAACCCAGATGAAGTTTTGTTTGAAATTTTAGGATTAAAAATATATTTTGATGATTTACTTATAATATGTATATTACTCTTTTTGTACCAAGAAGGTATCAAAGACCAATACTTATTTATTTCACTTATATTGCTTTTATTAAGTTAAAAAGGATAATTTAGTATATAATCTAAATTCTCCTTTTTAGTTATTCAATAATAATTTTATCATCATCATTTATATATGCATTAGTTTTTATCATAGAGCCTTCAAATTCGCTTTTTTCGCATTCTCTAACAATATCTGCAATACGAATTTGGCTTACTTCAATTGAACCAGCACATATTATTGCTTCTTTGTTGCCTTTTGCTCCTGCATGTGCCAATCCTCTTAAAGTTCCAAGTACAACAATATTTTCTCCAGCAATTACTTCTGCTCCGCTATTTACATCTCCTAAAACCACTATACTACCATTAAACTCAAGCTTCTGTCCTGATCTTAGCGAATGTCTGTAAAAAGTTGTTTCAGATGTTGCTATTTCTCTTTTAAAGCTTTTTTGAATTCCATACAAACCCAAATTTTCATCACTTATAAAATCTACTTGTGCTATGAAAAATTTAGATATAATCTTTCTAATATATTTTTTTTCATTTCTTTTAAAATCTCTACCAACAATTGAGATTATTGCTGGTTCACTGTTTTTATATAGAACTCTTATTTCCCTCATTTGCTTTTTTAATGTTTTTACAACTTCTTTAAATTCTACATATTCTCTAACTTTAATAGTAATTTGTTTTCTTTTACAATTAAAAGCAATACCATTATTAGACATTTCTTTCATCCTTCCTGCATCTATTATTACATCCTTTGTTTATCTTACTACTTGACTACTTGGAATAGCTTCCTGTGATTCTACAATCTTAGTTGCATTCATTCCAAAATATTCAGCAAATATATCCCTTGCTACTTCTGCTGTATAACCTCCATGAGTTACATTTTCTACAACTACTACTATTGCAATTTCGGGATTATCATATGGTGCAAATCCTGCAAACCATCCATTTGTTTTATTACCTACCTGTGCAGTACCGGTTTTACCTGCAACTTCAACGTTAAATCCCGCAAAAGTTGAATATGCAGTACCACCAGATTCGCTAGTAACTCCCTTCATTCCTTCTAAAATAGCTTTTAAGTTATCTTGAGATATATGCAAATCCTCTGTGTTATCATTTGAATCAAATCCTAATTTATTATTTACATATTCATCAATTTGTTGTTTTGACATTTGATTTCCGTTACTATCAATAACCGTTTTAATTAATGTAACATCTATATTTTTTCCACCATTAGCTAACATGCTTATATACTTAGCCATTTGTATTGGAGTAAAGTTATTATAACTTTGTCCAATTGAAGCAGATAAAGTTTCACCTAAATACCAGCTTCTATTTTCGCTATCTGCAATTGTTCTACTTGCTACTTTTCCAGAAGCTTCACTAGGTAATTCTACCTGAGTTTTCTTTCCTAATCCAAAATAATTCGCATATTTTTCTAATTTATCTATACCAATTCTATTTCCTACTTCATAAAAGAAATAGTTGCACGAATGTTTTATTGCTTGAGAAACGTTTAATGGACCATGTCCTGTTCCATATTCCGTATAATACCAGCAAACAGGTTTATGTGCATGTGGATATACTCCTGTATCATTTATAGTAGTATTAGTATTTATAGCTCCTTCTTCTAACCCTGCAATTGCTGTTACCATCTTGAATATAGAACCTGGAGCATATGCCCCACTTATTGCTCTATTATATAAAGCAGAAATTTTTTGATACTCTTGATATTTTTCACTACTTATACCTTCGACAAATAGTTGTGGTTCATAATCAGGATAACTTGCCATGGCTAATATTTCACCTGTTTTAACATTCATTACAACAACCGCACCTGCATCAGCATCACTTCTTGAAGAAAATCCGCCAGAAGAAATCTTTGTAATGTTGTCTTTTAATGCTTTTTCTGTTACTGCTTGAACATTTGAATCAATTGTTAAAACAACATCTGAACCTGCAACCGCTTCTTCAGCAATATATTCACCTGTAATTGTTCCTTCAATATCCATATCAATTTGTCTAATTCCATTTTTACCTTTAAGCAATTCTTCAAACACAAATTGAATTCCTGTTTTTCCAATCATATCATTCATATCATAAGTATCTTCTTTACCTTCTAATTCTTTAGGATCTATTTTTCCTACAGTTCCTAGAATATGTGAAGCCAAACTTCCAGAAGTATAAGATATTATTGGTTCTGTCACAATATCAATTCCAGCAAAGTCCGCATTTTTTTCGCTTAATTCCATCGAACTTGCTCTACTTAAGTTCTTGCAAATTTCAACAGCTTTAGTACTACTATATCCATTTTGTGATATTTCATATCTAATTGCCATTATCTTTCTTGTTTCCTGAATATTGTTACTTTGAATTTCATATTTTTCTTTCAATGCATAAAAACAATCTTCAGCTGAAGCATTCTCATTGATTTTATTTTTCTTTTTCCAATTTTTTAAGTATTCTTCATCATCAGATGTAAAAGCAAATGGTTCAACAGTTATTGGCAAATTATCGTTATACTTATCCCCATTTTTTTCTAGAATGTTGATAATATTTAAAATTGTGTTATTTAAAGTTTGATTATCAACTTTTGTTTTGTATAAATCTAATCTAAAACCCATACTATTTGATACAATTGGATTTCCTGTTCTATCTAAAATGTTTCCTCTTGCAGCTTTAAGAACAGACTCTCTTGTAAGTCTTGTATTTGACTGATTTCTGTATTCTTGTCCTTTAACGATTTGAAGATTAAACAATTGAATAAGAAGTATAATTCCAAGAATATAAACGAGCATAGATATCATGTTATATTTAATTTTGCTACTCTTTGCATCTGAATCGCCCATATTCTTCTCCTTCCCATTGTTAAAAATATCTAGTCAAAATTTTCTTTTTCTTAAATATATTTTCTAATGAATATCCTACTGATTTAATTAATGGATATAAAATAATTGTTAACAATACATTAAAAATCACTTCTAAAATTGTTATTTTTAAAAAACCAAATAATTGCAGTGGTATTCCATTTCTTGCTATTGTATAAATATAATTAACTGTTTCAAATAACACTGTGCTTCCTGCAACCATTAACAAAATGGTTATCTTACTATCTTTAGAAAAATTTTTATCAAAATATACTCCTAGAAGTCCTATTGCTGCATATATTATAGCTGAAATTCCAATTTGCCTTCCTGTTAACACATCTAAATAAATACCACAAAAAAAGCCAAAAGGAATTGCAACATTTCTTCCTATAAAAAGGCCTAAACATAGAACCAATACAATAAATAAATTAGGCTTTACTCCTGCTATATTAAACCAGTTAAAAAAGTTTATTTGCAAAAAATATAATATATAAAATGTTAAAATTATTCCTATAATTGAAATTGCTTTTTTCAGATATTTCACCCTCTTTATTTTGTAATAACTAACACTGTTTCTAATTTAGAAAAATCAACAGCTGTTTCAATAATTGCATATCTATTTGTTATGTTCTTAGTATTAACTACTTTTTTTATAGTTCCAATATGAATTCCTTTAGGATAAATACCTCCTATTCCAGAGGTTTCAACTGTATCACCTTCTAATACGTTCGCTTCTGTTGGAATAAAAGATGCTTTTAATTGATTGTTTGAATCTATTACACCTCTTGAAACTATACTATCTCTTGTTGTGCTAATAGTACAAGTAACTGTACTTGATGTATCTATAATGGTTTGAACTTTAGCTGTATTATCTGTAACTGATATTACATGTCCTACTAATCCTTTATCTGAAATAACAGGCATATTAACATCAATTCCATCTTTTTTACCTGCATTAATTATAATTGTTTTACTATAATTACTAATATCATATTGTATTACATCAGCTGGATGAGTTTTATACTCTGAATATTTATCTGTTAAATTTACATATTCCTTTAAAGTAGCATTCTCAGCTTTTATAATCTCTAATTCTCTTAAAGACTGCTCTAATTCACTATTTTTATTTTTCAACTCTTCATTTTCTTTTTTCATTTTTTCAACATTAATAAAAAACGAATCATTTCCAGCAATTTTGTTTTTTAAATATACCATCCCATTTTGAATTGAATTAACAAAGTTAGTAAACGGATTACCCATCTGTGATATTTTATCAATTTTCAAATTAGATACAGCAACCAAAAAAATCAAAATTAAAATAGTTATAATTATCCCAATTATAGTACTCTTTTTGTTTTTTTTCATTCTAACCTGTCATTCCCTTCTTTTGTGGGCAATCTGGTACACGTCCCAAAATTGTCCTATCTTCTTTTTCTAGAATTTAATAAAACAGATTTTAATTTTTCAATCTCATCTAATGTTTTTCCAGCGCCTCTTGCGACACAATCCAAAGGATTATCTGCAACTAAAACAGGCATTCCTGTTGCTATACTTAATAGCTTGTCTAAATTTTTAATTAACGCTCCACCGCCAGCTAAAATAATGCCTTTTTCCATTATGTCTGAAGCTAATTCTGGAGGTGTTTTTTCTAATGTATTTTTAACTATATCAACTATTTTAGCAATTGATTCTTGCATTGCTTCTTGAACTTGTGATGAAGTAATATAAATGGTTCTTGGTAATCCTGTTGCTAAATCTCTTCCCTTAACTTCCTTTGATAATTCAGTCATTAATGGCATAGCACAACCAATTTCCATTTTAATATCTTCAGCAGTTGTATCACCTATTGCTAAATTCATTTCTCTTTTAACATAATTTACAATATCTTCATCTAATTCATCTCCAGCAACTCTTATAGAATTGCTAACTACTATTCCACCTAAAGAAATAACAGCTACTTCTGTTGTTCCACCACCGATATCAACTATGATATTTCCACTTGGTTCTGCAACATCCATATTAGCGCCAATTGCTGCTGCCATCGGTTCTTCAATTAAATAAACTTCTCTAGCTCCTGCATATAAAACAGATTCTTCTACTGCTCTTTCTTCAACCTCCGTTATTCCAGATGGAACACCTACAATAACTCTTGGTTTACCTATACTATATCTTTGGCAAACTTTTGCTAATATATTTTTAAGCATCAACTGAGTTCCTGTAAAATCTGCAATAACCCCATCTTTCATTGGTCTTACAGCTCTAATTTCTTGAGGAGTTCTGCCAAGCATTTCTTTTGCTTCGTATCCTGTTGCCAATATATTTCCTGTTTTTTTATCAATAGCTACTACTGATGGTTCATTAAGAACAATTCCCTTTCCTTTTAAAGTCACTAAAATATTTGCAGTACCTAAATCAATACCTATGTCTTTTGATGATAATGAAAATATTTTTTTAAATCTTGATCTTGCCATTTTAATTTTCCACAATCCTTTCTGCTGAAAAAATACTTGTATAACATCCGTTCCCTATAACAATGTGATCTAACAACTGAATTCCTAAAATATCTGCAGCTGAGTACATTCTTTTAGTCATTTCAATATCAGCTGTGCTTGGTGTTGAATCTCCGCTTGGATGATTATGCACCAAGATAATTTTAGGAATTCCTGCACGTATGGCCTCCTGCAAAACTTCTTTTGGTTCAACAACCGCAGAATTCATGCCACCTTTTGATATATCAACAATTCTTACAATGACATTTTTAGCATTTAAAAGTAATAGCTTTACATACTCAACCTTTTCAAATCTTAATTCTTCCATAAGCAAATTAGCAACATCTTCTGAAGATTTCACTTTAATAGTTCTCTTATTAACTGGCAAAGCCATTCTCCTTGCTAATTCGCAAACCGCTTTAAGCTGAATTGCTTTAACTTTGCCAATACCTTTAATTTTTTGAAATTCTTCCATAGATATTTCTTGAAGTGATTGAAGTAAATTACTTTCGCTATTGTCATCTAATAAAGATAGCACCTTATTTGCAAGCTCTACAGACGTATTCTCTTTAGTTCCGCTTTTTATTATTATTGCCAAAAGCTCGGCATTTGATAACATTTTTTCACCATATAATTCCATTTTTTCGTATGGTCTTTCTGTTTCTGGTAATTGTTTAATTCTAATTGTCATTTAAATCCTTTCCTGCCCCAGAAATTCGTAGTTTTGTTTTTATTTCAAATTACACTTTTCTATAAATGAAAATTGCTATTGCCATTCCAATTATGCTTGATATATTTATTTTAAGCATTAAAGAAAAAGTTAATTTTACTATACTTAAATCTAATTTTAATGGTTCTGATAAACCAAAACTCTCTCCATATGATAGCCACCATAAAGCATCAACTTTTGAAGCTAATTGACCTATAAGTCCCCCTATTACTAGTCCTGCTAGTATAAATACTATTAAAATCCATACGTTTTTTTCTCTTGTAGCCATGTTAATTTCCTCCTTTGTTTGTCCATGTCCAAAAGGAACGTTTCAGTCTGGACATTTTTCTTTTTGTATTATATCTTGAAACATTGATTTTTTCAATAGGTTTCCATTTTTTTCCTAAAGATTTTACAAATGCAAACTTAACATTCCAAGAACAAATCCAATAATGTTACCAACAGCTGGTAATTTCCCTTTATATAGAGTGTTTGACTCTGGAATTAGTTCTCCAGAAACTATGTATAACATTGCTCCAGCTGCAAATGATAAACAAATAGCAATAATGCTTATAGAAATTCCTCCAACTAATGCTCCAAAAAAAGCTCCAACTCCTGTTGTAACTCCTGATAAAAGTACATAAAATATAACTTTTATGGGATTCATCCCACCATTTTTCATTGGAACCGCCATGGAGATTCCTTCTGGAATATCATGCATAGCAATTGCAATAGCAAGTGAATATCCTAAAGTAACAGAAGCTTCAAAGCCAGAGCCAATAGCTAATCCTTCTGGAAAATTGTGAATTGCTAGACCAATACTAACTATAATACCCGTTTTTAATAAACTCTCTTTTTTATCATTTATTTTCACGTTTTTAAACTTTTTTTCAACAATAATATCACAAAAAATCATTAATAAGATTCCAAAGACTATGCCACAAAGAACCGTAAAAACTCCTGATATTTCAAAAGCTTCTGGTATTAATTCAAAGCAAACAATTGCAGTCATTAGGCCAGATGCAAGTGATAAAATAAAGCTTAAAAACTTATTTGAATTTTTCTTGAAAATTACTCCTATAATTCCTCCTAATGTTGTTCCAAACGTACCAAAGAACAATCCTAATAATGTTGTCTTTATTAAATGTTCCATAAAAAAACTCCTTTTCAATAAACTTTATATAAGTTTATTTCAAAAGAGTTAATTTATTATCTTTTATCAAAATAATATTTTATAATAAATAGAATTATTACAACTGCAATAACAATAGATAAATTGTTATATAACCACATAAGAATTTTTCCTATAAACGGAATCTTTCCTATCATTACTCCTTCAATTGCTGACATACCAACCAATTCTTTATCTTCAACATTGTTATTATCCCCTTTAGTTTGATACATTATAGCCCCATTAATATTCATCTCTTTAACAATTCTATGAACTATTACTGTTGATTCTCTTCTAAATGCTATAACGTCTCCAACATGGACATCATCCGTTTCGTTTACTACAACAACATCTCCAATTTGTATTTCTGGAATCATGCTTCCTGAAATTATAACAAATGCCTTTTTGCCGAAAATAGATGGTGTTTTACTTGGATTATGAACTGATTGAAAAATTAATATCGCATTCACAAAAATAACAAGAAAAATAATTGTATATTCAATTATATTTTTAACTTTTTTAAACATTTTTTTATTTTCGCTTTTGTTTTTCATATTACTTTTTTCCTTCATCATTTTCATTATTTTCAATTTCAACTTCTTTATTTCCATTAATTATTTTTTTAATAATTATGAAAATACATAAAGCTATAAGTAATAAATTCAACGTTCCCAGTGGACTTTGAATAAACATTGCAACATTTCCAATTCCTTTTACTGTAAATAGAACTTTTCCCATTATTTCAGCATTTTCTATCTTTTCATTTGCTAGATTATGATCATTTTCTATATGAATATTTATGTCTTCATTATCTTTATCTACTTTAATTACTTTTTTCATTGCAATTGTATTATTTTTCTTGTAAATAATGTCATCATTCTCTTTAATTTTGGCAGTCTTGATTTTCCTGCTTACAACCAAATCTCCAACACTTGAGTTAGTCTCGGTTGAATTTACAGGCATAATATAAAACCTAAGAGAGAAAAATCCCATTTTTCCGCCATGCATCATATTGTTAATTCCAATTGTTAAAAAGACAAATAAGGTAATTGACAATAAAATAATACATATAGTTTTTGCTCTTTCAACTTTGCTTTCTTCTTTAAATGTGCTTTTCATCATTTGTTGCCTCCTTTTTGTCCCATTTGGGGACGGACTCATTTTGGGACATTTTTGACCCAAAATGAGTCCGTCCCCAAATGGGTCAAACTTTAAATTTTCATGCTTAGTCCGACTTTTTGTCTTTCTTGGTCAATTTTGATTACCTTAACTTTTACAACATCACCTACTGACACAATATCTGAAGGATTTTTAACAAATTTGTCACTCAATTCAGATATGTGTACTAATCCATCATGTTTTACACCTATATCAACAAATGCTCCGAAATCTATAACATTTCTAACTGTTCCTGTTAAGATCATTCCTTCTTTTAAATCTTCAAATTTTAGGACATCACTACGTAAAATTGGTTTAGGCATTTCATCTCTAGGATCTCTACCTGGTTTTGAAAGTTCCTCAATAATATCTTTTAATGTTAATTCTCCAATTTCAAGTTCTTTAGCAGTGTTTTCCACATTTACTCCACTTAACTTGATTTTAATTTCCTTTAATTTGTCTTTATCTACTAAATCAGATTTATCATATCCAATTTTCTTTAGAAGTTTTTCGGCTACGTCGTAACTTTCAGGGTGAACTGCAGTAATTTCCAATGGATTCTTTCCATCAAATACACGAATAAAACCTGCACATTGTTCGAACGCTACTTTTCCAAGTTTTGGAACTTTTAGTAATTCTTTACGCTCTTTTAATTTACCATTTTCATCTCTATATTTTACTATATTATTAGCAATAGTTTTATTAATTCCTGATACATATGATAATAATGATGGAGTTGCAGTATTTACATCAACACCAACTTTATTAACAGCATCTTCAACAACACCTGTTAAACTTTCTGATAGTCTTTTTTGGTTTACATCATGTTGGTATTGTCCAACACCGATTGCTTTTGGATCAATTTTAACCAATTCTGCTAGAGGATCTTGAAGTCTTCTTGCAATTGAAATTGCACCTCTTAAAGAAACATTTATATCTGGATACTCTTCTGTAGCAAGTTTTGATGCTGAATAAACAGAAGCACCAGCTTCACTTACAATTGCATAATATATTTCTTTATCTAACTCTGAAATCATGTTTGATACAAAAGTTTCAGATTCTCTAGAAGCTGTACCATTTCCTATTGCAATCATATTAATATCAAATTTATTTATTAATTTAATAAGTTCCTTTTTAGCACCTTCTACATCATTTTGCGGTTCAGTAGGATATACAGTTGTTGTTGCTAACAATTTTCCTGTTTCATCAATAACAGCAATTTTACACCCAGTTCTGTATGCTGGGTCAAATCCCATTACAGTTAACCCCTTTAATGGAGCACCTAATAATAATTGTTTAGCATTTTGTCCAAATACTTTTATTGCTTGTTCCTCAGCTTTTTCTGTTAAATCTGAACGAATTTCTCTTTCAATTGACGGTTCAATTAATCTTTTAAAACTATCCAAAATAGTATCTCTTAGTATTTGTGAGAATTGTGTCTCGCTTCTGATAATATCTTTTTCCATATATGCTATAATTTGTTCTTCTGGCTTCTCAATTTTAACTTTTAAAAATTCTTCTTTTTCTCCTCTATTTATAGCCAAAATTCTATGACTAGGAATTCTTGAAACCTTTTCATTAAAATCGTAATACATTTCATAGCTTGACTTAACATCTTCATCACCTTTTGTAACAATTAAGCCATCTCTATAGCATAACCTTTTAATCTCTTTTCTATATTTTGCATTATCTGAAATATTTTCTGCAATTATATCCATGGCTCCAGCTATAGCATCTTCAACTGTTTCAACACCCTTTTCACTATCAATATAATCTTTCGCTATTTCGTTAATATCTTTTTTCTCCTCTTGTGCAACTATAATTTCAGCTAAAGGTTCTAAACCTTTCTCCTTAGCAATTGTAGCTCTTGTTCTTTTCTTTTGTTTATATGGTCTATAAATATCTTCAACTTCAGCTAAAATTTTGGCATTTTCCAGTGCCTTTATAATTTCATCTGTAAGTTTACCTTGTTCTTCAATAGAATTTCTAACTTCTTCTTTTCTAGTCTCCAAATTACGCAAGTAGCTTAAACGTTCCCCTAAATCACGCAATTGTTCATCACTTAAACCACCTGTAACTTCTTTTCTATAACGCGCAATAAATGGAATAGTATTTCCCTCGTCAATTAACTTTACAGTGTTTTCAACCTGTCCATACTTAACTCCTAACTCACCCGCAATAATCTGAATAATTTTTTCCATTTTCTTCCTCCTAACACTAAAAGTATTTTTTAATACTTCACGCACATCATATCATTAAAAACATAAAAAAACAAGAGGTTTTCACCTCTTGCTTTATATACAAAATGTTTATTTAAAATATCTTAATAGAACCTTATAATTATTTAAGAATTCTTTTTCTAATTACTACAGCTCCTAATGAAACTATTGCAAGAGCAGCAACTGCTACACCTGTGTAAACAATTGGCTCACCAGTTCTAATAGCAAGTATTACTGGTGCATCATCAATATCATCTTCACCTGGAACTTTATTGTTTGGTGTAGAATCTATATCTGGTGTTCCCCATTCGTTGTAATCTTCACTAATTTCTGCAATATTAGTTTTTAATCCTAAATTATTAGCTCCATTAATCCATGTTAATATAACTGTTACATCTGCATATTCACCTGGTTGTAATAAAGTATTTTCTAATGCTCTAGTTACTATTTTTCCGTCAACTTCTTTCCATTGTGGGTTATCTACAGCTTCAAATTTTAATCCTTCTGGAATATAATCTGAAACTTCTTTAGCATAACCTGCAATTTCACCTTGATTGTAAATTCTAATTGAATATTCAAATTTAACTTTTACATTATCAATATTTGTATTTTTCAAGTCAACTTTTACAACTGGTTCTGGATCATCCCATGGTCCGTGATTTGTTTCTGTAACTTTTTCTAATCCGTTTTCATAAACAATAGCTTTTGTTACCCATTTACGTAATGCTAAGTCAAAATATCTAACTTTAACTGCATCATAATCTTGATCATCTTCACCATCAATCCATTTATTCGTTGTAGAATCTCTATCTGTAACTGATTTACCTGTTGAATCTGTATCATCAGTAATTTGGGCATTGTTAATTAATACTCTATCAGATGTTGTAGGTTCAACAACTTTAAATGCAGCTTTAACATCTTTATAATTTAATTCTTTTCCATTAAATGATTTAATTAAATTATCATTTCCGTTTTCTAATGCTAAATATTTTGTAACAATTATTTTAGCTTCTTTAGCATTGTTTGTTACTTCATAGTTTTTACCATCAAATACTACTGATTTATCAGATTTTTTAGCAACTTCTTTATACATTACCCATTTATATTCTTTATTAACTTCATTTTCTGGTAAGAATACTAAACCTTCTGGAATATCATCCATTATTTCAGCAGCATAACCATCTAATTCACCTTCGTTGTAAACACGAATTGTATATGTAACAACATCTGTTGTATTTACATCAACCGGGTTCTTTGGATGAGTATATGTAGCTGTTGTAGATTCACCTTTAGCTAATTTAGAAACATCAACTTTTGGTTCTCTACTTGTTGTTAATTCTTTTCCATTAACTTCTGTAATAAATTTACGTAATGATAAGTCAAATACTTTCTTAGTATTTGGAACAACAATTGTTAATGTTGTGTTTTCTTTGTTTGTTGAGAATGTAACATTTTTTCCATCAACTGTTGTTTTTTCGCTATCAATTACAAATGTTTTACCACTGAATTTAGTAGCTACTTTCACTTTAATTTCACCATTATATAAGTTATAGTCAGCAGGTGCTTTTGTTTCTTTAATTGTATAATTATCTACTTGTTTATCATTTTTAATTTGAACACCTTTAACTAAAGTAACTTCACCATTTGCATTTGTTGGTCCAACTTCATCATTTCCGTTTACTGAGAAATATGCACCAGCTAATACTGTTTTACCATCTGCGCTATCTACTTTCTTAATAACGATGTTATATTTTCCTGATAAAATTTCAACTGTTTCAAAATCATCATCATCTTGAGTTCCTGGATAGTAAACTAAAGTTTTACCGTTTTTATCAACAACTGTAATAGCTTTAGCATTTTCATACCAGTTATCTAAATCTAATGCATCTTTAATTGTATTTTGTGCTGAATCTACATCAACATTACCTACTTCTTTAGCTTCTTTCCAAACACCGTTTTCTGTATAACCGTAGTTTGTAATTTCGCTTCTACTTGTAATATAATGAACATCTGTATTTTCAACTTTACAAATTATTTTAACTTCTTGGTAGTAATCGTTAGTTACATTAACTTCTGATTTTCCGAAGAAATCTCTTAAAGATTTAATATCTTTATTTCCATTATAGTTTAGAACTACAACTTTGCTTCCTACAGCTGAAGTTGTTGAATATTCGCTTGTACTCTTATCAGATATTCTTAAGAAAGATAAACCTTCTGGTAAATAATCTGTAATTTCCTTAGCGTGTCCTAATATTTCACCTTCATTGTAAACTCTGATTGTTAATTCAACTTCTGAACCAACTGTTACACCAATACTATCTTTAATATGGAAATAAGCAGCTGTTCCTGTTTCTTGTAATATTTTTATAGACTCTTCATTTATAATTGGTTCTCTACTTGGATCAACTTTAACTCCGTCAATTTCAGTAATATAATTACGTAAGCTTAAGTCAAATATTTTATGTGTATTTGGTACATAAATTTTAATTGTAGAACCTTCTAATACAAATTTAGCATTTTTATTTTGTCCATCTACATTAAATGTAATTCCGTCATTTGTTAATACAAGTTTATTATTAACTTTAGACATTTTTACACCTAATGATATTGTTCCATCAAATAATTTATAATTTTCAGGAGCTTGTGTTTCTTTAATTGTATATTGTCCAACTATTGTATCATCAGTTACAACAACATTTGAAGCAACTTCAATTTTACCATTTTTAGTTGTAGCTTCTTTTCCATTTATCTCGAATTTAGCAGGTGTATTGATAACATTTCCTTTATCATCAACCTTATATAATTCTACATTATAGCTACCATTTTCTGTATTAACAACATATACAGTAATTTTACTTCCATTTGGTGAAACTTCAAATCTTGTGTTTTCGTTAAATCCTGTACCTTTTGTCTTTTCACTATCAATTAAATATCTATTTGTTTCTGGATCTAATTTAAATGCAACATCTAAATTTAATGAACCAGTAAATTGTTGATATCCGTTTGGAGCTTTTGTTTCTTTAATTGTATAAGAATCTTTGCTATCTACACCAGTAATATTCTTTGAAGAAACTACATTTAATACACCTTTAGAAGTAGTTTTACTTTCATTATTAATACTAAATGTTGCTTCATCTGATGTAATTACTGTTTTTCCATCTTCTTTAACTTTTATTAATTCTACAGAATATTGTCCTTCTGGATTTCTACGTTTTTCAGTATTTGGAACATATACTGTAATTTTTGCATTATCCTCTGAAACTTTATAAATTGTTCCTGTTAAACCAGGTGCTGTACAACTTGTTTTTGAGCTATCAATAACATATTTTGTACCTACCTTTTTGAATCCAACATTTAATTTAATTGTATCATTATAAGCAACAAATCCATTTGGAGCTTTTGTTTCTGTAATTGTATATGTATCATTTTGATTTACATTAGCTATTTTTTTACCTGAAACTATATTTAAAACACCTTTAGCAGTATTTTTGCTTTCGCCATTAATGTCGAAAGTAGCTTCATCAGATGTAATTACTGTTGTTCCATCTTCTCTAACTTTAACTAATTCTACAGTATAATTTCCTGATACAACAGGTTGTTCAGCAAATTTGAATGCATAAATTGGTCCAACTAATTTGTTTGCACCTTCATTTTGGTAATCTACACGTGGATCACCATTGTTAATGTATACACCATTTCCTGTGCTATCTGCTGTACATTCAATTCTCCAGTGAGTTGAATTAGCATCTGTTTTTTGAATTACATCAACTGTTTTACCAGCTGTATTTTTATATGTCTTAATTGTGAAATTTCCATTTACGTCACCATTAATTAATAAATTAGCACTAACACCAAAATCTTTGATTAATGTTTTAGCAACTTCTTTAACATCTGTTGTTTCTAAGTTACCTATATAAATCCATCCATGATCGTGGTAATTTGCACCTAAACTAGCACCATTAGAAATTACAACAGTTCCTGATGGTATTTCAGTACCATTTTCACACATATAATATGGTCTTTGACTTACTTTTTCACCAGCTTTTAATACTTGAACATTTTTTGTAGCACCTTTGTATGAAAATTTTAAACTACTTGTTCCTTTTGTTACTTTTGCTGATTGACTTGTATAATACCAATGGTTTGGATCAACTGGCACTGGGTTTTGGAATAAGAAACCACTTGTACTTACACCTAATTTTGTTAAAGTATAATAAACTAAACCTGTACAATCAAGTTGTGAAAATTCACCAATACTTAACAATTTATTTTTAGTACCATCATATTTTTGATTAGCATCCCACACGTTGAAATTAACACCGTGTCCTCCACCGTATCCATTTGAGCTATATCCTTTACCGATTAATTTAGCTGCTTCAGAGATAATTTGATTACTTGTTAATTGAGTACTGTTATTTACTCCTCCAGCTTTATTTCTTGGTATATAAACTATACCTGCAATAATAGATGCAATCACTAAAACTACTACTGCAACTCTAAACTTAACGTTTTGAAATAATAAAGACATTTTAAATTTAAACATTATTTTACATCCTCCTATTTTTAATAAACTTTTGTAATATCTTTAACATTGTATTATAAACAAATTAAAAACATACATGAAAATTTGTATGTTCCTCTTTTATGCTTTATCTTATGTATACCGCACTTTTATAAAGTACTTCTTAATTATAACACAAAATTTAACATAAATCAATCTTTTTTCCAATAAAAAAGGCAAAAAAAGGCAAAAAAAGAACCAAAACTCACTGTTTTGGCACTTTTTAGTGATTTATTAATAATTTTCAGCTTTTACTTCAAAGAATGATTTTGGATGATTACATACTGGACAAACTTCTGGAGCTTGTTTTCCAATAACAATATGTCCACAATTTCTACATTTCCAAATTGCATCTCCATCTTTGCTAAATACTAATCCACCTTCAATATTCTCTAATAGTTTTTTATATCTTTCTTCATGTTCTTTTTCAATTTTTCCAACAGCTTCAAATAAATAAGCTATTCTGTCAAACCCTTCTTCTCTAGCTTCTTTAGCCATTCTATCATACATGTCTGTCCATTCATAATTCTCACCATTTGCTGCATCTGTCAAGTTTACTGTCGTTGTTGGAATATCTCCTTCATGTAATAATTTAAACCATATTTTAGCATGTTCTTTTTCATTATCAGCTGTTTCTTGGAATATTGCTGCTATCTGCTCATATCCTTCTTTTTTTGCTTTGCTAGCATAATAAGTATATTTATTTCTAGCCATTGACTCTCCTGTAAAAGCATCCATTAAATTTTTTTCTGTTTTTGTTCCTTTTAAATCTGGCATAATTAAACCTCCTAAAATAATTTGCATTCATTATAACACATTCTTCCACAAAATCAACCCTATGATTTTAAGCAAAAATTCTATCAAACTCTTCTCCATCAATCTTCTCTTTCTCAAGAAGTACTCCAGCAACCGCATGAAGTTTATCAATGTTTTCTTTTAAGATTTTTTCAGCTGTTTTATATGCATTATCAACAATTGCTTTAACTTCTTCGTCAATAATTCCAGCTGTTTCTTCTGAATATTCTTTTCCGTGAGAAAAATCTCTTCCTAAGAACACTTCTTCTTGGTTGCTTCCAAGCATTATTGTTCCTATTCTTTCACTCATACCATATTTTGTAACCATTGCTCTTGCAATTTGTGTTGCTCTTTCAATATCATTGCTTGCACCTGTTGAAATATCATTTAGAATAAGTTGTTCTGCTACTCTTCCTCCAAGTAATGAAACAATTTGCTCTAACATTTCTGATTTAGACATAAATGACTTGTCTTCTGTTGGTCTATACATTGTATATCCTCCAGCCATTCCTCTAGGTACAATTGAAATTTGGTGTACAGCATCTTGTGTAGGTAAAAATCTACTTACTACTGCATGACCTGCTTCATGATATGCAACTAATTTATTTTCTTTTTCGCTTCTAACTCTTGTTTTCTTTTCAGGACCCATTGTAACTTTTACCATAGCATCCTCAATTTCAGCCATATTGATTTCAGATTTATTTCTTCTTGCAGCTAATAATGCTGCTTCATTTAGAACATTCTCTAAATCAGCTCCAGAAAATCCTGAAGTATTTTTAGCTATAGTTTTGAAATCAACATCATCACCAATACGTTTTCTTCTTGCATGAACTTCTAGTATATCTTCCCTTGCTTTAACATCAGGAGCTGATACTACAATTTGTCTATCAAATCTTCCTGGACGTAATAAAGCTTTATCTAATATGTCAGGTCTGTTTGTTGCAGCAAGAACTATTACACCTTCGTTTGTAGCAAATCCGTCCATTTCAACAAGTAATTGGTTTAATGTTTGCTCTCTTTCATCATGTCCTCCACCAACACCTGCTCCTCTTTGACGTCCAACTGCATCAATTTCATCTATAAAAATTATGCATGGAGCATTTTTCTTAGCTTGTTCAAATAAATCTCTAACACGTGATGCACCAACACCTACGAACATTTCAACGAAGTCTGATCCACTTATTATAAAGAATGGAACCCCAGCTTCACCTGCAACAGCTTTTGCAAGTAATGTTTTTCCTGTACCAGGATGTCCAACTA
This sequence comes from Clostridia bacterium, assembly GCA_017528375.1. GTDB lineage: Bacteria > Bacillota > Clostridia > TANB77 > CAG-508 > CAG-492. The sequence goes on along the minus strand of JAFXOY010000052.1, from coordinate 35,039 downwards.
ATAAAACTCCCTTTGGAATTCTAGCACCCATGTCAGTAAATTTCTTAGGATTTTTTAAGAATTCTACAATTTCTTGTAATTCTTCTTTTTCTTCATCAACACCTGCTACATCATTAAATGTAACTTTATTTTTATCTATTTCTGTAATATTTCTAGCTTTACTTTTACCAAAAGACATTGATTTTCCAGCCCCTTGGTTTCTGTTCATTAATATAAACCAGAATATAAAGAATATTATTAAAAGTCCAAATGGTGTTAATAATCCAAGTAAAACCATAATCCATGATTCAGATTTTCTTGTAACTGTTACTTGACCATTCTTAATTGGTTCATCTAATGTGTTCATAAAATTTTCCATGTTTGGTATATTAACTTCTTTTTGGAATGATTCGTCCTTTATTTTTACATTTGCAGAATCTCCTGATGAGCTTATTTCCACGCTTTCAATTTCATTTGCTTCTATCTTCTTTACTAAGTCTGAGTATGAAAGCTTTCTATCAGTATTTTCTAATATTGAAGAAATAAGTACAATAAATATTATACCGATTATTCCCCATATTGCTAAAGTTTTTATTGTGTTTTTCAAAATATTCCCTCCTTATGTAGAATATATTTATAAATCTATTTGAAAATATAACATATATTTTTCCCTATTTCAATACGTTTTTGCAAACTTTCAGCCTACAAAATTCTACATTTTCCTCGAGTATTACGGAAATCAGGGTTTGTATTCAAAAATGTCATAAAAAAGTAATAAAACTAGAAAATGCTTGATTCCCTAGTTTTATGGCTTTTATCATTTTAATGAAATAAACTTTACCTTACCCTCATTAACATATATTTTAATGTTTTTATTTGGCGTTAAGTACTTATTCCCTATGTTTTTCTCACATAGTTTAATTATATCCTCGACATGAATCTTTTCAATTCCTTGTGTACTTCCCATCACTTTATTAATAGAAACTAATACTATTTTACTTTTAATAAATCTATTTAATTTATTAAATTTCTTTAAGTCCAGTACTAATTCATTTTCATCTTTGCTTATATATAAAGTTTTCCACACTTCTTCAACATATTGTTCAATAAAATCATTTTCTTCTCTTAGTAGTGCTGACATTTTGTTTAATGATTCTATTATGTTTGGATTAAATTCTTGCTTGATATTTGGAATCAAAATGTTTCTAATCTTATTTCGTGTATATATGTTTTCAAAGTTAGATTGATCAATTTTTGGTTCTAATTTGTGTTCTTCACAATATTTTTCTATTTCATCTCTTTGACATTCAATTAATGGTCTTATAAATTTCCCATTTCTAATTGGTTCAATTCCCTTTAATCCAGATGCTCCTGCACCTCTAAATATGTTCATTAATACAGTTTCAGCATTATCATTTGCATTATGAGCTGTTGCAATTTTATTTGCACTAACTTGTTTTGCAACTTCTTCAAAAAAATCATATCTAGCCTTTCTTCCTGCCTCTTCTGTACCAATTTTTTCTTGACTTGATTTTTCTATAACATCAATTCTTTTTATGTAACATGGAATATTAAGCTTGTTACAATAATCTTGAACATACTTTGTTTCTTCATCTGCCTCTTTACGAATCATATGATTAATGTGCGCAACTGTAATTGAAATATTAAGTTGCTCTTTCAGAGAATTCAAAATACTTAATAAACACATTGAATCTGGTCCGCCGGAAACACCAATGACGATGCTGTCTTTTTTATCTATTAAATTATATTTATTTATTGTTTTTAAGACTTTGTTAATCAATTTTTTCCTCCTTGCACAGCTGGGGACGCGTCCCGACTGTGCAAAATGCACAGTCAGGGACACATTAGCAACATGACCTGTCCCTCGCTGTGCAAAATGCACAGCAGGGACGCGTCCCCAATTGTGCATATTTTAGCATACTTTTGATAAATGCGCAAGAAAAATCCCCTAATTAATAAATTAGGGGAAAAAAGAGATAAATCAGATGAAACAAAGGAGGTTACGTATCGAATGGCTAAGTCCATTCACGATAGAAGACGTGGTCTCCTATTCGGTAAGTTGTCTGAAGATTAGATCTGGCTGCTAATTCATCATCAGGGGTATAGTCAGGATTGTAATAATATAGACATCCTCCTCCTAATGCTTGTTTAGTAGGATCTTTTCCTTGTAAGGCATCTTCCACTGCACTCATCGCATCATCGATCATATCCTGAGGATAATTTTCAAATGATAATGGAATTCCGTTTGCGTGGCAGAAATATCCGTTAACGCAGCAACTAAACTGTCCTGGTGCGAATATTACATCATATATTGATGCATAATCCCGTTCTTTATATCTGTTAAGTACGGTTGCCGCAACAGCAACTTTGCCATCATGTGGTTGACCTCCAGCCTCTGCTAATACAAGCATTGTGAGATTATTAAAATCTGAATCACTTACTTGCATAGTGCTTTCCTTATTTTTCGGTTCACTGTATGTTGACTTTGATTTTATTTCAACATCACCATTTTTTTCAATTTTTCCACCGCCTACGACGATACCTATAATTAAAATAATAACCACAATAAGGAAATTCGGACCTGATTCTGATTTACTATTATTCATTTCAATGTACCTCTTTTTAGTATTTCAGGAAAATCCTGATACTTTATTATAGCATATTTTTACAAATAATTCAAATCTTGAATATTATCAATAGAAACACTCTTCATTTTCTCACAAATAACAATTACATTAAAAAAAGAAAAATCTCCTAACCCATTTGGATTAGGAGACGAAAAGATGAAATAAAATTAAAATTACTGATAGTTAATACGGATAAGTTGTCATAAAAACAACATTATCAACAACTGTTACACCATCCATGTTGCGAATCCACTGATCTTCACTTGGTTCAACCTGACCAGGCTTATAGTAGAACAGCGCTCCACCTGTGTTATCAACTGACTGTGCTTTTTTTATAGCATTTTCAACCAGCTGCTTTTCAGTATCCGGAATTGAATCGTATGGAACTAAGGTTCCTGTATATACAGATTCAAACTGGGAGGTCTGAAATACTACATCATGAATGGTGCTTGGGAATCGCACGTCTTTAACCCTGTTGAATACAACAGAAGCAACTCCCTGCTGCACGTCGGAGCTATATCCATTTGCTTCACTATAGACAAGACATACTAAGTCAGGATCTACTTCTGAAACTGTGGATGAACTCCCGGGAAGCTGCGGCTTAGTAAAATTGTTACCAATTTTATTCTTTATACCGCTACCGATTTTGCCACTCAAAGCTATAACTACAAATCCTATAATTATAGCTAAAAGAATGAGATAGCCCAACCAGGAAGATTTTAACTCTTCCATAATCCGTCCAGATTTGCTTTTTTCTTCATCAGAACTCATAAAATTCCCTCTTTTCTGTGTAAATTAAAAATGTATTTCAGGATATTCCTGATAACTTATTATAGCACTAATTTACATAATTTTCAAGTTTTTTAAAAAATATTAATAAATGCAAAAAAACCGCGGTAAAACGGTTTCTTTTTTTATCTCTATCCCATAGGATCATAATTGGTTTTATTAACAAATTTTGTATAATTTCCAAGCCACAACAGCTCTATTGTTCCTGTTGAACCAGCTCTGTGCTTAGCCAAAATTACTTCTGCAACATTCTTAGCATCTGTATCTGGATTATAATAATCATCTCTATATAAGAACATTACAATATCAGCATCTTGCTCTATAGATCCAGATTCACGAAGGTCAGATAACATAGGTCTATGGTCTGGTCTTTGTTCAGGAGCACGAGATAATTGTGAAAGCGCAATAACTGGTACATTAAGCTCTTTTGCTAATATTTTTAATGATCTACTAATTTCAGCAATTTCTTGCTCACGGCTTCCAACCCTTTTATTGCTTCCTTGAACAAGCTGCAAGTAGTCAATTACTACTAATCCGATATTTTGTTCTAATTGCATCTTTCTACATTTAGCACGAATTTCCATTACAGAAATACCAGGTGTATCATCAATAAAAATTCCTGCTTCAGATAAAATTCCTGAAGCTTCGGCTAGTTTCTTCCAGTCATCGTCTTCAACTTTTCCTGTTCTAACTTTATTACTATCAACTAAAGCTTCACTACAAAGAATCCTGTTTGCCATTTGTTCTTTTGACATCTCTAGACTGAATATTACCACTGGAGTTTTAGCTCTAACAGCAGCATTTGTAGCAATATTTAAAGCGAAAGCTGATTTTCCCATTGCAGGTCTTGCTGCAACCAATATTAGTTCTGAACCATGAAGTCCTGCTGTTTTATTATCTAAATCTATAAATCCCGTTGGAACACCTGTAATATGTCCTTTTCTATTATATAATTGCTCCAATTCAATAAATGAATCAACCAAAATTTCTTTCATTGAGCTATAACTTTTTTGAGTTCTGTTCTGCATTACATTAAATATTTTTCTTTCAGCATTATCCATCAATTCTTCAACTTCTTGTGTTGGATCATAGCCTAAAGAAATTAATTCATTAGCAGTTTTTATTAAAGCTCTTAATGAAGATTTCTCTTCAACTATTTTTATATACTTATCAACATTAGCGGTAGTAGGCACCATGTCAGGCAATTGAGATAAATACTCAAGTCCACCAACAGCATCTAATTTTCCCATAGATGAAAGCTCAGATTTAACAGTAATAATATCTATAGATTCACCTCTACTATATAGATTTATCATTGCTGAATATATTATTCTATTATCTTCTCTATAAAAGTCTTGTTCAGTAAGTGCTTCAACAGCAGCTATAACAGCTTCTTTTTCTATAAACATACTTCCTAAGACTGCTTGCTCTGCTTCTAGATCATGTGGTGGTACTTTATTAAAATCCATAGCCTTCTACTTCCTTTCTTGCACAGCTGGGGACGCGTCCCCGTTGTGCATTTTGCACAACTAGGGACAGGTTAGCTATATTGATGTGTCCCTGACTGTGCATTTTGCACAGTCGGGACGCGTCCCCAGCTGTGCAATTAATCTATAACGTTTAATTTAAGATTTCCAACTACTCCTTCAAATAATTTTATTGAAACATTGAAAACTCCTAAATTTTTAATTGCTTCGTTTAATACTATTTTCTTTTTGTCTATTTCTATTTTGTATTGTTGTTTTAGGTTTTCTGAAATTTCTTTTGATGTTACTCCACCAAAAATCCTTCCGTTTTCTCCTGCTTTTACTTTGATTGTTAAAGTTATATCTTTTAATTTTTTTGCTATTTCTTCTGCTTTATCTTTTTCTACATCTTTTTTGTGTTGTACTGATGCTTGTTTATTTTTTAATTTACTCATATTTTCTGCATTTGCTTCAACTGCTAATTTCTTTGGAAATAAAAAGTTTCTTGCGTAGCCATCACTTGCATTAATTACCTCATCTTTTTTTCCTACGCCTTTGATATTATCTAACAAAATTACTTTCATATTATCCCTCTTCTCTTTCTAAACGTAAAATTCTTTATCACATATTGTGAAAACATTTTACATCATTTTTATTATTTTTTCAATACATTTTACATCAAATTTGCATCAAAAAAACCCTCTGATTTTCATCAAAGAGTTTTTTCATTTTAGTCTAATTGTTTTTTGAATATGTTTCTTGTTAAATCACTAACTACTGGTAATTCTGCATCTTCTTCTTTGTAAGCTTTAACAGCTCCAATAATGCAACATACAAATATTAATATACTAATTATTGAGCTTACGAAGCTAAAGAATGGTAAGAAACTTGCTAAAATTCCTAATACGATACTAGCAACTATACTAATTATTGATAATGTGATAGATTGGTAACAATTGAATTTTGTTCTGCTATCATTATCTTTATAAGCTGCTAATACTATTGCGGCACCAATAAGTCCAAAAATATAAGCTAATACACCTCTTACATTTTGATTCATTTTATTCACCTCATTTTTCATTTAATATACCATTATTTTACTATTTTATAATCATTTTGTCAACTTTTTACATTTATACTTAAATACATACTTATACCATGAATATAAGTATATTATAAGTGCATATGGTAGAACTATTACTACCCTCCAATTATAGTTCCAAGCTTGCTCAAATTTAAAATGCAAAACTGATAAACATGCTCTTGTCATTCCACAATTAAAGCACTCTTTTCCTGTAATAAGTTTATGCAAACATAAAGTTGGCCCATCATCTCTAATTGGTAAATTATACAGTAATATAAATAATAGAATATTTATACTTAAACATATAAATATTCTATCTCTTTTTTTTAGATTATTTATTTTCAATAACTTTACCTTCTGAATCTGTAAATTTACCTGTTATAATCATTATGATATCTATTAATGACCAGATTCCGCATCCACCTAATGTGATTAATTGTAATATTCCAGTTCCTATTTTACCTACATAGAAACGATGAATACCAAGGCTTCCTACGAAGATAGATAATAATAATGTTACTAACCAATCTTTCTCGCTTTTATTTTCCATATAATTCACCCCTTTTTACTATTTATATGCTAATATCATACTATTAATTTAAAATATTGTCAATTATTTTAGAAATATAATTATTTATATTTGCTCAGCAAAATATTCTTTTATCTTTTCTATTAATTCTTTTTTAACATCATAAATGTTCATACCCTCAACCTGAGCTCCGGCAAGAGTTATATGTCCTCCACCGCCAAGTTTTTCAAGTATTACTTGAACATTTATATCACCTAATGAACGACCACTAATACATATTTTTTCTCCATAATTTCCTATTACAAATGATGCTGTAATGTCGCTTATAGTAAGTAGTTCATCAGCTGCTTTAGCACAAATAATATTTGCATCTTTATCAACTTTATCATAAACAGATATTGCAATTGATTCTCCAACAACTTCAGATTTTGCAACTATTTCCGAAATTGTATTATATGTTTCTAAATCACTTTGGAACCATTTTTTTACCTTTATTATATCAACACCGCATTTACGCAAATACGCTGCTGCTTCAAATGTTCTAACACCTGTTTTAAACGTAAAGTTCTTTGTATCCATCATAATTCCAGCATATAAGCCTTCTGCTTCAACATTTGTTAGTTTAATATTTTGCTCTGAATATACTATCAATTCTGTTACAAGTTCTGCTGCAGATGAAGCATATACTTCTTGGAAAGTTAGAACTGCATTATCAATATAATCTGTACTCATTCTATGATGATCAATTACTACAACTTTTCCTGCCATATCTATTAACTCTGGCACATCAGAATAGCTCTTTTTATGTGTATCTACAACTACTAGCAATGTTCCTGAATTTGTCATTTCTAAGGCTTCTTCTTTATTTATAATTACTTTTTTATATTCTTCATTACGTTTTGCATAATCAACAAAAACATCTAATCCAACACCTGGTGTATTACTTGCAATATATGCATCTTTTCCTAAAGTTTTAGCAATTCTGTAAATTCCAAGAGCAGATCCAAGCGCATCTATATCGCTGTTTGTATGTCCCATTATGACAACATTATTTGCTTCTGACATCAACTCTTCTAATGCATTTGACACACTTCTTGCCTTGACCCTAGTACGTTTTTCAAGCTCTTGAGTTCTTCCACCAAAGAAATTGTATTTGCCATTTTTTCTAACAATTGCTTGGTCTCCACCTCTTCCAAGTGCTATGTCTATGGTGTTTTTAGCAGATTTATATTTTTCGTAGTTAGAATCACCCTCAGCAGAAACTGCTATACTTAATGTTGATTGAATTTTATTTGAAACATTAATTTCTTTCACTGTATCTAATATACTAAATTTATTTTCTTCTAATTCATCTAAATACTTTTTCTCGCAAATCCATACAAAAGTATCTCTATCAGATTTTACGACTAATCCTTTGAAACTAGCTGCCCAATCGTAAATTAGCTTTTCAATTTGAGCAAATAATTGTACTTGTTCTTCTCCTGATATACGTTGTATTATTTCTTCATAGTTATCAATCATTGTGATTCCTATGCATAATTGCGAATTTTTATACTCTTCTTTTAAGTTGATTATTTCAGTTTCATCAACAAAATACAATGTAGCCATATACTCTTTTTTCTTATCTGTTGATTTTGATTTAACATATTCACCAACTATTTTATATGTTTTATTACCAATTTCAATCTCTTGAGAAATTTGATTGTTACGTAATTTTGTATTATTCTCTATTTCTAATCTAAAATCTCTAATTACATCATCTAAAATAGGATTAATATCAATATCTCTAAATTCACTTACAAACTTAGTACTCTTCCAAATAATACTTCCATCTGTTTCAACAATAATTAATGGAAATGGTGAGTTTATTAAAGTCCTTTTTGACACTTTATCCACATTAAGAGTCAAATCTTTTATATGCTCCGAAACTTCAGCCATTCTTTTTTGATTTGTCCAGTATGTATACATTATTATTAAAATATACACTATTATAGCTGGAACAATAAGAATTGGCTTTATAATGCAGATTATTATTAATAAAATTGCAATTATGACCAAATATACTTTTGTTTTTGATACTAATTTATCAAAAAAATTATTATTGTTATTTGACATTTTTATCTCCTTCTTTTTCAATTCAGTTAAATTTTAACTGTTTTTATGGGGTTTGTCAAGTTTTTAAATACGGGAACAATTTAGGGACGCGTACTAAATTGTCCGCGTCCCCATTAGTTATTTTTTCTATTATTTATTCTTTTTTATTTTTAAAGTAACCATTAAACCAATTATTGCAATTCCTAATGTTGCAAATATAGTTGTTATTACATCGCCTGTTTGTACTTGTTCTGCTTTTTCTTCTGGTGTCTTTTCTTTTTCAGTAGTTTCTTCTTTTTGCTCTTCTGTTTTTGTTTCTTCAGCTGGTTCTTCTTTTTCAGGCTCTGTTGTTGGGTCTTCTTTTGGCTCATCTTTTGGTTCTTCTTCAGGCTCTTTCTCTGGCTCTTCTTTCTTTATTTGTTTATCATAAAATACGATATCACAAATATCATCTAAATCACCGTTAAATGTGAATTCAACATATTTTGAGTTGTCTTCTCCTGTTTCTCCTTTTGTTGTTTTTACATCATAATTAATTATGTCTTCTATTTCTTTTTTTACAACTCTATATTTCTTTCCATCTTCTAGATATCCTGTTGTATTTCCTTCTGAATCAGTTACTTTTGGTTCTAATGCTACTATTTTTCTTGATGGTGCTCTTACTTTACCAACAAGTTCTCCTGTTTCTACATCATATACTTCAAATTCAAATTCTCCGTCATAATCTCCGTCTTCATCTAATATTTCTTGTACTGTTGGTTTCTTTTTGTTTACGTATGTATAGCTGTCTTCACTTTCTGCTGGATATACATTTATTGCAGAATAAATTTCATCTATATCCCATCTAGTACTTTCTCTCCAAGGAATAGCAGTAAACTTTAAAGGTGCATTCAAATTAGTATCTGATTTTGTTGAAGTTTTAATTTCTTTTATTTCAGGATTTATTACAAATCCATCGCTTGCTCCAACTTCTTTTACTCTAAATTTTTCAGTTAAATTTGCTGTATTGCTACCTACAATCATTGTTTTTCCAAAGCCGTCTCTATAATCATAAGAATTATAACTTCCATAGTAAGCATAATACAAAGGATAATAAAGTGTAAACGTTCCATTTTTTGTTTCTATTGTACTATTACTTGATTCATCATCTAAATCGGCACTTCCTACAACCTCATAAACATTCTCGTAAGTTTCACCTTTTATAACCTTTGAATCATAGTGTTTATACACATATTTTGAATCTTTATTTTTGTTTTTGTCATGGAAATAAACCTCAAAAGATGCATCTGCTGGATTTCCGTTAACGTCTGTTTTGTTAAATGTTTTTACGTCGTATTTGTTAGTATATAGTAAACTAACCGTAACACCTGAATTCCTGTATATTGTTCCAGTAGATGTTACATAACCATGTAAACCTCCCGGTTGATAATCTTCTTTACCAATATATTTCCATTGGGCACCACTTTCAATAGGAACAATAACATCCGTATGTTTATTATTATTTACTTTAACAACCTTTTCCCATCCTTCTGGCGCATTAGGCAACTTATTATTTCCAGGTAAAGGTAATGTTCCAACATATGCATATGTTAAATTTCCGTCATCATCATTTATTAACCTAAAATAGTTTATTCCTGAAATTGTATTAGAAAGATCAATTTCAAATGAGTGATATTCTGGAGCATGTGTCATTTCTGGATCATCTTCATCATAATACTGAGCATCAAAACTTATAGTATTGCACATTGCACTTAAATAAAGATCTAGATTATATTTTGCATCTCCTAAAACAACAATAAAATCATAGGTCGAATTTTTGTTTAAAATTTTAGTATTTCCATTAAAGTTAGACTCTATTTTTTCAACATATAATCGATTTATTGGATATATATCAATTTGATAAGTACAATTAAATTCATAAAAAGATGGATCTTCTTTTAATAAATCTAAATTTCTATTATATGGTATGGTATATGACTTTTCACCTATATACACATTTCGCAATGATTTTTTTGTGATTTTCACAGAATAATTAAAATAACTTTGATATTCTTCTTTAATATAATCTTGTATCCAATTTGAATTTTGTGGACAAACATCTTTATCTAACAAAATATTTGATATTTTCATTTCTGAATCTTCATTATTCTCAACATATATTTTTACATCTAGTTTCAATCCATCTTCCCATGTAAATTCATATGGGTTTTGTCCTAAATCTGTACCATTAGCTACTATTTTCCAGTTTTTAAACTTGATATTATTAGGAACAGATATTAAGCAAGTTTTATTTTTTATAGCTGAAGTTTCATATTGATATAAATCAACTGTTTCACCAGCTTGAAAATCAAATTTTCTTAATAACGTTGTTTCACCATCATTAATATAGCTTATACTAACTGGTACTTTGTATTCTGACATGTTTCCTAATGCATTACCATTGTTGTCAGTTACAATTCCTTGAACGTTAATGTGTGAATTTGTATCAGCTGGTGCAGCATTTACTTGGTTCATATTTAGTGCAACCATTAATGCTATAAAGCTAAAACAAATTGCAATAATAAATGTAATTTTCTTTTTCATTTATATTCCTCCCCTTTATTCTTTCCTAACTATAATTGTATCAGTAATCGACAGATTTTGCAATAGTAAATTTAGGAATTTGCAACCCCAAAAAAAGACAATTTGGTACACGTCCCCAAATTGTCCTTTTTTATTATTCTTCGTAATCTGTTGTATCGTCAACATTTTTAGCATTTTCGTCTAAACCAACTTCTACACCATTATCTCCTGAGTCTTCCCCATTTGATTCTGTTTCAGCTGATTCTTCATCTGCTACAGTTTTTATTTGTGTAGCTTGGTATTGAGCCATACCTGTTCCTGCTGGGATTAATTTACCGATGATAACATTTTCTTTTAATCCTATTAATTCATCAACTTTTCCTTTGATAGCAGCTTCAGTAAGAACTCTTGTTGTTTCTTGGAATGAAGCAGCTGATAAGAAGCTTTCTGTAGCAAGTGATGCTTTTGTAATTCCAAGTAGAACACGTTTTCCTTTTGCAGGAGTTTTTCCCTCAGCAATTACTCTGTTGTTTTCATCTTCGAAGTCATGCATGTCTACTAATGAACCAGCAAACATGTTTGTATCTCCATTATCCTCTACTCTTACTTTCTTAAGCATTTGTCTTGCAATAACTTCAATATGTTTATCGTTGATATCAACACCTTGGTTTCTATAAACTTTTTGTACTTCTTGTACTAGATATCTAAATACTCCGTCAGGTCCGTTGATTAATAAGATTTCGTTAGGATTGATAGATCCTTCTGTTAATGGATCTCCAGCTTCAACCTCATCACCATCTCTAACTTTTAATTTAGATCCAAATGGTATTACATAAGATTTAGCTTCTTTACCACTCTTAACTACTACTTCTTTTCTATTTTTGCTATCTTCTTTTACTTTAACTTTACCAGCTATTTCAGCAACTATAGCTAATCCCTTTGGTTTTCTAGCTTCAAATAACTCTTCAACCCTTGGAAGACCTTGAGTAATATCAGCAACACCGGCAACACCACCAGAGTGGATAGTTCTCATTGTTAACTGTGTACCAGGTTCACCAATTGATTGAGCAGCTATAATACCTATAGATTCACCAATCTTTGATTCTTCTCTAGTAGCTAGACCCATACCATAACAGTGACTACATACACCATGTTTTGTTCTACATCCAATTACTGAACGAACTTTAACTTTTTCAAATCCAGCTTTTACAATCTTTTCAGCGATTGCATCTGTAATCATTGTGTTTTTATCTACTATTAATTTTTCTGTTTTTGGATCAACTATATCTTCTAATGGATATCTACCAACTAATCTTTCTTCTAATTTTTCAACTACTTGGTTTCCATCTTTAATGTCAGATACTTCAATACCTTCGTGTGTTCCACAATCTTCTTCTCTTACGATAATATCTTGTGCAACATCAACCAATCTTCTTGTTAAATATCCTGAATCGGCTGTTCTTAAGGCTGTATCTGAAAGTCCTTTACGAGCACCATGGGCAGCGATAAAGTACTCAATAGCACTTAATCCTTCCCTAAAGCATGATGTAATAGGCACTTCGACAGCTTTACCAGTTGTACTAGCCATAAGTCCACGCATACCTGCGATTTGTTTTAATTGGTCTAAGTTACCTCTGGCTCCAGATTCAGACATCATGAATACTGGGTTTAATTTTTCGAAGTTATCTTTCATTGCGTCTTTAACATCGTCTGTAGCTTTACTCCAAACTTTAATAACTGCGTTATATCTTTCTTCGTCTGTTATTAAACCACGTTTATATTGTTTACGAATGTTATCAACTTGTTTATTTGCTTCTTCAAGAATTGTTTTCTTAGCTTCTGGTACTTTAACATCACTAACTGATACAGTAATAGCACCAATTGTTGAGTATTTGTAACCTGTTGCTTTGATATAGTCAAGTAATACAGCTGTATCACTTAAACCATGAACATTAATTGATTTAGCGATAATTTTTCCAAGATTCTTCTTTGTAACTACGAAGTTAATTTCTGGTTCAAATATATTTGCTTTTTTGCTTCTGTCTACAAATCCTAAATCTTGAGGAATTCCTTGGTTGTAAATTAATCTACCAACTGTTGTTTCAACAGTTCCGATTTTTTCTTCGCCATTGATTTCCTTTTTAATTTTAACTTTTATTTTGGCATGCATTCCTAAGTCTTTGTTTTCATAAGCAATAATTGCTTCTTCTGGTGATGCAAAGTAATTTCCTTCACCTTGTTCTCCGTCAACTTCCATTGTTAAATAATATGCACCAAGAATCATATCTTGTGTTGGTACTGTAACTGGTTTACCATCTTGTGGTTTTAATAAGTTGTTAACTGAAAGCATTAAGTATCTAGCTTCTGCTTGTGCTTCAGGTGATAATGGAACGTGAATAGCCATTTGGTCACCGTCAAAGTCAGCATTGAATGCTGTACATACTAATGGGTGAAGTTTAATTGCTCTACCTTCAACTAAAACTGGTTCGAATGCTTGAATACCTAGTCTATGTAATGTTGGAGCACGGTTTAACATTACTGGGTGATCTTTAATTACATATTCTAACATATCCCAAACTTCTGGTTTTAATTTTTCTACCATTCTTTTTGCATTTTTAATGTTATGTGCAATTCCTCTTCCTACTAATTCTCTCATAACAAATGGTTTGAATAATTCAATAGCCATTTCCTTTGGAAGACCGCATTGATAAATTTTAAGTTCAGGACCTACAACGATAACTGAACGTCCAGAATAGTCAACACGTTTTCCTAGTAAGTTTTGACGGAATCTACCTTGTTTTCCTTTTAACATGTCTGATAATGATTTTAATGCTCTGTTTCCAGCACCTGTAACAGGTCTTCCACGTCTACCATTATCAATTAATGCATCTACAGATTCTTGTAACATACGTTTTTCGTTTCTTACAATTATTTCTGGAGCACCTAATTCTAGTAATCTTTTTAATCTGTTATTTCTGTTTATAACTCTTCTATATAAATCGTTTAAGTCTGATGTTGCAAATCTACCACCATCTAATTGAACCATTGGTCTTAATTCTGGTGGAATTACAGGAATAACATTCATTACCATCCACTCAGGTCTGTTTTCAGATTGTCTGAATGCTTCGATTGTATCTAATCTTTTAATGATTTTAGCCTTTTTTTGTTCACTTGCTTTTGCAAGTTCTTTCTTTAAGCTTGTTGATAATTTTTCTAAATCAACTTCTTCTAATAGTTTACGAACAGCTTCTGCACCCATTTCAGCTTTAAAAGAACCTTTTCCGTATTTTTCAACAGCTTCGTGATATTCTTTTTCACTTAAAACTTGGCATTTCATTAATCCTGTTTCACCTTTATCTGTAACTATGTATGAAGCAAAATAAATTACTTTTTCTAAGTTACGTGGTGAAACATCTAATATTAATGCTATTCTGCTTGGTATTCCTTTGAAATACCAAATGTGAGCAACTGGTGCTGCAAGTTCAATATGTCCCATTCTTTCTCTTCTTACTTTAGCCTTTGTAACTTCAACACCACATCTGTCACAAACTATTCCTTTATATCTTACCCTTTTATATTTACCACAATGACATTCCCAGTCTTTTGTTGGTCCGAATATTCTTTCACAGAACAATCCATCTTTTTCAGGTTTTAGAGTTCTATAGTTGATTGTTTCAGGTTTTTTAACTTCACCTTTTGACCATTCTCTTATTTTTTCATCTGATGCTAATCCAATTTTAATTTTGTCAAATAATTCTAATTCATCTCCCATTAGAACTCACCTCCTTCATCATCAATAATGTCTTGTTCGTTTAAAATATTATCCTCAGCTAAGTCATTATCAAAAATCATTAAATCATCTGATTCATCACTTAATGAAGAATTAAATAAGTTATCATCATCTAAATCTTCATCAGCATCAATGTAACTGTCTTCTAATTCAGATTCATCTACAACTTGTTCTTCATCTAAAGTTTTGTTTTTATCTAGGTTGAAGTCTATTCCATCTTCGATGTGTTCTTTTAATTCTAATTCTACGTTGTCATTTGAATATAGACGTACATCTAATCCAAGTGATTGAAGTTCTTTTATAAGAACTTTAAAGCTCTCTGGAACTCCTGGTTCTGGTACATTTTCACCCTTAACAATTGCTTCATAAGTTTTTACCCTACCTACAACGTCATCAGATTTAACTGTTAACATTTCTTGTAAAGTATAAGCAGCACCATAAGCTTCCAATGCCCAAACTTCCATTTCACCGAAACGTTGTCCACCGAATTGAGCTTTACCTCCAAGAGGTTGTTGAGTAACAAGTGAGTATGGTCCAGTTGAACGAGCGTGAATTTTATCATCTACTAAGTGGTGTAGTTTTAACATGTACATAACACCAACTGTAACTGGGTTTTGGAATGCTTCACCTGTTCTACCATCATAAAGTGTTGTTTTACCATCTTTACGTAGTCCAGCTTTTTCTAATAATTCTTCTATTTCATAAGATTTAGCACCATCAAATACTGGTGTTTCAACCTTCCATCCTAATGCTCTTGCAGCCATACCTAAGTGAACTTCAAGAACTTGACCTAAGTTCATACGAGAAGGAACACCTAGAGGGTTTAGAACGATATCAACTGGTGTACCATCTGGCATGAATGGCATATCTTCTTCTGGTAATATTCTTGAAATAACACCTTTGTTACCATGACGTCCAGCCATTTTATCACCAACTGAGATTTTTCTCTTTGTTGCAATATAACATCTAATAACTTGATTTACACCAGGTCCTAATTCATCAGAATTTTCTCTAGTGAAAATTTTAACATCTACTATAGTTCCAGCTTCACCATGTGGTACACGAAGTGATGTATCTCTTACTTCTCTAGCTTTTTCACCAAAGATAGCACGTAATAATCTTTCTTCTGCTGTTAATTCTGTTTCTCCTTTTGGAGTAACTTTACCAACTAGGATATCTCCTGGTCTTACTTCAGCACCGATTCTGATAATTCCGTCTTCATCTAAGTCTTTTAAGCTGTCATCACCAACGTTTGGTATATCACGAGTGATTTCTTCTGGACCTAATTTTGTATCACGACATTCACAATCATATTCTTCAATGTGAATTGATGTGTAAACATCTTCTTTTACTAATCTTTCACTGATTAATACGGCGTCTTCGTAGTTATAACCTTCCCATGTAGTGAAAGCTATTAATACGTTTTTACCTAAAGACATTTCTCCGTTTACTGTTGAAGGTCCGTCAGCTAGGATATCTCCTACTTTAACTTTTTCTCCTCTAGTAACTACAGGTCTTTGGTTGATACATGTACCACCATTTGTTCTCTTGAACTTACGTAATTTATATGTATCGATTGTGTCATTTTTTGTTCTAACTTGAATTTCATCACCAGTTACTTTTTCAACAATACCTGCATTTTTAGCAGTAACTGTGATTCCAGAGTCTTTTGCAGCTCTGTACTCAATACCTGTTCCAACAATTGGAGCTTCTGGCATTAATAGTGGAACAGCTTGACGTTGCATGTTTGATCCCATTAGAGAACGCTTAACGTCGTCATGCTCTAAGAAAGGAATCATTGCAGCAGCAACAGAAACTAATTGTTTTGGTGAGATATCGATATAGTCAACTTGTTCTTTGTCAACTTCTAGGATATCGTTTGCATATCTTACCCTAACTCTGTTGTGAATGAATCTTCCTTCTTCATCAACTGGCTCTGAAGCCATAGCAATTACATATTTATCTTCAACATCAGCTGGCATATATTCAATTATGTCAGTAACTTTTCCTGTTTCTTTATCAACTTTTTTGTATGGAGTTTCAATAAATCCATATTCGTTGATAATAGCAAAACATGAAAGTGCTGAGATAAGACCGATGTTTGGTCCTTCAGGAGATTCTACTGGACATAGTCTACCATAATGTGTATGGTGAATATCTCTAACTTCGAATCCGGCTCTTTCACGAGTAAGACCTCCAGGTCCTAATGCTGAAATTCTTCTTTTATGAGTTAACTCTGAAAGTGGGTTTGTTTGATCCATGAATTGTGATAATTGTGAACTTCCAAAGAATTCTCTAATTGATGATGTAATTGGTTTTGTATTAATTAATGTTTGTGGTGTTACTACATCTAAGTCTTGTGTTGTCATTCTTTCACGAACTGCTCTTTCAAGTCTTGTTAAACCAATTCTGAATTGGTTTTGTAATAATTCACCAACACATCTAATACGTCTATTTCCCAAATGGTCAATATCATCAACTTCTCCTAAACCATTATCTAAGTTAACTAAATAACTGATTGAAGCGATAATATCTTCATTTGTGATGTGTTTTGGTACTAATTCATCATATCTTTCTTTTAAAACTTTTACTAAATCTTTTTCATCTGTTGTATCGATGATTGATTTTAGCACTTCATAATTAACGTCTTCTTTGAAATGTAACTTACTTAAATCCACATTTGGTAATATTTTGTGGATATTTACTGTTCCATTCCCTATAACTCTTACTTTTTTGTCTTCTACTTTTACATCTACGATGTTAATTCCAGTATCTTGAATTTCTCTTGCAACATCTTCTGAAATTATTGAACCTTTTTCAACTAAAACTTCACCTGTTGAAGGATCAACTATGTCGTTAAATGCCTCTTTTCCAGTAATTCTTGTTGCTAAACTTAATTTTTGGTTGAATTTAAATCTACCAACTTTAGCTAAATCATATCTTCTTGCATCAAAGAATAAACCATTAAATAAGTTTCTTGCTGCCTCAACTGTTGGAAGTTCACCTGGTCTTAATTTTTTGTAGATTTCAGTGATAGCTTCATCAGCTGTTTTGATTGGATCTTTAGCTATTGTTGCCATGATTTTTTCATCTTCACCAAATAGATCCATAATTTCTTGGTCTGTTGCGATACCAATTGCTCTTAATAAACATGTAACTGGTAATTTTCTTGTTCTATCAACTCTTACGTTGATAATGTCGTTTGAATCAGTTTCATATTCAATCCATGCACCACGAATTGGCATAACAGTTGATGTATAAATACGTTTACCTGTTTTGTCAAAATCACTTGCATAATAGCATCCTGGTGAACGAACTAATTGGCTGACTACAACTCTTTCAGCTCCGTTGATTACAAATGTTCCACTTTCAGTCATTAATGGGAAATCACCTAAATAGATTTCTTGTTCCTTAATTTCTCCAGTTTCTCTGTTAATCAATCTAACTTTTACGTGTAGTCTTGTTGAATATGTAGTATCTCTTTCTTTTGCTTCTTCTACTGTGTATTTAGTTTTGTCTTCCATGTAGTAATCGAAAAATTCAAGAACTAAATTGCCTGAATAGTCAATAATTGGTGAAATGTCTCTTAAAACTTCTCCTAATCCTTCTTCAATAAACCAGTTATATGAGTCTTTTTGAACTTGGATAAGGTTTGGCATTTCAACTGAGTCACCAATTTTTGAAAAGGTCTTACGCACAACTTTTTCGTGCTTAATATCTTTTACCAACTTAAAATCACCCCTATAAAAATTTAAGCAGAATAAAATTTATAATTGAATTTAAAAAAGTCCTTCTTGCATATGAAAATATTCTTGCATCTTCTTGGGATTTCTCTGCCCCAATAAATCCTTTAAAAATAGCAAGTATTTTTATATCAATTCCTCTTTTTTAAATTTAAAAATAACGAATTAATTTAAATTTTTTTACCTAAAAAAAGCGACAAAAAGGCATGTTGGCACAATATAAAATTTTGCCAACATCCTTTTAGAATCAAATTTATTTTTTCTCTAGTTTCTCATATTTTTTACTAATTTTTATCACCCTTTTTTGAAACAATTTCCACCAAGGAGTAAAAATTATAATATACTTAATTATTATACTATAAATTTAAAAGGCTTGTCAACGATTTTTTGTTATTTTTTTATTTTTTTAACTATTCAAGACCGTCCCTCTTTGTGTCACTTTTGACCCAATCCGGGACGGACTCAATTTGGGACATTTTTGTCCCAAATTGAGTCCGTCCCCAAATGTGTCAAATGTAAAAAATTTGTTGCTTTTTATTTATTTTATTATATAATATATATGATTTAAAAGAACTAACACAAAAGGTGATAATATGGAACTAAAGAGATACGGACTAACAAATCCACAAAAGAATATTTATTTAATAGAAAACTATTATAAAGGCACCCCAATAAATAATGTTTGCGGTACCTGTATTTTTCATTCTGTTTTGAATTTTGAATTGCTTAAACAAGCTATTAATATGCTCATTCAAAATAATGACTGTTTTAAATTACATTTCGACTTAAAACATGGCGAAGTGTATCAATATGTTGAACCTTATGTTTCTTATAATGTTGATGTTGTTGATGTAAATGATATGTCTGATGTTGATAATATTGAAATAGAGTTTCAAAAGAAGGTTTATAATGTTTTTTCTTCTGAAAACGCTTTTGATTTTAAAATTTTTAGGTTTCCAAATAATCAAGGTGGTTATGTTGTCCAAATACATCATTTATTTAATGATTCTTGGACTTTAGGACTTGTAGCTCATAAAGTTGCAGAATACTATAATCTTTTAATTAATGAACAACTTGAAGAACTTGAATCTCAGAGCAATTTTTCCTATGTTGATTATATTAATGACGAAAACATTTATATAAATAGTGATAAATTTAAAAAGGATGAAGAATTTTGGAATTCTACATTTAACACTATCCCCGAGACTGCTACTATTTTCTCAAAGTTTAATGCTTCTAATAGCCAAACTGATTGTAGAGCTAATAGAGCTAAGTTTTCAATTTCAAAAGATAACATGGACACAATTTCTAGTTTTTGCAAAGCTAATAATATTTCAGCCTTCAATTTCTTCATGTCTGTGTATTCAATATATTTAGGTAAAATTAGTGGTGCAAAAGATTTTACAATTGGCACTCCTATTCTAAACAGATCTAACTATGCTCAAAAACAAGCTTTAGGTTTATTTATAAGCACTTTACCACTTAGATTTAATATTGATTTTGAAAATTCTTTCGTTGAGTATGCTAAAAAAGTTGCATTAAATTCTATGTCTTTACTTAGACATTCAAAATATCCATATCAACATTTATTAGAAAATTTAAGAAAAAAGCAACCTGATTTACCTAATTTATACAACATTTTGCTTTCTTATCAAATTACAAAAACAAATACTGATGGATATGATTATGAAACAAGATGGTCTTTTAATGGACATTGTCCTGATGATATTCAAATACATATTTTAGATATTAATGATTATGGAAGTGTTGATATTTACTATGATTACAAAACTTCAAAATATGATGAACAAGATATTGAAAACTTGCATAATCGAATTATATATATTATCGAACAAATTCTGAAAAAAGGTAACATTAAAATTTCAGATATAAAATTTATTACACGTTCAGAAAGAAGATTTATAACAACTAATTTTAATAACACAAAAATTGATTATGATTCTTCAAAAACAATTATTGATTTATTTGAAGAACAAGTTTCTTCAACTCCTCAAAATACTGCTGTCGTTTGTAACGGAGAAAAATTAACATATGAAGAATTAAATAAAAAAGCAAATCAACTTGCAAACTACCTTTCTAAAAACAACATTTGTAAAGATGATTTAATTTGTATAATGACAACTCGTTCTCTTGAAATGGTTGTTGGATTGCTTGCAATTTTAAAACTTGGAGGTTGCTATATTCCTGTTGACCCTAACTATCCTAAAGAAAGAATTAGTTACTTAATTGAAAATAGCAATAGCAAGGCTATTTTAGTTGACAATTTTACATATAACACGGTTGAAGAGCATTTGAAAATCAATATTTCACTTGATAATAATTATTATAACACAGAAAATTATAATAATTTGAATACTGAAATATCTGCAGATTCTTTGATGTACCTTATTTATACATCAGGATCAACCGGAAACCCTAAAGGTGTTATGGTTACACATAAAAATGTTCATAATTTCTTAATTGGAATGAACAATAGTATCGATTTTAAAAATAATAAAACCATCCTTTCATTAACTACAATTTGTTTTGATATTTTTGGACTTGAATTATGGGGCGGTTTAACTAATGGTTTAACTGTTGTAATTAGCACAGAAAATGAGCAAAATAATAGCGAACTTTTAAATAAACTTTGTATTGAAAACAATGTACAAATGTTGCAAACTACACCTTCTAGAATGTCGTTTTTCTTAAATAATGAAGTACATTTAGAGTTTTTAAATAATCTAAATGTGATAATGCTTGGTGGAGAAAGTTTGCCTGAAAAAATTGTTGATGAATTACAAGATAAATGTACAGCTACAATTTTTAATATGTATGGACCAACCGAAACTACAATTTGGTCAACAATTAAGGAGATTAAAACCTCTAAAGATATTTCAATTGGAACACCTATTGCAAACACTCAATGCTATATTTTAGATAAAAATTTAAACATACTTCCACCCTATACTCCAGGTATTCTTCATATTAGTGGAGATGGAGTTTCAAAAGGATATTATCATTCTCCTGAAAAAACTTTAGAAAAATTTATCAAATCACCATTTGGAACTAATGGAGTTAATGATATTATTTATAACACCGGCGATTTAGCCTATTATGATGAAGCCGGAGATATTTATCATTTAGGTAGAAACGATTTCCAAGTAAAACTTCGTGGATATAGAATTGAATTAGGAGAAATTGAAAATAAAATTTTAACCTTCCCTGGTATTAAAGAAACAGCTGTTATAGCCAATTCTTCCACATTACTATGTTTTTATACTACTCAAGATTCAAGCAAAATTAAAGAAAGTTCTTTAGTTACATATTTGCTAGAATCATTGCCAGATTACATGGTTCCATCTGAGTTTATAAAATTAGAAGAAATGCCTTTAACACCTAATGGAAAATTAGATAGAAAATCATTGCCTAAAGAGATTAAAAATTCTGTTCAAGAAGAATTACCATATACAAATACAGAAAAATTACTTGCAAGAATAATCTCTAAAATTACTAAAAAAGAAGTTACAAATATAAACGAAACATTCATTTCAATGGGATTAGATTCCCTTGGAATTATTCAAGTTCAAACAGAGCTATTATCAAACAATATTAATATAACAACACATTATTTTTATAAATATCCTACTATAAAAAAACTAGCTAAAAAAATTGATGCAAAAACTAATAATTACACTGAACAAAATAGCCAAATTCCAGAACAATTCAAGCACCATGCTGACGAAGTTTTAAACAATATATCCACAATTGATGTTAACGAAAACGTTCTAGGAAATGTTCTTTTAACAGGTGCTACAGGATTTATTGGAATGCACATATTATTCGAATTAATCCACACTACCGAAAACAAAATTTACTGTTTGGTACGTGGTAATGATTATGAATTTAGGCTTAATAAATTAAAAAGTAATTATAAATATTATTTTAACGAAGATATTACTCCATATATAGAAAACAGAGTATTTATTGTAGGCGGAGATATTTCATACATCAATTTAAAACTTGAATATGACGATTACGATTTTCTAAAGAAAAATATTTCTACTATTATTAATGCAGCAGCCATTGTAAAACATTATGGTCAATTTGAAGATTTCGAAAAAAATAATATTGAAGGAACTAAAAACATTGTTGATTTTGCATATGAAAATAATATTAAACTTATGCATTTATCTTCAATAAGCGTTTCAGGAAATTACCTTGTAAAACAAAATAATAGGAATGTAGATTTTTCAGAAAATGATTTATATATAGGTCAGCATTATCAAGATAATAACTATGTTTATAGCAAAATGGAAGCCGAAAAACTAATTCTTAAATATATGGAAAAAGGGCTAACAGCAAAAATTTTAAGAATCGGTATTGCTTCTGGAAGATTTTCTGATGGATTTTTCCAAAAAGGTATTGAGGAAAATGCTTTTTATGGTAGAATAAAATCAATAATAAAAATGCATGCAATTAGCGACGCCATGACTTTACAAAACATTGAATTTACTCCTGTAGACTTATGTGCTAAAGCCATTGTTACTCTGGCTAAAACTAGTATTGGAAATAACAAAATCTATCATATTTACAACCACAATCTTATCACTATTTTCAAACTTCTTGAAGCTATGAAAAAAATTGGAATTAATGTAGATGTTTTAAAAAGCAATGATTTTAATGATTATATTTTACGTTTATCTAAAACTGAAAAAAATGCATTAAAAGGCATTATTAATGATTTAGTTTATGATGAAAATAATCTACTTACTATTAATTATAATTTTACAGTTAATGTTCAATCTGAATATTCAAAAAATTATCTACATTTACTAAATTTCGATTGGCCTATTATTGATGAAGAATATCTTTTGAAGATATTGAAACATATGAAAGATGTCAATTTTATTTAAAATATAGAAAAGGAGATACTTATGAAAATCAAAAATTTATTTTACAAAAGACCCAGCATAAGAATTGCAACCAGATATAGTGCAACTGTAAGTATTGTAATTTTGCTTTTTGCAATTATTATGCCTAAGCTTTTAAATTACGGTCCAGAATCAATCAATACACCATTTGATATCCAAATGTCTTACATTGCTTACTGGCAACAATATTTGTGTGTTGGATTATTACTAGTATTTTTAACTTTTATAGCTACAAGTCTTTCATTTAAAGTTGTTGATAAATTCTATTTATCAAACGATCCTAATAAATATAATGACATTAAATTAATTAAAAAAGTAAGAAAAAAATGTTTTAGCTTACCATATAAAATTCCCGTTTTTGAAGTAATGATCCCTGCTGTTTCAGCATTGTTGGTACTTGTTCTAACAGGAAGCCATCTTTCAGTAATGCTTGTAAAAATTTTAATTGCTGTATTTGCTTTTTCTATTATTTTAGCAGTTTTATCATTTATATTTTCAAAAGGAATTTATAATGAAGTTTTAACTAAAACATATAAAGAAAATTTAAACATTGGATTACGTATCAATTTAAAATTTAAAATATTACTTCAAGTGCTACCTTTATTAATATTCTGCATTATGATTCTTACATTTATTGCTTTTTCTTTTACCGTTAGAAGTAAAGAAGATGTATATTTTAATGTTTATAATGAATTGATAAGCGAAAACTTCTCTGAAAAAGAAACTTACACATATTCAGAAATTTATAGTAAGTTGAATAATTTAAAAATATTCGATAATTCTCATACAAAGTTTATTATAAAGCCTGATAACTCAGTTGTTACTTTAAATGGAGATGAACCAAGTTATTTCGTTCAAGAATACACAAAACAAATTGCTCAAAAATATAATGGAAGAACTTATGATAGTTATGGTGTAGACACACAAGGAAAAACAATGAAATTAAAAACAGCAGATGGTTATTATTATATTGGAATAACTTATAATATTGATTATAGTGAATCGCTTACATTTTTAATAATATATGCCTTTGTGTTATTTATAATTTCAGCTGTAATTTTATATATATTTAGCAAATCTTTATCAAAAGATATTTCAGAAATATCTGATAATTTTGATAGATTATGTACAAATGATTTTGGAAAAACTCTTCCAGTTACTACAAATGATGAAATTGGAGATTTAATTAACTCATTTAATCTGGTTCAAAAGTACAGTCAAAATCAACTTGATTTAATTAAGAGTAATCAAGAAGTCCTTATGGAAAAAGAACGTTTAGCTACACTTGGACAAATGGTTGGAGGAATTGCTCATAACTTAAAAACTCCTATAATGTCTATTTCAGGAGCTTCAGAAGGTTTGAAAGATTTAATTAATGAATATGATAAATCTATTGAAGATAGTGAAGTTACTGTTAATGATCATCATGACATTGCAAAAGACATGAAAAATTGGGTTGAAAAAATCGACAATTACACTGCATATATGTCTGACATTATAACAGCAGTTAAAGGACAAGCAGTTACATTATCTGCTCAAGAAATAGTATCATTTACGGTTAATGAATTGGTTAAACGTGTTGAAATTCTTATGAAACATGAATTAAAACATTCTTTAATTAATTTAAATATTAATATGAATGTTGATGAAAACTTGACATTAAATGGCGATATAAATAATTTAGTTCAAGTTTTGAATAACTTAATTTCAAACGCTATTCAAGCTTATGATGGAGCTGAAAACAAAAGCATTGATTTAGATTTTAATAAAGAAGGAAATAATTTAGTTATTTCAGTTACTGATTATGGAAAAGGAATTCCTGAAGATATTCAAGAAAAGATATTTAAAGAAATGGTTACAACTAAAGGAAAAAACGGTACTGGTCTTGGATTGTTTATGTCTTATTCTAACATTAGAGCCCACTTTAATGGAAATATGAGATTTGAATCTGAAGTTGGTAAAGGAACTACTTTTGAAATTGTGTTACCAGTTTAATTATTTAAATATAAAAGAAAGACTTACTAATAAAGTAAGTCTTTCTTTTCATTTGATGCTGATTTTACAAAAACATGCACACACCTCATCCATTGTTATGGTTTCAGTGTTACTGTTGTGCCATCAGTTAAACGTAACCGAAGCATATTATGATTTGCATTTGGTTCCACTAATGTGCCAATTGGCTGAAGAGACTTTTTATCGAAAACTGTTTTTCCAACATGATTGTTGGTAACCTTTTCCCATCCCTTGCCTGTATTTACGACACACTGTTTGCGACTTTTGTTAAAAGCCATGCAATATCATTCCTTTCTGTATAAAATTAGATATATTATACCACTTTTGGGGATGTTTTTCAACTATAGTTGTTTGTTTATATACTTTTAATACAATTTATGATATAATTCTTGAAAATATTATTTCGCGTAAATATAATGACGTGTCCCTGGCTGTGCAAAATTCACTAGCAAAGGACGCGTCCCCAATTGTGCAAGGAGGAAATATATGAAATTACGAATGCCTGAATATTATAAACAATTTAAATGCATAGCAGACAAATGTAAAGATAGCTGTTGCTCTGCTGGCTGGGAAATTGATATAGATGATGACACAGCCAAATTGTATGATAGTGTTTCTGGTGAGTTTGGAGAAAAGCTTCACAAAAGTATTGATAATTCTTGTGGAAATAGGCACTTTATTTTAGACGAGCATAATAATTGTCCATTTTTAAAAGATGGTTTATGTGAGATTTTTACTAAACTTGGTGAACATAGCTTGTGTAAAATTTGTTCTGAACATCCTCGTTATTATGAGTGGTTTACTGATTTAAAAGAAGGTGGAATCGGATTGTGTTGTGAAGAAGCCGCGAGAATTATTTTATCTTTTGATAAAAAATTTACTACTTATGATGTTAATGATGATGAATCAGATGATGAATTAGATACTGATTCAGATAATTATGATGAGGATTTATATACATTTTTAAAGACAGCTAGAAATAAAATAATTGCACATCTTGAAGACAATTCTATCGATTTTAATAATAGAATTCGCGATGTTATTTGGTATGGAAATGTTCTTCAACAAGATATTGATTTTAATTTGTTGGATGATGAAGAAATTGTTGATGTTACTTTATCTGAAAGTTCTAATTTAATAGATATATTTGATTTCCTATGTACACTTGAATTAAATGATAACAATTGGTCAGATTATTTAAAAGATTGTTCAAAAGTATATACTTCTAATTATACTAAACTTGACGAATTTGAAGCTAAACACCCTGAAGTAAATGATTATTTGAAAAATATTGCTATTTATTTTATATGGAGATATTTTTTGAAAGGATGTTTTGATGAAGACGTGCTTTCTAAAATAAAATTAATGGCAGTAAGCGTATCGATTATTAGAGCTATGATATTTTGCAAGTGGTTAGATAAAAATTCTATTAAGTTGGAAGACTGTGTAGATATAGTTAAAAAGTATTCGGAAGAAATTGAATATTGTGAGGATAATTTGTTAAAATTTTTTAAAGCAAGTTATGAATTAGAAGCTTTTAATGTAGAGAAAATTATTGGATTATTTAAGTAAAAATTACATTTGTGATATTTTTGGGACATTTTGGGGACGCGCACCAAAATGTCCCAAATATATTTGATTAATTTTGCATAAAATGATATAACTAGATTACTGGAAAACATTTCAAAAAGGAGGTGGACAATTATGAAAAAAGTGCTTATATCAATAGTTTTAGCACTTATATTAATGGTTAGTGTGTTACTATTAACTGGATGTGGAAAAGACGCAACTAAAGAGGACAAAAATTCTTTAATTGGTTCATGGGAACATTCAGGATATGTATACACATTTAATGAAGACAAAACAGGAAGTTATAAAGCTTTTGGCAGTGAAATGAATTTTACTTATGAAGACGACGGTAGTACAGTTACAATTCTATATAAAGGAAACACAGTTCCTGGAACTTATGAATATAAAATTGATGGCAAAAAACTTATCATTAAAGATAGTTTTGATAACGACGTAGTTTATGAGAAAAAATAGAACAATTGGGGACGAGACAATTGGGGACGAGACAATCTGGGGACGCGTATCAAAATGTCCAATGAAAAAAGGACATTTTGGTACGCGTCCCCAAATTGTCCTAAATTATTTTTCGAAACTAGATTTTGTTTTTAGTATTTCATTTAAAGCTGAATTAATCTCTTTTTTAGCTTTTTCAAAATCAATGCTTACATCTGCATCATTGATGCAAATAATTTTATATTTTTTGTTTTTAATTGCTGAAATTAATTCATCATTATTGTTTTTCATAATAAAATATTTTCCAATTATTTTGCATGGAACAAATCGGCCTGATAACATCTGCCAGTATCTGCATAACGCATAACCGATGTCTGTGTCTGCTCTGAATTTATTATAACAAGCTGTATTTAATTTTTCATATTCTTTTTCCCACACCTCATTAAATGTTTCTTTAATAAATGGTTGTGTTAAGTGTTGTGAATAAATATCGTTGAAATTTGCGTCTTTTATACATTTCAAAGTTTTCAAATTATGTATTCCATATTTAAAATTAAATACTTTATTAAAGTTATTTTTTATAAACTCCTTTTTCGAAAAATATTTGTTAATTATTTCATAATAGTTTTTCCTTAAAATTAAATGTCTTCTGCTGCAATTCTCTTTTTTGTATTCTATGTACATATCTTTTGGTAAATTATTTTCCAAAAAGTCTTGTGGTTTTATATCTTTAAGAATAAATAAATCATCATTAAACAATATAAATTTTGATGAAAGATTTCTTATTCTATGCAAATTCATTTCAATTACATTTGAATTAAATGTTGGTAAATATTCTTTTGGAATGAATTCTTCGTGTTTTACAATTTCTAATTTTGGGTTATTTGCATTTAGCCAACTTGGAAGATGTCCCCAAGTAATGAAGAAAATTTTATTAACCCAAGGTGCAAATCTTTCTATTCCCCTGAAAAGATATTGCATGTTATCGCAATCCCTGAACCTGTTTACTGTAGCGCCGGTCATGGTAGCATTTAAATATTTATTCTTTTCTTCAAGCCATTTTGGATCATTTCCATTTACCCATAAAATTACTATATCTATTTTTTCATTATTATTCATTTTTAATTCCCTACTCACTTGGTTGGATTTTTATAATTCAAATTCTGATTTTTCTGGTAATAATTCTTGAAGTGAAGCATTGATTTCATTTTTAGCTTTTTCAAAATCAATATCCATGTAAGCATCATTAATACACACATATTTGTATTTTCCACTTTTTAAATGTTTAATATTTTCTGTGTTATCATCAAGAAAAACAATGTATTTGCTCTCATCTTTTTTAGGTTCAAAATTTCCAGAAACCATTTGCCAATATCTGCACAAATAATGTCCTAAATCGCTTGATGCTCTAAACTTATTTCTGCATGCATTATCAAGATTTTCTCCCTCTTTATCCCAAATCTCTCTAAAAGTCTCTTTAAGATATGACTGTGGAGCGTGAAAATTCCAAAATCCAACAAACTTCTTTTTAAATCTAATTGAATGAAGAGTTTTATAATTTAATGCTCCATATTTTACATTCAAAAATTTAGCCAGATTTTTCTTTACACAATCTTGTTTGCTAAAATGTTTATTTATTATTGATAAAATATTAGCCTTCATCATATAATGAACATCATTGTAAGAAGTTGCAAGTTGAGTATATTCAGCATACACATCTGTTGGTAATCCATTTTTGAAAAAATCTTCCGGTTTGGTTGGTTTTAAGAAAAATAGATCATCATTTAATAAAACAAATCTTTCTGACAAACTTTCAATTCTGAATAAATTTAGTTCTATAACATTTGAATTAAAAGTTGGTAAATACTCTTTTGGAATAAACTCTTCATGCTTTACAACAACTATTTTTTCGTTATTAGTATCAAGCCAACTTGGAACATGTCCCCATGTTATAAAATAAATTTTATTAACCCATGATGCATACTTTTCAATTCCTCTAAAAAGATATTGCATATTATCGCAATCTCTAAATCTATTTTGCTTTGAATCTCCTATTATCCCTGAAAATTCATTTTTCTCTTTTATCCACTCTGGATCATTTCCGTCAACCCAAAGAATTACGAAATCAATTTTTTCATTATTATTAACTTTCACTTTTCACCCCACCTTTTTTTGACACATTTGGGGACGGACTCAATTTGGGACATTTTTGACACAAATTGAGTCCGTCCCAAAATGTGTCATTTTTAATTTTGCGCATTTAATTAATTATACCATATTTTTGAAAAAAATCCATAGGTTACATAAATTTATTTTTGTTTAATTTTGGATGATTTTTGAAAAAATCACAAAAAGCACTCCTAAACATAAAAAGAAAAGCGCCTTATTAAAAGGCACCTTTCTCGTGTAAGGAAGGGGTATGAAACTAGCTTACTAATACGTTGCGAAAAATACAGGATACAAAAAATAATTATTACATTCTGCATCGTATTTCCACATTGGATAGAAGCCTAATTGTCTCAGCTCATCCGCAAATGGCTGCACTTCGCCAAGTTCGCGACCTTCAAACCAGCAATCATTTTTAAAATTGCTTGGATGCTCAAACTCATTACTTTCATAGAGTTCGTCCTCGCTTTTGCAATTCGACATATAAATTTCTTCTTCGGGTTTGAAATTAATTTCAACTTTTCCATCTTTGAAATTCAATTTTTTTATCGTTATTGCAAAGCATGTATAGTCAACGTAGTTAGGGAAATTAATTTTAAAGATTTTGAATGCATTCTCTGCTTTCTTTTGATAATCTTTTGCCATGTCGTGATAGGGACTATGGCCATTTTTGCTTTTCCCCTTGAATAAATTTGCTAATTTACTCATAGTGCCCTCCTGCTGGAATTCCAGCTTTGCATAAATGTTTCCATCCTTGAGTAGAATGTTTCGTGGGCGATTTTCCCAGTCATGAGGGGATTATATCACGGAATTTTTGTAGTGTAAATAGCGAAATGTTATTTTAGTTGTATGATATCTATTCTCCTTTTATAAAATTTGCTAATTGTATTAGCTCGTCTTTACAGCTTTCCCAACAATATTCATTTGCTTCATTTTTATCCATTTCTGTTAATGATTTGTCTGAGTTAAGTGGGGCTGCAACTTGACTTAGTGGGTATGAATTTGGTTCAACTTTTAGATTTGCTTTTGGTTTGTATTTATATTCAATTTTAGCAATTATCTCAAATGTTTTCCCCATATTATCAACAACACAATATGCTCTTGGGAAGATTATTGATTCGTTTTCTTCTAAATAATTTTCAAATAGAATTTTGTTTATATGGTCTTTAACATTTTCTCGCATTGTGCCTTTTAGTTCAATTCCATCATCTATTCCGATTATGAAATCATAAATTTCTCTGTTCGGTATGTTATTTACCACTGATATTGCTTTTGTTCTTGCCCTTTGATCTATTGATCCTTGCTCTTTTTCATCAGGCGCTGAATAATATACATCTTTTAGTGATAAGATTTGATATTCTGTTTCCTCTAATCCTGCTTTTTGTAGTAGATATTTTACAACCTTGAATTTGTCTTTGTTTGATGTTGCTAGTAGTATTGTTTTCATTTTGATTTTCCTCCGTTTTGATTCGTTAATTATTATTTTGTTCTAGTTTGTTTATTGTATTTTCTATAAAATCACATATTTCTTTTCTCTCATTTTCGGTAACCTTCTCTTCTTCTTCCTTAGTCAATTCAGATTTAAATTTTCCTAAAGATTCAATTATTTGAATTGATGCTAACGGGTAGCCTTCGTCGATTACGCTGCTTTGCTTGTTTGTGAATTTGCGATTGCCTTTATGTTCGAATGTGTATGTATTATCTCCATCAACAACAGCTACTCCTTTTTTGAAATAACCGGTTAATTCGCCGTTTGTTCCATATTTATTTACTAGTGAAATATAATGATCTATCATTTCTTTGTCATTTAGCCTTTTACCGTTGACACGTCTTACATGTGTTCCCGGTTGTAGTTCGTCTGGAACGTTGTTTAAGAATAGTCCGTCATCCATGGCTATTGTAATTATGTTAGTTGCTTTATTGTATGCTGTTGCTTTAATTATTGCATTTTCTATTGGATTCTTACCATTTTCATCTACATCGATATTTATGTTTAGGTCGTTTAGTGTTATTATTTCGATTCCTTTTTCGATTAGTCTGGTGGCATAGCGTCTGATTTTTGCTTTGTTTGTGGTTGCTAATAGATATTTCATTTTTTCAACTCCTTTTTATTTTATATCTGACCGTTTTTGTTAGGATGATTATATTATAAAAGAAAAATGATTTCAACTGATTGATTGTATGTTTTCAAGATGTATTTATAGAAATATTTAAATAATAAAATATAACAGATTTAAGCAATCTGAATATAATATTAATAGTTATTTTTATTTTAAGTAGAGGTGTATGAAATGGTTCCATTATTTTATGATGCAAAGGCTGATATAAGAGGTAGTAAGGAATACCCTCATATAAAAGGAGTTGTATATTTTAAAGAAACTCCAAACCATGTGATGGTTACTGCTAAAATTGAAGGACTTCCTCAGTCCAAGAATTCGTGTAAAGGTAGATTCTTCGGATTTCATATTCATGAAGGAAATTCGTGTAGTGGAAATGTAAACGATGAATTTGCCGATGTTGGTGGTCATTTTAATCCTACTAAGTGCCCTCATCCTTTTCATTTTGGAGATTTGCCTCCTTTGATTGAGAGTGATGGTAGTGCTTATATGAGTGTTTTGATTGGAAAGTTTAGGTTACGTGATATTATTGGTAGGACAGTTATTATTCATGATATGCCGGATGATTTTACCACTCAGCCTAGTGGAAATTCGGGGAAAAAGATTGGTTGTGGGGTTATTAGGTAGCGATTTGGTTTTGGTTGAGTTAAATAATAGAAGAGGATATTGAAATTTGAAGTTTTCAATATCCTGTTTTATTTATATTTATTTTCGTTGAGCTATGATAGTGTAGACGTGCCAAAATTTGTTTTTCTTTGTATTTTAATCTAAAAAATATTGTTATAACGATTATACTTCAAGGATTTCAACATTTTACATACGGAGATCATAATTATTATTTATAAAGAACTACTTTGTTTACCTTTACGTTGCCTTAATTAAATGTTATAATTTATTCAATATTAATTTCTATTTTATTATTTAAAGTAAATTGCGAGGTGTTTAAGCAATGGCAAAATTATATATTATAACTGGTCCTGCAGGAGTTGGAAAAAGTACTGTTTCAAAGAAATTAGCTAAAAAAAGTTCTAAATCTGTTCTTATTGAAGGAGATGAAATATATCATCAAGTTGTTGGTGGATATGTTGCTGCATGGAAAGATGGAAATCATTTGGATGTGTTTTGGAAAGTATGTATTGATATGATGAGAACTTATCTTGAGAGTGGATATGATGTAGTTTTTAATTATATTGTGAGTTTGGATAATTTTGAGGATATTAAAAGAAAGTTAAGTGGTTTTGAGATTAAGTTTGTTGTTTTGATGGTTGATGAAGATACTTTGCTTTCTAGAGATGCTTTGAGAGATGAGGATTGTCAGATGAAAGAGCGTTGTGTTGTGCTGTTGAATAGTTTTAGGAGTAAAGGATTTGATGAGAGGTTTGTTTTGGATAGCAGTGGGTTGAGTGTTGAGGAGACTGTGGATGTTGTAGAAAATGATGAAAGATTTTTAGTATGAGGTGATAATATGTTAAAAATATTTAATTTAGTTGAAAGACCTGAATTTATTGAAGAAATTGCAATACTTACTCGAAAAGAATGGGGGCCAAAAAACTTGACTGAGGATGAATTTCAAGAGCAAGTTAAACGTGCAATTAATAGGATTTCTGATAATTTAGATAATCCTTATTATTGCAAATTAGTATTGTTAGATGATGATAAATTAGTTGGATTTATTTCTATTTTTGAAAACGATTGTGATGAAAAGCCTGATTTAAAGCCTTGGTATGCTACTATGTATGTGAAAAGTGAGTATAGAGGAAATGGTTATTCAAGAATTTTGAATGATGCAATTTTAGCTGAGGCTAGGAAAAGAGGATTTAAGAAGATTTATTTGAAGTCTGATTTGGTGAATTATTATGAGAAGTTTGGTTTTGTTTATTTGGAAGAGTTGAGTGATGGTGAGAAGTTGTATTATATGCATTTATAAAAAAAACAGATAATTACAATATTGTAATTATCTCTTTTTTATAAATATTTATTTTTTTATCACTAAATATTTAGTTTTAATTGCTGGAACAGTAACATCTGCTCCCAAAACAGATGTATATGTTACCGTTCCGGCTAACTCACCATATATAGTAATAATATCTCCTTCTAATACTCTATCTTCATAATCATCTGCATATTTATAACCAGTTAATATAGTATCATCATAGTAACCATCTTTTTTAGTTATATTCACTCTTATAGCAATCTCATTTCCTTCTTGTTGAACTTGTATTACCTCACCTGTTAACTTTGCTCTTTTTCCTTTATAAGTATTTGGATTTCTTGCTATATCTTTATATGCATATACAGCACAAGAATTCATATACTCTTCTTTTGTTTCTGTATTTTCTACTTCTACATTTTGTTTTTGCTGTATTACTTCCTGATTATTATCACTTATATTACTCGTATTTGCTACCTGATTATTATTTTTTGTTTCCAATTTCCATACAAAATATCCTCCAAAAAATACTACAGCAACAATTAATATAACTAATAGAAAAATTAAAACATATTTTATTTTAGATTGTTTCTTTCCCATGTATTATCCTCCTTGATAATAATTACTTATACGTTTAACAAAGCTTTTAAACGCTTTAACTTGTACTATACATAATAAGTAGTTGGTCTACAAAGAATAACTATAAAATCTATAAACCATCCAATTCCAAACAATCCCCATGTAAATAGATATAATACACCCATTCCAATTTTACCTTCATAAAACTTATGAGCACCTATCCAACCTAAAAATATACATAATAATAATGCCACCCATTTGTTTTTTTCGCTTCCATATCTACCACTATTTACATTTTTGTTGACATTAGTATTATTAACAACAACTTGAGGTTGTGCTTGTGCTCCTTTTAACTCTTCAACTTGCCTTCCACAACTTGTACAAATTATGGCGTCTTCATGTATTTTGGCTCCACAATATTTGCAAAATTTTGTTTTAACTTCATTTTGAACTGTTGCATTTCCTTGATTCTCTTCCATAAAAAATCCTCCTTTTATCATTTATAAAAAAATTATATTATACAAAACATGATAAAAAGTGATAATTTATAACATAATTATACATTTTTTACTTATGATAATTTGTTTATTTTTT
>JAFXOY010000051.1 GCA_017528375.1 Clostridia bacterium | reverse complement strand
CATATTAAAAAAAAATATTTATTTTTATAAATATAAAAAATATAATATTTTTATAAAAAATTAATAAAATTAATATAATTTACAATTTAAATAAAAGTTTAATATTGAATATATAATAATAAAAAAAATAAAATGTCTGAGCCTCATGTAATTGAATCATTTAATATTGAAAATCCTCCAAATCTATATGAAAAAAGGGGAAGTAATTTTAGTACAAATAGTGATATAATAAGTGAAGAAGTTGATTCTAATGATAATATTATTTTTGAGAATGAAGTATCATCAGAAGATCTTGGAATAAAATCAAAATCTGGTATAAAAAAGATATATTGTGGAATAAGAGGTGATAGTGAAATAGGTGGTATTTTAAATATTGTTTGTTCAGCAATAGGAGGTGGTTGTTTTAGTTTTCCATATATAATGTATGATGGAGGGATTATAGTTTCTTTAATTATATTTTTTTTTGTTACTGTATGCATAGCATTTTCTGTTGATTTATTAAGAAGTTTTGTTGTTGATACAAAATATTTTTCTTTTGCTTTGATGACAGAAACAATATTAGGTTCTAAATGGTTAAAATTATACGCTGTTTCTTCCTTTCTTACCTATGTTAGTATGGAAGTTAGTTATTTAACTTCTATTTATGTCTATATTGTAGAAATAACTAAATTAAAAACGGTTTGGTTTAATATAATATATTTTATAATTACTATGATAATAGAAATTATTATATGTTTATATATAAGTAAATATGCTAAAATGCATTTATTATCTATAATCTCTATTTCTTGTTTCTTTGTAATTTTAGTTTGCTTAATTATTATTTCAATTGCTGCAAATATAAAAGGAGAAGTTGATAAAAAATTTACTTCTGAAAATTTATTTTTTCCAGGAATTAACCCAAACACATCAGTTAATAGATTCTTAAAAATATCCTCCTATATAACAGATTATGTTTATGGTTATTCATATCATAGTACTTTTCCAACTCTTTTAGGTAATTTACATAATGTAAATCATACTACAACTCAAAAAGTTCATTTAATTAGTTTCGGTATAATTTTTTGTGCTTATTTTCTTACAACTATTTTTGGATTTATAATGTCTAATAAAGTTCCACATGAAATTTTCAAAGAAAATGATGATAATAAATATTTTACTGGTAATTGGAGTAATTTAATAATTCCTTTTAAAATTGTTTTATGTATTTATTTATTAACATTAATTCCAATAAGATTTATTGTTGTCAGAGATAATTATATTACTTTAATTGGAGAGAAAAAATTAACCTTTTATAAAGAATTAATAATAATATCAATTTTTATTTTTATTTGTAATATTTTTGTTTTTGGATTTGGACTTTTTGAAACTCTTTCAGTAACTAAAAGAGATATTAAATCTGTAATACAAACTTTTGGAGGGATGTTTGGAGTTATAATTTGTTTTTGTTTACCAGTTGTTAATTATGTTTCTGTTAATGGTAAAAAGAAAATTAAATCTATTATTGGATATATAATTATTGGTATATTTATTATTTTTGGATGTTTTTCTGTAGCTTTTAGTTTTTATCATCTTATATTTGGAAATGAAAAAGAAGAATAATAAATATATTTAATATAGGTATATAAATAATTTAATTTATATAATTTAATATTTTATATAAATGAATCAAAGTATCCCTCAACCAATTGTAAATTCAGGTATTCCAGCCACAAGTATTACACCAGGACAAATAGCAAGTGTTAATCCATTGCAAGCCAGAAGTGCATTAGCTCCTGCTGGAGTTGTACCTTTATCAGTGAATCCAGGAGTTGTCCCAGTTGCAGCATCAACTCCAGGCTTGGCTCCAGTTGGAGGTTTAATTCAATCAGTTCCAGTAGCACCTCCAACAGCTGTCTCTGTTCCGCCAGTAGCTGGTTATGCTACTGGATCAGTTAGAGCCCCAATTCCCCCACCAGTTTTAGCTCAAACTACACCATTATTACCTCCAACAACTGTCTCAGTTCCACCACAAGCTGCCATTGCTACTGGTTCTGTTAGAGTCCCAGTTCCCCCTGCAAGTTTAGTTCAAACAAGAGTATTAGCTCCACCAACAGGTTTAGCAACAGGATCTGTAGGAGTAGTTCCAGGAGTAATCCCATCACCTCCAACAACCGTCTCTGTACCACCACAAGCTGCCATTGCTACTGGTTCTGTTAGAGTCCCAGTTCCCCCAGCAAGTTTAGTTCAAACAAGAGTATTAGCTCCACCAACAGGTTTAGCAACAGGATCTGTAGGAGTAGTTCCAGGAGTAATCCCATCACCTCCAACAACCGTCTCTGTACTACCACAAACTGCTTTTAATACAGGATCTGTTAGAGTCCCAGTTCCCCCAGCAAGTTTAGTTCAAACAAGAGTATTAGCTCCACCAACAGGTTTAGCAACAGGATCTGTAAGAGTGGTACCAGGAGCAAGTGTAGTTCAAACAAGCCCAATCCCACCACCCCCAACAACAGTAGCATTACCTCAAGCAACTGGATATGGAACGGCCTCTGTTAGAGTCCCAATGGCAACAACAAGTGTAGCAAGAACAAGTGCAGTTCCCGCAACTGGATATGGAACTGCCTCTGTTAGAGTCCCAATGGCAACAACAAGTGTAGTAAGAACAAGTGCAGTTCCCGCAACTGGATATGGAACTGCCTCTGTTAGAGTCCCAATGACAACAACAAGTGCAGTCCCAGCAACTGGATATGGCACAACATCTGTTAGAGTCCCAATGCCAGCTACAAGTGTAGTTAGAACAACTGCAGTCCCATCAACAGGTTATGGAACAGCTTCTATAAAAGTTCCAATGACTACTAATGTAGTTCAAACAAGTACAATGCCAATTCCCCAACCAAATACTATTGCTACACAATCAATAGCACTTCCTAATCAAACTATTGATATGACCTCTACTTCCCCTAATGAACCTGCACCAAAACCAACTATCAGAACTTTACCACCAAGAATAGAAAGAAAAGAATTACCTCCAAAATATAATACCGTGACTCTTCCAGCAAAAATTGTTACATCAAGACTTCCACCAATAGGACCATTACCCACTCCACAATTATCAATGCCAACTCCACCTCCAGTCCCTTTGACTGGATCAGTATCCCTTCCTACAACTGTTCAATCTGTAGGATTACCTCAAACAACTCAATCTATAAGTATTCCTCAACCTGGAACTACTACTCTTACTCCACAAGTACAATCAGTAACTCTTCCTTCCGCTGCTCAAACAGTAACTCTCCCTCCAAAAATTGAAACAGTTACTTTACCACCTGCTGGCCAATCTATGGCAATTACTACACCTACAACAATTACCACTCAATCTGTAACTGTTCCAACTGGAACTATTGGAACAGGAAACTTTGGATCAGTGGGATATGGAACTAGCTCAGTTGGATTAGGAAATACAGGAAATGTTGGATATGGAACAAGTGTAGTTGGATCAACTCAAAATACATTTTAAGAAGTCATCAAAAAATATATTAAAGATAATAATGCAATTAAATTTTTATTATTATCATTGTTTTAAATTATTTAATAATTAAAAACTTAAAGAATATAATATGAAAATTATAATTTTATAAAATCATATATTTAGTAATTATTTTAATTATTATTTTTAAT
>JAFXOY010000050.1 GCA_017528375.1 Clostridia bacterium | reverse complement strand
TATTTTCCCTAACTACAAAGTCGCACTCCCATTTATCCCGATGAATAAAAATTTTTATTATAATTAATATAATTAATAAACTTGATAATTTATATCAATTAAATGTTAAACAAGTCAAAAGGCTTTTTAAATATGATGTTTTTCATAACATTATTATCCATTGTAACCCTATCATTATCAGCTGATTCCTCTAAATATCATTGTCTTGATAACAGAGATGTAGACAAATTAGAAGATTGTGATACTAATGATTATAGAGAATTCGTGAAAAATACTTTGGGAGAAGATTATCTTTGTGATACAGCTCAAACTGGTGGAAAATTATTCAAATGTCCAGGTAGTTCAAAATGTGTCGCTCATACAAAAGATTGTGGATGCCCAACTGGTACTACAGAATGGAATGGATTTTGCTATCCAACAAACAATAATCCTATAAAAAAGGTTGATAGCAATAAAATAACATGTGTAAAAACAATAACAATTAATAAACAGAAAATAGAAACAGTAAAATGTGGAGATGGCTCCTGCAGAGCATTTGATGATGAATGTAATACACAATTTGAATGCCCAATAGGCTATATGTCTTGCGGTGTAAAATGTATTTTATTAAATGAAACATGTACTGAAACAACAACTTGTTCAAAAGAAGGAGATGTTTTATGCTGGGATTACACCTGTGCTAGTTCATATGATGCATGTCCAACAAGAACAACTTGTCCAGCTGATAAAGTTTTATGTCCAGATGGAAGTTGTCAAGAAAGTGGACATTGTCCTCAACCAAAAAATTTAACAGTTTGCGGAGAATCAGAATACCAATGTACTAATTTTGACTGTAAAGCTAGTAAAAGTGAATGTAGTAAAAATACTGCATGCTCAGCAGGACAAAGTCTTTGTGAAGATGGAAAATGCCAACAATATTGTCTAGAAGTCGAGATTATCCCATCCACAACTGGTAAATATCGTTGTCCTAATGGAGATTATGTTGATGATATTAGTTCATGCTCTTCTCTTATGACTTTACCTGAAAATTATGTAAATTGTCCTGAAGGAGGAATTGCTATTAATGCTGAAGAATGTAAATATGTTCAACAGTCAGCAGAAGTTATCTGCCCTAAAACAAAACCACAATTATGTCCAGATTTTAGTTGTATTGCTAGTGGTGCTAGTTGTAGTAAATATGTTCCAAGTTGTCCACCTCATAAACCTTATAAATGCTGGAATAATGAATGTCGTGCTTTACTCGAGGAGTGTCCGACAAAAATAACTTGTCCCAAAGAAGCCCCTAAATTATGCCAAAATGGTTTATGTGTGAAATCCCAAGATGAATGTACTGCAAGAGGAGGAGATACTTGTTCAGCTTATAGATGTTATGATGGTACATGCGTAACTTCAATGGAATTATGCCCAACTCATAAAACATGTGGAGAAGGTAATATTATGTGTTGGAATGGAGCTTGCGTTTCAAAAATTGAAGAATGTCGATCCCCATCCGATTTAGAATCTTGTCCTAGTGGAATGAGTTACAGATGTTCCGATGGTACTTGCAGAAAAACTGCCACTGATTGCCCAACAATATCAGTATGCCCAACAGATTTACCAATAAAATGCCTTGATAATTCATGCAGAGCAAGCTTAGATGAATGTCCAACTTTCCAATCTTGTGGAGCTAAAGTTTCGTGTCCTGATGGTACTTGTGCAAAAAATTTTACAAAATGTAATACTGTTGTAACTTGTCTCTCTAGTAAACCTTATTTATGTTATGATAATTCTTGTAAAGCACAGTTAAGTGATTGTCCTAAACCACCAAATTGCGGTAAAAATAAAGTTCTTTGTCCAAATGGTGAATGTATATCAAGTAGACAAAATTGTAAAATATTTGATCCTTGCGAAGAAGATAATCCGATAAGATGTGAAATGAATACATGTACTGATGATTCAAGTCAATGTAGTAATAAAAATAAAAGATGCCCAATTGGTTATATTGTGTGTCCTAATGGAGATTGCAAAACTTCAGAAAAATATTGTGATGAATTCCAATGCCCAAAGAATAAACCATACTTTTGTAAAGAAGGAGTTTGTGTTCATGATAAAAATTTATGTGATATAGCAGATAATGGATGTCCTTATAATAGGCCAGAAAAATGTGATAATGGTTCTTGTGTAAAACAAAGAAGTGAATGTCAAGAATTCAAATGTGGAGAAGGATTGAAACGATGTCCAGATGGTTCATGTATAGAAGATAAAGACGAAGTTGAATGTCCTTTAAAAAATGGATGCTATAAAGATAGACCATTTAAATGTGCCGATGGTTCCTGTATAAATCCAGAAACATCTACTTGTTCTATAGTTTTCTGTCCAATTAATTATCCATTCAAATGCCCTAACGGATACTGTGTTTCAAAATCTAGTGATTGTCCTACTGATTTAAGTAGCAGTGAATTAAGTGATTGCGGAGATGGATTAATTATGTGTGTAGATGGAAGATGCGTAGAATCAAGCGATTATTGTAGACCATCTTTTGAATGTGAAACTGGATATTCTAAATGTGGCGATGGTACCTGCCGTGTATCCGAAACAATATGTCCAAATAATGTCGATTGCCCAGCTGGTAGAGTTCGTTGTCCTGGTACACAAATATGTGTAAAAAATCAGATAGAATGCACTTATGGTAAAATTTGTCCTGATGGATATTTCAAATGCCAAGCTGACGGTCTTTGCGTTTCTGATCAACGAGATTGTGAATCTACAACAAATACCGAAACTAATGGATGCCCCAGTGGAGGAATAAAATGTCCTAATGGTAGATGCATGAAAAGTCTTGCAGAATGTTCAAAAGCCAGTAGTGCTTGTCCAGATAATAGTGCTCCTTATTTATGCAGCAATGGAGAATGTTCATCAAGTTGTACAAGTACTAGTAGCTCTTCAGTAACTTGTTCATCGGGAAAAGTAAAATGTCCAACGGGAAGATGTGTCGAAAATAGCGATGAAGCAAAAAGAACACAATGTAGTAATAATATCGGATGTCCTTTAAGTAAACCATATAGATGTTCTAACGGAGAATGTGTACTAAATTCAAATAAATGTGATGTTACAACTGTAACCCAAAATGGTGCTTTAATGTCAAATGTTGGATGTGATGTTTCTAAACCTTATTTATGTAGTGATAGAACTTGTGTAGCAGATCCAAGTTTCTGTAAATCTTCGCTTCCTTGCCCAAGTGGATCAAGTCCTTGTTATAACGGTTTTTGTGCTAAATCTGGAGAACAATGTAATAAATATGCAGGATTTTGCCCAATTTCAAACCCTGTTCATTGCCCTTCTGGTACTTGCGTCGATGATTATATTAAATGTGCAGATTCTTTCCCTAAACCAACTTGCACTGAAGGAGAATTTTATTGTGCTAGAACAAATGAATGTTTAACTAAAAAAATTGATTGTTTCATTTTTTATGAAGATTCTGTTACTACATCTAGCTCAAGAAGATTACTAGAAAATAATTTCGTTGATCCATTAAGTGATGAAGAATTTGTCAAAAATCATCAAAATAGTAAAAAAGATGTAATTTCTTTAGCTGAAGAAGATGGAAAAAAATCATCAACATCAAAAACTGAAGGTAAATTCTGTTATGATGGTTCTATTGTTGGAGAAAATGAAAAATGTCCTACTGTTCCTGCATGTAAAATGGGTCAATTTAGATGTGAAAATGGTGGATGTGCTACTGAATTACAAAATTGTCCTACCGCTGATGATATTGTATGTGGAGCTAAAGAAAAAAAATGTGCTGATGGATTATGCCATAAAGATTGCAGTGAAGTCGCTTTTGATGGATGTGATGTAGGATTATATCAATGCACAAATGGTTTATGTGTCCAAGATAAATATGATTGTATTGGTCATTCAATGTGCCAAGAAGTATTTTATCCTTTCAGATGTATTAATGGAGAATGTAAAGCTACTCCTGAAGAATGTGGAGCAATAGAAAGATTAGGTTCTGTTAAAAAATTGGCTTATTCATTTAATAAAGTTAAC
This sequence comes from Clostridia bacterium, assembly GCA_017528375.1. Classification (GTDB taxonomy): domain Bacteria; phylum Bacillota; class Clostridia; order TANB77; family CAG-508; genus CAG-492. The sequence continues at coordinate 1,109 of JAFXOY010000050.1, read as the reverse complement.
AAAGCACAATTTAATTTCGCTTATGATCCTAATAGAAGACCAGCTGCAAAAATTGAAATTCCTGGAAGTGGACTTACCTTTAAGGGAAATTATTCAAAATTATATATCAATAGTATTCCTACTTCTATTTTACAAAATTCTGATTTATATAATAATTCAGCCGAATTTTTATATAATGTATCAAATAGTATTGAAGGAAGTGAAGGTATTCTTACTTTTGAAAATAGTGTAATGTCCAATGTTTTTAAATTTTATAATAACAAATCAGAAGCTGATATTAAATTCGGATTAGCCGGAACAGTTAATATAGCCCATAATGAATATGATGCTTCTGGTTTATATTATTATGATTATTGTTTAGCAAAATTAAATAATTATGATTTGGAAAAAGATACAATAGAATATGGAAAAGATAAAGGTTGGGAATGTACTGAAAGACAAACAGAAGAAGGACAAACTGAATTCCAAATAAAAGAATTTGGAGTTTATGCAGTTATTTTAAATCCATCAAGAATAAGAATTAATTACTTTGGTGATACTACTGAAAAGAACTTTTTCCTTGAAAATGTAAAATCTATTCTTATTGTACTTGCTATAATTATAGTTATTATTGCACTTATTTTCTATATATTCGTAAGAGTTACAAGATATAGACAAAAATATCATGAAAATAGAACAAAAATTCTTTTATTACAACAACAAAAACAAGAATATGAAAATATGACTACTGATATATTTGGTCAAACTCTTGGAGATAACATTAATGGAATTGTTTATAAAGCAAATCCTGCTTATACAACTACTAATGAAATTAAAAAGAGTGGTACTTCGCTTGAAGAAGAAATTGAAAACTTGCAAATAGAATGTAGGAATGTTAATGATCAAAATGAAAGACTACAAAAAGATATAGCAGACCTTACTGAACAATATAAAGTATTGACTGCTTCTATTGAAAATATGAATAAATAAATTGTTATTTAAAAAATAATGATAAATATTAATTTCGAATATTTCATTATTTTAAGTTAATTATTTATGAGTTTATGAATTAATTTTAATAAAAAACTATTATTATTAAATTTATTTAATTATTTTTTTATATAATTATT
>JAFXOY010000049.1 GCA_017528375.1 Clostridia bacterium | reverse complement strand
TGCAATTTCTTTATTTTGTTTTTCTGTATCTTCTCTTACAATACAAGGAATTTCAGTTAAACCAGCTTTTTTAGAAGCTCTCCATCTTCTTTCCCCTGCTACTATTTCATAATAATTATCTTTTTTAACAACAATAATTGGTTGAATAACACCATATCTTTTAATTGATTCAGCCAACTCATCAATACTTTCAGAATTGAAAGTTCTTCTTGGTTGATTTTTATTTGGTTCAATATCAATTATTTTAATTTTATGAACAACTTCATCACCATCTTTTAATTCGACATTTTTCTCAACCTCATCATCAATATCAGTATCATTGAATAATGCTCCTAATCCTTTTCCTAATCCTGTTTTCTTAACAGCCATTTACACTCTACCCCTTTCCTAACAAACTATTAATCTCTTGAATGTCTACTCTTAGATTCATTTATTTTAATAAATTCTTTTGTGAATTTTTCATAGCATTTTGAACCTTTTGAACGAGTATCATACATACAAATTGGCATACCATAACTTGGTGCTTCACTTAATTTAACATTTCTAGGAATTACAGTTTTATATACTTTTTCATCAAAGTAATTTTTAACTTCTCTAACAACCTGATTAGATAAATTAGTTCTTGCATCATACATTGTTAATAATGCACCTTCAATAGAAAGTGTTTTATTCATTCTTTTCTTTACCAAATTAATTGTATTAATAAGTTGTCCTAATCCTTCCAATGCATAATATTCACATTGAATTGGAATTAAAACGCTATCTGATGCTGTAAAAGCATTTAAAGTTACAATTCCCAATGAAGGTGGACAATCTATAATTACATAATCATAATTATCTTTAATTGCATTTATTTTTTCTTTTAATCTATATTCTCTTTCATTAACAGATACTAATTGAACCTCTGCACCTGCTAAATTTATATTTGATGGGCATACTTCCAACCCACTTATTTCTGTTTTTTGAATTGTATTTTCAATATCAACTCCATCAACTAATACATCATATACTGAAAATTGAACTGACTTATCAACTCCAACTCCACTTGTTGCATTTCCTTGTGGATCTGTATCTATTAATAAAACTTTTTTATTTTTTTTGGCTAGTGAAGCACTTAAATTAACAGCTGTTGTTGTTTTTCCTACTCCACCTTTTTGATTAGCTACTGAAATTACTTTACCCAAAATAATTACCTCCATCCATCATAAAATTCTATTATATAATATATAAAGTTTTTGTTTCTGTCAATACGATTTTATCAATAAAAAAGAACAGTTTAAAACTGTTCTTTTTTATTTAGAATATTGGTTCCTTTGCTGGTGTTCCTGCTTTTCTTGGATATTTAGCAGGAGTATTTTTTATTTTCTTAACAACAATAATATTTCTTCCATTGTCTGTATCTGCTAAATTAAATGTGTTTATTTCAACAATTTCTCCACCTAATACTTCTAATGCTTTTGATGATTTTGAAACTTCATCTTCAATATTAGAACCTTTCATACAAATTGCATATCCACCAACTTTTACAAATGGTAATAAGTATTCTAATAAAACATTTAATGAAGCAACTGCTCTTGAAGTTACAATATCATATTTCTCACGAAATTGTTTATTTTGAGATAATTCCTCAGCTCTTGAATGAATACATTCAACATTTGAAATATTACATTCTTTTTCAATCTCTTTTAAAAAGTTAATTCTCTTATTTAATGAATCCATTAAAGTTACATTACAATCGTCTCTAACAATACTAACTGGAATGCCAGGAAATCCTGCCCCTGTTCCAACATCAATTACACTTTGCCCTTTTTGTAAATATTTTTCAATAGTTAATGAATCAACAAAATGTTTCACAATTATCTCATTAGGTTCAACTATCGCAGTTAAATTAATCTTTTCATTCCATTCAATTAAAAGATTCATATACTTATAAAACTTTTCAATCTTATC
>JAFXOY010000048.1 GCA_017528375.1 Clostridia bacterium | reverse complement strand
TATTTATGGTGGATTATTGATAAAAAGAAAAATATATATTCGGCTATAGGAAATAGTGGTAATGTAATTTATATTAACCCAGAAAAGAATATAGTAATATCAGTAGCATCATATTTTAAACCTACAATATTTGATAGAGTTGATTTTATACAAAAGTATATAGAACCGAATATTTAAAAGTGTTCGGAATATTAAGATATATAGAACGGATGAGAATTCGTTCTTTTATGTTATAATTAATTATGGGAGTTGATAGTATGGCTACTACAAAAGATTATAGAGATTTTATTTTAGAACAATTAAACATATTAGATAATATAACTTGTAAATCTATGATGGGAGAATATTTACTTTATTATAATGGAATATTATTTGGTGGAATTTATGATGATAGATTACTTATTAAAATAGTTGATAGTAATAAAAAATATAATATGCAAGAATCTATTCCTTATGAAAGTGCTAAACCAATGTATTTTGTAGATGATGTAGATAATCAAGAAGTATTAAGAGATATAGTGTTGGATACTTGCAAAGATTTAAAAAAGTAAATTGTTTGGGGAATTAAGACATTAGGAGTTGATAGAAAAATGAATAAAGAAGTATTATTACAAAATCTAGATAAAGTTCATACTACAGAAATGGGTATTGATAGGATTAAAAAGAATCTAAAATTAGATACAAATAATGTGATTGAATTTTGTAAAAGTAAAGTATTAGATAAAAAGTGTAATATTTATAAACAAGGAAAGAATTGGTACTGCGAAATTGATAATATTAAGATTACTATTAATTCTTATAGTTATACAATTATAACAGCACATATTATTAAATAGAATGATCGCAATATTAAGATATTACGAGCTTCTAAAAGGACATAACAAGTAAGAAAAAGAGAAAGTTTCAAACTTGAATTAAGTTTCCAAATTGGTACATTAATTCAAGTTTTTAATTTTGATGAAAATTATTAGGATTGGTAACTGTTGTGATATATGACAATGTGGTCACAATTTTGGACCACATTATATAATGAAAATCAAAAATGGAATAGAAGATTTAGTTTACATAGGGAAATAAAACGATAAAGTGAAAGTTAATAGTTGAAAGATTATATGTTTTTATGATATGATTGAAGCAAAATAAATAGTAATTCAAATTAAAAGTGAGAATAAAATGGAAAAAGAAACAAAAATAATAAACAATAATATAACACAACCTACAGAATGGAACACCAAAACATACCAATTATTCGTACAATATTTAATAACTCAAAAAGACGAAAAATACAAAAAATTTCACAGTTCACTAGTATTAAATTCAAAATACGAAATGATAGGAATTAGAGTTCCAATAATGCGAAAAATAGCAAAAGAAATTGCAAAAACAAATATAGAAGAATTCTTAAAATATGCTCAAAATAACTATTATGAAGAAATAATGATACAAGGTTTAGTAATTTCACATATAAAAGATGAAAAAATATTTAACAAATATTTTAAAGAATATATAAACAAAATAGATAACTGGGCTTTATGTGATACTTTTTGCAGTAGCATAAAAATAGTAGAAAAACATGAAGATAAATACTTCAAAGAAGCGGTAAAAATGTCATTAAATAAAAAAGAATTCATATCACGAATAGGACTTGTAATGATATTAGATCATTTCATGAACCAAAAGAATTTAGAAACTATATTTGATACATTAAACAAAATAGAAAGTGAAAAATTCTATATAAACATGGCTGAAGCATGGCTTATATGTGAGATGTATATTAAGTTTCCAAAAGAAACAAAAATATTTATACAAAAAAATAATCTAAACAAATTCACTCATAATAAAGCTATTAGTAAAATACATGATTCTTATAGAGTAAGTAAAGATGAAAAGGAGTATTTAAGTACTTTAAGACAAAAATAAAAAAAGAGAGGAAAGTATGCTAATGAATACATATATGAAAATAGCAAAAGAATTATCAGATGATAATCTAAAAACAAATGCAGGGGGGCCTTTTGGAGCTTGTATTGTAAAAAACGGAGAAATAATTGGAAAAGGTTCAAATAATGTTTTAAAAAATAATGATCCAACTGCACATGCTGAAATAATGGCAATTAGAGATGCTTGCAAAAATATTAATTCATATGATTTAAGTGGTTGTGAGTTATATGCATCATGTTATCCATGTCCAATGTGTCTATCTGCAATCATTTGGTCAAATATAAAGCAGGTTTATTATGGCAATACCAAAGAAGATGCAGCTAAAATTGGGTTTAGAGATGACTACATATATAACTATATTAGTCAATTAACTGAAGGGGCTGAAAACAGAAACTTTTTAAACTTGACTCAGATAGATAGAGAAGAAACAATAAAGTCTTTTAATGATTTTTCAAATAAGAACGATAAAACTATATATTAAAAATAGGAGGTATATAAAAATGAAAGAAATAGTATTAAAAGTAAATGGAATGATGTGTGAAGGTTGCGAAAACAGAGTGAAAAACTCACTAAAAAACATAGAAGGCATAGAAGAAGTAGTAGCAGACCACAACACCGGAAAAGTTGTTGTAAACGCAAATAGTGAGGTTTCAAAAGAACTAATTATAGAAACTATTGAAGATATTGGGTATGAAGTTGTTAAGGAAGATTAACTATGAAGAAAATTATTTTATCTATTGAAGGTATGACTTGTAGTGCGTGCTCAAATGGATTAGAGAAATACTTAAATAAACAAGATGGAATAAAAAATGCATCAGTTAATCTAGTAATGGCAAACGCTACAGTTGAATATGATGAGAAAAAAATAAATATAACGCAAATTGAAGAATTGGTAAAAAAAGCTGGTTTTAAAAGTTTAGGTGAGTTTAAAGAAATTAGAACTGAGAAAAAGAATGTTAAAGAAAGAGTTAAATTTATTATCTATACAATACTTGCTATTCTATTAATGTATATTTCAATGGGGCATATGATAAATTTGCCATCAATTCCATTTCTAGATATTCATCAAAATACAACAAACTACATGGTAAGTTTGTTAATAATAACATTATTATTTATCTTGTATGGATGGGATATTATTAAAAATGGTTATAAAAATTTAATTCACAAAACACCTAATATGGATACTTTGGTTGGCATTGGAGTGATTACAAGCTTTTTGTATAGTATATATAATATGTATATGGTTATCAAAGGAAACCATCATCAGGTTATGAATTTATATTTTGAATCAACTAGCATAGTTATTTATTTCATAAAATTAGGACGATATATTGACGGAAGAAATAAAGATAAAACAAAAGAAGCAATACAAAAGTTGGTGAAAATTACTCCAAATGTTGCTACTATAAAAGTTGACGGAGTACTAAAAACTGTAACATTAGATGAAATCCATAAAGGAGATATTGTAGTGTGTAAAGCAGGGGAAAAAGCCGCGGTTGATGGAAAAATAATAAATGGTAAAGCTCATTTTGATGAATCTTTTATAACAGGAGAAAGCAAGCCAGTAGCAAAAGAAAAAGATTCTAATGTGTTAGCTGGAAGTTTAAATTATGATGGTTACATAGAATATGAAGCTGAGAAAATAGGAAAAGAATCTACAGTTTCTGAAATCGTAAAACTTGTTATTGAAGCATCAAATACAAAAGCTCCAATAGCTAAAATAGCTGATAAAGTATCTGGTTACTTTGTACCTGTGGTAATTCTAATTGCAATAATAACTTTTATTATGTATTTAATAATTGGCAAAAGTGTTGAAACTGCAACAACAACATTTGTTACTATCTTGGTTGTTGCATGTCCATGTAGTTTAGGGTTAGCCACACCACTAGCAATTGTTGTAAGTGAGGGGTTATGTGCTTCAAACGGAATTTTAGTAAAGAAGAGTGAAATTCTTGAAAAAGCTCAAAAAGTTAATACTGTTGTTTTTGATAAAACAGGCACTTTAACTTATGGAAAATTAAAAATATCAGAAGTAATAAATTATTGTAATATTGAAAATGATAATTTATTACAAATAGTAGGAAGTATTGAAAACAAATCAACACATCCAATTGCAGAAGCTTTTATAAACCATTTGCAAGAAAAAAACATCAAATTTTTAAATGTTGATAATTTTGAAAACATTGCTGGAATGGGTGTTACAGCAGGAATAAATAATGAAAAAATAATAATAGGTAATGCAAAAATTCTTGATAAATTTAATATAATAAATAATCATGTTCAAGATGAAGAAAGATTATCAGAACACGGAAATAGTATATTATATGTTGCAAAAGAAAGTGAGCTTATAGCTTTAATTGGGGTAAATGATATTGTTAAAGAGGAAGCAAGAGAATTAATAAAAACTCTAAAAAGCAGAAAAATCGAAACAATAATGTTAACAGGTGATAACAAAAAAACAGCAGAAAAAATTGCAGGAGATCTGGAAATATCAAAAGTTATTTCAGAAGTTCTACCTACAGATAAGGCAAATATAATAAGAACTCTAAAAAAAGAACATAGAGTTATAATGATGTGTGGAGATGGAATTAATGATAGTCCAGCTTTAGCAAGTTCTGACATAGGTGTTAGTGTAAATAATAGCACAGATATTGCAATGGATTCTTCCGATGTTATTTTAACGAAAAATGATTTAAATTGCATTGTGAATTTAATCAAAATAAGTAAAGCAACTATAAGAAATATTAAACAGAACTTATTTTGGGCATTCTTTTATAATTGTTTAATGATACCAATTGCAATAGGATTATTAAAGCCTTTTGGAATTTCTATAAATCCTATGATTGCGAGCTTAGCAATGGTGTTTAGTAGTGTAACTGTTATATTGAATGCACTGAGATTAAGAAGGTTGAAATAAATAATATGGTATGATATAACTAAAAAAGAATCGGAGGTATGTATAATGAAGAAAAATTTAAAACCATTACCAGGAATATTTCCTATGCCTGTATTAATGATAGGAACTTATAATGAAGACGGAAGTGTAGATGTGATGAATGCTGCATGGGGAATGGCTCAAGAAATGACACAATTAAAGTTATGTTTAACAGAATCACATAAAACCGTAAAAAACATGAAAAGAACAGGATACTGTACAGTATCACTTGCAACAGAAAAATATATGGCAGAATCAGATTATTTAGGTTTGGTTTCTGCAAATAATGTTACAGATAAATTTGAAAAAACTGGATTACACAGTGTAAAATCTGAAAATGTTGATGCTCCAGTTATTCAAGAATATCCTATTTGTATGGAATGTAAAGTTTTAGGATTTGAAGAAGATGGAACATTAGTTGAAGTAGTAAATGTTTTAGCCGATGAAGAATATTTTGATGAAAATGGAAAGTTAAAATTAGATGAGATGGGAATTTTGGCTTATGATCCATATGGACACGGATATTATAAGGTTGGAAATAAAGTTGGTCAAGCATTTTCAGAAGGAAAAAAATTAATGTAAGACGTTTGACATAAAGTGGACGTTTCTATTTGAAACGTCCACTTTATGTCAATATTGATAAAACAACGTAATTCTTTTATCATGAATCTCAATAAGCTTCTCTTCTTTCATATGCTTTAATTCTCTAAACATAGCGGATCTATTAACAGAAATATAATCTGCTAAATCTTTAAGAGCAAATGGAAGATATACATATCTTGAACCAGATTTTTTACGTTCAATTTCGAAAAATTCAAGTAATCTTTCTCTAATCTGTTTTTTTTCTAGAATTCTCATACGCTCATTTTTTTCTTTAAATTTTATATTTATAATATCAAATAGGCTTCTAAAGAAAGTGTTGAAATATGGATATCTTAAATTTTTAGGATTCATTAATTTCACATAATCTATTACTAATACTTCTGTATTTTCTTTTGCAATAATATCGCAATTATCATTACCAGTTGAAGAAATATTAGTTCCAAACACATCATTCTTATTAAGAGTCTCTAATATAATTTCATTTCCATTATATTCTATGTAACTTATTTGCACGGAACCTTCTAAAATAACAGCTATAATATTGCTATTTTTAATGGTTGGCAAAACTTCTTCATTTTTATTATATTTATATACATGTGTATCAAGCAATTCGAAGAGCTTGAGCCTCTGAACCCTTGATAAATCAGCAAAAGGACTGTCCATAATTATCACCAAAAATATTTTAACAAAATTTATAAAAAGTTGCAAGTGCAACTTTTTATATTATAACTTTATTGGTAGAATTTAGTCAAGATAAAAACAGAAGGAGGAACAAAAGAAATGAAAATCGTTAAAAGAGATGGACACATTGTGGATTACGATCCAGAAAAAATTAGAACCGCTATTCAAAAAGCAAACACAGAGGTAAGAGGTAAAGAAAAAGCTACTAAAGAAGAAATTGAAGAAATTATCCAATATATTGAAGATTTAAATAAAAAACGTATATTGGTTGAAGATATACAAGATATAATCGAAGAAAAATTAATGGAATTCGATAAATATCAATTAGCCAAAAGATATATTACATATAGATATACTAGAGAATTAGTTAGAAAGGCTAATACAACAGACCAATCAATTAAGGAATTAATTGAAGGTGAAAGCGAATACTGGAATAGCGAAAATTCTAACAAAAACGCAACAGTTGTAACAACTCAAAGAGATTATTTAGCTGGTATTACAAGTACAGATATAACAAGAAGATTTTTATTACCAGAAGATATAGTAAAAGCACATGACGAAGGAATTATTCATTTCCATGATGCAGATTACTTTGCTCAAAATGCATTACATAACTGTGAATTAATAAACTTAGATGATATGTTACAAAATGGAACAATTATAAATGGTGTAATGATTGAAAAACCTCACAGATTTTTAACAGCAGCAACAATTGCAACACAAATTATACTTGCTGTTTCATCATCAAGTTATGGTGGTGCTACAATATCTCTTACACATCTAGCTCCTTTTGTTAGAGCAAGTTATGATAAATACTATAAAAAATACAAAGATTATAAACTTAAAGAAGAAGATTGTAAAAGACTTGCTGAAATTGATACAAAGAAAGAAGTTGCTGATGGTGTTCAAACATTCAACTATCAAGTTAACTCAATGACAAATACAAATGGACAAGCTCCATTCTTATCAGTTAACATGTATTTAGGTGAAACAGAAGAATACAAAGATGAATTAGCAATGATTATAGAAGAATTCTTAAATCAAAGAATTTTAGGGTTCAAAAATGAAAAAGGAGTATACATTACTCCAGCATTCCCAAAACTTTTATATGTTTTAGAGGAAGACAATATTCATGAAAATAGTAAATACTGGTATTTAACTGAACTTGCTGCAAAATGTACAGCTAAGAGAATGGTTCCAGATTACATTTCAGAAAAAGTTATGAAAGAATTAAAGAAAAATGAAAAAGGCGAAGGAGATTGCTATCCTTGCATGGGATGTAGATCATTCTTAACACCTGATAGAACAATGAGTTTAGGAAATATTGCTAAAGCTAAAAATTATGTTGAAGGAAAAGGTAAATATTACGGAAGATTTAATCAAGGTGTTGTAACAATCAATTTACCAGATGTTGCATTATCATCTAAAAAAGATATGGATAAATTCTGGAAGATATTTGATGAAAGATTAGAGTTATGCCATAAAGCGTTACAATTAAGACATAAGAGATTAAGCAATGTAACAAGTGATGTTGCTCCAATTTTATGGCAACACGGTGCATTAGCAAGATTAGGAAAAGGTGAATCAATTCATGAATTGTTACGTCATGGATATTCAACAATTTCACTTGGATATGCAGGATTATATGAATGTGTTAAATACATGACAGGACATTCTCATACAGATAATGGAGAAGGAAAAGAATTCGGATTACAAGTTATGCAACATATGAATGATGCAACTAAAAAATGGAAAGAAGAAGAAGATATTGATTATTCAGTATATGGAACACCTATTGAGTCTACAACATATAAATTTGCAAAATGTTTACAACAAAGATTTGGAAAAATCAAAGGAATTACAGATAGATCATATATTACAAATTCATATCATGTTCCAGTATTTGAAGAAATTGATGCATTCTCTAAATTAAAATTGGAAAGTGATTTCCAAAAATTAAGTCCTGGTGGAGCAATTTCTTATGTAGAAACACCAAACTTACAAAACAACTTGGATGCAGTAATTGAAGTTATTAAATTTATTTACGACAATATTATGTATGCTGAAATGAATACTAAGTCAGATTATTGCCAAAAATGTGGCTATGATGGAGAAATTCTAATTGATGATAATTTAGAATGGTATTGTCCAAATTGTGGTAACAGAGATCATAATACACTAAATGTTGCTAGAAGAACATGTGGTTACATTGGAAGCAATTTCTGGAATAAAGGTAGAACACAAGAGATAAAAGAGAGGGTTTTACATATAGATAACAAAGTAGCAACTAAATAAGATTAAAGATACAATTTGATAAAACAAGGTGGCGAGGAACATATGAGATACAATTTGATTAGAAAAATGGACATAGCCGATGGTCCTGGAGTAAGAGTTTCAATATTTATGCAAGGATGCGCATTTCATTGCAAGAACTGCTTTAATACTGAAACATGGGATTTTAATGGCGGAAAAGAATTTACAAATGATACAATTAATGAAGTATTAGACTTGTGTAATCAAGGTCATATTAAGGGCTTATCAATACTTGGAGGAGAGCCATTACATCCTAATAATATTGAAGGAACAACAAAGCTTGCCAAAGCATTTAAAGAAAAATATCCAGAAAAAAATTTATGGGTATGGTCAGGATTTAAATTTGATGAAGATTTACAAGGAAAAGAAGTTTTAAATTATATTGATGTTTTAGTTGATGGTCAATATAAAGATGAGCTACATGATTTTACTTTAAAATGGAGAGGTTCATCTAATCAAAGAGTAATTGATGTACAAAAGAGCTTAAAAGAAAACAAAATTGTATATGCAGTTGACTAAAAAAACTAATGATAAAACTTCAAAAGTATATTTATAAAGAAATGACACCTTAGGTAAATTACTAGACGAAAAGCTCGTCTCAAGTATTTACCCAAGGTGTCATTTTTCTTAAATCATCCGTTATATTTTTTAGTTATAAATTTGTTTGACAAAAGTTTTTTACTAGGAGTAAAATAAATATGTAACCAATCGAAAAAAGTCGAAAGAAGGCACATAGGAAAAATGGAAATAAGTAATTTAATTTATTTGTCAGAAATTGGGGCTTTTGCAATAGCCTGTATTGTAGGATGTTTAATACTTGCACTAAAAAAGAAAAAAGGTTTTTTTAAAGTTTTAGGTGTAAGTTTTATTGTTTTATTAGCTGTTTTAACTACTACTTTTGTATTAGAAAGACCATCAATTAAAACGGATGAAATAACGAATATTGAGGTTAAATCAGGAGAAAAAATTAATAGACCTAATGTATATTACCATTTTAGGAAAACAAATGAAAATGTAAGGATTAAAGGAAATATAGATTACGATAAAGTTGGAGAATATGATGTAGAAATTGAAGTACAAACTTTATTTGGAACATATGCTAAAAAATCAAAAGTAAATATTGTTGATACAAAAAGTCCTGTTATTACATTGGAAGGTGAAGAAGACTTTAAGCAATCATATAAAGAAGAATATAAAGAGCCTGGATATAAGGCATATGATGAAAATGATGGAAATTTAACTGAAAAAGTTATAGTTTCAAAAGAGATGGTAAATGAAAATGATTATAATTTGATATATGAGGTTCAGGATTTATCAGGTAATGAAGAAAAAAAAGAAAGAAAAGTAATAATAATTGATAATGTACCTCCTGTTATAACATTAAACGGAAATACAGATATGACTATCTTTTTAAATGAGAAATATGAAGAAAGTGGAGCAAAAGCAGTAGATGAAATAGACGGAGATTTGACGGAAAAAATAGAAATATCAGGTTCTGTAGATACAGCAAAAGAGGGCAGTTATGCCATCATATATAAAGTTTCAGATTCTAAAGGAAATGAAGCAGTAGTACAAAGGAATGTCAGTGTTAAAAAGAAGGAAATTGCACAACAAGTAAATACGTCTTCTAAAACTAATACACCAACTTCAGCTAGTACTGTAAAACCACAAAATGGAAGTAACGGAAAAAAAGGAGTTATTTATTTGACTTTTGATGATGGACCTTCAAATAATATAACTCCAAGGGTTTTGGATATTTTGAAACAGAAAAATGTAAAAGCAACATTCTTTATTTTAAACTACAATTCAGAAGGAGAAAAATTAGTAAAGAGAGAATTTGCAGAGGGACATACCGTAGCAATACACGGATATTCTCATGATTATGCTACAATTTATCAATCTGAAGATGCGTATATGTCAAATATAACAAAGTTACAAGCAAAAATAAAAGCATCAACAGGTTATAATGCAACGATAACAAGATTTCCAGGGGGAAGTTCAAATATGGTTAGTAAGTATAATCCTGGTATAATGACAAGACTATGTAAATTAATTGTAAGCAAAGGATATAAGTATTTTGATTGGAATGTTTCTTCAGGAGATGCAGGTGGTGCAAAAACATCAGATGATGTATATAATAATGTTATAAGTGGATTAAGCAAATCAAAAGCAAATGTAGTGCTAATGCATGATTTTAGTTCTAACTCTAAACTATTAGATGCATTACCAAGAATAATAGATTATGGTTTAGCAAATGGATATACATTTGAAAGAATTACAGAAAGTACACCAATGGTAACACATAGACCAAATAATTAATAAAGAGTAAATAGAAACAGAGTAAAACTACTCTGTTTTTTTTGAAACAATAACCAAACAAGTGTTTACAATGCTAAAAAGTTGTGATATAATGAGTTTGAATTTTAGGAAAGGAGGATATTATGGAAGACAATGAACAAAAAATTTATATTTCAATTGACTTAAAAAGTTTTTATGCATCAGTTGAATGTGTGGAGCGTGGACTTGATCCGCTAAAAGCTAATTTAGTAGTTGCAGACAGTAGTCGTACAGAGAAAACGGTTTGTCTTGCTGTAAGTCCTTCTTTAAAAGCGTATGGAATTCCAGGAAGAGCACGTTTATATGAAGTAATACAAAAGGTAAAAAATATAAATACTGAAAGGTTGAGAAGAGCTCCGGGTAATAAATTTGTAGGAAAATCGCATGATGCGGTAGAATTAAAAAACAATTCAGATTTAGAGTTGGACTTTATAATTGCACCACCGCGAATGGCGTATTATATGAAATATAGTACAAATATCTATAATATTTATCTAAAATATTTTTCATCAGAAGATATTTATCCATATTCAGTTGATGAAATTTTTTGTGATGTAACAAAATATTTGAAATATTATAAAATGACTGCAAGGGAACTTGTAACAAATGTAATTAAAGATGTTTATGAAACAACTGGAATAACGGCAACAGCTGGAATTGGAACTAATATGTATTTATGCAAAGTTGCAATGGATATTGTTGCAAAACATGTTGAACCAGATGAAAATGGTGTAAGAATTGCTGGTCTGGACGAAATGACATATAGAAAATATTTATGGAGTCATAGACCAATAACAGATTTTTGGAGAGTAGGAAAAGGCATAGCTAAAAGACTTGAAAAATACAGAATGTTTACAATGGGTGATGTTGCCAGAATGTCAGTAGAAAATGAAGATTTATTGTATAAAGAATTTGGCGTTAATGCTGAATTATTAATAGATCACAGTTGGGGATGGGAACCCACAACAATAAAATTAGTAAAACAATATAAGCCAACTACCAATAGTATAAGTTCAGGGCAAGTTTTACATTGTCCTTATAATTACGAGAAAACTAAGCTTATTGTGAAAGAAATGACTGAATTGCTAACATTGGACTTAGTGAAAAAAAGATTAGTAACAAGTCAGTTAGTGCTAACTATTGGTTATGATGTAGAAAATTTATCCAATGAAAAAATAAGTAGTGAATATGATGGGGAAATTACTTTAGATAGATATGGTAGAAGTGTTCCAAAACATGCACATGGAACTGTTAATATAGATCATAAAACATCATCAACTAAAATAATTATGGATGCTGTTATGGAGCTATATGACAGAATTATTAATAAGAAATTGTTGGTAAGAAGAATTAATATAACTGCAAATAATGTTATTAATGAAGAAGAGGCTAAAAATGAAAAACATTATGAGCAGGTTGATTTATTTACTAATTATGCTGATTTAGATAAGAAAATTGCAAAAGAAAATGCAGAAAAGGAAATCCAAAAAGCAATGTTAGAAATAAAGAAAAAGTATGGTAAAAATGCAATTATCAAAGGAATGAACCTAGAAGAGGGTGGAACAACAATTGAAAGAAATGGCCAAATCGGAGGTCACAGAGGTTAAAATAAAAACTTGGAATTCGAAGGGAGATGTTTATAAATGAAATATAATGGAGAATATGATGATATTATAAATTTACCACATCATGTTTCAAAAAAGCATCCACCAATGTCAAAGGAAATAAGAGCTGCTCAATTTGCACCTTTTGCAGCTTTAACTGGGTATGATGATCAAGTAAAAGAAACAGCAAGATTAACAAATGAAAGAAAAGAATTAGCTGAAGGCTTGAAGTTAGTTATTAATGAAAAAATTAAGAAAATACAAGCAGAAATTAATTTAAAACCTGAAATTGAAGTTACATACTTTATTCCAGATTTAAAAAAACAAGGTGGAAAATATGTAACTGTAAAAGGAAATGTTAAAAAAGTAGATGAATATAAACAACTAATAATATTTGAAGATAAAAGGGAGATTCCATTCCAAGAAATTATCGAAATTGTTAATATAGAAAAGAATAATGATTTTATATAAATAATTTGAATAAATTAAAAAAATATGTTACTATTAATAACAGAATTTTAGGAGGTAAGAAATGAGTTTTACATATATTAGAAAGTTAAACTATTATGAAACAGATAAGATGGGCGTTGTACATCATTCAAATTATATTAGATTTTTAGAAGAAGCAAGAAGTAGATGGCTAGAAGAACTTGGAATTTCAATGGAATTTTTAGAAAGTAATGGCTATACTATTCCTACTTTAGAAGTTAATTGTAAATATAAACATCACGTTACAAGTGGTGATACAATTATAATTAAGCCAAAAATTACTGAATTTAATGGAGTTAGAATGACTGTATCTTATGAAGTTACTGAGCAGAAAACAGGAAAGGTTGTTATAGAGGCTTGGACAAAACATTGTTTTACGAATAGGGAATTAAGACCAATAAATATGAAGAAAAAAGATGAAACAGTGAATAAGATATTTGAAGATTTGTTAAATGAGGGAAGGAGCTAAAATGGAAAAAGTTATTGAAATAAAAAATTTGATTAAGCAATATAAAGAATTAAAGGCGATAGATGATTTGTCATTTGATGTATATAAAGGAGAAATATTAGGCTTATTAGGCCCTAATGGAAGTGGAAAATCAACAACAATAAACTGTATTTTATCTTTATTAAAATATAATAAAGGGTCAATAAAAATATTTGGAAAAGAAATGAAACCAAATAGTTATGATATAAAATCAAAAATAGGTGTGGTTTTCCAAGATGTTTCTGTATTTGATGAATTAACTGTATATGAAAATATAGATTATTTTTGTGGATTATATATAAAAGATAAAAATACAAGAAAGAAATATGTAGAAGATGCAATAGATTTAGTTGGATTAGCGGATTTTAAAAAGTTTTACCCAAAGAAATTATCAGGTGGACTTTTACGTAGATTAAATATAGCTTGTGGAATAGTACATAAGCCAACATTAATTTTCTTAGATGAACCAACAGTTGCAGTTGACCCACAAAGTAGAAATAACATATTAGATGGAATAAAAAAACTAAGAGATGATGGAGCAACAATTGTATATACAACACATTATATGGAAGAAGTAGAAATATTATGTGATAGAGTAATAATTCTAGATAAAGGAACTGTACTTGCATCAGGAACAACTGATGAATTAAAAGATTTAGCCAGAATAGAAGAAAAAGTTACTGTAGAAGTAAATAACTTAGATGAAAAGTATATTAATGATATCAAATCAAGAGATAATATTGATGAAGTAAGCTATAATGGTAACATTTTATTAGTTACATATATAGAAGGCAAAAATAATTTAGTAAATATGATGGAATATTTAAAGAGAGAAAATATTAAATATAATAAAATATATTCAGAAAGACCTTCACTTAACGATGTATTTTTAGAGTTAACAGGAAAGGAACTTAGAGACTAATGTTTATTCATAATTTTAAATATTCTTTAAAAACTCTCTTTAGAAATAAAATGCTAATATTTTGGACTTTTGCCTTTCCAATAATAATGGCAACATTATTTAATTTAGCATTTTCAAATATATCAAATAGTGAAAAATTTGATGTTATAGATATAGCTATTGTTCAGAACGAAGACTTTGAAAATAATGAAGCTTATAAAACGGTTTTCAAAGAATTAAGTGATGAATCAAATGAAGACAGGATGTTTAATACAAAATATGTTTCAGAAGAAGAAGCGGATAAATTATTAAAAGATGATAAAATAGTTGGATATATGAAATTAGAAGGTGATACTCCCAAAGTGACCTTTGTACAAAATGGAATAAACCAAACTATTTTCAAATATGTAGTTGAAGAAATATCGCAGAAAAGTAATATGATTACTAATATAGTTGGACAAGAAGCGGCCAAAGAAGCTATGATTGGGAATCAAAATGTTGATATGAATGCAATTATTCAAAAAGCATATCAAATAGCACAAGAACAAAATGTAGAATTAAAAAATGTGTCAAATAAAAATTTAGATTATATGATGATTGAATTTTATACATTAATTGCTATGACATGCTTATATGGTGGTGCTTTTGGCATGATTGCAGTAGATCAAAATTTAGCTAATATGTCTAATAAAGGAAAAAGAATTTCAGCTTCACCAATGAAAAAAGGAAAATTACTAGTAAGTAGTTTACTAGCAGGTTATTGTGCACAATTATTAGGAGTTGCCTTATTATTTGTATATACAATATTTGCTTTAAAAGTAAATTATGGAGATAATATAGGTTTAATAATATTATTAGCAATGGTAGGAAGTTTTGCAGGTTTATCTGTAGGTGTGGCAATTGCATCACTTGTAAAAGCAAGCGAAAATGCTAAAACAGGGATTCTTATAGCATTTACAATGTTATGGTGTTTCTTGTGCGGAATGATGGGAGTTACGCTTAAATATGTAATAGATAAGAATGTACCAATTGTAAATTTAATAAATCCTGCCAACATGATAACAGATGGATATTACTCATTATACTATTATGATACATTAAATAGATATTTCTTTAATATCGGAAGTTTGTTAATTTTTGCTTTTGTATTAATAGCAATTTCAATCTTTAGTTTAAGGAGGCAAAAATATGACAGTATTTAAAACATTTTTGAAAATATTAAATAAAAATAAGGGAATAGTTATTTTATATACAGTAATACTTTTAGTTTTTGCAGGAATTAATATGAAGTCAAATAATAATGTAGCAACTTTTGAAGCAAGCAGGCCAGATATATTAATTGTAAACAGAGATGAAGAAGTAGGAATAACTAAAGACTTAATAAGATATATTAAAGAAAACAGTGATACGCCAACAGTTGCAGACAATGAAGATGCAAGAAATGATGCATTATTTTACGAAGATGCAGATTACATTTTATATATTCCAGAAAACTATCATAATGATTTTATGAATGGTCAAGCTCCTGAATTAGAAGTGAAAAGAACAGGAAGTTATAATGCTGAATATGCTGAAATGATAATAAAAAGATATATTAATGTTGCAAGTACATATCAAAAAAGTATATCTTCAGAAGACGAACTAGTAGCAAAAGTAAATGAAACATTATCTAAAAAAGCAGAAGCTAATATAACTTCAAAACTAGATACAACAGGTTTAAATAGAGCAGCATTTTATTATAATTTTGAAAGTTATGCAATTTTAGCATGTTTAATTTATATAATTTGTTTAGTATTATCAGTATTTAATAGTCAAAAAGTACATAAGCGAATTGTAATTAGTAGTACAGATTATAAAAAACACAATAGACAATTATTATTATCAAATTGTGTGTATGCATTTTTTGTATGGAGCTTATATGTAATAGCAAGCTTTATTCTAATTGGAAATAATATAATGATGACAAAAAATGGAGCAGTATTTATACTAAACTCATTTGTATTTACAATATGTGCAACAGCACTAAGTTTCTTAATAGGAAATGTAGTAACAAATAAAAATGCAGTTACAGGAATTGTAAATGTTGTAGCTTTAGGTTCAAGCTTCTTATGCGGCGTTTTTGTACCATCACAATATTTACCAGATTCAGTAAAGACAATAGCACATGCGCTTCCAACATATTACTATGTTAAAACAAATGATGCTGTAAGTACTATGGAAGTATTTAATTTTGAAACATTAAAACCATTAATGATCAATATGGGCGTATTACTTGGATTTGCCGCAGTATTTATAATTATTTCAAATATTGCTACTGCAAAGAAAAGAAAGATAGGATGATAGAAAATGAATAAAGAAGAATTATTGAAAATAAAGAAAAAAGCATTAGAAGAGCATATTCCAATTATAATGGATGATACATTAGAAGTAATAGCTGGAATACTAACAAAAATTAAACCACTAAATATCTTGGAAATAGGTGCAGCGGTAGGCTATTCAGCAATGTGCTTTTCAGAATATTTACAAGACGGTGGTAGAATAGATACAATTGAAAGAGATGAAGAAAGAATAACTCAAGCAAAGGAAAACTTTAAAAAAGTCGGAGTAGAAGATAAAATCAAACTGTATGAGGGAGATGCAGTTGAAATTCTTCCAACATTAGAAGGAAATTATGATGTAGTTTTCATAGATGCAGCAAAAGGAAAATATCCATTCTTTTTGGAACAAGCTTTACGAATGCTTAATGATAAAGGTGTTATAATTGCTGACAATGTGTTATATAAAGGGTATGTTATGAGTGATTATAATAAGCACAAACAACGTACAGCAGTTAGAAATCTAAGAGAATATATTGCGAGAGTTAATGAAGATGCTAATTTGGATACTGAAATTTTAGAAGTAGGTGATGGTTTATCAATTAGCTATAAAAAATAAAGTACGTATATTACAAAATACATTAAGATAATTAGAATAGAGGAAGTTAAATGAAAAACAAAATATACAAAGAGCCACTAAAATCAGAAGAAGAAACAACAATAAATGTTTTATATAGTGAGAATATATTGTCAATTTATACAAATAAAGTTGGATTACAAAAACAATTAAATAAACTAGTAGGAGAACCAACCAAGGAAGATATGATAAAAAGATCAATTGCTGGAAGCCGTTGGGAAATTCCGTTGAGCGATAAGGTTAGAATTTCTAGATTGGTGTTGAAAGCAAATATATTTGAGTTGTAGCATTAGAAGAGTTTGAATGTTCAAAAGAATTCAATCATGAATTATTAAACTAAAGACTAGTAAAAAACAGTTAATATAAAAGATGAAGCGAACAATTATGTATTTGCTTCATTTTTTTGTTGACAAAAACTAACATGATTAGTTATAATCGTAATATAATTAGTTAGGAGGGTAAAATGTCAAATAATAGTATTAGTGATGAACTTATTATAGAAACTTCTGCAATTCTATCTAACAAGATAGGATTAGAGAATTTATCTTTAAAAATGATTGCTGAAGAATTGGGAATTAAATCTCCATCTCTATATAATCATGTTTCTAGTCTTGATGAAATAAAAGAAAGATTGATGATTTATGGTTGGAAACAGATGGAAGAAAGAATAATTGATTCTGCTGTTGGTGTAGCAGGTTACGAAGCATTAAAAAATATGTGTTATGCTTTTTTTTATTATGCTACAAATAACAAAGGCGTTTTTACAGCAATGCTTTGGTATAACAAATTTGAAAATGATAAGAACGATAAAGCCACTACTAGATTGTTTAATCTAATATTTAAAGTAATGAAAACATTGAATATCAGTGACAATAACATTGAACATATAATAAGAACATTAAGAAGCTTTTTAGAAGGGTTTGCACTACTTGTTAATAATAATTCTTTTGGTAACCCAATTTCAATCAAAGAAAGCTTTGATTTATCCTTAGAAATAATTATGACTGGAATAAAATCATTAGAAGGAGTTGAATAATATGAATGAGTACATTAATTTAAGTTTAGAAAATATTGAAGAGGAACACATTTGTTGTGCAATTGGTGATCCAAAACATCAAGCAGGTGTTGATAGAAAAAAAGAATGGATAAAAAACAAATTAAAGGATGGTCATGTTTTTAGAAAATTAAATGCAAGAGGTAAAATATTTATTGAATATGAGCCAATAGAAACAGCATGGGTTCCAATTAATGGTAAAAACTATGAGTATATTTATTGCTTATGGGTTGCAGGAAGTTTTAAAGGCAAAGGAATTGGAAAAGAGTTAATAGAGTATGCAATAAAAGATTCAAAAGAAAAAGGTAAAAGTGGTATATGTACACTAGTTTCAAAAAAGAAGAAGCCTTTTATTGGTGAAAAGAAGTTCTTTGAACATTATGGATTTGAAGTAGTAGACAGTATTGACGATTATGAGTTGATGGCTTTAAAATTTAAAGATGGAGAAACACCAAAATTTAATGAATCAGCAAGAAATATGAAGATAGATGAACAAGATTTTACAATTTATTATAGTAATGAATGTCCATACGTAGAATATGAAGTAAAAGAATTGTCTGATTATGCTAAAGGAAAAAATATAAAAATTAACTTTATAAAGATTGACACATTAGAAAAAGCAAAGAATGCACCTTGTGTATTCAATAACTGGGCCAACTTTTATAAAGGAAAATTTATTTCTAATACTATATTAAATGCCAATGCATTAGAGAAGTTATTATAAAAGGAATTAAAATGGAATATATAAAAGCAAAAACTATATTAACTAAAGTAAAATATGGAAACGAGTGGTATGGTATTGATTATAATATGAATCTATATAGAGGATGTTGCCACAATTGTATATATTGTGATAGCAGAAGTGATTGTTATCATATAAATAATTTTGATGTTGTTAAAGGAAAAGAAAATTCACTACATATTTTAGAACAAGAATTAATAACGAAAAGAAAAAAAGGAGTTATAGGCATAGGTTCTATGTCTGATACTTATAATCCAATAGAAAAAGAACTTGAACAAACAAGAGGAGCACTTAAATTAATTTCTAAATATAGCTTTGGTGTATCTATTGATACTAAAAGTGATTTGATTTTAAGAGATATAGACTTATTAAAAGAAATAAACGACAAAAATAGTGTAATTGTTAAGTTTACTATTACTACTCCTAAAGATGATTTGGCAAAGGTAATTGAACCAAATGTGTGTGTATCTTCAAAAAGATTACAAGCAATTAAAGCATTAGCTGATAATGGCATATTTGTTGGAATTATGATGAACCCTGTTTTGCCATTTATTACAGATAAAGAAGATGATATAAGAGAGCTAGTTCGACTTGCAGGAGAGAATGGAGCTAGATTTATTCATACTTATATGGGAATGACTTTAAGGGATAGTCAAAAGAATTATTATTATGATAAATTAGATAAATACTTTGTTGGAGTGAAAGACAAATATATTAAATACTATGGCAATAGATATAATTGTTTAGTTCCAAATTATAAAAGGTTATATAAAGTATTTACCGATGAGTGTAACAAGTATGGAATTTTATATAATATGAAAGATATTATTCGAGAATATAAAAAAGAGAATAAAAATAATGAGCAAATATCATTGTTTTAAAATGCAATGGGGGTAAAAAATGCAAGTTAATAGATTGTTTGAAATAGTATATATACTATTAGAAAAAGGAACCGTAAAAGCTAAAGACTTAGCAGATCATTTTGGTGTATCAGTTAGAACTATATATAGAGATATTGATGTATTAAGTACAGCCAATATTCCAATTTATACAAATAATGGAAAAGGTGGAGGAATAAGTATACTAGATAGTTTTGTATTAGATAAATCTTTAATATCAGAAGATGAACAAAAACAAATACTATTTGCTTTACAAAGCCTAGAAAAAATGAATTTAAATGATGAGCAAAAGCTGCTAGACAAAATGAGCACTTTGTTTAATAAAGATGTTAGAAGTTGGATAGAAATTGATTTTTCAAGTTGGGGAACTGATAATACGCAAAATGAACGATTCAATAAAATAAGAGAAGCAATAATAAATAGAAAACTCATAGAATTTACTTATTTTAATTCTTATGGAGAAGAAAATAGAAGACAAGTAGAACCACTTCAAATCTTATTTAAGGACAAATCTTGGTTTCTTAAAGCATATTGCAGATTAAAGAAAGATTATAGAATATTTAAAATTTCAAGAATAAGGGATATACAAGTTTTGGAACAGCATTATGAAAGAGAAATTATAGAAGACTATAAAGAAGAATATGATAATGCAAAATCTAATGCAATAACATTAAAAATGAAAATATCAAAAGATATGACATATAGAGTATATGATGAATTTGAAAAAGAAAACATAAGACAAATTGAAGATGGAGATTTTATTGTTGAGATAGATTATCCAGAAAATGAATGGTTATATGGATATATTATGTCTTTTGGTGAATATGCCAAGGTTTTGTCACCAGAACAAGTTAAAAAGAATATTATAAAAAAATTAGAAAAAAATTTAAATAATTATTTATAATATGACATGCTGTTGTCAGGTTTAGTATTTTATAATTAATACCAGGAGGTAGGAATTATGAAATATGAAATTGTAGAATTAAAAGAAAAAATTGTTGAAGGAGTAGAAATAAAAACTACTAATCAAGATGGAAAGTCTATGCAAGACATAGGTGAATTATGGCAAAAATTTTTTGCAGAGGGAGTATATGAAAAAATTGAAAACAAAGTAAATACAAAAACAATTGGGTTATATACAGATTATGAAGGTGATTACACTAACCCATACAACTTTGTTGTTTGTACTGAAGTAAGTAAGAAATCTGATAATTTAGAAAACAGGGTTGTAAAAACAATTCCAGCTGGAAAATATGCTAAATTTACTATAATTGGAGACGTTCAAAAGGCTGTTGGAGAAGCATGGACAGAAATTTGGAATATGGATTTAAATAGAAAATATGATTGTGATTTTGAAGAATATCAAAATAATTCTGAAGATATGAATAATCAAGAAATTCATATTTATATTTCATTACAAAATTAATAAATAAAAAAGATAGCAAAAGCTATCTTTTTTTATTTTAATAAATCTTTAATACATTTTACAACTACATCAATCATAACATTGTAATCCATAGAATCGTGTTTATGATATACAACCTCATGACAAAGATCATCAATCAAATTAACAGCAACATGAACTTTTTCTTTTAAATGATCTGTTGTAATGCCATTATCTGCAAAAATTTTTATTAAATTATCAGTCATCTCTATTTCAGAATTATGATAAATTTCAGCAACAGCATCATCAGAATGAACCATAGCCATAATTTCTTTGTGAGCTGAATGAGACATTTTATGATTCTTAATAAATTTATTAATCATATTTCTTAAAATAGTATCCAAATCATTTTTTGCAAAATCTTTTTCAGAGACTTTTATCATAGGGTAGAAAACTGAACTGCCATAATTTTGCAAACTTTCAACTAAAATATCATGTTTATCTTTAAAATATTGATACACAATTCCTGTTGAAACATTAGCTGCTTTAGCTATTTCAGCAGTATTTGTATTATAATATCCTTTTTCACAAATTAATTCAAAACCAGCTTTTAATATTTTTTCTTTTGTTTCTATTGAACGTTTTTGAATTGGTTTTCTTATATCTGTATTTCCCATAAAATAACACCTCTCATGACATAATTATATAACAACTTGAAAATAAAATCAACAAAATATGAAAAATAATTCATATTCTTGTTGACAATATAGAAAAATGCATTTATAATAATGAAGTAAATGTGAAACGTAATTTATGTTTAAACATATGGTTTTATATAATATTAATATAAAAATATAGAATATATTAAAAATAAAAAAAGGAGGAAAAGATGGAAAACATTATTGAATTAAAAGGAGTAAGCAAAGTTTATAAAACAGGTGAAAAAGAGTATACAGCCTTAAATAATATAGACTTGCAAATTACAAAAGGAGAGTTTGTTGTAGTACTAGGTCCATCAGGAGCTGGTAAATCAACACTATTAAATATTATAGGAGGAATGGATAAAGTTACATCTGGTGATGTTATTGTTGATGGTAAAAATATTTCAAAATATAATGATAAACAATTAACTGAGTATAGAGCTGAAAATATTGGATTTATTTTTCAATTCTATAACATTTTACCAACACTAACAGTTTTAGAAAATGTTGAATTAGTTAAAGACATAGTAAAAAATCCTATTGATGCAAGAACTGCCTTAGAGGAGGTTGGTTTAGGAAATCATATAAATAAATTTCCAACTCAATTATCAGGTGGTGAACAACAAAGAGTATCAATAGCAAGAGCTATTTCAAAGAATCCAGCATTATTATTATGTGATGAGCCAACAGGAGCTTTAGATTCAAAAACTGGAGTAGAAGTTTTGAAACTATTACGCAAGCAATGTGATGCCAATAATGGAAGCAATACTGTTATAATAGTTACTCACAATAGTTTATTTGCTGAGGTGGCAGATACTGTAGTAAGAGTAAAAAACGGAGGAATTGAAAGCGTAACTAAAAACGAAAATCCTAAAAAGATTGATGAGGTGAAGTGGTAATATGAACAAATTAACCAAAAAGCTTTTTAGAGATATGAGAAGAAATAAAATGCAATTTATTACCATCTTTTTAATGGTATTTTTAGGAGTATTTGTATATGCAGGAATTCATGCATATATGGATGGAATGCAAAAAAGTAGTGATGTATATTACGAAAATAATAATCTTCAAGATATATGGATTTCAGGTAAAAATTTCAGTGATGAAGATTTAGAAAAAGTAAAATCTTTACCAAATATCAAAGATGCTGAAAGACAATTAACAATAAACACACTTTATAAAGAAAAAGAACTTGATTTACAAACTAATTTTATAGAATCAAACAATATTTCAAAATTTTATGTTATAGATGGTGAAGGATTTGATAAAGAAAAAAGTGGTGTTTGGATCGATTACTATTTTGCAAAAAATAATGACTTAAAAGTTGGAGATGAAATAACATTAAGATATGAAAATACTGACTTGAAAGAAAAGGTTCTAGGATTAATAGAAACTCCAGACCATGTATATGCTACAAAAGATGAAACTGAGGTATTTCTAGATCATAGCAAGTTTGGATATGTATATTTATCAATAAATGAATTTCCAATGGATTATCACATATTTACGTCTATAATAGTAGATATTGAAGATACTAATAAATTAGAAGAAACAAAAGCAGATATTGAAAACAATATATCTTCTGCATTAGCTGTTACAGATAGAGAGGTTAGTCCATCTTATAAATCATATCAAAGTGAAATAGAAGAAGGAGATACATATTCTGGGGTATTTACAGCTTTATTTTTAATAATTGCAGTATTATCTGTTGTTACAACAATGAACAGATTTGTAAAGAAACAAAGAACTCAAATTGGTACTCTAAAGGCATTAGGATTTAAGAAAAGAAAAATAGTTACTCATTATATAAACTATGGCTTTTATGTAAGTGTAGTTGCAGCAGTTTTAGGAATTTTCGCTGGAGCATATTCGCTTGGATTATTCTTTTTGGGAAGAGAAATGGAATACTATGAAATGCCAGAATATAGCATTATAATAGCTCCAAAAACATATTTATTAGCTGCTGGTGTAGTTATCCTTATAACATTTATTACATATTTATCATGTAGGTCAATATTAAAAGAACCAGCATCAGAGGCGTTAAGAGTTCAAATGCCTAAAGTGAAAAAAGCTAAATTTAATTTAACTTCAAAAGGAGTATTAAAAAATGCTTCTGTATCAACAAAATGGAATTTAAGAGATATTGTAAGAAATAAGGCAAGAAGTATAACAGCTATTGTTGGCGTTGTGGGATGTACAATGCTACTTGTATGTGCATTTGGAATGTTAGATTCTTTGAATTCTTATTTAGACTGGGAATTTAATAAGATATGTAATTTTGATTATAAAATTACTTTAAAAGAAGATTGCACTGAAGAACAATTTAATAACTTAATTAGCAAATATGGAGATAACACTTCTCAAACCATGGGAATTGAAATTAAAAATGGAGATAAAAAGGAAACAAATTCAATTACAGTAAACAATGCGTTAGATTATTTAAAATATACAAACCATAAAAGAGAGTATATGGATATTTCTTCAGATGGTGTATATATTACTGAAAAATTAGCGGATACTTTGAAATTAAAAATAAATGATGAAATAGAATGGCATATTTTTGGAGATAGCACATGGTATAAGACAAAGATTGTTGGATTTAATAGGGATCCACAAAGTCAATCCATAAATATGACAAAAGAATTTTATGAGTCATTAGGACTAGAATATAAACCAGATAGTATCTACACAAATGAAAATCTTGAAAATGTTAAAGAATTAGATGGCGCAAAAGCAGTACAAAATATAAAAGAATTGAAATCTGGAATGGAAAACATGCTTGGAACAATGAAAGCTTTAATTGTAATTATGGTTGTTGTTGCAGGTGCATTAGGTATGGTAATTATTTATAATTTAGGAATATTATCATTATCTGAAAAACATTACCAATTTGCAACTTTAAAGGTATTAGGATTTAAGGATAAGCAAATAAAAAATATTTTTACAAAACAAAACATTTGGCTAACTGTTATTGGTGTAGTTTTAGGGTTACCATTAGGATTTTATATGACTGATTTTATTTTTAGAATGGCATTATCACAAGATTATGATTTTGGCGCAAGTATAAAAGTTTGGTCATATTTGTACGCTATTGTTGGTATTTTAGTAGTTTCTTTTATTGTTAATAAGAGATTAGCTAAGAAAATTGGAACGATAGATATGGTTTCAAGTTTAAAGGCAAATGAATAATTTTAAAAGGTTGGTTAAAACTTAGAAAAAGATGAGGACGGTTTTAAATATCAAATATTTAAAACCGTCCTCATCTTTTAAATTACTTTAAATATTTCACACAAGACAAAATAAAATCAACGCAAATTCCTAAAATTAAAATTAAAGCAACAATTATTTGAACGATATTAGGAATTTTACAAAGTACTTTATCTTTAAATTTTTGTATTAATGGGTATAAAAATTTTGCGAACGCAACAGTAATTATTCCCCAAAAAAATGAGTTCAATATTGTTATTCTTCCATTTAAATTATATTTATGATTTGTGTAATCCCACCAACGTGCAGCAAATAATGCATCTAATGCGAATCCAACCAAATATTCAAAAATTGAAAAGATAATAGTAAATAATATGAAAAGTTTTGCATAATTATCTTTACTTTTTGTTCTATCTAAATATGCAGTTAAAATTAAGGCCCCAGTACCGATATATAGGGCATATTGCAGAGTATAAAAAACCTCTTTTTATAAATCTTCCTAATGCACAAAAACAAAATACGGTTTCTAATAACCATCCAATAAATGAAAAAATAAAAAAGCAAAAAATGTATGGAATTAATTTCATTAATTTTGATTGAAAATTAGATAAATTTTGATTTGAATTAGATATCTCTTGGTTTAAAACATTATCCATATATTCCTCCGTTTAATCTTATGTATAATAATTATTTATTATAAGTATATATTATGTTTAAAAAAATGTAAATATGAAAAATTAGTATAATATTAAGAATTTATAAAATTTTATGGAAATCATTGCAAAATTATGTTATAATAGAAAAAGATTTTTAAAATAAAAAGAAAGTAGGAAATAATAGATGAAAAAACCAGAATTATTAGCACCTGCAGGTTCATTTGAGAAAGCAAAAATAGCATTTTTATATGGAGCAGATGCAGTATACGCAGGAACATCAGCATTATCATTAAGAACAAGAGCTGAGATGGAAGATGATGATCTAGTAAAAACAATTAAATATGCACATTCTATTGGAAAGAAAGTTTATACAGCAATAAATATTTATGCTTGGGATACAAATTATGAAGAAATAAAAAAACAAGCTAAAATATTAGATGAGTTAAAAGTAGATGCAGTAATAGTAGCTGACGGAGGGGTTGTGGAAGCTATAAAAGAAGTAGCTCCAAATATTCCAATTCATATTAGTACTCAAGCTAATATTGTAAGCAGCCACACAGCAAATTTTTGGCACAAAAATGGCGCTGAAAGAGTTATTTTAGGAAGAGAATTACATAAAGATCAAATAAGAGAAATAATTGAAAACACTCCAAAAGAATTAGAAACTGAAATATTTGTACATGGTGCAATATGTTTTGGATATTCAGGAAGATGTTTCTTAAGTGATTTCTTAGCTGGAAGAAGTGCTAACCTTGGAGATTGTGCACAAAGCTGCAGATGGGCATATAATGTTTATGTTGAAGAAAACAATAACCCAGGAAATTTAATGCCAGTAGAACATGATGAAAAAGGAACATATATATTTTCATCAAAAGACTTGTGCTTAATAAAAGAAATTCCAGAAATAATCGACATGGGTGTTGATAGTTTGAAAATTGAAGGAAGATTAAAAACAAGTTATTATTTAGCATCAGTTGTAAATGCATACAGAAATGCGATAGATGATTATATTAGAGATCCAGAACATTATGATTATAGTAAATATATGAATGAACTTGAAAAAACTAAAACAAGAAGTTTAACTACATTTTATTTTAATGATAGAAATAATAAAGATTTCCAAGAATATGAAGGAAAACAATATAATCCAAATTATGAATTTGGTGGAATTGTAAAAGAATACGATAATGACAAAGCTATAATAGAAATCAAAAATAAATTGAAAATTGGAGACGAGCTTGAAATTATAATACCACACAAAATAGAAACAGTTAACTTTAAAATTGAAGAACTTTGGGATTCAGAAACAGATGAGCTGATTGACCATGTTAATCCAGGAAAAACAGGACAAAGCGTTAAGATGAAGTTACCTATTAATTGCGAGATTGGTTGGATTTTAAGAGGAAAAAAATAAATAGAGATTTATAAGTCCCATGAGGATATTTATATTATTATTTAAATATTCTCATGGGACATTTTTTTAAAATAACCAGAATAAAAAATATGTAGAAATTTGTCGAACGATTTTCCTTGCTATATGTACTTTTGTATTGTATAATGCAATTATAAAATTTATATAAATTTTAATTTCATGAAAATTATTAAATCATAAAAACTTATTTTTAACTTAAAGTTTTTTAAATCTTGGTTCTATTAAGAACAAAATCACAAACAAATTAAATATTTCAGGAGGTGCAGATTGAAGAAAATTTTAATCGCTATTTTAGTGTGCGTGCTTATATTGTGTAGTTCTATATTTGGAAATGTGATGTTTTTAAAGCAATGTTTGAATCAAAAACAAAGCAGCAAAAACAATCAAGAAGCAGAGCAGATAATAGTTACAGCAACAGAGCTATTAGAAAAAAGTGAAAACGACAATAATGAAGTTTCAAATGAAAACAATATAGTATTAGAAAATGATATAATAGGAATTCTAAAAATTCCTAAAATAAGCGTTAAAGCGCCAATTAAGGATGGAACATCACAAGAAGTAATGAGAACATCCATAGGTCATTTTGTTGAAAGTGATTATTGGAATGGTAATGTTGCTTTAGCTTCTCATAACAGTGGAACAAATGCCCATTATTTTGAAAGAATTAATGAGTTAAATGCTGATGATGAAATAGAATATATGACTAAATGTGGAACTAGAAAATATAGAGTAAAAAGTATACAGAAAATTGAAAGTACAGATTGGTCTATGGTTGAAAAAAATGAAAATAATGAAAATACCATTACACTAATAACATGTATAAGTGGAAATCCTAAGTGTAGGTTATGTGTTAGAGGTGTAGAAGTTTAAAATATAATATAAAAGCTATATAAAAAAGAAAGGAAGTCGAATATGAATAAAACAAAAATTATAAAATTTATAATTGCAATAATAGTTGCAATGGTTCAATTATGTGCTATTACAAGCAAGGTTAATGCTGCAAATATTGGAGAAACTAAAACTCTAGAAAGGGGGCAAAAAGGATATTACTGTGTTCAAAAATGGGATGGTAGTAAATGGGTATATTTAACATACAATCAAACATTTTATACAGATAATGATGGACAAAAATATATTGCGTATTGCTTATCTCCAGGTAAGCCAGGAGTTGGATATGTTTCTGACGAAAAAGAGTCATATGATGTAAAAATAAATGGATTACTGAATAATGATGTAATATGGAGAGTTTTAAAAAATGGTTATCCAAATAAATCTATATCTGAGCTTGGAGTAGAAACTGCAGATGATGCTTATTTTGCCACGATGCAAGCAATTAATGCAATTTTAAGAGGCTATACAATAGATGAAGCAAGAAGCTTATACTCACCAGGAAAATTTGCAATTAACGGAGAAAATTTTGAAGATGTACAAAGAAGAGGATATAAAACACTTGATTTAATGTTTAAATTAATGGATATAGGTTTAAATGGAAAAGAAACAAGAAAAGATTTTTTAAACATTTCAATTAAAAATTCAACTCAATTAATAAAGGAAAATGATAATTATTATTCACAAACATTTCAAGTTCAATCATCAGCTGAAATAGTTGAATTTAGAGTCGAAAAAATGGAAAATCTTCCAGAAGGTTCATATATATCAGATGAAAAAGGAAATAAAAAAGAAAATTTTAAAGGTAATGAAAAATTTAAAGTACATATACCTAGAGAAAAAATAGTAAATGATTTTAATGGGAAAATATTTATAAAAGCTAAACAAAAAAATTATCCAATTTATTTTGGAGCGTCTTCTATAGATGGATTTCAAGATTATGCTTTATGCAATAACTCATATTCTGAAACCACTGCATCTACTGAAATAGATGTAAAAACTAATAAATCAAAGTTGAAAATTATAAAAGTTGATGAAGAAACACAAGAAGTAATTCCAGGTGTGAAATTTGAAATTACACATTCTGATGGAACAAAGGAAATTCGCACAACAGATAAAAATGGATGTATAGAATTAGTAAATCAAATACCAGGAACTATATATATTAAAGAGATAGAAACAGTTGGAAAATATGAATTAGATTCTACAGAGAGAAAAATTAATTTAAAATATGATGATATTCAAGAAATAAAAATAGAAAATAAACTTCAAAAAGGAAATATAAAAATTATAAAAATAGACAAAGAAAATAAAGACGTAAAATTAGCAAATGTAAAATTTGAACTAAAAGATGAAGAAGGGAATATTATAAATGAAGGCATTACAGATAAGAATGGAGAATTGTATTTTAATGATTTAGTTATTGGAAAATATACTGTAATTGAAAAAGAAACAAATAAGGAATATGAATTGTCTAAAGATGAGATAAATGTGGAAGTTATTAACGGAACAACAGAGGAGTTAGAAATAGAGAATCAAAAAATAAAAATTCCAGAAATACCCAAAGTACCAGAACAACCTGAAAAAAATGAAACACCAATGACACCAGAAAAGACAGATGAAACAGAAAAAGAAGAAAAGGTTCCAGAAAAACAAGAACCTATAAAACAAGAAAAACAAGAAATAGTAAAAAAAGAATTGCCAAAAACAGGTAGTGATGAATTAAAAACAAAAATGCCAGTAAGTTTTATTTTCATTGCTATATATAACATTTGTCTAATTTTGATAAAAATATTAAAAAAATGTCTATAAAATACTCGGTCAGAAATATTGATTTTTAAAATAGCTTTCTATATAATAAAGAAAAAATGTCTAGGAGGCTTTAAAAATGAAGTTTGATAACAGAATTTATGATGTACACAGAGTTGATAATTTTAGAGATTTAATAAATAGCACAGTTGAAAGATATGGTGATAACGTCGCATATAAATTTAAAAAGAATTTAGGAAAAAATGACGAATATATAGTAGAAAAAACATATAAACAAATAAAAAATGAAGTGGAAGGTTTTTCAACAGCTTTATTAAATTTAGGATTAGAAAATAAAAAAGTAGTAATAATTTCAAATAACAGATATGAATGGTGTGTAAGTTACCTTGCAATTACAACTGGAAATATGATAGTTGTTCCTTTAGATAAAGCCTTACAAGAAGGCGAAATAAGAAATTTAATTCAAACAAGTAATGCTGATGCTGTTATATACGAAGAAAAATTTGCTAACATATTTAATAAAATTAGAGAAGAACAAAATAGTAATTTAAAAATATTTATTAATATGGATCTTGAAAAAGAACAAAATGGTGTATTATCTTTTCAAGAGTTGGTTAACCAAGGGTGTGAATTAATAAATCAAGGGAATGATATATACAAAAAAATAGTTATGGATGATAATAAATTAAGCATTTTATTATTTACATCAGGAACTACATCAAAGCCAAAAGGTGTAATGTTATCTCAAAGAAACATATGTGCTAATATTACTGCTATAGCTAGTATGGCAAAATTACAGCCAGATGATGTTTTACTTTCATTTTTACCATTACATCATACATTTGAATGTACAATAACATTTTTATATGGATTTTATAGGGGAGTTACAGTTGCGTTTTGCGATGGATTAAAATATATTGCTAAGAATCTAGTAGATTATAAAGTAAGTGTTATAGTAGCAGTTCCACTTGTTTTAGAGGCAATGTATAAAAAAATAGAAATTGGAATAGAAAAACAAGGTAAGACAAAACTTGTTAAAACAATGGGAAAAATTTCAAATTTCTTATATAAATATTTACATATTGATATTAGAAGAAAATTATTTAAATCAGTACTAAATCAATTAGGTGGAAGTGTTAGATTATTGTATTTTGGGGCTGCAGCTATGAACAAAGATGTTATAGATGGATATAACACATTTGGTATAGAAACAGTGCAAGGATATGGTTTAACAGAAACATCACCAGTTGTTGCGGCCGAAACTGATAAACAAAAATGTCCTGGAAGTGTTGGTAGAAACCCTTATGATGTTGAAATCAAAATTATTGATGAAGATGGAAATGTAATAGGACATGCTAAAAAAGATGAAGATATTGATTTGAAAACAAATGAGGAAAATAAAATTGGGGAAATATTAGTAAAAGGCCCTAATGTAATGCTTGGGTACTATGAAAATGAAGATGCAACAAAAGAAGTTTTACAAGACGGATGGCTATATACAGGTGATTTAGGATATTTCAATAAGGATGGATTTTTATTTATTACAGGAAGAAAGAAAGAAGTAATTGTACTAAAAAATGGTGAAAATGTATATCCTACAGATATTGAATTTTTAGTAAATAGATTACCATATGTAACTGAAAGTATTTTATTTCCAAGAAAAAATTCTAAAAATGAAATCAATTTAGGAATAAAAATTGTTTATGATAAAGAACAATTATTAGAAAAATTTGGTGACAAGAGTGAAAAAGAATACAAAAAATTAATATGGGAAGATATAAAAGAAATTAATCAAACATTACCGGTATTTAAAAGGATTAAAGAGCTTATAATAACAACTGAACCATTAGAAAAAACTACTACACAAAAAATAAAAAGATTTATTGAAATAGATAAGATATTGAAAACAAAATAAAACAACAAAATAAAAAAACAAGAACGGTCATGCACGAAAATAATTAAGCAACATATATTTTAAATAGATTATAATTGGAGGTAAATATATGTTAGCTATATGCATGACCGGTTTTTTTGCCTTTTTAAAAAGTGCAATATTTGTTGTTGGATATATATCAAATAATAACTTATTTCCAGAGCCACTTAGTTCAGAGGAAGAAAAGCTTTACATAGAAAAATATGAAAATGGAGACGAAGAAGCAAGAAATATTTTAATTGAAAGAAATTTAAGATTAGTTGCGCATGTATGCAAAAAGTATGGAACAACTAATGTTGAACAAGATGATTTAATTTCAATTGGTACTATAGGTTTAATAAAAGGAATAAAAAGTTTTAACTCAAAAAAAGGAGTTAGACTAGCCACATATGTATCTAGATGTATTGAAAATGAAGTTTTAATGCATTTAAGAAGTATAAAAAAACTTGGAGCTGAGGTGTATCTTGAAGACACAATAGGTAAAGACAAAGATGATAATACAGTTTCATTACAAGAGGTTATTGAAAATGATGAAAGAAGTATTGAAGATGAAGTAGACTTGAAATTTAAAATAAAAAAATTATATGAGAAAATGAAAGAAGTTTTATTAGATAGAGAAAAAACTATTTTAGAAATGAGATTTGGTTTAGATGGGAAAAAGCCTAGAACACAAAATCAAATTGCCAAAATGCTTGGAATATCAAGATCATATGTGTCTAGAATTGAAACAAAGGCAATTAATAAATTATCAAAAGAAATTGAAGAATAAAGTATTGTAATAGAGTAAATGTTGTAGTATAATATGCAAGATTTTTGGTAAAACAGGAAGGAGAAATAAAATGTTGAAGTTAAAAAACATAACAAAAGATTACCTTTCAGGCGATATGAAAGTGCAAGCCTTAAAGGGAATCGATTTAGAGTTTAGAAAAAGTGAGTTCGTTTCTATATTAGGACAAAGCGGTTGTGGAAAAACAACAATGTTAAATATTATTGGCGGACTTGATAGATATACAAGCGGAGATTTAATTATAAATGGAAAATCAACTAAAAAATTTAAAGATAAAGATTGGGATGCTTATAGAAATTATTCTGTAGGATTCGTTTTTCAAAATTATAATTTAATACCTCATCAAACAGTATTATCAAATGTTGAGTTAGCGTTAACTCTATCTGGCGTTTCTAAAAAAGAAAGAAGACAGAAAGCAATTAAAGCGCTAGAGCGTGTAGGTTTAAAAGATCAAATACATAAAAAACCGAATCAAATGTCAGGAGGTCAAATGCAAAGAGTTGCAATAGCAAGAGCTTTAGTAAATGACCCGGACATAATTCTTGCAGATGAACCAACAGGAGCATTAGATACAGAAACAAGTGTACAAATAATGAATATCTTAAAAGAAATATCAGAAAATAAGTTAATAATTATGGTTACACATAACCCAGAATTAGCAGAGAAATATTCATCAAGAATAGTAAGAGTTTTAGATGGAAAGATTGTTGATGATTCAAATCCATATACAGAAAAGGATAGAGAAAACGAAAATAATATTGCAAAATCTGGAAAAACATCAATGAATTATTTCACTGCTTTATCATTAAGTTTGAATAATTTAATGACTAAAAAAGGAAGAACATTTTTAACATCTTTCGCAGGAAGCATTGGTATTATTGGAATAGCCTTAATATTATCACTTTCAAATGGTGTTCAAAAATACATTCAAAAAGTACAGGAAGATACTTTATCTTCATATCCTATAACTATCCAAGAAGAAAGTGTTGACATGGCAAGCATGATGACATCTATGATGGAAGAACAAAATAACAAGGTTGAACATAGTAATGATGGAAAAGTATATTCAAGAAATATAATGAGTAATATGTTAAGCACTTTATCAACTAAAATGAAAACTAACAATTTGCAAGAGTTCAAAAAGTATATTGAAAATGAAAATTCAACTATAAAGAATAATTCGAATGCAATCCAATACACATACAATTTAAATTTAAATTTATATAAAGAAGATACTTCAAATGGAATTGTAAAAGTAAATCCAAGTACTGTTATGAATAGTATAGGATTTAGTTCTTCAACAGAAAGTGAAGAAACAGAATCATCATCAATGTTTTCAATGTCATTTGGAACATCAGATGTTTGGAGAGAATTGTTAGATAATAAAGAATTAATAAACTCACAATATGATGTACTCGCAGGAAAAATGCCTGAAAAATATAACGAAGTAGTTTTAATAGTAGATGATAATAATGAAGTTAGTGATTATACTTTATATTCTTTAGGATTAAAAAATCAATCTGAATTAAAGACAATTATGAAGTCATTGCAAAAAGGAGAAGAAGTAGCTAAACAAGAAAATACAGAATATACATATGAAGAATTATTGAATTTATCATTTAAACTTTTATTAAATACAGATTACTATGATAAAGCAAATGGAATATGGGTTGACAAATCTAATGATGAAGCATTTATAAAAACAAAACTTAATAATGCGGAAACTATAAAAGTTGTTGGTATAATAAAACAAAAAGAAGAAAGCAATATAAGAGATACTGCTGGAGAAATAGGCTATACAAAAGAATTAACTGAATATGTAATAAATAAAGTTAATGAATCTGAAATTGTAAAACAACAAAAGGAAAATCCTGAAGTAAATGTATTTACAGGAATGAAATTTAAAAATGATGCAGAATTAACACAATTAAATGCTGGATTTGATTATAGTACTTTAAGTGCGGAGCAAAAAGCATATATGGCAAATTTAAGTCAAGAAGAATTGGCAAATCTAATGTCAACTTTTACTAAGAATAATAATGCAACGTATGAAACTGTGTTAAAAAGATTAGGTTCAGTCAATTTAGATAAGCCAGCAGGAATAAATATTTATCCAAAAGATTTTGCTTCTAAAGATACAATATCTAAGGAAATAGAAAGCTATAATAATAAACAGAGAGAAGCGGGAAAAGAGGAAAACGTTATAGAATATTCAGATATGGTTGGAATGATGATGACATCAGTAACAGTTATTGTTAATATGATAAGTTATGTTTTAATTGCATTTGTATCAATTTCATTAATTGTTTCTTCAATAATGATTGGAATTATAACATATATTTCTGTATTGGAAAGAACAAAGGAAATTGGAATCTTAAGAGCAATTGGTGCATCTAAGAAAGATATATCTAGAGTATTTAACGCAGAAACGCTTATTATAGGCTTGGCAGCTGGAGTAATTGGAATAGGCGTAACATTACTTCTATGTATACCTATTAATGCAATTATTAAAGCTGTAGCTGGTGTTTCTGGAATAGCATCATTGCCTATAGCTGGAGGTATAATACTTGTTGCAATAAGTGTTATATTAACTGTAATAGCTGGATTGATTCCATCAAAAGTTGCAAGTAAAAAAGATCCAGTTGAAGCTTTAAGAACAGAATAGTATAATAAAAAAGAAGCCAATGTTGGCTTCTTTTTTACTATAATGTTTTAATAGCGTTTCTTGCTAATTCATCACATCTGTTGTTATATTCATTGTCGCTGTGACCTTTTACCTTAATAAAAGTAACATCATGAATTTTAGTTAAGTTATATAATTCTTCCCAAAGCTCTTTATTTTTAACAGGTTCATTATTAGCTGTTTTCCATCCTTTTTTCATCCAGTTATAAATCCATCCTTGATTAAAACAATTTACAACATAGGCGCTATCACTATAAAGATTTACTTTGCAGGGAAATTTAAGAAGTTTTAAACCTTCAATAACAGCAGTAATTTCCATTATATTATTAGTTGTTTCAGGATTAGCTCCAGAAATTTCTTTTTTATTGCCTTTATACATTAATACACTACCCCAACCACCAGG
Organism: Clostridia bacterium; assembly: GCA_017528375.1. Taxonomy (GTDB): domain Bacteria; phylum Bacillota; class Clostridia; order TANB77; family CAG-508; genus CAG-492. Next base: position 5,687 of record JAFXOY010000048.1, on the reverse strand, counting down.
ACCAGGATTTCCTGAACAAGCTCCATCTGTGTATATTGTTACTTCTTCCATAATATTGAACCTCGCTTTCTAAGAAATAAATTCAAAATAAATATTGATTTTTTTTGTGTTTATGATATTATAACAATAAAATGTTTGATATACAAGATTTTGACTGAAAAATCTATATAAATGCGATGGAAGGAGGAGAAATATGAGTGAAGTTTTAGGAATAGTTGCTGAATATAATCCATTTCATAATGGACACTTATATCACATTCAAAAGACAAAAGAACAAACCGGAGCAAAATATGTTGTATGTGTAATGAGCGGAAATTTCGTTCAAAGAGGTAACACATCAATAGTAGATAAATGGACAAAAACACAAATGGCATTAGCAAACGGAGTAGACTTGGTTTTAGAATTACCAACAGTTTACAGCGTTTCAAGTGCTGAAAATTTTGCACAAGGTGCAGTGAAAATATTAGAAAATTTAGGAATTGTAGATACAATTTCTTTTGGAACTGAAACTGATGATTTTGCTGCATTGAATAACATTGCTAATATTTTAGCAGAAGAACCACGAGAATATACAACTTTTTTAAAAGAAGGACTTAAACAAGGAGAATCATTTCCGAAAGCTAGAGAAGAAGCTTTAATAAAATATATAAATGATGATAAGAGATACAATGATATTTTAAAAAGCCCTAATAACATTCTAGGAATAGAATATTTAAAAGCATTAAAAAAATTAAAAAGTAATATTACACCTGTAGCAATAAAAAGAGAAAAAGTTTATTATAATGATGATTTTATAGTTGATGATTTAGCTAGTGCTACTGCAATAAGAAAATTGATGATGAATAAAGATTTTGCAGGTTTAATAAAAGTTGTTCCACGTTCATGTTATGAGATTTTAACAAAAGAACATGAAGTTGGAAATGTAGTTTATGATTTGCAAAGATATGAGAAAGAAATTCTATACACATTAAGAAGAATGACAATTGATGAAATTGCTGAATTACCGGATGTTACAGAAGGATTGGAACATAGTATAAAAAATGCAGCAAACTATTGCAATAATATTAATGATTTTATTAATATTGTTAAAACAAGACGATACACTCAAACAAGAATACAAAGAATACTAATATTTGCCTTATTAGGAATAACCAAAAAGGACATTCAATCAGCAAAAAAAGTAGTGCCATACGCAAGAGTACTTGGATTCAACCAAAAAGGAAAAATGTTATTATCTGGTATATCACAAAAAAATCCAAAAATGGAAGTAGTTACATCAGTAAAAAGATTTTTAGACAATAATTCAAATAAAACATATAAAAGAATGCTAGAAATAGATATATTTGCAACTGATGTATATACGTTAGGATATAGATATGATTCTATGGCTAACTTGGATTATACGAAAAATATGATAATGATGTGAGACAAAAAGAAGAAAGGAATGAAATACAAATGAATGAATTATTTGCAGATTTACACGTACATATAGGAAGATCAGAAAATGGGAAACCAATTAAAATTACAGCGGCAAGGTCTTTAAATTTTGCTAATATAGCAAAAGAATGTGCTGAAAGAAAAGGAATTAACATAGTAGGAATAATAGATTGTGCATCTCCTTATGTAATTGAAGATATTGAAAACTTCTTAAAAACAGGTGAAGCATATGAAATAAAAGATGGTGGAATTGTTTACAAGGATAAGGTTTGTATTATTCTTGGAAGTGAAATTGAAACAGCAGAAATTAATGAACAAGGTAAAACCGGAAGCGCCCACAACTTATGCTATTTCCCAACTTTAAAAGACATAAAAGCATTTTCAAATGAAATGAGTACTCATATTAAAAATATAACATTAAGTTCTCAAAGAGCAGATATATCTGGATATGAGCTAATTGATATAGTAGAAAAATATAATGGTGTGTTAATACCAGCTCATGCTTTCACACCACATAAAAGTTACTATGGAAATTGTACCAAAAGTTTAAAAAGAATATTTAAAGAAAAATATGACAGAATTCCAGCAATAGAGCTTGGTTTAAGTTCAGACACATTTTTAGCAGATGAAATTTCAGAATTAGAAAATAAAACATTTTTAACAAATTCAGATGCACATTCATTACCTAAAATTGCTAGAGAATACAATAAAATTTTAGTAAATGATATAAGTTTCAAAGAACTTATGAAAGCTATCAAAATGGAAGACGGAAGAAAAATTGTTGCAAATTACGGATTAGATCCTAAACTTGGAAAATATCATAGAACTTATTGTGAAAAATGTGACAAAAGAATTGAAGGAACAGCACCTGTTGTTTCATGCCCTGACTGTGATAGCTCAAATATAACAATGGGAGTTTTCGATAGAATAGAAGTTATAAAAGATAAACCAACAACAAAAAGCCCAGATTTCAGACCACCATATGTTTATCAAATTCCATTACAATTTATACCAGGTATTGGACCAAAAGTTATTGACAAATTATTAAATGCATTTGATACTGAAATGAACATTTTACATAAATTATCAAAAGATGATATTGAAGGTGTTGTTGGAGAAAAAATTGCTAATAATATCTATAATGCCTGCAATGGAAATGTTGATATTCAAGCTGGAGGCGGCGGAGTTTACGGGAAGATTAGTGTAGGGTAATGAACAATTGCACAATTGGGGACGTGTCCCTACTGTGCAAAATGCACAGCTGGGGACAGATTAACATGTAAAAAAATACGAATCTACATAAAACTAGTTGACATTCCCTAAAAAAAGCGTATAATAGTATTATATTCAAAAAACAAAAATGAGACAAAGTAAAATAAAAAGCTATCTTTAGAGAGGATTAGCCACCGGCTGAAAGCTAGTCTAGAAAAGCATATTTGAAAAACTACCTCATTGTTGCTAGGCCATAAACCTAGACGTATTACTTGCGTTAAAAGTATTTAATTAAGAGAAAAATAGGATGGAACCGTGTTATAAAAATATAGCACTCCTATAAATGCAAAAGTAACTCTGCATTTATAGGAGTGCTTTTGTGTTGAAAAAGAAAAGGAGGAATTTTTATGATTAAACTAGAACTTAAAGATGGTTCAATTAAAGAAGTAGAACCAGGAAAATCAATTATTGAAATTGCACAAAGCATTAGTGAAGGATTGGCAAGAGTAGCTACAGCAGGAAAAGTAAACGGAGAAGTAAAAGACTTAAGAACAGTTATTAACGAAGACTGTAAGTTAGAAATCTTAACATTTGAAAGCGATTTAGACGGTAAAAAAGCATATTGGCATACAACATCACACATTATGGCACAAGCTATTAAGAGACTATTCCCTCAAGCTAAATTAGCTATAGGACCTGCAATTGATGAAGGTTTCTATTATGATTTTGATGTAGAGAATGCTTTTACAGATGAAGATAAAGCTAAAATTGAAGAAGAAATGAAAAAAGTAATTAAAGAAGATCTACCAATTGAAAGATTTTCTTTACCAAAAGCCGAAGCTTTAGAATTAATGACAGATGAACCATATAAAGTTGAATTAATCAATGACTTAGCAGAGGATGAAGAAATTAGTTTCTACAAACAAGGTGAATTTACAGATTTATGTGCTGGACCTCACTTAATGAGTACAGGAAAAGTTAAAGCTGTAAAAATACTAAGTTCTTCAGGGGCATATTGGAGAGGTAGCGAGAAAAACAAAATGCTTCAAAGAATTTATGCAATATCATTCCCAAAAGCTAGCCAATTGGAAGAACATTTACAATTCTTAGAGGAAGTAAAACAACGTGACCACAGAAAAATTGGTAAGGATTTAAAAATATTTATGACACATCCATTAGTTGGTTCAGGACTTCCAATGTATTTACCAGCAGGTGCTACAATAAGAAGAACTCTAGAAAGATATATTCAAGATAAAGAATTAGCATTAGGATATGACCACGTATATACACCATCACTTGCAAATGTTGATTTATACAAAACAAGTGGACACTGGGATCACTACAAAGATGATATGTTCCCTGTAATGAAAATGGATGAAGAAGAATTAGTTTTAAGACCAATGAACTGCCCTCATCACATGTTAATTTATAAGAGTGAATTACGTTCTTACAGAGACTTACCAATCAAAATTGGAGAATTAGCACATGACTTCAGATATGAAAATAGTGGTGCTGTTTGCGGACTAGAAAGAGTTCGTCAAATGTGCCAAAACGATGCTCACTTATTTGTAAGACCAGATCAAATTAAAGAAGAAGTTGGAAAAGTATTAAACTTAATAAGAGAAGTTTATGTAAAAGATTTTGGATTCCCAGAATCAGCATTTAAATACAGATTATCATTACGTGATAAAGATAATATTGAAAAATATATTGATAATGATGAAATGTGGGAGACAGCTGAAAGCCAATTAAGAGCTATATTAAAAGAATTAAATATAGATTTCTATGAAGCAAAAGGTGAAGCTGCATTCTATGGACCAAAGATTGACATACAAATTAAAACAGCATTAAACCATGATGTTACAATTCCAACATGTCAATTAGACTTCGCATTACCTGAAAGATTTGATTTAACATATGTTGGTGAAGATGGAAAAGAACATAGACCAGTTGTAATCCACAGAGCTATTTTAGGTTCTTCAGATAGATTTATGTCATTTTTAATTGAGGAAACAAAAGGTAACTTCCCAACATGGCTTGCACCAGTTCAAGTAAAAGTAATGCCAATTACAGATAATCAACATGATTATGCTAAAGAAGTTGCTAACAAATTAAGAGCAAATAGAATTCGTGTTGAATTAGATGATAGAAATGAAAAAATTGGATACAAAATCCGTGAAGCTCAACTTGAAAAAGTTCCTTATATGCTTGTAATAGGAGACAAGGAAGTTCAAGCAGGATCAGTTGGTGTTCGTTCAAGAAAAGACGGAGATGTTGGAGCAGTAGCTGTTGATGAATTTATTAAAAACATTAAAGAAGAAATTGAAAATTTTGTAAGATAAGATAAATGCACAGTTGGGGACGCGTCCTTGCTGTGCATTTTGCACAATTAAGGAAAGATTGATTTGTCAAAATTCAATGCTTAACATAAAATTGACAAAAACGTCAATTAATGGTATAATTTTGGCTATGGAGGAACGAGATTATGGGAAATAGTAGAAAGGTATATGGAAGAAATAATAATAATAATTTAGATTATTCATTAGGAATGAAAGCATATAAAGAACGAAAATGGCAAACAGCTATTAATTATCTTGAAAAAGCATATACCAAAGATAGATATTACAGAACTGCGTTTACAATAGGTAAATGTTATTCAAGAATAAGAAATAATAGAGTAGCAGAAAAATTTTATAATGAAACTATACAATTAGACTCAAAAAACGTGTATGCAAGATTAGAACTAGGAAAATTATATGCAAAGCAAGGAAAAGAAAAAGAAGCAGAGAAGTTATTAAAAGAGTGTATTGAGTTAGACTCTAAAAATGTGCATGCAAGATTAGAACTAGGAAAATTATATGCAAAACAAGAAAAAGAAAAAGAAGCAGAGAAGTTATATGAAGAGTATATGGAATTAGACTCTAAAAATGTGCATGCAAGATTAGAACTAGGAAAATTATATACAAAACAAGGAAAAGAAAAAGAAGCAGAGAAGTTATTTAAAGAGTATATGGAATTAGACCCTAAAAACGTCCATG
>JAFXOY010000047.1 GCA_017528375.1 Clostridia bacterium | reverse complement strand
ATGTTCATCAAGCAGATTTCCGTATTCCTCGAAAACACCCCCGGCTCCTTGCGGGAGATGACGGAGCTGCTGGGCAGGGGTGGCGTCGATCTGCTGGCGCTGTCCCTCGCCGACACCCAGAACTTCGGCATCGTCCGGCTGATCGTGCATTCGGAGCAGATCGACCCCGCCGTGGCACTTCTGAAGCAGAATGGCTACATCGCCAAGGTCAACCACGTCATCTGCGCCGCCGTGCCGGACAGGCCGCTGGGGCTTTGCGAGCTGCTGCTGGCAAGACAGTTTACGGTGAGCCTCACGTATTTCAGAGATAAGGACTGGATAACAAAGGAACTCAGGAAAGTGGGGGACGCCGCAGTCCTCTGCGAAGAACTGGCTCCCTGCAGATGTCACAGGACGGAAAAAGAAGGATAAATATGAAAAAAACAGTATCCTACCTTCTTATGCTTGCCCTGTGCGTCACCACCTTCAGTATTTACGGACAGGGATACATATCGCCATGGACCATAGCCCTTGCGCTGGGCTGCCTTGTGATCTTCTTCCTCTGCGAGTTTGTGAATAAGTACAACCGCTGGGGAACGATCCTTGTCTGCGTCTATCTTCTTTTCATAACCGCGGTAAATTTATCATATACTTCTTTATCTAAAGCTCTTTGTTTTTTTTCATGACTTGATAAAAATTCTCCATCTTCATCTTCATAAACTTTACTAATTTTGACCAAATCAGTTTCGATTTTTTTTTCTTCTTCATATTGATTTAATAAAAATTTATGTCTTGGTCTCCAACTTACATTAATTAATTTTAAGTCTTTATTATCAAAAACAGAATCTCCTAAACAATTAATTATTTTAAATCCTTCCCTTTCTTTTCCATAATTTAATTCGACAATACACAATCTTCCATCATGGTCCCATTCTAACTTAGATAACCCCGCCCCCATATCAGAAGGTTTACAAAAAGACATCTTTCCTTTGTTTAACACATATAGGTCGCATTTTCCATAATTATTTGTATTATTTTTATCCATACAAGCCAATAGGAAATTGACTCCATTAGAGGAAGGAACAAAATGGCTGTGTTTTAGATTATCGTAGGAATTTTCGGCTGGCCATGGTTCTAATACCAAAGATTGTTTATTTAAATTATAAGGATATACCGAAATAGATTCAACATTAATTTCTTTATATTTAGGTATTACAAATAATATATCTCCCATCCAATATATTTTCATATCTATTAAAGGCCTTTTAACATTACCCACAGGAAGTTTACAATTACTTGAAGAATAATTTTTATTCGCTATATTAAAATCAATAAGACGCACTGAATATTTACTTTGATTGTATTCTTTTGATAAAATAGCTAATAATTTATTATTTTTATGCCAAACTAAATCAACTATTTGGGAATTTGCCAAAGATGAAGATGGGAAAGTATCTTTGGAGGGTAATTCTATGAAATCCAAGGTTGAACTTAATAATTTATCTTTTTTATTTGCATCATATTTTTCTGATATTGTAATTACTATGTTATTATTAGGGAACCATGAAAATTCTTTTACACCGTCTTTAATTGGCATACGTATATTTTCTTTTTTATCTAAAACCATTTTCATTGAAGGTAATTCATATATAATTAACAGTTGGCCTTTTATACGACCTAAAAATTTACTATCTGGACTCCATATAAAATTTGAAAACTTTTCATCTTTATTTATTACAAAACTACGTATTATTTGATCACTTAATATTTCTCTGACAAAAACGTTATCAATTTCTTCTTTTCTTTTTTTTTTATCCTCATCTTCTTCTTCTTCTTCCTCGTCTTCT
>JAFXOY010000046.1 GCA_017528375.1 Clostridia bacterium | reverse complement strand
CACATAAATTAGTTGGTACTTTTGGTAGTGCAAGAGTAATGTTAAAACCAGCTGAAGAAGGTACTGGAGTTATCGCTGGAGGTAGCGTTAGACCAGTTCTTGAACTTGCAGGTTACAAAAATATAAGAACAAAAGTTATAGGAACAAACAATCCTAGAAACGTTGTTTATGCTACAATCGAAGGTTTAAAAGCAATGCAAACAATTGAAAAAGTAGCTGCAAAAAGAGGAAAAAAAGTTGAAGAAATATTATAAGATTTTTGTTGAAATATAAAAAATTATAGTATATACTAATTATAATTAAAGAATAAGGAGGTGTAACCGCATAATGAAATTAGACGAATTAAGCCCAGCACAAGAAGGAAAGACAAGAACTAGGGTAGGACGTGGAATCGGTTCCGGACTAGGAAAAACTTCAGGTAGAGGACATAAAGGACAAAAAGCTAGATCAGGAGGCGGAGTAAGAAGAGGTTTTGAAGGTGGTCAAACACCATTGTATAGAAGATTACCAAAAAGAGGTTTTACAAATATACATGCTAAAAACTACACAGAAGTAACTTTAACAATGTTAAATAAAGCTACAACTGATGAAGTAACTGCTGAAAGTTTAATAGCTGACGGAATAATTAGTAAAGCAAACGACGGTATAGTTGTTATTGCTACAGGAAACTTAGAGAAAAAAATAGCTGTAAAAGCTAAAAGATTTACTAAAGCTGCACAAGAAAAAATCGAAGCTTTAGGTGGAAAGACAGAGGTGATTTAATTGTTTAACACCATTAAAAATGCTTTAAAGACCCCAGATGTAAGAAAAAGAGTGTTATATACATTATTATTAATAGTAATATTTAGATTAGGATGTTTTATATCAGTTCCAACAGTTAACACTGTTGCATTAAATGGAGTAGGAACAAATAATTTATCAGATATGATAAATATGATAACTGGAGGTGCATTCTCAAGATTATCAATATTTGCAATGTCAATTACTCCATACATTACTGCATCAATTGTTATACAATTATTAGGAATGATAATACCTTCTTTAGAAAAATTAACTAAAGAAGGTGGAGAAGAAGGAAGAAATAAAATAAATAGATATACTAAGATACTTACAATATTCCTTTCATTTGTTGAAGGTTTAGGATTGTATTTATCATATAGAGGATATGGTGTATTTATTGGAGCTTTCGCAGAATCAGGATTTGAAAGATTCTTAACAGCTACAATTGTAGTTATGTCTTTTATGGCTGGTACAGCATTACTTATGTGGCTTGGAGAGCAAATTACTAATAAAGGAATTGGAAATGGAATTTCAATGTTAATCTTTGTTGGTATAGTTGCTGGTTTACCAAGAGCTGTAATAACAATAAAAGATTTATTATTTACAGGTACATTCAGTACAACAAATTTAATAATTGCATTAGGAATAATTATTGGAGCAATTATATTAGTATCAGGAGTTGTATTTGTACAGCAAGCAGAAAGAAGGGTACAAGTACAATATTCTAAAAAAGTAGTAGGAAGAAAAATGGTTGGTGCACAAAATACACATATTCCATTAAAACTAGCAATGGCTGGTGTAATGCCAATAATTTTTGCATCATCATTTATGACATTCCCTGCAATGATTATGCAATTAGTTAATCCAAATATAGTGGATCAAACTGGATTTTGGAATGTAATCTATAAATTGTCAATTGCAACATCAACATTTTCAATTACAACCTCATCAGGTGTTGAAAAATTGCATGTTGGATACTCAATTGCAAATGCTGTGATTTATTTATTACTTATTGTTGGATTTACATTCTTCTATACATATGCAACATTTAATCCTGCAGAAGTATCAAGTAATATTAAGAAAAATGGTGGATTTATCCCAGGAATTAGAGCGGGAAAACCAACAACACAATATTTGTCATCAATTATTTCTAAATTGACATTATTTGGTGGATTTTTCTTAGCAATTATTGCGATATTACCAATGATGATGAGATTTACAGAAATCAATCAATTAGCTTTTGGAGGAACATCAATACTTATTGTAGTAGGTGTAGCATTAGAAACTGTTCAACAATTAGAATCACAATTAGTAATGAGACATTATAAAGGATTTTTAGAATAGTTTGTAGAAATTATTTTAAAAATATACAAAAGAAGTTGGAAGTAAAAAAATATTTCCAACTTCTGTATTTTTTATATGATTTTTTAAATAATTATATTGAAAAATTTTTATTGTTATTATAATATTTAAGATGTTTTTATAATTATTTAAAAAGTTATATAGTAAATATATAATTTTAAGAAGGAGATGAAATTATAATGATTATAATTATGTTAGGTGCACAAGGTACAGGAAAAGGTACTGTAGCAGGGATTTTAAGCAAACAAAATAATTGGATTCAAGTTTCAACAGGTGATATTTTTAGAGAAAATATTTCAAATGGTACAGAATTAGGAATTGAAGCTAATAAATATATTTCAAAAGGAGCATTAGTTCCAGATGAAATTACAATTTCAATGGTTGAAAAAAGATTAGAAGAATTAAAAAATGAAAAAGGAATTATTTTAGATGGATTCCCAAGAAATTTGGAACAAGCTAAAAAATTAGACGAAATATTAGCTAATAAAGGTGAAAAAATTGATTGGGTAATTAACTTAGAAACACCAAGAGAAGAAATTATTGAAAGAATGTTAAATAGAAGAGTATGTTCTAAATGTAAAGCAACATATAATTTAAAATTACATCCATCAAAAGTACCAGGAATTTGTGATGAATGTGGTGGAGAATTAGTTACAAGAGCAGATGATTCAGATGCAGATGCAATAAAAAATAGATTAGAAATTTATGATACACAAACAAAACCATTAGTAGATTTCTATAAAGAAAAAGGAATTGTAATTGTAGAAGAAATAAGCGAAAGAATTAATAGATTTGCAGATGATGCATGTAAAGATTTTATGCAAAAAATTAAATAATTTGTAATAGAAAAGGAAGTAGAAAAAATGGTAACTATAAAATCAAAAAAAGAAATTGAATTAATGAGAGAAGCTTGTAGAGTAACTGCATTAGTGCATAAAGCTTTGAAAGATAGTATAAAACCAGGAATTACTACACTTGAATTAGATAAAATTGCTGAAAAAGTAATTAAAGAAAATGGTGGAATACCAGCACAAAAAGGGTATAATCCAGGAATAAAAGGAGTTCCACCTTTTCCTTCTTCTATATGTGTTTCAATAAATGAT
>JAFXOY010000045.1 GCA_017528375.1 Clostridia bacterium | reverse complement strand
TTGAAAAAAATTATTTAATTTTAATCTATATCTAATTAGATTAAAAATAATTTTTATTTTATCAAACCCAATATGCCAAATAACTCAGATACAAAAAGTCAGACAAAAACCACCCCTTCAAACGAGGCCGAAGGAGGATGTAGCACAGATAAAAACATCGTAGATAAAACAACCCAAGTTCCAGTTAAACAAAGTCCATCTCAAATAAAATATCAAGAAACTCCTTATCGTTGGTACGTAATGATAGCTTATTGTCTCACCGTTTTTGCCAACGGTTTCCAATGGGTTACATTTTCAGCAATAGCAACCGATTTTTCAAATAATTATGATATACCCTCATGGAAAGTAAACATGTTTTCTTTAATGTATATGATTATCTACCCTTTCGTTTGTATTCCAGAAGGATGGCTCATAGATAATTATAGCACTAGATTAGGAATCATTTTAGCTGCGGCGACTACTTTACTTGGAGCTGGACTTAAAATGTTTATTAATAAAGATTCCAGTTTGGCATGCTGTTTTGTCGGACAGTTTTTCAGTGGCTTGTTTCAGCCAGCTTTGTTAAACTCACCCGGGAAAATAGCTGCCAACTGGTTTAGAGAAGATATTAGGACAGTCATTTGCACGATTTGCTGTCTTGCGGATACTGTTGGTATCTTCGTTGGATTCCTTTGGAATCTTGCTTTCATTAAAGAAGATGCGACAAAAGAAGATTTCCATGATCAAGTATTTAATTATATACTCTCAGAATTTATTTTAAATATAGTTTTCTGCCTTCCTGCTTTTTTCATATTCAAAGATAAACCAGACATTCCTCCTTCTCCTTCCCAATCTGATGAAAATGTAAAACAATTAGATATACTAACCAGCCTTAAAATGCTCTTCACAAATATTAGATTTGTCTACCTTTTAATGGCAACTCTTTTCGTTGTTGGCTATTACGACGTAATGGGAACCATTATTAACAGCTTATTCGACTTATATGGAATAACCGGACAAGAATCTTCAATCATATATGCAGTATCAAGCGTAGCTGGAATGATAGCTTCTTTAGTAATTTCCTGGCTTTTAGATAAGTATAAAAAGTTTAAATTATTCCAAGTAATATTATGCATTTCAGGAACAGTCCTTCAAGCCCTTTTCACATTTTTATTAGAATTAGCAAAATCGAAAGACTTTAGTGCTTATGCTATAGGATTAGTTTTATACACTCTCGTTAATATGATAGTTGTTCCTTTTTATACTTTAGGAATGAACTATGCTTGTGAAATCACTTATCCCGTTGGTGAATCAATTAATGGCGGAATTATGATGACCATGTCGCAATTATCTGGAATTGGAGGCACTTTTCTTTGTGATCATTTTATTCAACATAATGAAAATAAACCTTGGATTTCTAATGTTATTTTGCTAGGATTTTTCGCGGTTTCTTGTATATTTGTGTTCCTTTTTGATGAAAAATTAACGAGACAAGAAGTGGATAAAGCTGGTAGAGAAAAAGAAGATGCTAAAGAAGGTGAAAATAAAAATGAAGTAGTTACTATTGAGGTAGCTAAAAAATAAAGATAAAAATGAAAATAAAAAGATACTCTTACTCTTATTAAAGTTGTATATATATCTATAAATTTTTTGTCTAACAATTCAAACTTTAATTTCAAATAATAGAATATATATAAACATTAATATAATTATATATTTAATTTTCGAATATAACTTTACT
>JAFXOY010000044.1 GCA_017528375.1 Clostridia bacterium | reverse complement strand
TTTCGGATATTTCTAAAGAAGAATGGAATAGAATGTTTCCTCCTTTTGATTTTTCAGGGTTAGAATCTTTAAAAGAAAAGGGAAAATTGTTTTTATCCCAATTAGAACAGAAGACAAAAAATATCCCAGAAACCTTGGATTTTAGAGAAGAAGGAAAAGTAACCCATATCAAAAATCAGAGTCCTTGTAATTCTTGTCCTTTATTTGCATCTATAGCTACAATTGAGGCACAATATAAGAATAAAAAAGGAGTACTTGAATCTTTCTCAGAACAACAGTTATATGATTGCATGGACTATCATACAAAATGTGAGACCTTAATTGTTTTAATACGAGTTTTTCAATATTATGGAAATCTGAAATATCTCTATAAAGAAGACTTTTACAAGTATAAACTAAGAGATGATAAAAAAAACTGTAAATCTTTTGAACAAGCAAAAGTTTCAGGAAAAAATGAAGCGATAAGATTGAATTCAGTTGATTTTTCAGGTTATGCAGAGGATAAAGGTATCCCTGTTGATATAATCAAACAAATACTAAATGAAATAGATGGGCCTATTATTGTTATGCTCGATAGCGAGTTACTTTCTGGCTATGTTGGAGGAATTATAAAAACTAATCCAGAAAAATGCTCAAAAGGAAGTAAACCAAATCACGCAGTAGTAATAGTAGGATATGGAGTTGACACAGATGGCTCTACATATTGGATAGTGAAAAATTCTTATGGAAAAGATTGGGGAGAATCAGGCTACTTTAGAGTTTTAGCTGGTGAAAATCTTTGTAGCATTGAAAATAGTGCATTTTTTCCTGATATAAATAGCTTAGACTTTTATGACTGGTGTAACATAGATGGTTGCATCAAATGTTCAAATTCAGGTAGTTGCTCTCAATGTGGAATGGGTTACTATTTGGAAGGAAATACTTGCAAAAAATGCATGGATAACTGTTTAGAATGCGAAAATAATACTGATTGCAAACAATGCGATAAATGGGGAGGATATTTTCCCGGTACCAATATATGTTATAAATGCCCACCTGAATATGAGTTATGTGAAGGAAAACTGGAATTTTGTAAAGATAATTACTATCTGGATCCCAATACAAACAAAAATTGTGTAAAAAGTTCAATTGACAATTGTCAATTAAGTAATAAGGAAGATACTAGTGAAATTTGTATAGCATGTGATGATGGATATGGACTCTTATTAAAAAATGGAAAAAGCGAATGTAGTAAATGTATGATAAGTAATTGCAGAACTTGCTCCTTTTCAGATGATGGGAAAGAGTATTGCTTAAAATGTCAAGATGGATATTCTGAGCCTTTATTATCAAGTCCAGCCTATTCTTCTTGTTCAAAGTGCAAAGATGGCTGCAATTATTGTCTCGATTCTAAATCAAGTTATCGGGATGAAAATGGAAATTGTTTTGATTGTCCTGAAAACTGTGAAAAATGTGAATTAATTTATAATGAAGGATTTGATATTAAATGTATTGGGGATGATTCTTCAGATGATTCTTCTGATGATTCTTCCGATGATTCTTCAGATGATTCTTCCGATGAAATTAATGCTGGTTCTTTAGAACTTTTTAAAACTTCTATAATTTTCATTTTTTTAAGTTTATTATTCTGATTTTTTATTTTTTGAATTATTAAAAATAAGATAAAAAAAGTTAATAAATTAAGTGTAAAAAATTAATAATAAAATAATGAGGGGATTGGGGATTGGGGA
>JAFXOY010000003.1 GCA_017528375.1 Clostridia bacterium | reverse complement strand
TTTTTGTCATAATAACTAACTCTATAATAATTATTATAGAGTTAGTTATTATGACAAAAAGTAATATATTTGAAATAATGTTGATGTCAAACGGACGAGGTGCCAAGGTTGTAGTACTACCAACTCAACTTAAAGACACTTAGTCAGTTAGACTTATGTTCTTTGAAAAATATTTGTTGAAACTTGTTTGGTAAACAAGTTTGGTCATAACTGACCTTAAAGCAATACAAGTTTGGAAACTTGTAAAAAGCAACCCACAGGGGGTCTAGTACTAGTACTAGTAGGAATGTCCTATGTTTGACTACTAGTATTAGAGCGATTTACTAGGTGGGGTACTAAGTACTCTATACCTAGTAAACAAGGGGTTGTAGTTATGGGAAATACGCCTTTATGGTAAAAGTACCATAACCTTGATAAATCAAGTGAATAGGACATAGTTTAATAACTAGACTTCTAGTTATTAAGCATTTGATTTACAATGTGTATTGCTTTGCAATAAATCATCTAGGTAAATTACTTAAATAGGGTTAACTATACCCTATTTAGGCAAGATACAAGCACTTAACAAAGCAATACAATGCTAGTCAACTTGTATTTCACAACTTTTAGTTGTGGGTTGATAGTTAGTGATACATTAGTGTCTAAGTCTAACTTGTTAGACTTAGGAGGGCTATAACTAGACTTTATAGGGTGCGAACCCCTTCCTAGTCTTAGGAACTGATAATGAAGTTTGGAAACCTAGAAAAACACACTTTTTATAAAAGTGTATTTGAGAGAAATGAGTGTTAAAATTGTAAATTTTAAGATAGGGAGTGATATTATGAATTACGAAGTAATTTTAGAGAGAAATAGTTTTGCAAAAGTACTATGTACTTTTAAGTACAAAAAAGAGGCACAAGCATATATAGACTTCAATTATGATATAATTGAAGACTGGTTTGAGGAAAGAGTAGATTTTAATATAATTAAAAATCTAGACAAACTAGGAAGACCATATGAAACTTACTATGAAAATAGTAATAGGGACACAAAGTTGTATGTAAGAAGACTTACTAAATAGTAAGTCTTTTTCTTATTTCTTTCAAATATGCTTTTATAAAGCATAAGGAAAGGTTGGTGTTTGTTATGGAACATAACAAAAAAGAAGATAAAATTGAAACTTATCATTATGATAAGTTAACTGATTTTAATGTGTTTTGTAATGCCCATTGGAATTACAAAACAAGAAACTTAAAATTTAATATTTTAAGATTTAGTTGGAATGTATTAAAGAGGATTAATAAAATCTATGATTTTATTCATCAATTTAATAGTAATATTAATCATAAAATAAGTAATAAACTTTGCAAGGTTTATTTAAACCTAGCAAAACCTGAGATTTGTGAAAGAGACAAAGATTATATCTTTGAGATATATGGTTATAAAAAATAGTTTAAAAACTTAAAATTTAAGTTTTTAATATAAAAGTAAAAGTTATTCAAAAAATGGACGCTAACCTTAAAGGTTAGAAACGTCAAAAGATAGGGAGTTGATAAAAATGAATAATGAAAAAACTTGTAAATATTGTGGTGACACTTTCAGTGTCGAAGATGGTGTACAATGGGGGTCTTATTTCTATTGTGATAGTTGTTTCAAAGAAACAAAATGTAATGTAGATAGTTACCACCACCCAAGTATGGAAATTAAGTTTAGAAAACTTAATGATGAAGATACAAAAGAGTTTTTAGGTATTGAACTAGAAACTACAAAAGACGCAAATGGTTATCTATATAATAGTGACCATAAAGAAGACATATGGTATATTAGAAAAAATTTCAAAAATATAGGTAGAAGTATAAATTGGGAAAGTGACGCTTCCATTGGAAATGGAAAAGAAGGAGTTTTCTTCCCTATGACAATAGGTTATATTTACGATAATAAGGAAGAACTAAAAGATATTTGTAAATATCTTATTAGTAGGGGCAATTATTCACACGATAAAGGTAAATGTGGACTACATATCCACGTATCTATGGACGCACTAGGGGATACTGACGAAGAAAAACAAAAGACAATAGAAAAAATAATGCTTTTTGTAGAGACTTATAGAGATAAGGTAGAAAAATTTTCTAGAAGAAGACATCAACAATTCAGTTGTTACAATGCTTATACAATACCATATCATAAAGAACATTATGCAAGTGACAATTTTAGTGACAACTACTTTAAAAGTGGTAAACTTTTAAAAGAAATTAATAGCTATGATGAAATAGGACATTCTAGTGTCGTAAACACTAGTACAAGTACTGGTCAAACAATAGAGTTTAGAATGTTTAGAGGAACTCTAAAATTTGAAACTTTAATGGCAAGCATAGAGTTCATACATAACTTAGTTAATGTATGCAAAGAAAATCAAGCAAGTAAAATTAGTTGGAACAAGGTTATCAATTATAGTGGAGAATATATCAAAGAATATAATGATAGTCTAGATTTAATAGATGATGGTCTATATTTAAGAGACTATACAAATGAATTAGAAAATATCATTGATAAAAAAGCCGAAACTAGAAAGGAAACTATTGACAACTATAAAAAAGACTTAAATGACATCTCAAATTCCCTAATGGGAATTGTAAATGAACAAATTGATTTCACAAGTGACAACACAACTATTCAACACACAATCAATTTTAGAAACGAAGTTTTCTATAAATTGAGTGAAGTTTTAATAGATGATGAAACTGATACTACAAATATGAGTTTATATCAAAGATTAAAAACTATGAATAAAAACTATGATGAAACTTGTAGAAACAATTTAAACGCAATAAAAACTACATTAAGTACTTATACAAGATACACCTTAACTGAGACTACAAAAGCACACGTTAAGGAAACAATAGACTTAATAAGTGAAAAACTAGCAAATGAGACTAGCACTACAAGCGAGTGCTAGTCTTGCTAAATAGAAAGGAAAGTGATAAAAAATGTGTATTATAGTGGCAAAAGAAAAGGGAGTTGCACTACCTACAAAGGCAACATTAAGAACTTGTTTTGAAAGAAACAAAGATGGTGCTGGACTAATGTACGTCAAAGATAACAAAGTTATCATTGAAAAAGGTTTAATGACTTTTGAAGATTTTTGGCACAAAATTAAGGAACTTAAACATAAGTTTAATAGTGACTTAACTGATAAAGCAATAGTTATGCACTTCCGTATAGGCACACACGGAGAAAATGACGGGGCAACTACACACCCATTTGCTATAAGCAAAAATAGTGAAGATTTAAGGGCAACTTATATAGAAACTGATATTGCTATGGCACACAATGGTATAATCTATGATTATAACTATGATAAAGTATTAAGTGATACACAATCTTTTGTAAAAGATTATGTAAGTGTATTTAAAGAACTTAATAAAGATTTTTATAAAAATGAACGTGTAATGAAATTAATTACTAATGAGGCAAACATAAACCACAACAAATTATGTTTTTTAGATAAAGACGAAAACATTTATTACTATGGTAATAAAGTTGTGAATAATGGGGTTATATATAGTAATAATACTTATGAAGCATATAAACCATCAAATTATACTTATTCAAGTTATATGTGGGATTATGATAACTATTATTATAATAAAGGTTATAATTATAACTATAATTATACAAACTATTATAAAACACCTAAAAAGACAACTGAACCTCTAAAAGAAAAGGCAAAAGATAAAATTAAATATCAAGCACTTCAAGTTGGAGACCAGTATATGACATTAATTGACAGTGACATAGTCACTGAACCAAATAAAATCTATATAGATAGTAATTTAAACTTATATGAAAAAATAGAAGGTAAATTATCACTAATAGGTGCACACGCAACAGTCTATGATAAAGACTGGCAAGAAAAATTAATATTTTAGAAAGGAAAGTGAAAATAGTGATAAAAGTAAATAAAAAAATCTTAAAAAGATTTTTAGCAATTATGGACGACTACAATGAGTTTGTTTTTGGAAGTGAAGAAATGATAAGAAAACAACTAGAAATATGCTTAAATAGTCAAGGGTATTGGAGTGGTTGTCATATAAGAGTATATTATGATAAAGAACTTGATGATTTTCTAATAGAAAGTAAATTTTAAGAAAGGAGTTGACGTGTAATGATAGGTGGAGACGATTTACTATACGAAGAAATATTAGATTATTGTGATGGTAAATATAGTCTAATGAAGAAATTATTAGACTATTTTTACCAAAGATTAGAAAAAGAAATGGAGAGTGAAGAATAATGTATCTAGTTTATGAAAGTTTATATGGAGAACTATTATATGAGTGTTCAAGTACAAATATAATAGGGCTTTATAAAACTAAAAAACAAGCAATTAAAAAAGTAAAAGAATTAATCGAATATGATAAAGCAAATAATTATGTAGTTGATATAGATAACAATTTTGAAGAAGATGGTTATGTAACAATGTTTTACAATAATCAAGAAAATTGGAGTTGTTACTATGAAATAGTAATTGAAAAAATAGAATTAAAGGAGAGTGATTAAAGTGGCAAGTATTAAAGGAATTACATTAAAAAATGTAAAAGATTTTAGAGGACACGAAGGCGAAGACTTAGTACAAGGTGATGTATATTATAAAGGTAAAAAAGTAGGTTTTTACTCACAAGACGCTTGGGGTGGAATGGACAATTTTAATTTAGATTATTCATTAGATAAAGAATTAAGGAATAAAATAAATGAGATAACTAATAACTATATAGGTGGACAACTTTTTAAAAAAGTTGATGATTTATATAACCAAACTTATAAAGTTAATTTTCATTATGAACAAAAAGGTTATGAATACTTATTTATGGACTTATTACAATTATTAGACCACGAAAATAAATATAAAAAATATTCTAAGAAATTTAATAATAATAGTATAAGTATAGTATACAAAGATTTATTTAACTTATTAATTTGCTCAGGAGAACCTAAGGGTGCTTTAAAAGACAAAACATATTTCAACTATAAAAGTCTTAATGACTTTGTAATAAACTAGAAAGGAAGTGGTAAACGTGCATATTAGTAATAAAGATTTATTGTTACTAAGTAATCTTAATATTTACTTAGAAACAATAGATAAAGATATTGCTAAGGCATTTAATAAGGATTTAAACGCCTTAGTTGAGAAACTAGAAATACAAAGAATTTCTAGAAACGTAGTTAATACTAAAAGAATAATGGAAAAAAGAAAACTAGACAAAAATTATGCAAGAAGTAGTAACGAAATAAAACTACCATTATTTTAATGGTGTTTTAGATAGAAAGGAAGTGATAAAAATGTTTTACAAGTGTAAGGACTGTGGGGAAATAACTGACGAACCTACAAAATGGAAAGATTATGCCGAAGTTGGAGATGGAGTTGAGTGCTGTGGTTATTGCTTGATGTGTCCGTTATGTGGTGGAGACGTTGAAGAATATGAAGACGAAGAAGAACTTGACGAAGACTTTGAAGACTAAGAAAGGAGGCAAATATGCCAAAAGAACCAAAGAATAGTCATTTTTATATTTTATGTAAAAAAGACTATTTATTAGAAGACGAAACTAATATTTTTGATGGAGATACTCCAAATGACATATTAGAACACCTTAAAAAAGAAAACATTAATATATCAAGAAGAACCTTATTTTATGCTATTAAAAATCAAAAAGAAATTGAAGATAAATATTTAATTTATAAAATTGATAACGAATAGTGCAAAAATCAAGGGGCGTAATGGTATAATTAATTTGAAAGGAGAATTTATGCTAAAAAACGTAACATTAAGACCTTATCAAGAACAAATATTAGAAGATTTAAAATACGTGCCTAGTATTGGGTTGTTTATGAAAACTGGAAGTGGAAAAACCCTTACAAGTTTAGAACGTTTTATACAAAATGGTACAGATAATCTGCTTGTTGTCTGCCCACAAAAAATCATAACTCAATGGTGGGAAGTAATAGAAAATCATACTGATTTGAAACCTATTAAGTATAAACTTAATATGACAGCAAAAGATAAAAATATACTTTTTGATAATGAATTAAATCCAAATAAAAATAATTGTATAGTAGTTAATTTTGACATAATAGATAAAATAACTTGTTTAGATAAATACATCAATAATAATTGGACTATTATTATAGACGAAAGTCATAAAATTAAAAATGTTGGCACAGTTAAAAATCCTATCAAAACAACTAAACGTTGCTTAGAACTAGGAAAACTTACAATTTATAAAATTATTCTTACAGCAACTCCCACTGAGAAAGAGAATGGAGGTTATATAGACCTCTATTCTCAACTTAGGTTTTTAGGTTATCTAGATTATTCTTATGCTTATTTTCAAAATAATTTTTGTATAATGCAAAAATTGCAACTACCAGGTATGCCATTTCCTATTAAAAAGGTAACTGGTTATAGACTAGATAGAGTTGAAAAAGAATTAAAACCTATCCTAAACGCAACGTGTAGATATTATGCACCTAAATATGGAGATTATGAACCTCAAATGGTAGAAGTTAAAATACCAAAAGCAAAAAATTATTCTAAATTAGTAAGAGAAAAAGTGTATAATGACATTATCATAGATAATGTAAGTGCTATGAGGGTTGCTAAAAAGAGTTTAATAAGTGGCAAAATAACTGGAACTGATGAGTATGGAAATAGATTTAATTATGAAGACAATGAAGAAAAATCAAGTTGGTTGGAAGAATTTTTATCTAATACTGACGAGGTTGTTAGTGTTTTATATTGTTATAATGTAGAAAAAGATAAAATTATAGAAGTTTGTGAAAAACTAAATAAAAAATACATAGTGATAAATGGAGATGTGGTTGATAAACCAAAAGAACTTCAAAAAGAGTTTGACGTTGTTATAGGACAATATCAAGCATTTAGTGAAAGTCTTGATGGACTTCAATACAAGTGTCACCTAATGGTGTTTTACAGTATGCCTGACAGTAGTTTGAGTTACAAACAAAGTCTAGGACGTATTGATAGAATAGGTCAAGAGAATGTGCCTACTTACTACCATTTAATAATGAATGGTACTATTGACGAGAAGATATATGAAATGCTACAAAATAAAATAGAGTTTAGTGAAAGAGACTTAAATGCTCTTACAATATAGAAAGGTGATGGTAAAATGAAAACTAATATAGATATAGCAAGACAAGTAATATGTAGTTATTTTGAAAGTTTAGCAAGTAGAGAGTTATTAGGTGGAGAGGGTTTTCAAGAGTTATGTGCTATAAAGTTTGATAAAAGTAATAAAGTTTTATTAGAACATATAAAAGCATTAAACAATATATTTGGAAATGCCATTAAAGAAATAGAAGAAGGAGGTAACAAGTAATGTTAGAAGAAGAAAAATTTACTAATGAAGAACTTGAATTTATAACTAAAAGTATTGATAATGCTAATAGACAAATTCTTAAAACAAGAATAGTAACAAGTGCAATAATAACTATAATTTATATTATTTTATTAGTATTATTAGTAATTAAATTAGTTAATGATGTAAAATTTCATAAAGAAATTAAAACTGAATACGCAACTTGCGTGACACTAGAAGACGATTTGTATTGTAAAATTGAAAAATAGAAAGGAAGTGATAAAGTGATAATGAGTGCTGGAGACATTGTAACAGCAAGTTACAATGGGTTTGAAGGAGAACCAAAAATTGGTATATTTCTAATAATCTATAATGAAAGAGACGATAGAAAATATACAAGTGGACACACAAATATTAATTGTGTGAAGATTACAACTAATAATTTTTTAGGAAATTCTTATGTAGTAAGACTAAGACCTGGAGATGGAAATTTAGATAAAGACTGTATAATTAATTTAAGTAAAGTACACGTTCTTGCTAAAACACAAATACATAAAAAGATAGGTCATTTGAATAGTCAAATTATGTTAAATGTTTTTAAAGAATTAAGAGAATTTAATAACGAAGTTGAAAGACAAGTAATTCAAAATATGCAATAATTTTAATTAGAATAGTGCAAGATTTAAAAAGTCGTGTGCTATAATGAAAAAGAAGGAGGTATCGTATGAACGATAAATGGTTAAAACAATATAAAGAAAACTATAATGGAAAAAGTGAAGAAGCCAAATCAATAGAAGGCTTCTTAAAAGAAACATATAACGGTGCTAGTTATATTCCTTGGGCAACTATGGAAAGACTAACTTATATGCAAGATGCAAATGCTGAATTTAAAACAATAGAAACTGAAACAGGAGATATAGTATGGACTGATATGTTTGTTAATGAAAACCTTGTGGAAAACAAAGATGGTATTGTTAATAGAACAAGTGCTATGGTAATGTCTCATTTTGTTAAAGTATCTTGTACATTTTTAGGTAAAACTTTTGTAGAAGAATATCCTATTCAAGAACAAGATTATAGTGCTGCTAAAATTTATAATCAAAATTTAGTTAATAAAGCACTAAAACGTGCACTTGCTAAGGTTGCAAGTAGAGCAACTGGACTTGGGTTAAAACTTTATGAAAATAAAGACCTTCAATTTGACGAAAAAGAAGAAGAAAAGAAACCTGAGGTTAAAAAGACAACTAAAAAAGAAGTTAAAGTTGAAGAACCTAAAAAAGTTGAAGAACCTAAAAAAGTTGAATTAACTGAGGAACAAAAAGTACAAGACATTTTAGATGGTGGAGAAACTTCTGCATTTCTAAATGGAGAAAGAACTTTTGAACCACAAGAGGTTATTGAAGAACTTGATGCAACTAAATTCTCATATCCAAAAGAAATAACTGACCTATGTGCATTAATTAAGACATCCGACAAAGATAAAATGACTAAAGTATTACAAAGTATTAATGTTCCAATTTTAAGACAACACGGGTTTACATTAAGTCTTGAAGATACTGATAACACACTTTGTGAAAAATTAAGTCATTTTCAAGATGTTAGCGTATTTACTAGAGCAATTACAAATATGCTAGATTAGGAGATATTATGAAGATAAATAAAGATTATAAAAAATTCTATGAACTAGAAAACAATAAATATTATTTATTAAAATTTGATAATGAATTACATATTGCAACTGAAAACGTATTACGTTTAGGTGGTAAATATATAAAGAAAGAATTAACACAAAGTTTTAAATTACTAGAACTTACCCCACCATTACTATTCTTATTTCAAGAATTAGTAAATTGTGATGTTGATAAAGTTGACGAAGAATTTAAAGATATGACAACTTATAAAAAGATAGATAATTTAAAACTTAGAAAAAATATTGAAAAGAATTATATGGACATAACTAATGGGGTTATTGACCAAATTAGAAATGAATTTGAGGACTGGTTAGGAGAATTTGCATTAAATAATCCAAACGTGTCTGACGAAGAATTTGCTAAAATTGAAGAAATTAATAGAACAAGAATTGAAAATGAAATTGCAACTATTAAAGACCAAAGTCCAATTAATTTCTTAGATTTCAAATATAAATCAGGAGATAATCTTATAATTAAGAAATTCTTAAATGAAAACTTTGAATATCTATATACTCAAAGAATAGGTTCTAATTATAAAATAACTTATCTTTATGATTTAGATATATTTGGAACTATAACAATATATAAAATACACACTGTAAAAAATGTGGTTAAGACTATAGAAACATTTATTTATAATAGAGAAATTATACAAGAAATGTTAGCATATATAGTAAATCATAATATGTAGAAAGGAGGAAATTATGATAGAGAAAGATAAAACTTATACTTATGAAGAATTAAAAGAAATTCTTCCTAAAGCAAGTGCTGAGGTTGTTGTAAAACTTACAAATGAAATGAAAAGTGCTGGATGTGATGATGTAGGTTTTGTTTCAATGATGTCATTAAATAATACACTTACACTTGCTGAATTGGCTAAAATATTATTTCATAAAGTTGAAGAAGAAAAGGAGGAAAAATAATGGCAACTCTACGTGCATTTGATTTTAAGAAATTGCTAGATAAAGCACAAGCAATCACAATTAATCAAGGACTTAAAGAATATAAAGAATTTTGTGAAACAAATTTATGCAAAGATGAAAAAGACAAAAAGAAATTTGAAGATATATTTATTGAAATGGAAAATGAATATAGAATGTATGGAGAAATGTTTGGTAAAGCATTTATGATTAATTTGTTAAATGAACTTGAAAGTGGTAATAGTAGTATTGAAATTAAAGAAGATAATGAAGATAGTGAAGAAAGTGGTGAATAATTTATGGTAAATACAGGTTTAGATAATAAGTATGTAGCAAAAGAAGGTGGTCAAACTAACTTTGAACCAATTCCTGATGGAGAATATCTATTAAAAGTTAAAGAAATTGACCCTTGGAAAAAGAGTACAAAGACAATTAAAGTAATTCAAAGAGATGAAAATGGAAACGCAATTAAGGATGAAAAAGGTAATAATGTAACTGAAACAATTAATAACTGTGAATTTTATAATTGTAATGTTAAATTTGAAGTTGTTGGTGGAGAATATAATGGTAGAGTTATATTTCACAACTTAACAACTCACCCAAATATGAACTGGGCAATACCTAATTTCTTATATGCTCTTAATTTAAAAGAACTTATGGCAAGTCAAATTCAAAGTACTTGTATAGGTAAAGAATGTATAGGAAATGTGTTTACTGACAGTTATAAAAAGACAGTACAAAATAAAGATACAGGTATAGATGAAGAAGTAACAAGAGAAGTAAATAGAATTAAATCTTTAAAACCTTTAAATAAAGAAACTGAAAGTACTGAAATTAATCTTGGTATATAATGGAGTACTTTAAAAAGTATTTTAATGAGGTAGAAAACTGGGAAAATGAAGAAGTAAAGGTGTTGTGTCCTTTTCACGAGGACACACACCCATCTGCCTCAATTAATACATATAAAGACCTATTTCACTGCTGGGTTTGTGATATAGGGTATAATGAAGAACAGTTTATTGCTAGAATAAATGGAATTTCTAGTGCTGACGCAATTAAATTATTAGAAAAATACAAAGTACAAGATAAATGGGAAATTGAAAGAGGACTTCTTTGGGCAAATCCTCTTATGATTTCTAAAGTAGTAAATCTAGGAATTAGTAAGCAAACTATAGAAGATATGAAACTAGGACTTATTAAAGATGGAGATAAAAGTTATCTTGGAATACCAGTATTTTATAACAAGATTTTAGTTGATATTAGAAGATATAATATTAATAAATATGAAGGTCAACCTAAAGTATCTTCAAATGAAAATGCTAGGGTAGGTTGGATTATTCCTTATGATAAGTTTTTATCTAGTGATAACACTTGTTATTTATTTGAAGGTGAAAAAGATATGCTTATGGCAAGAGAAGTTGGGTTAAATGCTTACACTCTAACTGGTGGTGCTGGTGCTAAACCTAATGAATATGTTATAAATGCATTTAAAGATAAAGATATAGTAGTATGCTATGATAATGACGACCCTGGTAGAAAGGGTATGGAAACAGTATATAAAGAAATAAAAAATATAGTAAAAAGTATAAAATATATAGATATAGGAGATGTTGTAAAGGAGAATAAAGAAGATTTTTATGATTACATAAATAAGTACAATGGTAATGTTTTTGAATTTTATTCTCTTGAGCAACATCATTTTAATTTAGAAGATAGTGATAATTTAAAATTAACAACAATAAAACAAGCATTAAAAGATAGTAAATTAAGAAAAGATTTAAGAAGTTTAGTAACAATTACAAGTGAATTTGCTGACCCTTATTCAGTACCTACTGTCGTAGAAATAGAAAAAATCAAAGATAGTGGTACTAAACTAGATACTTTATTTGAAGGAGAGAAAAGGGTTTGGTTTTTAGAAAAACAAAATATGCAAGATATGTTAGAACTTATAGAGATTAATGCAAAAACAGTTGAGTTAAATAGTAAATTTAAAAGTTATTTAGGAATACCATCTAAAGAACCATTTGTTGAGATTAGACCAAAAGAACCTAAAACAATTTTTAAATCTGTCATATCTGACAAAGACAATGATGGTTCAGGGGTAAACCTAGACATTTATAGTTTTGAGAAACTTAATGTAGGTGCTCAGTATGTTATAGATTATAGAATATACCCACACCCTACTAAAAACCAAAAATTAATTGCTGTTGCATTTAATGTAAAACTAATAAATGATGACAATAACTATGTGGTTAATATAGATAAATTAAGTAAATTTAGAAGTGAAGGTAGTATTAAAGAAAGATTAGATAAATTATATGAAAGTGCTAAACATTATATTGCTAAACACTTAAACTATGATATATGGTTAATGAGTGATTTAGTATTTAATAGTATATTAGATTTTAATTATGGAGAACCTATGAGAGGTGCACTTGATGTGTTTTTCTTAGGAGATACCCAAGTAGGTAAATCTGAAACAACTAGCAAAATGACTGAACTTTATAACTTTGGGCACTTCTTATCACTAAAAACCTCAACTACAGTTGGTCTTATTGGTGGGTCTAATAAAGTAGATGGTGCATTTTGTAACACAATAGGTGCTATTCCTAGACAACACAAAAGACTTGTTATACTAGAAGAATTTAGTGGTGCTAGACCTGACTTTATAAAAACTATGACCGATATAAGGTCTAGTAATGAACTTAGAATATCTAGAGTTAGTGGAGAACTTGTTGTACCTTGCAAACTTAGAATGATTACAATATCTAATCCTATTAATGACGAAAGTGGAAACCCTAGATTTCTTAGTACATTCCCTAATGGTGTAATGCCTTTAATGGAACTTATAAAAAGTGCTGAGGATGTTGCTAGATATGATGGTTTTCTTCTTATACCTAAAGTAGAGAATAGATTTAATCCGTTTGCTTATCAACTTATAGGAGACCCTATTCCTAAAGAATGTTATGAAGAAAAAGCAAATTGGGTTGTAACTAGAGGTATAGATAATGTTAAGTTTGCTGATGGTGTAGAAAGTTATATTTGGGAGAAAAGTGAAGAACTTAATAAATTATTTGAGTGTAATTTTCCATTATTTGGAACTACTACAAGCAAAAAACTAGCAAGATTTTGTGTAGCACTAGCAAGTTTGGTTATGAATGTTGACGAAACTTATGAGAATATTATAGTAACAAAAGAGATAGTAGATTTTATGGTTGAGTATTTGACTAAAATTTATACAAGTCCAGTATTCAAATTAAGAGATTATGCATTAGATTATAGAGCATATAGTGAATATGATGATAAGGACATTAAGAACTTACAAGATTTATATGCACATAATTCTACATTTATAGACTTTATAGGCACACAAAATAGAACAACTAGAGGAAATTTACTTAGTATTAGTGGTTTAGATAATGGTAAATTTGCCATATTGTTTAATAAAATGGTTGCTTGTAAGTTTATAAGAGTTAATAGTGATAATGCATATCCTACAAATAAGTTTAGAAAAGTTTATAATCTTATAGATAAATCTTTTAGAACTGATATAGGTAATAAAGTTGAGAACTCAAGTGGAGTTGAGTTTATAAATGATTTATAGAAAGTTGGTGAAAATTGGTGAAAGTTGAGATAACTAAAGAATTATTAGACAAATATAAAAAACACCCTAGGATATTAGAGGTCAGGTTTATACTTTTATTTGACCTCTTTGAAAGGGAGTTTGGTTATAATAATGTTATGGACATATTTAATGGGTTATGTATTGGGTTTAAAAGAAATAAAGATTTATTAGATACTGTTCTTGCTAGAAGATTTGACATTAAAAGAAAATCTAAAACTAGAAAAATTAAATGGAGACAAGAGGTTATGTTTATGGGGATGTGTTATGGTGAAACTCCATATAAAATTGCTAAAAACTATCTTCTTATTTCTCCACAAAACCTTTATATGCATAGAGAACTTAACGACCCTAGGTATTTTCTTACTGACGAGTGGTTAAGAGACCTTGATGATGAACCAGTTGTATCAGGAAACTTAATTTATAGAAATGAAATAAAAGGGTTTTTAGAAATAATAGATGGGCTTACAAATGTGCTATTAAAATGGAAAACTGATGAGGAGGTAGAATAATGTATTTACATCAAAAACTAAAATATAAATATAAAAGATTAGATAATGATGCACAAGTACTTGCAAGTTTAAATACTGGTTATCCTATAAATTATATTGGGTTTGATACTGAAACAACTGGTCTTAATATTATAACTGATAAACCTTTTCTATTATCTTATGGTTGGTCAACACCCGAAGGTAATAATTGTGTATTTGTAGTACCTTATACTAAAGAAGTTGGTAATGTATTTATAAACTATATTAATGAACATCAAATACCTATATTTGCTCATAATGCTAAATATGACTATCATATGTTTCAAAATGGTGGTTCTCCTATTCCTGATACAGTTAAAATCTATGACAGTATAACAGTTGCTAGACTTACTGAAAACGCTGACGAAAGAGAAAGTATGAGTTTAGAAGCACTAGGAACTAAATATATTGATGATGAGGCAAAATTTGCTGGACATATTATTAAAGATATTATACATAAAATAGATAGAGAACGTAGAGAACACCTAAGAAAAGGAATTATAGAAGAATTTCCTAATGATGGTTTTAGTACTATTACTAAAGATGGAAAAGTTAGAGGAACTGGTAAACTCACAGCACTTATAGATGCTTATGAGAAAACTAGAACTAAATGGGTTAATGACGATAATCCATATTTCCAATATATAGATAAAAATTTTAAAAGAGCAAATTATAAAGATGTATGGGATAAAGAATATACATTAATGGAAAACTATGCTGCTGACGATATTGTTATAATGCTAGAGTACTTAAAGAAAGCCTTACCAGTACTAAAAGAAGTTGATAAAGACTTCACAGTACTTAAAAGAGAAGGAGAACTTATTAAAGCCGTTGCCTATATGGAGAATACAGGTTTTAAAGTAGATGTTGACTATATACTAGAAAGTAGAAAAAAGATAGTTGCTTATAGAGAATTATTGTACTTAGAACTTTATATTTATACTGGTAAAGAGTTCTCAGTAGGTCAACATAATGAAATTAAGAAAATACTTCTTAATAAATTTAAAGTAAAAACTGAGAAAGCCGACGAAAAAGCATTAAAGTATATTGTTGCTAATACAACTGATGAGACACTTATCAATGTGTGTAACAATATTATGGAACTTAGAACATTAGATAAATGGTTATCAACATATGTTGATGGCAAATTAAATGCTGTTGTAAATGGTAGAATATACACTGATATTAATAATAATGGTGCTGTTAGTGGTAGAGTTAGTTGTGATATGCAACAACAACCAAAAGAAGGTTTATTTGATAGAGATGGGAATGAGTTATTCCATCCTAGACGTGCATTTGTATGTGATGAGGGTTATAATTTGTTTTTCATAGACGAAAGTCAAATGGAACTTCGTGTACAAGCACAATATACTATATTCCATAGCCAAGAGCCTGACCTTAATCTATGCAGAGCATATATGCCTTATAAATGTTACAATGAAGTTACTACAATGTTTGACTATAATAATCCTGAGCACATTAAACATTTTAATGAAAAGAAATGGTTTGAGTGTGGTACTGGTAAAGAGTGGGAACCAACCGACCTTCATAGTGAAACAACTAGACACGCCTTCCCTAATCTTGACCCTAATAGTGAAGAATTTAAAAAGAAAAGAAAACTAGGAAAGAGATGTAACTTCCTTAAAGTGTATCAAGGTGGTGTAGAGGCACTAAAAGAAAGTCTTGGTGTAAGTGAAGAAGTTGCTAAAGCACTTGATGATGCGTTTTACAAAGCATTTCCTAGAATTAGAGACTACCAAAATTGGGTTAATGAACAACTTACTACATATGGGTTCATTGAAAACTTATATGGTAGAAGATATTATATGGAAGATAGTAGGCAATTCTATAAAGGTTGCAACTATTTGATACAAGGCACCTGTGCAGATATGGTAAAAACTTTTGAGATAAAAATATGGAAATACCTAAAAGAAAATGATTTAGGTATTAAAATGGTGCTTCCTATACACGACGAGTTAATATTCTTAGTACCAAAAGGTAAAGAGAAATATGTTAAAGAACTAAAACACATTATGGAAGACACCTTAGATGTTATAAAAAATATTCCAATGATTGCTGAGGTAGAAATGTCTGAGACAAGTTGGAGAGATAAGAAAGAGTATGAGTTTAATGAATGATAAAGAAATAGAAAAGATATTAAAAAGGGCACAACAACAAAAATGGTTGAACCTAATGATGGCGTTGATTGACATAGAAGACACAAATAAAGAAGAAATAAAGAAATTTGATTATAATAATGATATAATAGTTGTAGAAACAAAAAAAGAGGGGTTGTTAAGGTATTTTATAGGAGATAAAGATGTACAAAATAGTAATAAAAACAAACCTACAAGCCCCAAAAGAAATAAATTGGGTCGTAGAAGACTATAACACACCAGAAGTAGTTGAAGTTTTAGAACAACCTTATGTAATTGAAGTAAAAATTGAGCAAATTAAGGAGAAAGAACTTAAAAATGTTAGAAGGTAAAATACAGAAACAAATAATAGCCTTCCTTAAACGAAAAAAGGTGTACCATTTTCGTTTTCAAGCCCAAAGTAATCTAAATGGACTACCTGATATTATTTGTCTCTATAAAGGCTTCTTTTTAGGTCTAGAACTAAAAAGAGAAAAAGGTGGAAAAGCCTCAACATTACAAGAAAGAAAAATAAAAACTATTAACGAAAATGGTGGAATTGGTGTTATAATAAGAAGTGTAGAAGAAGTTGATGAAATATTAACTAATATTGATATAGGTATGTATAATGACAGGAAATTTAAAGAAAAAATGCTATAATTTGGTTGATACTATAGTAAATAGTGGAGTTATTAGTAAAAAAGATTTATTTTTTGCTCTCTCAATACGCCTTAATATACCTATAGATAAGTGTTATATACGTGATTTTGATGAAGAAACACTCAAAAAAGCAATAAAAGAACTAGAAATTATGATAGAATTGAACCTTTGAGTGCAAAAATCAAGGGTGTATGTGTTATAATATATGTGTCAAAGGAAGAAAGGATGTGTTAAAATCCTCACCAAATCACCTTTGACAGATACCGTAGAATATGCTTTGTTCCTTTCTATGTTATTTGCCTAAATAATGGTTTAAGCATATTCTGCAGTGTCTTAGGCATAGAGACACTATCACACTCTATTAATTTTATTGTTGCGATACCTAAATAGGTATCGTAGGGGGCACTATTACACAAAAATTTATTATGAAAGGATATTCCAAAAAATAGTAAAAGTCCTGTGTACTCTATTCTTATTCTATAGTGCCTCGTACGCTACCTATTTTACCCTATCTTTATAGGTAGTATTTTTGAGATATTAGGAGGTTGTAAAATGAAAGAAAGGTTTGACATAATTGCCAGTAGTTTAAGTTCATACTTTGGTATTGGGTTTAATACTATTGAGGAACAATTAGATATTGATTTAGGAAAAACTATCAAAGAGGTTGATGATGACGCTCAAGATAGAATGGATTTAGGTAATGCTATGGAAGAAGGTTGCCTAAACTATTTTGAAAAGAAACTTAATATTGCTATTGATGAAAGAAATAGTGAATATAAGTATGCTGTTAATGGTTTACTTAAATGTAAAAGAGATGGTAGAACATTTATTGATGGTGTAGAAACTGGAGTTGAAAATAAATACTCTAACTCTAAAAGTAAATGTTTTACTGACGATTTTGGTTATGAATTACAATGCCAGGCATATATGATGGCGTGGGGATTAGACCAATGGTTACTTTGTGGAATGTGGCAAGGTCAACCAAAAATGAAATTAATAAAAGCAAATAAGGAAATACAAGACGATATTACTGAGGTTGTCACTAGAGTTAGTTCAATTCTTATGGGAATATCTTCTATGGAAGACTACCCTTGGGATATTGTAGAAAAATATTCTAAAGTTAATGCTTTAAAATCTTTAGAAAATGAAGATATTGAAGACTATGACAAAGAACTTCTTCATAGAATTGGAGAACTAAAGGATGAGATTAAAATTAGAGAAACTGAATGTAAAGAACTAGAAGAATATGCTAAAAATCATTACACTGATAGTAGATATCAAGACGAAGATTATAAATATGTAATATCAAGTGGAGAAAGAAAAGGTGGAATAGATACTGATAAACTTTCTATAGAACACCCTGACATAGATTTATCTAAATATCAAAAACCATCTTCAACTTATGTTACAATTAGAGTTACATCTAGACACTAATAGGTTTTAAAAATTCATAGTTAAATGTTGGAATTAATATATAAAAAGAAACAAAAGTATTATATCACTGAGTATGCTACAATATATACATAGTAATATTTGTTATTCAAAGAATATGCAACCTACCTATTATAAAAGAGAACAATTCCTTAGTTTGAGTTTGGTTATGAATGAGTTTGAAACTAAAAAAGAGAGCATTTGCTCTCTTTTTATTTTGTTTCTATACCATACTTAGCAAGAATTGCATTAATATTAGCAACATTACTGTTAGTATTTGCTTTTTTAAGTTCATTTATTGTACTAAATTCATAACCTTTTTGCTCATATTGTTTCATAAGATTTTGTAAATCTTCAACCTCAGTATACATCTTACTAAGTCTATCACTATCTATATTTCTAGTCATACGTACAGTGCTCATAGGGTCACCTCCAAGAAGTCTTGATGCATTTTTAAGTGCTACATCTATTCCTGAAAAATCACTTAACAATTTTTCAGTCTTTTTACTTGGATTAAATCCAAATAAATCTATGTTGTTACTCTTTTGTCCTGGGAAATCTTCTATTGGTCTTCCAGTAAATGCATCAATGCCTGTTGCCCATTCATATGCCCCCTTTGCTAAAGGTGATGACATACTTGCAAATTGTCTAAGTGGGTCATCAACTGTTTCTATAAGTTGTCCAAATGGTAATTGTGCTCTAAGAACAGTGTAGTTACCATCTTTATCTAGCCCTGGTAATGGAATATATAAACTATTTTTAATATAGTCAGCCATATTATCTTCGTTACCATTAGTTGCTTGATTTCTTAGATTTTTCATAGTTTTCATAAGTCTATTATATTTAACGCCATTATTAGGCATATTAGTTATATGATAAACTAAATTGTTTTTATTATATGTGTAGAAAGGTATAAATTGTTTAATCTTTTTCTCAGTACTTGTAAGCATTTCAGGGTCAAACATAATCTTAGATATTGCTTCATAAGCATCTTTAGCACCTAATTGTTTAAGGAATTTAGGGTCATCATAAGATTTAAGCATAACTGTAAGTCTTGCTGCCATATCACCTTTTTGGTTAAGATAACCAAACATTGATGGAAGACCATTTAATATGTAGTCTTTTGTACCTTTTAAAGATTTTTTCTTTTGTATGATGTCTCTAACATCTTGTGGAAGTTCTGCTAAGTCTAATGAAGCACTACCAAATCCAAGTTTTCTAAAGTCTTCCCAATATTGTGCAGTTTTAGCAGCAGCGTCATCAAGTTTCTCTCCAGCAAGTTTTCTTAAATAATATTTCTCACCATTTTGCATTATATCAATAACTTGTGGTGCATATTTTGCTTGGTCTGCCATTGAGACACCACCTAACATCATATTAGTACTATTACCAAATAGGTTATTTAAGAAGTTAGTAGGTGAAGCAGTTTTCCATTTTTTAAATACGTTTAAATACTTATTATATAAAGTATTTAAAGCATTTATGTTTTTAGGGTCTGAAACAGCCCCAATAGTTCTAAGAACATCAGTGTTAATAGCAACATCTCCACCATTTGCAGCAACCTTTTTTAATAAGTTTGACAACTCTTTAGTGTTTTTATCCATTCCAAACCCACTATTAGTTCTAATATATTGCTTTATCATATCTTGTAATTCACCATTTGTGACTTTTGTAAAGTTATCTGGAACTTTATTATCAAATTCAGTTAATGGTTTAATTGGAGAATTATCAACCAATTTTTTATATTGTGATGATAAAGCATCATCAACTTTGCCTGTTGCTTTAAATGCATCTTCAATTTTTCTTTGTGTTTTGCTAATATTATCTAAATCTTTAAATGTGCCATTTAAAATATTTTGGTTCACAGTTTGTATTTTTCCAGCAACATTTGTAAGACCTTTTTCACTAGCATAGTTATTTGTAAGGGCTTTTATGTAGTCAGTTTCCATAAAGTTTAAATCTTTATTTTCTTTAAATGCTTTAAGTGCTGGAATACTATCTACTGTTTTACTGTCCATTTTATCTACAAGTTCTCTAAAGAAATTATTTATTTCTTCTGGTGCACCAACATATTTTCTTGAGTTAAGAATAGAACTATTAATATTACTTAATGCCTTATTTTTGCTCTGTTTTAAAGCATCAATGACTTGTTTACCTTCTGGTGTTAATATATGAGCAGCAACATAGTTGTCATTTGTTAAATAATTATATTTACTACCTAATTTAGTACCTACAAAGTTATCAACAACATCATTTAACTTATCAGTTGTACTCTTAACAATAGGTTTTTTAAGTTCTTTTGTATCAAATACACTATTTGTCTCAAGTGCTGGTGTCTTATTAGCAAGTGCTTTAAACCTTCTAGGTTGTACATCATTTGTACCTGGATTGATAGTAATAAAATCATCTCCCATTTGAGTTCCAGCAACACTGTCCTCAATTCCTGAAAGACTAATTGTATTATAGTTTTTAGTTGCTCTACCAGTTGCTTGGTTCTTATAGATGTTTTCTGCAAGTTCATCTGTAGTTCTATTTCCTGATTGGAATAAGAAATCAGCAGCGTCCTTTATACTTTCAGCACCATATGTATTGACTTCATTTATAAGTTCATATAGGTTATCTGCATCAATATTAGAACCTGCATCACGTACAGCATCAGCAACTGATGGTCTGTCAACAGTATTAATATCTATACCATAAGATTTTAATTTGTTTAATAAACTTTTATTTTTTGATTTGTTTAATTCTCTAATTAAATCATTTCCATTTTTTACATCATTAGAATTAACTATATCTAATAGTTTAGCAGTTTCTTTTTCTCCTATTTTAGAGAAAGTGTTATAACTGTCAAAATCTTTATAAGGTACGTTCATCCAACTATATGTTTCATCACCAGGCATATATGCAAGTTCTTGCATTTTCTTATCATTATAATAAGCACCATTTGGTCCAATTTCTAACACATTTTCTTCTGGTGTCTTAGAAAATAAACCTCTATATGTGACATTTTTATCACCTAAATTCTCAGCAGTAGCAAGTGTGTTGCCACCAGAATAATCAGCAGCCATAGCAGGATTATCTGTATAAAATACAGTATTTGCATTTGTACTAAGTTTACCTGTATCTCTATTTGTTGCATTAATTACATCTCTATTTGTTGTTCTTCCTGAGAAGACTTCATAAGGGTCCATTACTAATGCTTGATTTTTAGAAAGATAAGTAGGAGTAGGGTTTTCAGCATTAGAGAATATATTCTCACCATACTTGCTGTAGTCCTCAACTTCTGAAAGAATATCACTTTTTTGTCTTTTCCAAGCAGTTCCGTGTATGCTATCAACAAAGTCTCTATATCCATCTTCATTATAAGCATAACGTCTAGCAAGTTCATTTATTTTCTTTTCTTGTTCAGGAGTAAATCTTCTTTCAACTTGAATAGTATAAGCATCTTTTTGGTTGTATAAATCTCTTAAAGAATTAGTTAATTCATTGTTTTCTATTTCTAGTTCTGCAACTTCATAAGGATTAAGTTTTCTTAATGCCTCCTCATCATTTGCAAGTTTATCTAATTGTTTAAGTCTCTTTGTTGTCTTTTTAATCTCAGCATCTATTGGTTTAACATTACTAAATTCAACTTTATCCCAACCTTTACCAAGTTTTATATGTGTGCCTTCTACTGATATATCAAAAGCCTTTTTACCATATTTTTGTTGTAGGGCTTTAATTGTTTCATCTGGAACATCTCTTTTAAGCATTGTTTCTAGATGTTCTATATATTCAGGGTAAGCAGGGGCTTCACCTTTCTTTATTAAAGACATAATTTCATCTTCTGTTTTAGCCCTATTTACAGTGCTATTTATTAGTAATTGGCTATCATTTAATAGAGTTTTAGCATCACCATATTTACCATTTGTTTGTTTAAAGTATGCCTCTGCTGTATCTTGTGCTTCTTTAATCTTCATCTTTGCTGCTTCTTGAGCCATTTCTGCTTGTGTACCAATGGCTCTTTGTGCACCTATAGCATCTTTAGCCTTATCAGAAAGTTTAAAAGCATTACTAAATTTATTCTTAGCATTTTTGTAAAGTTCTAATCTACCAATAGCACCTGTTGCATCTTGTGCTGCGTCAACAACCTTAGCATTAAGATTAGCAGCATCCTTAGCATTTGGAGTTAAATATTTTAACTTAACTGTATCTCCTGCTGCATTAAGTACACCCTTACTTTCATCTAAATATTTAAGACCTTTCTCAATACCTGTATCTGCAAGTTTAGCCCCACCTTTTGCTGCTTTTCCTAAACCTTTAAAAGCAACATCAGTTAAACTATCTGCTGACCTAATAGCCTTATAAACATTGTCACCTTTATCTAAAGCCTTACCTATTTTGCTAAAACCTGCAACTGGGATTAAATCTGCTGGGTCTAAAAATATATCACCAGCAAATCCTAAAGCATCTACAAGGTCAAGTTTGCCTTTTTCATCCTCAAACGCACCAGTATTCATAAGAATATCTTTAAAATCTGTTTTTTGGTTACCATATAAACCTTCTTTTGCACCTTCAAAAAAGTCTTTTCCTTCTTGTGCGTTTTTCCAACCACCAAATAACGCTTGTTGTGGTCTATTTAATAAGTCAAAGAAGTCAAAAACCATATTTTGGTCTTGTGGCAAATTAGTTAGTTTTTCAAACCAATTTCTTTTATCTGTTGCTTCTTCTGGGTTAACACCACTTGCTTCAAGTCTTGCTTTTAAATTGTTTGCTTGTTTAACTTTAGCATCAATAGAAGATAGTGTTTTATTATCACTACTAGATTTATTAAGATATTTTGCTCTATAACTATCATATTTACCCATATTATCACCTACTTCCCACCATATAGTATGCCATATATGTCACCATAAGTATAATTTGATAAATTTCTATTTAGATTACTTACCTTATCTAATAAATTATTTGCTCTATATCTAGTAATAGCATTTCCGTCTCTGTTATTTAACACTATTTGAGGTTTTAAAGTATACAAATCTGGGTTAAGTCTATTTCTAGAAATATAAGTATCTAATTTCTCTTGTGCTGATTTCATAGCAATATTAGTTTTATCATAATTATAAGCACTTACAGCACTTTTTGCATTATCAAGTGGAACGTTTAGATGGCGAACAAGTAAATTTATTTTTTCATCATCTGTGTAGTCCTCACTTTCAAGAGTTTCAGCAATAGCAAGTCTTCTATCTAATTCATCTTCATCATTAGTTTCTTTCCCACTACCACTTGCAGCCCTACTTGCTGCTCTACTGGCAGCACTCTCTGCAATATTTCCAACTAAACCTGCATATTGTTGATTATTTGCAGCATCTGCATCAGTAAGACCACCTACGTCTCCTAAAAGTCCACTAGCAAGTGAGTTTTCTTGTTGTCCAAGTGTGTTTAGTCCACTAAATAAACTTTTTTCATTACCTGCTTCTGTATCTAATAATGATGATAAGGCTTTATTTACTTCTTCACCTTTTATTTGTGTATCAGCATTATTCACAAGACCAGTAACACCACTACTAGATAAACCTCTATTAGCAAGGTCTATAGTAGCAGCGTTCATACGATTAAAACTCTCATTTTGTATATCACCTAAAGCCTTATTATAAGTTTGTCTTGCTACATCATAGTTCCTTGCTAGAGTATCTTTTAATGTATTGTAGTCATTAGATAACTTATTCCAGTTAGTTTGGTAGATATCTTGTAGTACTTGTTTTTTAGGTTCATAAATGTCTCTATCCCAGTCACCAATTAAATTTTGTGCATATTTTATATTACTAGCCATAAGTCACCTCCTAGAATTTTTTAGGGTTAGAACTTGTACCAGTAAAGAATGTTGGTATATAGTTTTTACTTGTTAACCAATTCTTAGCATCAGCATCTGTTCCACCAACTCTGTTCTTATAAGCAGAAATCATTTTATTATACATAGTGCTATCAATTTTAGTAGCATTACCTACTATATTGTCCATAGCACTGATAAGTGCAGCATCAGTTTGTGCTTTTAATTGGTCTTGATATTGTTTCTTGGCTTGTTTAAGTGCAGCAGCAGCCTGTGATGCAGCATCCCTTCTTGCTTGTATTTGTTCAGCAAGTTGTGCAACTGATGCTTTATAAGCATTACGACCAGCAGCCTCTCTTGCATCAACATCTGCAAGTGCTGAATTAAGTGAGTTCTTAGCCATTTCTAAATTGTAATTATAATCATTTTCATACCCTTTTTGAGACGCATCTAAATCGTTCATTGTATTATAGTATGTATTTGCAAGATTAGAATATTGTCTTCCAGTTTCCATTCTATTTCCAAGTTTACTAAGTTGAGCAATTCCTCCACTTAGTCCACGAGAGGCTAAATCAGATAAATCACTTCTATTTCTTAAATAAGAGTTTTCTGCAATAGTTGCTCTACCTGTACCAAAATCAGTTCTTGCTGTTTCTCTATTAGCATTTACTCTATTTATTAAATCATTATATGTATTTGTATATTGGTTGTAGTTTGTGTTATATAAATCATTAGCAAGTTCTCTTTCTTTGTTTAAACCTGACAAATTTATATAGTCTTCTACAGTACCTAAAGATTTTTGAGCCTCTTTTTTAGCACTAGCCATAATATCACCTTACCTTTCTTTAATTATATCATAATTATTTGCCTTTGTATAACCAGCCTAACTTATGAGCAGTGTTTTTTCCGACTTTTTTGGCAGCAACCAAGTGGTTATCCTTTTGAAATTTGGCTACAGCATTAGCCGTGTCATTTCCAAAATCTCCGTCAACTCCTGCTTTACCTATGTTATATCCACGCTTTTTAAGTTCTTTTTGTAGTTCTTTTACATCTGAACCTTTACAACCTTTTTTAAGTAGTCTAGTTAGATTAAATTGTTCATCATAAGGTAAATGTACTATTCCTGCTATATATTTCTTATTTCTGCTCTTTTTAGCAACACAATTAGAGTTTCCTACAGCATTTGTAGTATTACCTTCAATAGATGTGATACTAGAAGACTTAACTTCATAAATCATACCTACGTGTGAATAATGGTTTTTCTTTTCTGGATACCAATTATAGATTACTAAATCACCTTGTTTACCGTTTTTAAAGTTACTATCCCACCATTTTTTCTTTTTAGCCCATTCTACAATAGTTGGTACATAAGCAAAATTAGAACAGTCATCAAACCAGTCTAGTTTGCAGTCGTGTTTAACTACATAGTCTTGGAACATACCACACCAAGCGTGTGATTTGTTGTCTTTTGCATACCATTTTGTGAAGATATTAGGGTTGCTATATTTTCCTATATATGTTTTTTCTCTGTTTACAATATCTGTTCTATTCATAACTATCCCCACTTGCCTCTGTGTCTTCTGGAGGTTCTAATGCTTTAATAATTAAATTCATTACAGCACTAATTCCACCTGCAAGAGCACCTATTAAAATTGTTTTTAGCATACTAAAATCTTCTAAATCTGTGTCTTTAAGTAAAACTATTAACGCAGCAAGGAAACCTTGTATAAAAGTCTTAAATGCTCTTATTAGAATGTCTTTTAATCTCTCATTCCATACTTTAACCATATTATCATCTCCTTATTATTAGTGCCATAACAGCACCTACAATAGCACCTATTACACCAGTTATCACTGATGTAATAGCACTATCATATCTTTTTATTGGTTTTTGCTCTAAATTTATCACTCTAGCACTAAGGTCATTATAGTCTTCCCTCATATATTTGGTTTCTAAGGCTAATTTCTCTATTTGAATAGTAAGTTTATTTATTGTGTCAAATATATTATCTAACTTATCTAATCTTTTTTCTATTTCTTCTACTCTAATTTCCATTTTATTTCACCTCTTTTACCAATTTCCTACTTCATATATACAATTTGCATCTCCCATTGTTGAATAAGAAGAAGCCATAGTCGTATAAAATACACCCTCTATTGTGTCATACATACCTATTCTATTATCACTTTTTCTTACACAAGGAACATAATTATTTATAAGATTTCCACTTAAATCATATACTTTTACTGTGCCTATTTTAACTCTTACTGTTTGAATTGGGTTACCTGTGTCATTTTTTACATAATTTATAAATAAAACTAATTTTGTATTAGGGATTGATACAACATTTGACCAAGTTAAGTCTTCACTACTTCCATCTACAATTAATTCAGATGGGGAAACAGAAGTATTTTTATATTTTATATGTGATTTAACACCTAGTGTATAAGTTAAGTTTGTATAATGGTTGCCTCCGTGACACATATTAAAAGTTTTATATTGTCCAGTTATATAAAAGCCAACACCATTAGTTTCTCCAGTAACACTTCTACCACCTAAAAGGCATAAATTATAATCAGTTGGGTAAACTTGTTCACTCTTAAAATCAAATTCATAACCTATTAAATCTAAATTAGAATATTCTTTAAGCATAATTAATGCTTGATAACTTCTCCAAATTCTTGGCTCACTAGATGAACCACTATTTATTGGTGTCCAAACATAACCATATCTTGTATATGTACTAGGCAAAACATCATAGACTGTAACCATTGAGGACACATCATTACCCTTTGTAAATGTTCCAACACCCTCAGTAAATGTTTTATTAACTAAATCATACATACCTATAGCGTTATCAGATTTTCTATAGCAAGGAATATAATATCTAATTAATGTTTCATTATCCCATATTTTTGCATAATACATATTAATATAACTATTATGATTTCCACCATTAGCACTGTTAATCTTAAATAAATACAAATTAACAGGACAAGTAAAAGTCTGTGCTGTATTCGTGCCTACTAAAACACCATCTACATAAAACTTATTTTTATCTTTAACTATTGTGACAATATTCTGTGTCAAGTTTTTGTTTGTATTGTAATATACTATACCACCTGCACTTTCATTCCCATTTCCATAGTCACTCCTAATTTCCTTCAATGGTGAATAGCCATTATAATAGCACAATAATACACCATACATTAAATTTTCAGCACTTTGTCTAGCACCAAATACCCAAATATTATTAATATCTTGACTTGCTTTTATTTTAACTTCTACTTTTGTATTATTATTCGGCACAAATCCTGTATCTAAATAATCTCCACCATTACTTGTTATGTACCCCACTTCTTGGTATGCACTAGGTAATTTATTAGTCTTTATGTATTGTACTTCTTTCATAGAACTATTTACTTTAGTCATTATTTTTTTAATATCATAATCACCTACTTCATAACTACAATTACTACTTCCTATTGTAGCATAAGTTGTTTGATATGCTGTGTAAAATACATTCTCTACTGTATCATACATTCCTATTACATTATCACTTTTTCTTACACAAGGAACATAGTTGTTTATAAGATTGTTGTTTAAATCATATACTTTAATTTTACTAATTTTAGTTTTTACTGTAACAAGTATTGATTTTGACATACTAGACAAATCATTTGGAGTTGGGTTTCCAAATAGATGTGGTCCTGTATTTGGGATTGATACAGTATTTGTCCAAACTAAGTTCTCACTATTTCCATTTACAATTAGTTGTGATGGAGAAGTACTAGTATTTTGATATCTTACTCTTGTTTTAGTATTTAATAAGTAACTTAAATTAGTAAATTGCTCTATTCCGTGGAAATGAGCCATTACTTTATACTGTCCAGTTATATAACAGGCAAGTGAATTAGTCACACCACTGGCACTTCTACCTCCTAAAAGAGGTACATTAAAATTTGATGGATATGCTTGGCTACAAATAAAATCAAATTCATAACTTATTAAATCTAAATTAGAATATTGTTTAAGTCTTATTAAACTACCAGTAGGTTTAGAAATTCTAGGGTCAGTAGAAGAACCAGAATTTCGTGGTATCCAAATATAGTCATAAAATTTATAACCAGTAGGCACACTACAAGATTTACTTGTTTTAATCATAATATCACCTATCCTTCTATAATATGGTACTCAGTATTATCTGCATAACTTGATAAGTTATTATATTCTGTTTCAGTTAGTATAACTACATTTGGTGCGTGTGGAACATCATCATAATTAGCAACTACTTTAGTTTCATCTCCGTACACACCGTGATATACGTAACTTAAATTTTTATAGTAAGCACTACCACCACCATATACACTTATAGTGTCAATTTCATTAGACCCACAATAAAGGAATGGTTTTGTTCCGTTTCCATCATTAGTTAAATCGCTTGTCTTAGTTGGCAAATCACTCATAGTTGCTATCTTATTAGTACTAGCATTGTAAGCAGTATTAGTTACTAAATTAGCAACTCCACTAGATATGATAGAAGTGCCATCTACTTGTACATCAGTAACAGTTCCACCACTGTTAGGTTGTACATCTATTCTTTCCCAACTATATGTAGGAGTAGAAGCACCATCACTAACACATTGATAGAAATATCCGTGTGTATAATTAGCATTAGTTGCACCTGTATATTGGTAAACTTTTCCTAAATAATAAGGAAGTGCTTGTGGTATTGTCTCTTGTGCTGTCACATCTAATGTATTTGCAATAGTCATATATTCTGCATATTGTCCACTACTTGTCACAAATGTTAAATGGTCATCACCTTGTTGTCCTATTCCATCTAAAATATAAGTACCAGTATCACCTGGTTGTCTTCCTATATTTTTAATAAATGGGTGATTAGCGTAACGATTATCCCCATCATTTATTAAATCACTTGTTCTAGTAGGTAAAGCATCTGCTGTTATAAGTTTCTTAGAACCTGCATCTTTATTAGTACCACTTGTACTTCCTACATACACATCACCTTCAAACCAAGCATTACCTGACCAGTCTAAAGTATGTGCATTAGACCTAGCATTATCAGCAGTACCATTACCAACAATATGTGCATAAGTGGTATTAATATCTTCTATATTATATTTTCCTTGTGCGTGTTGGTTATCACTTGATGCTTTTGTACGATACCCTTCTGAATGTGTGTGTTTACCTGATGCAGTTGTTCCATACCCTTCTGCGTGTGCTTCTTCATTAGATGCTATTGTATTACAACCTTCTGAGTGAGAATTAACACCTGAGGCTAATGTGGTGCTACCTTCTGCGTGAGATGCATAAGCAGATGCCCCTGATGATGACCCTTCTGCGTGGGATGTAGAACTAGATGCCTCTGTGTACAATCCTTCTGCGTGAGAATAATTACCAGATGCTTCTGTGTCCTGTCCTTCTGCGTGAGAATAATTACCAGATGCAGTATTTGAACTTATGCTACCCTCTACAATAGAATTACTACCTGTTCCAGTTCTTATTGCTGGTTTATTTTTAATATAATCAGCAGCGATTGTGCTATTTTGTGACCAGTCTGACTGTGCAATAGTTGGCTTATCAGATAAATCATTATAACTTCCACTAAGTGCAACTGTTGCTAAGTCTCCTTTTTTAGCAGGACCTTCATCATAAGAGAAAGTCATTTCTTCACAGGCTGTAAAATTGCCCCAAGTACCTGTAAGTTTTACACCACCAACAGCATAACCACTAGTTGTTCTAACTGGGTCTGTCATAAATGAGTAATAAGTTGTTCCTTCTTCCTCATAATCAGTAAAATCTTTTACACTGATTGGTACTAAAACCTCTATTTTTCTGTCATAGAAAGTTCCATTATATGTATAACCATTTTGTAATTGTACTTTACCTACAAGTAAGAACTTTTCACCATCATCAAACTTATCACAAAGTTCATTAAACATAGCAACATTAGTGGCATTGTTTTGCCCATCATAGTAGTAGATAGGCACATCAATACCTAAATCACTAGATGTCTTGTTTCCTACAAGAGTAACCCCATTTATTTGAGGTTTATTTGTTAAATCTGGATAGTCTGTAACAATTCCAGAAACAGCAGCATCCACATATTCTTTAACTTGTTTAGATGTAGGAACTTTTGCATCATTATTTTGTAATGTTTCTTCATCATAAGTAGATAATGTAGCACTGTCAAGTGCAGAAGATGTCTCTGCACTTCCAGCAGTTGCTGCATAACCAATTACAAATGTTCCATCTTGTAATTTTTGTATATCTTCATAATTATCATTTATACCTTCTCTAGTTAATGTCTCAAGTTTATTCATATCTGTATGAAGTAAAACTGAACCATCAACATAGTTTCCAGGTAAATCTTCATCATTAATTCTTTTATTGTAAGCCATATTTACTCACCTA
The DNA here is from genome assembly GCA_017528375.1 of Clostridia bacterium. Lineage (GTDB taxonomy): Bacteria > Bacillota > Clostridia > TANB77 > CAG-508 > CAG-492. Next base: position 17,692 of record JAFXOY010000003.1, on the reverse strand, counting down.
ACCTTCCTTAACCTTTCCTAATTTACACACAAAGCCAAAACTTTCTAAACTTAAATAATCATCTGTATTACCATAAATTCTACAACTAAAGTTTTTTGCTTTTTTAGGAATTACTAATTTTTTAGTTTGGTATTTTCCTTCACCTAATTTAGTCTCATCAAGTCTTATATTACCTAAAACTGAATTTATTTCATCTAATGAGAATATTCTCTCACCAGTATAATCATATACTAAAGTTCCATTTTCATCTTTATATACATAGAATTTTCTAGGGTCATTAACTCTATGCCCGTCTGCATATAACTCAAAGAAGAACTCACCGTATTTGTTTCCACCTATTGCTTTGACAAAGATATGTTTTAATTTTTTCATATGTTGTGGATACCTCATATTAATACCTTTAGTTATTGCTTCAACATAGATATCTTTACCAAAGTCAGTTGGTGATATATCAAATTCAAATAAACTATTTCTATAACTTGGGGCATCATTACTTGTAAATATAGATATTTTAAAGTTTTTAAGAACACCTTTTACTAGTTTATCAGTTGTTGTATTTGATTTTCCTATAAAATTGCTAGTTCTAATGATATTGGAAACACTTCCAATAAATGTAGCAGTTTGGAATAATGTATCATCAATATAAATATCAAGTCTATATTTTTTGTCTCCTATATAAACACAGTTAAATTTATATTTATAAGAAGCATCAGGATTATTCCAAGCAGATTTAAACTTAAATGATTTAAAATTCAAAGCATTACTCTCAAACCCTAATGTGCTATTTTCTATAAAGCAATTTATAGAACCATTTTTGTTTTCAGCCTTATCATTATCATATAGTGTAGCAATATCAAATATTTTAGCCTTTTCATTATCAGGAAAACTTCCTTCAAATTCTATTGAGAAACCTTGCTCAAACTTAATTAGTTGAGACAATGTAGGAATTTCTACATAAGTATTCTCACCATCTAATATAAGCCCTGCTTCCGGTGATACCCATTCACAATTATTAAGAGTTAATGGGTAATGATTTCCAGTATCTCTAGCAATAGAACCTTCACCTTCTGTAAAGTTATATTTTGCTATAAATCCATTTAATAGCATTTCTTCATAATACACATTACCTACAAAATATTGCATTTCATTGTAATCAGTACCTTCTCTTAAACCTTCTAATCTATTAAGTGCTTTAGTTGGTAAAAGTCTAACTAATTCTATAGGAAGATAACCTATATCTTCTATAAATTCATTATTTATATAACTAGAACATTTTAAATAATTACCTTCTCTTGTATATCTAACTTCAATAGTTTGTCTTTTAGTAAAATCATAAACTGTATTACCTACAAGTGAGTAATCTCCATCAATTATATAATCAGCATTGTTATAGTTATTGGTAAAGAACATTCTTGTACGCAATTTACCGTCTCCATTGTCTATATGTGCATAAAATTCATAGTAAGGTTTATTATTTGAACCACCACCATAAGCCATATTAACAAGTGAGATTTCATTAGTGTATTTATTTATATCTAATATTGAGAATGTTCCTATATTAGTTACATCATAGTCTAGTGTAAATGTAAGTTCATCATCAATATATGTTCCAGCACTCATTGACATTAGGAATGATGGAAGTTCTATAGTTTTTGTAAGTTCATCTCCTAATGATATAGTTGAAGGACCTTCATCTATATATGTAGTTTCAGTACTCATAACTTTATAAGATACACTTCCAACTTTAATAGCAACATCACTAGCATTAAGAGTAATAGTAGGTTTTATTCTAACTGTTGTTGCATTTACTTGTGAATAAGCATAAGTAATTGTTGCATATAGGTAATATGTTGCAACTCTTATTAGTCTAATACTAGAAAATGTTGATTTTGTTTGTGTAAAGTCTGGGAAAGTATCTACATAATTAGTAAAATGGAATAGTGGAATAGTTGGATAATAATATGGGGTATATTCAGAACTTTCAACATCCATTTTTATACTAAATCCATCTTCAAAAGTTATGTTTCTAGGGTCAGTTTTTGTGTAACTTGTTTCCCCATCTAATGCTATACCCTTTTTATCTACAATTCCATAATCACCTTTTATAATTCCATCTCTTTCATTTCCAGATAAATCTTCTACAACTGTGCCTTCTGCTGTTGTAAAATCATATTCTAAAACAGTTTCCTCATCATCATACACAGGTTCTTCAAGTCTAGTTGAAAAGGTTTCTATGGCATTATCTACCATAAATAGGAATGTAGGTTTTTCCTTAAATCTATAAGTTGTATAAGAACCTATATCAAATTGGTAAACAAGCGTATCTAAATCATTTTGAGCAGCATAATCACCCATATCTCCATAATTATTGTAAAACAATAAATATTTATCTTTATATCTAGTAGCGTATGCTTTTTCATTTATGCCATTAAATCTTATTGCAGGTCTCGCAAGGTCATCATTAAATTTAGTAAAATTGTTAGTAAGTGTTTTAACTTTAACATCAACTTCTTTAACATTCTCAAATCCTTCTACAAATGTGCTAGATTTTAATGCATATAAACCTCTAGGAGAAGCGAAGAATAATGTATCTTCTATTGGCACAACTGTATTTCCAGCGTGGCAACCTATACTCATATTTACAGGTTGAACAGCAAAATCACTTTGTCCAAAAGACCCAACCATTTTATATATTCTTTCTTTAGTAAATATTATATATCCTTTTTTAAAATAACATATTTTAGTTATTCTATCTGTAGGTTCTATTGGTAAAGTGACCCAATTACTATGTGGAACATAACTAAAATTATTAATATCACTAAACCATATAGTATCTCCTTTATAATACACAGCCCTACTATACATCTCACAAATTCCATAATCACCAATATTTAATTGAGTTGCTGGTTTAAGTTCTGTATCAATTTGTTCTACAGGATAATAGTCATAGTAAGGTTGTAAACCTGATATTGGTTGTGAACTACCATCTACCATTGTTATTTTTATTTCAACTTCACCATCTGGTACATCTTGAAATTGTATATTATAAGATTTAAGACCTTCTCTAGTGTAAGTAGAATTTATAGTTTTTGTGAAAGTAAGAGCATTGTCTCCTTCTTTCATTTCAATATCAAAATCTCCACTAAACCCACTTTCAGCAGTGTATATAACATTTAATAAAAATGGTTTTCCAAGTGGAATAGCATTTACAAGAGGTATATTATCAGTAGTTGAAATATACACACCTTGAATAGTTTTATTTGATATTCCTGTTGTATTTATTGCTGTCATAGGGTTATCACAAAGTACATTAAACCCTATATGTCTTATTTCTAAACCTGATGGCACATAAGCAGCATTTAACACACTATGTGTTACATCAGTCCATCCATTATAAGTAAATGCTGCTGCTAAATTTGCATCAGATGCTATTGTGTCAGACCTATCAAATGTGATTAGCCCACCATCATTACTTGTAAAGAAAATCTTATCATAAAATTCTATAGTTTCTATATTCATTAAATTCCTATTCCATTTAAAATTAACTGGAAGTTCTATAACATAATGATTTACGACTAATGTTTCAGTATCGGTTGGATGTCCTTGTCCATCATATTCAAGGTCTGGAAGATAAACTTCATAATAAAATGCGTGAGAGCCGTTAACTACTTCATCACTAACAAAATCAGCAGTTATTATTAAAAGTTTAAATCTATTGTTTTGAAAACCATATAATTCTTGATATTTTCTATAAGCATCTTCACCACTAAAACCTGCTAAGGCTCTAAAACAACCATTATCATTTTGTAAAAGTTTGGCATAAACTATATTATTGTTACCCGTTTCTGGAAATGGGTTAGTTTCTGACCTATTTTGTACATAAGGAAAACGATTTATGGGTATTTTATTAAGGATTTGTGAAAGTGCATTAATTTCACCAAACCCACCTCTTTTATTAAGAGTTCCTAATTTATCCATCTCAAAATTGATGATACTCTCAAAATCAGTATCACCACTATTGTCATCACTAAACTCTGTATTAATTCCACCTAGGAAATTTTCTAGTAGAAAGAATAGTTTTTTCTCTGGGTCACCTCTAAATTTTTGATAAACTCCCATCTATCTCACCTCCTACCAAAATCCACCATTTCCGTTATTTCCAAACCACCCAGTATTAATAGCATTTGATGTATCTATTTCATAAACACCACCAAGTCCCACCTCGGCAACCATATCACCTGATATGCCACTTTCTGGGTCACCTTCTTCATAACTTTCAAGTAAACTTCCTAAATTATCTTTAAAATTATTTAATGCTCTATAAAATTCTTCTAAATATCTATCTGCTTCTGATAAAGAACTATCATTCATTTTTATAGCATAAGAAATATAAGGACTTAACAATGAGAAAAGCCAATTTTTAGGCATATAATTATAAACATCTGTCAAATTTTCCATAAATGGAAATAAAGTTTTACATTCTGTGTTAATAATAGATAGTGCTTTATTAGCAACACTTACTGAATTTATTTGAGCGACTGTCTCATCAGTAAAAAATTGGCTATTATTAACAATATCTGATAGGGTCATTTTATCACCTTCCTCTACCTTGATTATATCATTTAAAACCTAAAAAGAAAAGACACTAAAAAGTGTCTTGGTCTAATCTTTTGTCAGTAATTTCTTTATAAGTGTTACTTTCAGAGATTTTTGCTAGTTTTTTATCAATTTTTTGAGCAATAAACTCAGGATATTCGTGTGGTTTTCCATCACAATAAACAGTTACTGGTACACCATTATAAGCAAAAGTGTATGCTTTACCTATAATTGGTGCATATAATTTAGATATTGTTCTAGTTACACGCTTATCACCTCTACATTTTTCTAGCATATGTTGTTTTTTAGCAATAAAATATGCTTTTTCGCTTTCTCTTATTGCTATTTCATTATTTGTATCAATAGCAGCCTTTAGTGCAGCAGTTGCAGCAGCCTCTGCTGATTTAGCAGCAAAATCATCTTTTTTAGTATCTTTTTTAGTAGTTTTTGCTTCTTTTTCAACTTTTCCACCAATAGCAGCCTCAATATCTTGGATATCTTTTTTAGTCTCCATTATTTTACCACCTTTCTTAACTTATTATATCAACTAATGGACCAGTTGTAAAGGAATTAGGTGCATCATAAGTTATCATATATTCTGCATCCTCATAATCACAAATCCATTTTTCTTTATATTTTCTAAGTTTTCCTGTAAATGGGTCTTTAAATCCTTCTCTTTTTATACATTGTACAGTTACTTGTTCTGTTTTAGTTATAGGTTTACCTTTTGGTCCTAATAATTGTTCCCATTCTTTCTTAGAAGTTTTTAATTCATACTTAAATTTAGGAATATTATTATATATTTTATCAACATCTATATTGTCCATTTCCATATTAAATATATAACCTGTTTTTCCGTCTATTACACCATTTTCTATAGCAGCAGCAAAATTAGTTGCCAAAACTGGAGTTCCAAGTTTTAAACTCTCTTTAATTGATAGACAGTCTCCTTCGGTTTTTGAGAACTGACAAAGATAGTCGGCATCTGCTATATAATCAGATATTTTTAACTCACTAGGAAGAAATGCTATACCTCTTATAGTACAAGGTTGTGGGTTATTGGTAAACACAAGCCAAATAAATGGAATGTCATTTGCAATTAATAATTTAGCAAATTTTTGCATTTTTTCCCAAATTGAACCTTTATCATTTGCTATTCTAGTAGCACTTATAAGTTTAAGAACCCTTCTTGGTTCATCTAAATCTACTGGATTATAAATAACTTTTGGATTATACCCCGTAAGTTTATAGAAGTCGTTAGCAGCTGTTTCACTAACAGCATAATATTCATCTATAAGTGGGTCTATTTTAAACGCACCTCTATCATAAGCAACTGAATAACAAGCGTGAATAAATTGAACTCTCTTTTTTGCATCAAAACATAAAAGTTCAGACTTTGGCATTGTTACACAGAATATAGCAATATCACATTTTACTCTTTGATGACAAAATATTCTAACTTTTAAATGTTTTTTAAGTCTTTCTATTTGTTTATTATCACCACTACCATAATAAACAGTTATATCTCTACCTTCCCCATAAAGTCTTCCTATATAATATATCCAACTCTCGATACCGAGCCTCCTATGTTATTGATATTTGGAATATAAAATACAATTTTCATAGGTCAAACCACCTCTCTTTCATATCTATAAACGATATTAATACTTTCAATTATATGGTAACATAATATAATATATAAATCAAATAAAAACTACTCTAAGTAAATAGAGTAGTTTATTCATAATATTAGTAATATTAGTAATATTAGTTACCACTTGGGTCAGTTTGGTCAGCAGAAGCACCCCAAACATCAGTCTTAGTTTGTCCACCACTTATATAAGTTCCTTCATATAGAGCGATATCATAAGCACTTGCACTATAAACAGCAGTAATTGCCATTGGGTCAATAACCTTAGCACCAGTCCATAATTTGTAACCAAATGTAGATTTTTGTGCTAATGGGTCTGCTTTATCAGCAGTAAATCCAGTGTCATAGAATTTAACATTCTTGCTTCCTAAACCTAAAACCATATATGGTTGGAAACCTAAAACATAAGAAGTGTAAACGTTAACGTGTCTAGTATTTTCTTCAACTGGGCAAATTAATGTATCAGTAAAGTACATACCATAAGCCATATATTTTGCTAATGTTCCTTGTTTAATTGGACCATTTTCATTTCCTGGAACTAATAATTTATTAACTAATACTGGGTCATCTAATAAGTCGTTCATTACGTTTGGATGCATAACACCAACGAATTTTCCACCATATCTAGTGTGACCTTTTCTATTTGCATTACTCATAGTTAATGCAACAACTCTGAAATCTTTGAAAGTTACTGTATCAGTAGCAGTAATGTCATCAACATCATCATTAGATGTTCCAACAAAGTATTCACTAGCATCTGTGAAACTATCAATAACATTTCTTTCAATAACTTCAGCAGCGTGTCTTGCTAATTCAGGTTGATAAATAGTTTTAATATTATCAAAGTGAATGTCAGCAGCAACATCTGTTTCTTCCATAAGAGCACCATATTGGTTTACAACACCACTAACTTTGTGTCCTTCTGGTCTTAATGCAGTTGGTGGAACACCTTCTGTTAATCTGTGGTCTCCAACTGGTAAATGATTGTATCTACGAACTGTAAATGTTTTAGTTCCTTCGTTTTTAGGAAGGTTCATTTCAACACCTAATTGAGTAAATACAAAATTACTTCTTTCAAGTTTAATCATTTCTAATATTCTTTTAGAAAAATATTCTTCAACTGATAAACCGTTTCTTTGTAATACAGCCAATGTAGTATTTGCAGCAGCCATATAAAATCACCTTAACCTTTCTTATTCAAAATAATTTAATTTTTTATATGCATCAAGGTCGTCTTTTAATAGACTTTCAATAGTAACTTGTGGAACAGTTCCACTTTGTTCATTTTCACCTTCTGCTAGAGTTTTTAGATTTTGAAGGTTATCTATTTGGGCTTGTTTAGCATTGTTTTGAATTTTATCTTTTAATACACCATCAATAAGAAGTCTAGGATTACTAAGATTTAATATCTCATCAGCACTTATTCCTTCATTTTCAAGTCTATCAAAGATTTCTTGTTCTTCAACACCATATTTACTAACAGCACTATCTACAGCATCTTTAAATCTCTCTAGTTTACGATTTTGGATTTCAGCATCTCTTTCTTTCTCAATTTGAGCAATTCTTTGCTCTTGTTCCATATATTTTCTATAAAGTTCAATATCATAACCCTTTTCTTGGGCTTCTTTTTGATATTTTGCTTCTCTTATAGCCTCTTGGAACTTAGAAACATCTGTATATCCATAACTAGCAGCAAGTTCTTTTAGATAATCACTATCAGCCTTATAGTCATCTCTTTCCTTTTTAAGGTTACCATTTTCTGCTCTTAATTCAGCAAAAGCGTGGTTTTTCTTATCTTCTTTAGAACCTTCATCCTGAGGTTTCTCTATTTCCTCTTGTTCCTTTGGTTCTTCAACTTCTTGAGGAATTTCTTCCTCTTTCTTTTCTTCTTCCACATCAGTTGGTTCTGCTATTTGTTCTTCTTGGACCTCAACTTCTGGTTCGTTTGCAACCTCACCAAACTCTTTGTCTAAAGCAGCATCAATAGCATCCAAACTATCAAAAACATTTTCTTCCATAAATAACACCTTTCCACTCCAAGTAAATTATTTATAGTCGCCTTGGGTACGACCTGTTATTTCTTCAAGTTCATTATAACAAATGAAAAAAGGTTTGTAAAGCACCAACCTTACATAATTGGTGCTTCTCCACCTCCTAACATTTGCTCTGCTTGTGCAACAGCAGTTGGGTCAAGACCAGCAGTTGGTCCTGCTAAAGCGTTGGCATCATTTTGTGATATTGCCCCCATATCTGCTTGGGCTTGAGCAGCCTGTAATTCTTCTTGGAAACCTTGCTCAATTAATTGCATTAATTGGTCAGTTGCTGGATGGTCGTCTCCACCTGCAATAATCTCTGTAATTGCTTGAGTAAGAAGTCCTTCATCAATTCCCATAGTTGTAGCAGTTTGTACAAGTTTTTCTATAGTTTGAGCCTTAGTTTGAGCATCTTGAGCATTTAATTCAGTATATCTAGCAATAATCTCATCTTTATTAATTAAACCTGTATTCTTAATAATATCAGGTACAGTAACTGATTTAACAGGTGTATCATATTGTCTTTCAAATTGGAATAAATCCATAAGTTCTTGTTTTTGTTTATCTTGACTATACTGAGTTTTCTTATCTAACTCAACGTGGAAATTATAATCTAAATTTTCCATTTTCTTTTTACTAGGCATCTTTATCTCATCAAATGTATAAGTACCATTACCATCCCTACCTGTAGGATAAGAAAGTTCTGCATTTGGGTACATCTTAATAATGAAATCTACCATAATATGAACTAAATCTTCTACAAAGTCTTCTATATTATTAATAATATTAGTTTCTATTATCTTTGCTCTTTCTACAGCAACTTCTGCACCACCAACTGTATTAGCAGCAGTACCTATATTACCCATAAATTGATTAGAATTTCCTGAGATTTCTCTAATTTTCATCTCAAAATTGTCTTTAATTTCTAAAATCTCATCTTGGATTTTAGGTGGAATAACTGGTTTAATAGCATTATCTAAATTTCCATTAACAGCATAGACAATTCCAGGTGCACCATTTGACCTAGCAACAACTTGTGGGTCAACTCCACTACCTCTCGCAACCATCATACTAGGTGCTGCATAAGCAATAGCAGTATTTGTAATAGCACTTTCTATAGAACTAATTGCTTTTTGAAGTGGAAGTAATTGGTCCATAAGAGAAATTCCATAACAACTGTCTGCTGCTGCCTTCCATCTAATTTGTGCTATTGGAAATCTGCTAATGTCTAGCATTTTTTCACTAACAATAACACTATTTGTAAGTTTAACTTTCTTTATTTTTCCATCTTCCTTTATATAGAAGTTAAATACAGTAAATATGTCTTCTTGAGAAGTTGAGTAATCATTATCATAATAAACTTCTCCTCTTTGTTCAGGTGTATAATCTTCTGCACTTAAACTTAATGATTTTAATTTTGGATATTTATTTAATGCTTCTTTTTTACTAATTCTACCTGTAACAATACAATAGTTAGCATCTCTTAATTTTCTAGCATTAGGGTCAATAAGAACTCTTGCAGGGTCTATAAATTCTGCAACCATAGCACCAATTCTTCTGTTTTTTCTACTTCCATATATTTTCTTGTCATCAACTAGAATATGTATATAGGCTTCACGGACAACAGCACAAGTCTCAACACACTTTCTTATAAGTCTGTCCATATCCATTCTTTCCCATTCTCTTTTATAAACCCTATCAATAGGTTCTATAATGTCAATATCTTCTGGAGAAATAGGAAGCATATCACCTATATAATCATTTACAAATAGTGATGCAATTCTGTTCTCAATAGCAACAGTTGCATAAGGTGTGTTCATATTTACAACCCAAGGTCTTTCAACTTTATATTTTTTAAGTAAATGTTGGTTGCCTTGGTAAAATGCCATCAACTCAGCATAACTATTAAATCTTTCATTATTAAAATTATGTGCTTTCTCATACATTTTAATATACTTTTCTGATTTTTGAAGTTCCTCTGAAATAGAACCAATGCCTACTTCTTCTTTTTCATTGTTTTTCATTGTTCACCTGCTTTCTCTAATTTTTCCCTTAATTCATCTATTTGACAAGGATTATCTATATCTATAGTCTCATCATTTATTGATAAATAAGTGTCATCTAGAATATATTGTTGATTTATATTTAATCCATTTAATACTCTATATAATTCCCAACTAATGGCAAAACCTCTCTCACATCTTCCAATGTCTTGAAGATACTTAGTGAGTTCTATACCTTTTCTAAACATTTCAGGATTATTTACTATCCAACCAAATGGTTCTCCCCAGTTTTTATGCTCTGGATTTCTTGCTACTTCATTACCTATAAATATGTTTTTGTCACTTTTATAGTTTACTATAGTTTTAATAGCGTCTTCACTATAATACACGTCTCCGTGTAAGTACACGCAAGGCTCATCCATTGGATAGTATGCATCTAGCCAATACCCGTGTATCTCCCCATCTTTGTACTCATAGGAGTTATAGTGCTCTAATCTAGGTGCGTACTTATCAAATCTAGGATTGTTACTTGAAATATAAATATCTGTTATACCATTTTCTTTTAATAACCTAATTGTTCTACCGACCAAGGTTTCACCATTAATTTCGGTTAATTGTTTAGGTGTCTCAAAGTGTTCATAATAACCTCCACACATTATTATATATTTCATTGTTCACCTGCTTTCTTTCCAGTTATATATTCAACATCTGCTTCTGAGCATCCGTCTAAATAAATACCTGTTGCAAATTCACCATTTTCAAGTTTTGTAAGTCTTTCTTCCAATTCCTGAATTTTTAATTCTAATTCTTTTACCTTTTGTTCCATTTTCTCACCTCCTAATTCATATCAAAATAACCAACACCAAACACATTTCCTTCTCCATCATCTGGAAAGTCTTCTTTATATGAGTTTAGTTTTATCTTATCTAAAATACTTTGAGTTCTTAAATCTTCTGATTTTTTGGGGTCAACTTCTCTTAAATCATAAGGAAGTGCCATAACCATATACCTCATAGCATCCATTAAGTGGTTATCTTTTTCTGTTGGTTCATCTTTACTAATACCATCTTTGGTCTTTTTCCATTGATATTTCTGTGCTTCTTGGTTCATATTCACACAACTTGTAAATACTTTAAGTTTACCTTGATACATAAAGTCTCTAACTCTTTCTATACCATCAAATATAGAGTTATTACCTTCTTCCAACCAAAGCCCTGAGACGTTATAAAAATAATCCCTATATGATACACCATCTCTATCATTTCTATTTCTAACAGAAGGGTCAGCAATTATACCTTTATATGTAGGTACATTCATAACCTTTTCTCTTATTCTCCTAGCGTGGTATGTAATAGGTTTTTCTGCTACATAATACTCATCATAAATATAGCATATACCTTTTTTAGCATCTATTGCCCCACAACAAAGGCAAGTCTCATCAGTCCAACCTTTATCAAACCCAAATATTCTAAGCCAGTCATCTGGAATAGGAAATGGGTCAATAAGACAGTCTTTCCAGTCTGGATAGACAGCACCTTCTTTTACTTCTAAATAACAATATATGTATTTTCTTATCCATTTTTGGTCTTTACCTACACATAAGTCTTGTATAAATGTGTCGTGAAGATAAGTATTGTCTTTAGTTGAACTAAGAAATGAATGATAAGATTTTTCTGGATTTTTAACCTTTAATTTATCATAAGAACTTGTATCAACGTGTTTAGAAGCAAAAATTTTGTCAGAACGAAGCAAAAATTCGTCTCTTATCCAGCCGTCTTCTGGGTTACTCTCTACAAGTCCTACAAATTTATGCTCAATTTCTTTACCTTCTCTATCCTTCACAATAGCAGCAGCATTTCTTAAACGTGCTGTAAGTTGTACAAATATATCATAAGACACACCACTTGCTTCAACTATCCAGAAAGCAGTAAGGTTTAAAGACCTTAATTTTTCCTCATCATTACTAGCATATACTATAATCTCGTGCCCATTTATAAGTGAGTATTTTGGAAGTGGTGTCTTAGTTTGTTTAACTATAAGCCAAGGAGGCAGGAATTTCTCAAGTTCTGGAAGCACAGCCTCTTTTATTTGTTGTAATGTTTGGGCAGTTATAAGGGTTCTACCATTAGAAACCTCAAATGCGTGAGTAGATATCTCAGCAGCATCCATTGTTGTCTTACCTGAACCAAAACCACCAATATTAAGCCTAAATTTTGCCTTACTTTCGTGGAATTTAACTTGATGTGGTGCAGGTTTATAGTCTATAAGTGTTGCAAGACAGGTATCACACCTACCATAAAACACGCTATCGTGAACTTTTATTTTACCACCACATAATGGACAAACATAAACCCTATAACCATCATCAGAAAACTCAATAAATTTTAGTTCTTCTAAATTCATTATTCCTCCCAGTCTTTTTTCTCAGGTAAACGTATTAATATTAGGTTTGAGTTGTTAATTTGAGGTCCACCTTCTTGTATAGCCTTCTTAATAGTGACAGCACCTCTATCACCTTCTGCTAAACCTTGGTCAGCAACTATATTTATCTTCTCATCTCTAAAAGATTTAATATATTTTCTAACAATAGGGTAGTTTAAAAACTCTTTCCAAGCATCTATAGTATAATATGGAACTATTGCGTTCATCTCTATAGATGTTTTATAGATATTATTTGCTAAATCATCCAAGAATAATGTAGCCATTGATATCATTTCCATACGAAAATCAGGATTTTCTCTTAATTTTTCATCATTTTTTAGATTTTTTATGAGTTCATTCTCTTTTTCTTCTTCTTTTTTGTCTTTTTTGCTCATTTTTTACCACCTTACGCCTAAATTTTAACATAAAATGACAAAAAAAGAAATAGCACAAGGCTATTTCAATGTTTTTGGTGGTTCGTTGAGAAACCAAACAAACGGTATAGGGCATTAAACCCAATTAAATTATATAATACCCCACCTAAAAAGTAAAGTGGGAAAAGGAAATATGAAGAAAACCTTTTCCCAATAACAGAAAGGAGTGGTATTAAGTTTTGTCTTTGTTAAAGGAGGACGCATACGATACAACTATTGAATTACCTTAATACCAATTTTATTATAGCATAAAAAATAGAGTAAAATATACTCTATTTCTTAAAAATCTCACCAATATTATTATGTTCTACCATAAACATATTAAATAATGTGTCACTTACTTGAGAATATTTGATTTTCATTTCCTCGTCATCACAATATTCTGCCATCATTTTCCATTTAAACGCATCAGTAAGCAGGTCCATACTTTGTTTTATATATTTTTTGAACCAACATACTTTTTCTTCATATTCTTCCATAACTATCTCCTTATTTCTTTCTTGTATCTGGGTTTACAGTGGTTTGTGTAGTGGTAACTGTACCTCTAGGACACACATTACATTGAATTGTGAATTGTCCTAACGTATAATTTGTGTTCTCATTTCCATATCCTATTTTATACATTGTTCTCTTTTTTAACTGGTTTGCATAAAGGATGTTAGAGTAACGGCATAAAACAGGTATATTTCCTAAAGTGGTTTGGATATATACAGGTAAATTAGAAGTTGCTTCTACATTACAAGCAATTATTAATTTGTAACAAGTAGCATTTGTCAAATTTTTTACTTCTCTATTTGGTACTAACACAACACCTGTGTCTGTGGTAGTAACGCTTGATATAAACATTGTATTATTCATAGTGGTCTCCTTTCATATAAAAAGAGGAATTTATCCCCTTTATGTCACCTTTTAATAAAGGGAATTGCAACCACATCCACCACATCCATAATAGCAAGGTGGTTTAGGTGCAGTTGTTGATAAGTTACCTAGAATGTTCTCAGTAATTTGTGCAGTTTGGATTAAATTAGAATTTTCATTTCTTAACACAGAAACTTGGTCTCTTAATCTATCTATAGTTTGCTCATTAAACATACTTGTTATAGTAGCAGTTTGTTGGTTAATTTGGTTACCTATTGCTGCGATACTATTTGATACTTGATTAGATAAATCTTTAATAAGAATAGCATTATCATATTTATTGTTTAATACTGTATCATTTACCATAGCAAGGCTATTTTGCATTTGTCTAGAGTTAGCATCTTGTGTTTGGTTATATAGACTTGCTTGAATGTCAGCAAGTGCTAAACCTGTACCATTATTACCCCATCCAAATCCGTTTCCACCAATTCCTATTAAGAAAATAAATAATAAGATAATTAGTCCAACGCCACCAAAGCCATCATTACCTTTAGTAAGTGCCATAACGTCACTAGCAGTTAAACCTGAATTTTGCATAGTTTCCTCCTTTCTCTATAAAAGGCGTTTACCTTTTTAGCATATTCATAATGTCTTGTAATTGGGATTTACTTATATTGTTTTTATTACAGTAGTCTGCAACCATTTGGGCTTGTTCTTCACTACTTTTTCCTTGAAAAATCCCAAATAACTCTTTTTGTTGAGGATTAAATAACCCCATCAACATCTGTATCGGATTGGTCGATAATTTCAACTGGTTTATCAACTGATTTATATTCATTTAGTCTCTCCTCCAATTCTTTTATTTTCTCGGTTAAATTTTTAATTTTTTCATCTTTCTTATCCTTAGGATAGACTTTAGTTATCTCATATTTTTCTATAGTTCCGTCTGTCTTTTTAATTTGAAGCCTATCATCTCCTATAAAGATAGTGTCCTTGAACACAACAATATTCTCTACTTCATCTTTCTCATTTAGTTTCTTAACCTCATATAAATTATCCTGTGATGGTGCATTAGTATTAATAAAATTATTAATAGGATTTGGATTAGTAGGCATAGCCTGATAATTTTGTATCATCTCATCTATCCTATCCCTTTGTCTTTTCCAGTTCTCTATCATAGGTTGAGTATTATACATATTACCACTCCTTCTAACTTCATTGTAAATTAAAAAAGATGACTAAAATTGTCATCTTTTTGTCATTTTATAACTCCAATAATCTTGAACTTAATGGCTCTTATTTCCCTAGAGACTGTTGCTTGACTAGCAGGGAGTTCATTACATATCTTAACTATACTTTGTCTCTCATAAGGGTAGTCATCTCTTAGTCTAAGGTAAATATCTCTTTGTCTTTTAGTAAACCCAGCATTTGCAAGGATATACTCGTGCTCTTTAGGCGTGAAATCTAAGCGTAGCACTATAAGCCTTTATTTGATTAGCAAGGAAATTAGATTTTTGTTTCCCAACTGTTACTACATTATATTTACCGTTTTTACTAGAAGTGTATTTGTTAAAGTTGTCCTTATGCATATACACCACCTTAGGTTTATTACCCTTTTTGCCTCTAACTTTCACCATTTTTATTCTTGCCATTATTTATCTCCTAACACAGTCATAATTTTCTCTATATCCTCACTTGTTAGGTCAGTTGCTATAACTTGTCCGTTCTCACTATCTACTAGATTATACACCCCAGTTGCGTCAACTGTTGAGATAGTATTACCTAGTATCAAATATGTTACAAATGCTGCAACTATTAGCACTATTGTCACGAACGCTGCAATAATAATACCTTTAAGTAAAGATATAATATTCCATAAATCACTTTTATTATTATTCATAGTATCCCCTTTCTTTTGCTATATTATATCACAGGGGTTAGCGATTTTTGCACTATTTTAACAAAATTTTTGTTATTTTGTGTACTCTACGATTACCACATATTTAGAATTTTGGTTAAAATACCCATTAGTCTCTATATTAAATGATGCCAAATTTTGTGGTATTGTAAAGCAACTATCATATTGTGGTTCTGGGAAATAATGAGACCCTATCTTCCACCAGTTAGCATATATTGAGTACACATAACCTTCTATTCTTTGAATAGTGCCTGGCACAGTTATTCTATTATCTAATGTACCATTTGAGTTTAAGTACCCCTCATATATTTTTCTATATAGCACATATCCTTTCCACACCCCAATAGGTTTCTCATCCGTTGAGTAATTATTCTCTAAGGCTAAGTGCCCTGTAAAAAGTAGGTTACCTTGTGCATCATAGGCTCTATAGTTAGGACCTACAGGTAGCCCGTAGAAGTCCTCAGTCCAAATACGTGCTTTCTCTATCTCATAGTAAGCACCACCACCCTCATCTCTCCACTGGTTGAACACAATGTCTCCTGTGTCATTAGTAGGAGGCGTGTCTGTTGGACCCTGTGGTGCTAGTATTATGTCTTTGCCATCTCTTACGTTCATATCACCAAATTGCCACTGAGTGCCGTCCACTGTAAGGTAGCCGTCAATCATTTGTCCTTGAGTAAAATGATTATTTTGGTCTGTATAGGCTATGTTGCTTGGAAGTGGAGTGCCTCCACCACTAGCATTAATCGCTTGTTTCACACGTAGGGGTGTCATAACTGTATTATTATCTGTTCCGTTCTCAGCCTGAGATTTTGATGCTATTTCCATTTTTCACTTTCCTTTCTTTTCTGCAAAGTCTTTATATTACCCTCATACTGGGATGGTTTTAAAAAACTCTGCAAGTTTATCATTAATTCTAATTTATCCATTACTGGAATTGGTAAGTCTTTTATTGTTTCTATAATTTTTTCTAGTGCTAGGTCTAGATATTCTTTATTCATAATTTATTTACCTCCTTTGGTTATTCTTTCTTTTGTTCTTTTTTGTTCTTTTCTTTATTATAACATAAGAGAGAGAGTTTGTGTTGATTTGCTAATAATATCGCACGATAAAGGTCAGCCTAGTACTTTGAACCAGTTCAAAGTACACCCCCATTGGTTGTAAACAACCAATGAGTTGGGAAATAGTGTCCTACCATAGAGGTAGGACCTATTTCAAGTTTCAAGTTCTTGGTTTGTATCAACCATTTGGTTGTTAACAACCATAATGGTTTGTATCAACCATCAAACCAATTAAATAAAATTAATTGGTTTTTGTCAACCAGTGTAAATTTCTAATTTTTGGGAAATACCCAAAATTTGAAAATTTACACTAATTATGTAACTCTATGTAACTTTTTACATATTTATTGTAAAAAAGTTAATTTTTCGCCAATATATAATTTTTAATTTACCCCCCTATGTTCGCTTTTTTGTTCGCTTTTTATCTATTTTTATACATATTTTATTAAAAATGTGTATAAAAATAAAAATGTTGTTATCAACCAAAAAAACTAATTATTTTTAGAATAAAAATAATTACAATAACAAATCAAGAAAATATTTCCATATATCCAAGAAATATTTTCTACTTGCCCATACATCATCATAGTCTTATATGATTGCCACACATCCATCTAGCGTGCTTCAATAAAATTTATAAATTATTTATAAATTTTATTCAGACCTACTTTTTGTCAAATATTCGTAATTTAATATTTTTTATATAAAAAATATATA
>JAFXOY010000043.1 GCA_017528375.1 Clostridia bacterium | reverse complement strand
TGTAGTATGTTTTTCTTCTCTCATTATATAAGGAATAACTTTTCTTCTAACTTGATTTTGAGGTACAGTTTCTGTTTTATTATCAACATCAGTTTTTGTTGTATGCTTTTCCTCTCTTTGAATATAAGCAACTACTTTTACTTTATCTACATTTTGGACTTGAGTATCTGTTTTAGGTACAGTTTGTTTTTGAGTTGTATGCTTTTCTTCTCTCATAATATATGGAATAATTTTTTTTTTTATTTGCTTTTGTTCTTTTCTTTCAATTTTTGGAACTATTTCTTTTTTTTTAACATGTTGTTCTTCTCTATATAGAATTGGTTGAATTTCTTTTTTAACGATCGGTTGAATTTCTTTTTGAATAATTGGCTGAATTTCTTTTTGAACAATAGGTTGTATTTCTTTTTGAAGAATAGGTTGAATCTCTCTTTGAACAATTGGTTGTATTTCTCTTTGAATAATTGGCTTAATTATAGTTTTTACAATTGGTTGTATTTCTCTCTTAATAATATGTTGTACTTTATCTTGAAGTAAGGTTGTTTTTTTATAAATTTCTAAGCTCTTGATATCAATACCTGTATTAATAGTTTTAGTGGTAGCTAATTTTTTAATATCAATAGTTTTTCTAATATTAACTCCTAATCCTCCTCCATATTGTGTTTCTGTAGTAGTTGTTGTTGTAGTTAATTGGCCATCTCCAAATCCTAATCCTTCATCTACATTTGTTGAATAAGTTACATCTCCACCACCAACTCCCATTAATAATCCTGCTCCTTCACCTTCACCTGTTCCCATTCCATATTGAGTTGTTTCTGTAGTAGTAGTAGTTGTAGTGGTTGTTTGTCCAGTTCCAATTCCTAATCCTAAATCTACACCTTGGGCTTTTGTTGAATATGTTACATCAACAGCTGAATCTCCAACACCTCCAACTCCCATTACTAAGCCTGATCCTTCACCTGTTCCCATTCCATATTGAGTTGTTTCTGTTGTAGTTGTAGTAGTTGTTTGCCCAGTTCCAATTCCTAATCCTAAATCTACACCTTGGGCTTTTGTTGAATATGTGACATCAACAGCTGAATCTCCAACACCTCCAACTCCCATTACTAATCCTCCAGCTCCGGCTCCTTCACCTCCACCTATTCCATAAGTAGTAGAAGTAGTTGTTGTTGTAGTTTGTCCAAAGCCTAAATCAGCCCCTGCACCAGCACCTGAAATTTCATCTGTTTTAGTACTATAAGTAACGTCTACAGCTGAATCTCCAGCACCTCCAACTCCCATTACTAATCCTCCAGCTCCGGCTCCTTCTCCCGAACCACTTCCATATCCATAATGTGTTGTGGTTGTTGTAGTTGTTGTTGTAGTCTTGCCAGTTACTCCATCTCCTAGGGCGAATTCTTGAGTATTTGTGGAATAAGTTACATCTGGTGCTGTATTTCCAGCTCCTCCTCCAACACCCATAACTAAACCTTCCATGGGTAGTCCAACCCCTCCACTCGTTGTAGTAAATTTTTGTGTTGTAGTTGTGGTGGTAGTTTGTACATTTCCGGTACCGGCTTCAAAGTCTAATCCAGATCCCAATGGCATTGAACCTTCAAGGATTGCTCCTGTGCTTCCTAAATTTGCATCTGCTCCTCCTACATTTGTTGAAAAATTCAAATCTCCTGTAAGGTTTTGTCCCTCAAAACTTCCTGAGGTTAATTCATTGGTTGTCGTCATATTTGTATAAAATTTTAGAATTATTTTGATTTATAAACTTTAATATTATTTTTATTTATTGAAATATTAATTAATTTTTATTTATAATGATTTTTCGTTATTTTATTTTTTTTTATTTAATAAATAAATTAAAAAATATATTAATTTTTATAAGTTATATTATAAATGGGGATTGGGGATTGGGG
>JAFXOY010000042.1 GCA_017528375.1 Clostridia bacterium | reverse complement strand
GATGATGAAAAATTGTAAATTAGAATTCTTCTGCTTCTTGTTGTGAAGCCTTTGCATAGGGGTTATTTGTCAAATTAGGTCCACCAGCTGGTTTAGCAACAATAATCCTATCAATTTTTATAACTGTTCTTATTGAATTATATGCATGCTTAATAGCCCATCTTTTAGTTTCTAAATGATCATAAACTCCCATAGTAAAAGCATCTTCTATTTCCCCAGTTTTTACATTAATTCCAAGAGTAGGAGTTTTAGTATTTTTTGCCCTGAGAGTACTTAATTTTTCATTAACATTAATTCCAGAATTTTCCATAATTGTTCTAGGAATGACCTCAAATGATTCTCCAAAAGCTTCAATAGCATATTGATCTAAAGTTTTAACTTCTCTTGCATATTCTTTAATTTTTTCACAAAGATACATATCAATAGCACCTGCACCTGCAACGAAAACTGGACTTTTACAAACAGCTCTATAAGCATTTACTCCACAATTTACAACTCTTTCTAAATTATCTAACATATCATTAGTTGTCCCTCTTAAAACAATTGTTGATAATTTATTATTTTCATTATCTCTTCTAACTAAAATACATTTTTGACTAGAAACTTCAGTTAATTTGATTTCATCAGCATATCCCATTTCTTCTTTGGTTGGTGCGCCTAATCTTACTAATAAAGTAGCTCCAATACTTTTAGCAATTCTTCTTAATTCAAATTTAGATAAAGTTCTAAAAGCCATAATTCCATATTTATCTAAATAATGAATAGCCATATTAGAAATAGCTCCTCCAGTTACAATACATTTAACACCTGAATCTACTATTTCTTTTATTATTTTTTCCATATGATCTTCTTCACTTTTAGTATAATTTAATAATTCATCAGCAGTTTTGAAAACAATTTGGTCATTTGTTTCAGCACCTTTTGTAGTAAATTCACAATTATATACAGCAACATTACATTTTTCACAACTTGTAACAGCACCTTCTGTTTTTCTTACAACTAATAATCCTTTTACTACTTCACTTTTCATTAAATTTCCTCCTAAAATTTTGGCAACACGTACATTATCAACATCAAATTTTTCTTTTTTTTCAGGAACAACATTAATACAAGCTTCAGCTATTAAAGGGGCAAGGAAACTTTCTTGTCCATGTACTAATTTAGAGCCAATAACAGGTTTTATAAATTTAGTAGCTTCTTCTATATTTTTTACATCACTTACTTTATATGTTTCAGCTTTATCAAGTAATTCCATAGCTTTATTAAATGCTTTTTCATAACCTTCTGTTACATCAGCAACATGTAATCCTTCACTTACTAATTTACCTGCATAATTCATAAGTTCTCCTCCAAAAGTAACAACAAAATTTGTTCCATCTCCTACTTCACTATTTTGAGCTTTTAATCCATCAACTAGTATATTTACTGCTGGATGATTTATTTCTAATTCATTAGCCATAACATTTGTATCTTTAGTTAAAAATAATTTATCATGCATATTTATAATATATTTGTTCATTCCATTTG
>JAFXOY010000041.1 GCA_017528375.1 Clostridia bacterium | reverse complement strand
GCCAGACCGATCACGCCGTCCTGATTGATGTCGGCTGCGAGGATCTGCTGGCTGTTCATCGGTTCCGCATCGCTGCCGCCCGTCACGCTGAGGACATATTCATTCAGCGCGAGGATCGCGTCATGGGAATCGACAGCGCCGTTCATATTGATATCGCCGAGATGCTCCCAGTCGATGCCGCCGACGGTGACGGTGAAGGAATAGCTGCTGCTGCCGTTCTCTGCTTTGATGACCGCAGTGCCGGCGTGTCCGGCTGCCGCGATGCCGTCCCAGATGACAGCGGCAACGGAATCGTCGCTGCTGCTCCAGTTGTAGAGCTCCGGATTTCCGATCGGCAGATAGATGATATCACCTGCCGAAACGCTGTAATCCGTATTCGTTTCGGTTTCAGTTTCGGCGGAGGTGAACTCCTGCGGACGCGTGCTGGAATAGACCGGCTCCTCCGGCTCAGTCGCCGGTGCAGCTGTCGTTGTGACCGTAGTTGTCGCAGGGGTGGTCGTCGTCGTGGTTGTTGTTGTCGTAGAAGTCGTTGTTGTCGTTGTGGGCTTCTTCGTCGTTGTCGTCGTAGAAGTCGTTGTTGTGGTGGTAGGCTTCTTCGTCGTTGTCGTCGTAGAAGTCGTTGTTGTGGTGGTTGACTTCTTTGTCGTTGTCGTCGTAGAAGTTGTTGTTGTCGTTGTGGGCTTCTGTGTTGTTGTCGTTGTGGTTGTGGTAGTTGTAGAAGTTGTTGTGGTAGTAACAGGCTCATGCCCATTCAAATATGATTCGGGCAGTTTCTTGATCTGCTTCAGAAGGTACTTCTGAATAGCAAGAGCATCATTACCAGTAAGACCATTACCAACTTCATATACGTCACCATTAACTCTGCCCTGAGCAGTAATACCCTGCTCTGCGCCGAGACCGTACTTATCGGGATTTGCCAGAGAGCTCATTATGAGAACTGCATCTGCTAACTTGATCTCGCCATCGAGATCAGTATCCCCAAACATTGTAACAGCCACAGCTTCTTCATTAGCTGCTGCCTTAGCTTCATTTCTTGTATCAAGTCTGACACATGAAAGGCCTATAGCTAAGCTTGCTAATAAAGTGATTGTCCGTTTAACCATCTTCAACATAATTGATTCCTCCTTTAAAAGTATTCATTTTTCAACGTGCTGAAAGGTGCTATTTTGCACTCTACAATAATTATAACATTTATTTCCAATTTTGTAAAATTAAGTTTACATTTTTATTATTTTTTTTTGAATTTTTTTATGAGAATATAAAAAACACTTACGGATTTACATTCGTAAGCGCTTTTTGTTAATTATTAATTTATTTATTTTTATCTTTTCTATTCAAGAAAATAGTAACTAAAAATACTATTAATGCTATTAAGAGAACTCCACCAATTATAAATATTATAATTCCTTCTCCTGTTTGTGGTGGTACAACTTCGTCTGTTATTATTTCAGGTGTCTCGTCTGGTGCAACTGGTTCGTCTTTTTTACCTGTTGCACTTAACACAAATTTTATAACACTTTCTTTACCTTGAAATTCATTTCCTGTCTCTATAGGCAATGTTGCAATAAATTTATATGCCATTTTTTCGTGTGGTTCTAAACTAACATTTATTGTTTTTAAGTCACTGTATTTTCCTGTGTATACAGTTTCCTCTTTTGATGATTGTGTTTTAATTATTTGTAAATCTAGTATTTTTGTTAATTCTTCACCAGATTCTACTTTTGCATTTAAATCTATGTCAACTTTTTTCTTTCCAATATTTTGTATAGTAACTGTTGATTCATCTGTTTCACCCGGTAAAATGTCTTCAACTCTCCATGTTAAATCTGGTGTTTCAGATATCATTTTTATTGTTTTTCCATCACAGTTTACTTTAACTGTCATATCTTCCGCAAATACTTGAGAACTAGTTAATATACTTATAAATAATATTGTTAGTACTATAAACACTTTTTTTAATGTAAGTTTCATATTAATTACCATATAATATTTTCAATATTATCCTTTCTATATTATTCTGTTTTTGGATACTTTTATTTTTGTACACCGTCTGGTAAATCATCTATTTGGAATATTTCTTTCCATTTATCATTTGTTGTTTGAGCATATTCTAATATAACTCTTACATCTGCTCTTACTTTGTATCCTTCTAGCTCTGATGGTAATTCATCAATTTGCCATGATATAGACATTTTTGATGTATCTTCTCCTGCTGGTAATATTCTATTGTAATACCAGTAGTTTCCTGAACTAATCCATGTATCTTCTTGATTATCGTTTTTTGAATCAATTGTTACAATTATATTTTCTTGTGGAACTGGAGCTGTAACCCATTCTCCTTGTCCATTTTCTTTATCTGTATTATATTCAACTATTGGAATGCATCTAATTCTTACATATGCAGGTAAATTTCCAACTGAGTGTCCCCAAATCTTTTTAGCATTTTTCTTCAAACCGAATTCATCATATTGATCTCCTGTTAAAGGATCTGTTTCACCAGGCTCTGGCCAGTCCTCTTTTAATTCAACTTCTATTCTTCCAATTTCAGTTTGTGTAGACTCTTTATCACGATCAGAGAACAATGCATATCCTATTGGTATTAAAACTATTAAAGCTATTAATAATGCAATTAAAACTATTAGTTTTACATTCTTCTTGGAAGTAGTTTTTACTTTTTGTTCACTCATTTTCTTCCTCCCTTTCTTTAGTTATTTAAATTAATTTCTTTAGAATTATTTATTGAATTTCTTCAACGTCAGCTTCTACCCAAGTTCCACTTCCGTCTTCTGTGTATTGCATACCTTCTGTTTTAACTTTTATAGATATTATTTTTCCTTGTTCTAAATATGATGTTTTTGGACTTAATAATAATCTAAAAGCAACTTTATCTTCTTTTTTGGCTGTATCGTCTGTATTTATTGCTGTGTCTATAATGCTTTCGTCTGTTGAATTGTAATTAACTTCACTGCTTACACTGTTTTGATCATTATTGTTTGATCCATCTAAAACATCTCCAACGAAGTTATATTTCATACCAACAACTTTTGTAACTCCTCCTGCTGTTTCTGTAATTGGTTCTGTTGTAAGTGCTTTTGATTCTAAACCATTTTGAATATTGTTAAAGTCAGCTAAAATTTTATCTTCAGCCATATTTGCTGGATATAAATAGAAATTTAAATCTCCTGACCAACGAATTTCAAGTGTGTGTCTAGTTAGAACTCCTGATGTTCCTAAATTTTCTGTTGTCCATGATAAAGTATCAATGTCTGCTGGTGAAAGTAATGCAGCATTATTACCATTTTTGTCTGTTAAAGCTAGCTCCTTTGTATCAATTCGTACAGTTCCAACTTTGAATTTATTTATAAGTTCTAATTTATCTGAAAATAATGCGTAAACAACTCCCATTATAATAAAAGCTGCTAATACCACGGCTGTAATTATTATAGTTTTTTTCTTTTTACTCATAATATTATCTCCTTTTCATTAGTATTATACATATTTATTATAACTTAACTAATTTTTTATTGCAATATGTTTTTGTGAATTTTTAAACTCTATAAAATCTCCTATTAAAACCTTTAAAACAGCTACTATTGGCACCGCTAAAAACATTCCTAATATGTTGAAATATGCTCCTCCAACTGTTACAGCAAATATTACAAGCAATGGGCTTATTTTTAAAGAATCTCCAACTATTTTTGGATTAATTATATTTGCATCAATTTGTTGTAAAATTGTAACTATCACAATCATCCATATTGCTTGAGAAAATCCTCCTGTAATAAATGTTATTAAGGCTGAAATTATTACAGCAACTATTGCACCAAAATATGGAATCATATTAAATAGACCTATCATTACTCCTAATAAAACAGCGTACTTTACTCCTAAAAAACTCATTGCAATTGAAGCTAATACTCCAACTACTATTGCATCTAATAATTGACTTGCAATGAATTTTAAGAAAATTTCATTTGTTCTATGGAAATATTTTGAAATATTTTTACATGTATTTTCTTCAAATATTGCATTTGTAATTTTTCTTAAAAATTTAAGAATTTCTCCTCTTTCTAGTAATATATATGCTGAAACAATTATTGAAACAAAGAAATTGAAAATTCCATTTGCTATACTCAATGCTCCTTGTGCATATTGAGTTAATTTTTCAATATTTACGTATTCAGTAATATTAATTTTTCCTATTTGTGTTAACGTGTTTGTAATAATCTCGCTTTTTAATATTGAATCATCTGGTAGATTTGTTATTTTTTCTGAAATTATATTGTAATAATCTTGAAAATGATTTACAAAATCTATTACACTTGTGCAAATAATTGGTAAAATGTAATTAATTACTAATGTTAATATAATTAGTGCAAGTAAATATACAATTATTACTGATAGCACTCTTGCTTTTTTTTGTATGAATTTAATCTTTTTTATTTTTTTAAGTAATTTTTCAAAATTCCTTACGGGTATATATAATACATAAGACATTATAATGCCTAAAATAAATGGCATTATAATATGTAAAAAGTTACCGATTCCATTTTTTATTTCCGTAAAATTATCTAATGTTTTATAGATAATTATTATTGCTACAGCAAATGTGAACCAGTAAAACCATTTTGTCCATACTCTTCTTTCTTTCATTTTTTCACGCTCCTTATAATTACGGATTATTTTATCACAAATTTAGGTGATTTTCAAGTGGTGGTGGTTTTGGGCAATCTGGAGACGCACACTAAATTTTCCAATCAAAAAAGGACATTTTGGTACACGTCCCAAAATTGTCCTTTTTATTTGTCTTAATTTCTCTCTTATTTACTTATTCCGTAGTAGCTCCAGTTTTATTAAGGAAGATATACATAACATTGTAAGTTTCTTCTACCGAAACTAATACATTCATTATAAGTATTCATATATACGTCTAATTTGTTGTTTGAAATAGCTCCACCCCTATCTTGAACTACGAACCAACCACCATTTGGCTTATTAGCAAAATATGGAATATAAATAATAGTTCCTAAAGGGTAACCTTTTCCGGCTGCTACTGTATACCATGCAGATGCACGAGCACCTGAGGCTGTAATACCATATCCTTTTGAACCAGCAGCTTTACCACATGTTGATGCAGTATATGCTGATGCATTTAATGTTACAACTGAAGGTGTTTTTCCGGCTACTCTAGCAGCTAATGAATTTCCATTGGCTACTGCATTTGTTGCAGCTGTTGTTGCGGCTTCTGTCCCTGCTCTATCAACTGTTGCTCTTGAAACAATTTGATTGTCTCTAATTTCTGCTATTTTTGTAACTGGTTGTTTTGTAACTTGTGTAGAAACCTCTGTTCTTGCAATTTCAACATCATTTTGATATTTAACTTTGTAAGTAGTTTCTTTAACACCGTCTACACCTTTTTGTGTAATAACTTCTTTTTTATCACCATTTCCTGTTGAAACGTCTTTTGTTTGAGTTTCAAAAGGAATTGAAGTTTGCTCTACAACTAATTTTTCAACTATATTATCATAGTTTTTAGATAATATGTCTTCTACTGAAACTTCGCTAGATTGTACAACTGTTTCAGTTGTTTTTTCGGCTATATTATCTGTTGTTATTCTTATTGTCTTATTATCTGATATATTACTTTCTAACCCTGGTATTACATGTTCTTCTGGTAATAATATAATATGATTATCATTTAATATATCTGAAACTTTATCTTTTGTTGTTAAAACATCCATTTCATATCCATTTGAAAGAATGATTTTAACGTTGTTTACTTTCGAATTTACGGCCATAACACTTATACCCATTACAAGTAAAAGCATTATACTTACGATTATAACCTTTTTCAAGGATATCGAAGCCTTATCATCTTTTTTCATA
Organism: Clostridia bacterium; assembly: GCA_017528375.1. Lineage (GTDB taxonomy): Bacteria > Bacillota > Clostridia > TANB77 > CAG-508 > CAG-492. The sequence goes on along the minus strand of JAFXOY010000041.1, from coordinate 60,029 downwards.
AGATATTTGTCCCTCCTTTAACTAAGACATTTATAATTATAACATTTCTGGTGTAAATTGTCAAATTTGCCATAATTTATTATATGCTTGTACATGGGAGATTATTACAAAAATATTACAAAAATATCTATATAATTTTTATTTTTCTAGTTCTTGTAACTCTTGTTTTTTTAATTTTGACTCTATAACGATTTTTAAATTGCCTACAGTTTCATCTAATAATATTGAATTAGCATATCTTTTAAACGTTGCTATTTCTAAATCAGGCACTATATTTATTTTAGCTTTTCCATCTATTTCTTTTTTATTTATGAATAGATTATATCTTTCATAAAATTCTTCTAGGTTCATTTTTTCTGCGTTTGATTCATCATCATCATCTAACTCTTCGTCATTTAATTCGTCATTGTCGAATTCTTCTTCGGCTAATTCATCTTCATCTAAGTCCTCTTCAGCCAAGCCTTCTTCGTCTTCGTCAGAATAATCTTTTATATCTTCAAATATTTCTTTTGCGTATGCCATAATATCTTTCCAATCGTGATCAACAACTTCTGTATTCGTACAGGTTAGGGACATATCCTCATCAGTTGATACAACGCTAATTAAGCTTGTTTGATAATCTCTTTCTAAAAAAGAATAATAACATTTTTCTGTGCCATCTTCAACTAATATTTGTTGAACCGTAAAATCTCTGCCTAGGAATTTTCTTGTTTTAATATATGTTAAATTATTAATATTATCTCTAAAATAATAATTGTTATTAGCTAGTTTAGCTTGAAAATCTATATTTTTTTCTTTATCTATAATGTGAAATTTTTTATTATCATACTTATATACTTTAAATTCATCATTTTCAATTAATTTTATTATTGTATCAACTGTATCAACTATTCTTTCTTCCATATTCAACATCCTTTTTTTATTTTTTTACATTATATCATTGTTGTTTAATTAATTAAATACTTTAAAAATATTTTTTTAAATTTCAAAAACGCGATTAGCATTTTCATATGTTTTTAGCGCAACCTCTTCAGTATCAATACCTTTAAATTCTGCTATTTTCTCTGCAATAAATTTAACATTTCGTGAATCATTACGGGTTCCTCGTACTGGCTCTGGGGCTAGATATGGGCTATCTGTTTCAATAAGCATTTTATCTAGCGGCACCATTTCGCTTATTTCCCTAGCGTTTTTAGAGTTTTTAAATGTAACAGGTCCAGCAAATGAAATATAAAATCCAAGTTTTAACGCTTCTTTAACTAGTTCAACATTCAATGGACAACAGTGAAATACTCCAGGTTTAATTGTTGGTTTTATATTTTTTAGAATGTCTAAAGTATCCATTACTGCTTCTCTAGTATGAATAACTATTGGTAAATTTAATTTATTTGCTAGTTCTATTTGTTTGATGAAAACTTGTTTTTGTAGTTCTTTATTTAGTGTATTCCAATGGTAATCTAAACCAATTTCCCCTATAGCAACTACTTTTTTGTTTTGAGCCAATTTTTCAATTTCTTCTAGCTGGTTATCCACAATTTGTATACTTTCTGTGCATAACTTTTTTGTTTCTTCAGCAGTTTTGCCTTCTAAATCTTCATCTTGAATATGACCTGGTATATCGTTTGGTGATATTCCAGCAGTTGTATATATAAAGCTATAGTTTTTGGCAATTTCTAAAGCTCTTTGTGAAGATTCTAAACTGTATCCAGCACATATTAGCTTTGTTACACCTGATTCATATATTTTATTTATTATTTCGTCTCTATCTTCGTTGAATTTTTCATCATTGTAGTGGGCGTGGTTGTCAAATAATTCCATTTGTTTTCCTCCTTTTAAACGGACATTTTGGGGACGCGTACCTAATTGTCCCATTTTATGATTGCGCTTGCTATTGCTATATCTTTAATGTGAGATATGCTTACGTCTATATTGTTTTTCAACGTGATTATTTCTGTTAAAATACCATAAAAATTCACGCTTGGTCTTCCGTTCTTATCATTAATAACTTCAATATCTTTCCATTCTATTTCAAATTTATTATCCAAAAATTCTGATAATGCTTTAAACACTGCTTCTTTTGCAGCAAAACGTCCTGCGTATGATTGAAATTTTTGTGTTTTTTTGCTTTCACAATAATTTATTTCATTGTTCGTATATATTCTATTCAAAAATTTTTCACCATATTTTTCTATGTTTTCTTGAATTCTATTTACTTCTATTATATCAATTCCTGTTTTTAGGTTCATTGTATATTCCTCCATTTATTTATTGGTTCTATTAGTTTGTAATTATATCATATTTTTTTCAAAATGGAAAGTTGTTAAAATTAAAGACGGAGAAATTATATTTCTCCGTCTTTATATTTATCAAGAGCGTCCCCAAATGTGTCAAAAATGTCCCAAAATGAGTCCGTCCCCAAATGTGTCATTCTGTGTTATTCTGCATCAGTATAATAATTTGCATTTTTGTCAGCACAAACATGCCATTTTCCAATGAAATCTATTACATCGTTATTTGTAAGTGTGTATGTTGGCTCTATTACAACCTTGCCATATTGATCTAAAGCACCCCATTTTCCGTCTTTTTTTACAGCTACAAATCCATAATCATTTTGTTCTCTTGCGTCATCATATTGTGCTTCTACAATTGTTTTTCCATCTTTGTCTACAAATCCGTATTTTCCGTTTACTTGTGTTATAAATAAAGTATTTGTTGAAAATACATCTTTATTAGATTTTTCTTCTAATTTATAGTTGTAGTATTTTAAACCATCCATTGTATATATACCTATAAATCCATTTAGAATCATTTCATTTCCTGCAGTTAATTTAACAGATAAATCTCTTGCCATATAATCGTACATATAGTCTTCAACTTCTGCTTTTATATAGCCTGTTTCTTGATTATAAATAATATTTTTATATTTAAATTCTACAACAGCCTCATTGCTTGAGTTTATAATTCCAAATTTACCGTCTTTTTTTGCTATATATTTATCATCAAACATATATGATAGGCTTTCGTATTCTGCTGGAATTTTAAGGTCAGTTACGATGTTTATAACACTAAACTTTCCATTTGAGTTTACTATTACATCTCCGTTGTTCATGCTAACTGCATTAGCAACTTTTCCGTCTAAGTAAGTTGTTCCATCTTCTGTAGTTACTTTCCATGTTCCATTTTCTTTAACAATATATTTATTGTTATCTACAATGTTTTCTATGTCATCATATTTGCATTCTAGTGCAACTTGCCCGTCTGATTTAATAACTCCAAATTTGTTTTCAGCATTTTTTACAACATATCCATTTTTGTAATCTTTTGAAATTGCTGTTACTGAATCATATTCTACTGGAACTATTATTGTTCCATCTGAATTTACAAGACCTGTTTTGTTGTCTTTTTTAATAAGCATACTGTTCTTAATTCCTTTTAATGTTGTAATGCTATCATATTCAAATGGTAAAATTTCTTGTCCATCTAAATTTATTAATCCGTATTTTCCGTCTTTTTGAGCTTTTAAAACATTTTCCTCAAACCATAAATTGTTGTTTTCATCATAGTTTTGAACAGCTACAACGTTTTGGAAATCTGTGAATATTTCTTGATTTTTTTCGTTGACTACTTTTGTTTTATAAGTTCCATCAACATAATTTACTTCATATGTACAAATGAAAACTGGTTTTGCTTTGTTTGGAATTACAACCATTTCACTGTTTGCTGGTTCTATGATAATATCACCACTTGAGTTAATTACTCCCCAATTTCCATCTTTAAATAGTGTGAAGTAATGTAATTCTATATTTTTACTAGCTAATGTATTTTTATCAGCTTTTAATATTTGTCTTATTCCTACAATAAATAATATTATGATTATAATAGTTGCGATGACTGCAAATACTTTTTTTAGATTAAGCTTTTGTTCACCATCATATCTTCTTCCTTTACCCATTTTATACCTCCAATTAAAATAAGTTTAGTACACTATATCATTTTTTTGTAGAAATTACAAGAGGTAAATTTGAAAGGTTTGGGGACGGTCTTATTTTGTTTCAAAAATGAAACAAAATAAGACCGTCCCCAAATGTGTCAAAAATGACACAAATTGAGTCCGTCCCCATTTGTGTCATTTGCTTAGAAATTTATTTGGAATGCATATAATTCAATCGCATTATCTATGTTCTCTTGTGTTGTTCTTGTTTGCCAGTCATATTCTTTTAGAATTCTAACTGTGCCAAATACTATTCTTTTTGCTGTTAGTCCATTATCATAGTATTTTTTGAATTTGAATTCTTGAGTTGTTGTTGAATTTGGTCTAACGTAGAAGAATACTAAGTTTGTGTTTGTTGGTTTTCTTGTTTCTTCCCCTAAGTCTAATGTAATTTCATTGTTATATGCATTGTCTGCTATTACTATAAACTTGTCTGTTTTGTTTGTTACTTTAATTGTGTATGTTTCTGTTTCATAATCTCTTGAAACATTTGTTATTTCTACTTTCATATTGTTGTCTTCAGCAACTGTGTTTAATTTTTCATCTCCGATATATTCAGCTATTGATAGCTTTAATTCACCGTTTTCTTCTGTTACTACAAATTTTTCTTCATAGTAGTAGTATCCATCTGTTGTTCCTGTTGCTAGAATATCATCTAAAATACGTATTTGATATATATATTTATTATCTACTATTGAATAACTTTGAATATTATATATTTTATTTTTACCTTCAAATACATGATCTACGTATAATTGGAATTGTTCTAATGTTGGATAGTTTTTATCTCTACATTCTTTTGTAATCATGTTATAAGCTTTTTCATATTCTTTGTTATTGCAATAATTCATGTACTTATCTATAAGATTTTCTATCGGTTGTTGATATTTTTGTGGAACTTCTTGTTTTTCGTCAATTACTGATACATGTGGTTTATATGTAGTAGAAGGTGCTGGCAACTGTTCTGGAGCATTTTTCAGTATTGTATTTATTATGAAGATTATTAGCCAAGCTATTAAAAAAACTATAATTAGCTTCTTTTTGTTTTTTTGAGAATATTCAACTATTCTGGCTTTTAGGTTTCTAAACATATGCCTATTACTACCTCCTTTTAAATTACTTGAAAAGAAATTACAAAGTCATTATAGTTATTTTCTTTAAGTACTATTCTTTGTGATTTCTCGTTATCTTTTGTTCCTTTTGTATCTAGCAATTTTACTTTTAAAACATAGATGTTTCCTTGTCTTGTAATATCATCATCAACCCATGAAAAATCATTTGGATACGTTTTTTCTACATATTCTCTAAATGTTTCAAGTGTTGGAAAATATTTTTCTTTGAATTCTGAATATAATAAGTTATATGCAGATTCATATTCTTTTTCTGCTAAGTGTTTAAAATATACTCCACAATAGTAATCCATTCTGTCCCATTCGCCTTGTGTTGAGAGCTTTTTGATTATTTCTTCGTCTGTTTGTGGGACTGTTATTTGTTGCTTTTCTGATTCTTTTACTACTGTGAATTTTTTCTCACTAGTATTTTCATCAACCTTAGAATTAGTTTTTACATATATAGATAAAAATACGATTATTAGAATAAGTAATAAAAACACTAGAATTATATCAAGTTTTTCAATTTTACTTTTAACTTTTTTCATAATTTTGCTCCTATATTTTTTATTTAGATTTTTATAATTACTTATTTATTATAGAAAACTATATTTCTATTAAACTTTTGTAATTCTCTATATACTTTCATATAAATTTCTATTTTTCTATCTTTATTATATGTAATAATTAATTTAGCGTCTGTTGAATCATTATTTACTTTTATATCATCTTCTACAAAATCAACTGCTGCCAATTCTAAGTTTTCTAAATTTAGCTGTTTAAGTTCTTTAATTAAACTTAAGAAATCTTGCTTATTATCTATATTAAATAATTTCCATATTTCAGTTTTATTATTTTCAAAATAATTTGAGATGTCATTATCACTTGCATCTTTTAAGTCTGAATAATACTTTGGAATTATTGTTTTTGTACAATAATTAATAGTGTTATATATAGTTTTTGAACTTACTTTTCCATGAATGTATTTTCCAAAAAATATATATGAATCTCCTGGTATTATAACATCTTCATCAATTGGAATAATAACCTCTTGATTTGCTTGTTCTTGATTATCTGTTTTGTTATTTCTCTTATTTTTATTAATTAAAACTATTATACTTAATGATAATATAATAATTAATAAAATACATAATAATCTAACCAAACTTTTTTTACTCATAATGACACCTCAAAAATAATATTATTTTGTTAAATATCCAGCATTATTTCCTTGTCCATATTGTGGATATTGAGCTGGATTTGCACGCCATCCAGATATATCTGTAAAGTTACCATATAATATATCTATTGCAAGTTTTGCTTGAGATTCCCATCTTGCATTTAATGAACCTGCAGTTGAATTTTTTGTACATGCATATTTTAATAATGCTTTAATTATTTGCTCATCAGACATAGATTGGTCAATCTGGTTCTCCCAACCCATGTATGGTCCCCAGTTAACCAGTGAGAATAATGTTCCCGCTGTTACTGGATTTTTTTCTAATACCCATCCTAGTCCTAAATTTCTAATAATTTGCTCTTTTTCGTTCTTAGCATATGTTTCTTGTAATTGTCTAAATTTAGTACTATCTCTATAATTTACTTTTTCGAAAGCTTTCTTTAATTGTCCAGCTCCATAATAATCATCAACAAAGTCTTGCGCAGTCCAGTATACAAATGTTTCTAATTCACCACATAATGATGCATCTTGCTCTACTAACCATTTGCAGAATGGGCTTATATTATTATAAGAACCATTTATTGTTGTCCATTGACAAATACCTACTGCAACTTCATTACCATTACGTCCACCAACTGACTCTGGTCTTCCTTCATATGGTGAGAAATAGAAATATGCTTCATCTGAAGCTGATACTACTGGTGTTGCACTTAACGCTGGTGCCATATAGTCTTCAATGTTGTCTATATAACCCTCTTTACTATTCTTTAAAATTACTTGAATCTTTGTATTTCCAGTATGTCCTATAATTTCTCCAACTTTAACAATATATTTACCTTCACTTTCAAATACACTTTGTAAAGACATTTCACTTTCTTCACCATTTGAATCAATCACATTTACTACAGCATTTCTATCAATTACAATTCCATCAATACTCATTGAATATTTGTCTAATGCTCCTATTTCTGGCTCTGAAATTCCGTCAAATACTAAAGTTATTCCATCATCTCTTAATTCCTTAATACGAGCATTTCCTGGTGCTATTACATCTAAATCTGGTTCAAATCCAATTTCAGTATTTTCTGAATCATTTTCAGAATCTGTTGTTTCTGCCATACTTGCAGGATATAATATTGCACCATAATATAAATCATCTTCTTCTCTGTTTTGTCTCCATTGTTTTGAACGTGGAGTATAGTCTGGAATAAACCAGTCTAAAACATTAGTAGAAATTTGATCAAATTCTGCTTTTGAAAAATATCCTAATTCTATTAACATTTCTTTTAAATCTTTATATACATCTTCTGCAGCTTCTGTGTGCATTCCTTCAAGAATTTCAAATGCCGTTAATGTTGTAATTTCACCATTTGCAGTTGTGTTGTCAAAACTTATTGGTTTTCTTATTGTTACAACACCCATTGCTTCTAGTAAAGAATTTATCTTTTCAACTGATTTTTTACTTTCTTCATAAGTATAATCTGCAGGTGATAAATATTTTAAATCAGCATTTGCTTTAACATAATAAATATTTGCCCCTGAATCATAAGCCTTTGCTAAGAATACTGACCAATTTCCATTTTCATCATTTATTACTGTTGAACCTAAATTAGCCTTAATTCTTTTATCACCAACAAATTGAGTACTTGTATTCCATTGTCCCGCACTATAAGAATCTCCAATTATTTCTAATGGATTTCCGCCTACGCCAGCAGAGTTTAATATTGATATTCTTCCGTTTTGAACATGTACAATTGCAAATTCATTATTAGAATTTGGTTTTAATTTTTCCAATTCTTTTGCATAGTAAATTGATTGAGATGTTTCTCTTGAACCGTCAAAGATATAGTATTGACCTTGAGTAAATAATTTTTTGGTTGTTCTATATCCATCACCTACTTTATATCCTCCAGAAAATGTTAAATTTTCAACACCTGAATCTTCAACAACTTCTCCGTCAAGTGTAACAACATCCCCTTTAACAACATATGGTTGTCCTGATTGGCTATAAGCTTTTCCATCTGTTAATATTGCCGTGATTTGTATTTTATCTCCATTTGTTGTTTCAATATCTGAAATAGGTGCACGAATGGCTTCACTTGATGAATCATAAACTCCATCTATATTCTTATTTTCAAATATGACATCTTTATACCAGTGCTTGATTACATGCTCAATTCTTGGCATTGCAAATTCATATTCTCCTGGTAAGTCTTTTGCACTATTTATAATTGCTTGTAAATCATCTGGAGTTAAATGTACTCCTAAATAACTGTCGATTACATTTTGCATTTTTTCTTCTTTATGTTCAATTATATCAAAATAATTTGTAACATTTTTTGATAAATTAACTAACTCTTCATGGATTCTTTCATCTGTTAAATTTGATTCATCAGAAATGAAATCCATCCATTGTTGCGCTAATAATAAATTGTCTTCATTAAATTCATAATTTGAAATTAATTCTAATTCTTCGTAAACTAAGCACGCGTCTAATTGACTTAATATATATGTAATTCCATTTCGTGTATATTCGTCATTTCGAATTTCTTTTTCATTACCATTTATGTAATATGGTAAACCATGAAGTATTATATTTCCATTATTTGAAATCCCCTCAGCAGGACCTATATAAATTGCATCATTACTTGTACCTTTTCTTAACCCCATTGCATCACGCACATCAAGGTCACCTATATTTTCTAGCATTCTATAGTCAATATAGAATTCTCCATTTCCTAAAAGTGCATTTTTAGCTTCAATTGCTCTTACTGTTTGTTGGTCTGCTGCTAAATTTAAGTTTTTGTGTTGTGTTATTTTGTTTGCCCAATTACGTAAGCTTCTTATTGTAATTCCAGCCCTTTCTGAACCTGCAGTTACACGAGCGACATTATCATCATCATAATAAATATACTCATGCATGTCTGGTTCAGCAAATCCATAATCACCTATTTTGGCAGGTAATGTTTTTCCGTTATATGAGACTTCATAATCTGTGTCATATGAATCTAATTTCACTTTTAAGCTTAACTCAGTTTGCAAATTTTCATTAGTAACCATTTCATCTGTTAAATCTGATGTCATTGTTGCTAAGTGTAGTGCTAAAAGCATTTCTAGTGGAGTTCCATATCTACCAGCATATGAACTTAAATCATAAGTTGCCATTTGAATTGGAACATCAACTGCTACATCAGAATCACCTATAAATGAACCTATAACTCCACCTACTAAACCTGATTTTAATGCTTTTTTAAAGAATCCGTCTTCGCCTTCTTTTAATTTAAACTTTGTTTCGCTTAAATTAGCTGTTGCGATAATTAATTGTTGATTTTCTCTGTCAACTGTAAATGTATGCCATTGGTCATTTCCCAAGCCACCTTCTAGTCTCATTTTTATCATACCTTTTAGCTTAGTAGAACCAAATAAGCTTTCATAAATAGGTGTAACTCCTAGTTTTTCAATTACTTTTGTTGCTTTTGAGTCATCATCAACTAAATATGTTCTTTCATTTGATACAAGATATTTAAAAATTAAATCTTGATTTTCAATTCTCTTTTGTGCTTTCCAGTTTGCTACCAAAGCACTAAATAATTCATGTACTCCTGGAACATCATCTATTGCAATTGATGTATCATATTCTACTTCACCATCAGAATTCACACGGAAAAATGGTGCAAATCCGAAACCAGCAGGGTCAAGTCCCATATCGTTTAAGTATTTTAAAACATCTTTTCTATATTTTTCTCCTTCTTCTGATGTTGCTAAATCTGTTAGGTAATAGTCACTTCCTCCAAGTGTGTATGATAGCAAATCTTTAGCTCCCATGACCTTTTTCATTATTTCTTGTTGAACAAGACCAGGCATTGATGTTATAAATGAAATGATACCTATAATTATTATAATTATTAATATAATTAGAAATACTGTTGCTCCAACAGGATTTGCAACTTTGGCTGCACCGCCGGCTACTTTTCCAGCTTTTTTAGCAACTTTTTTTGCCTTTTTATACTTTTGATATTCTCTTTTGGCTGTTTCTTTTGTTTTTTCTTTTGCCTGTTCTTTGGCATTTTGTTTTACTCTTCCAAATAATGTGTTTTGACCTTCTTGCTTTTCTTGTTTACGTTGTTTTTTCGCATTTTGTTCATCATCCATGGTGTTAAGAAGTACATCATCTTCTTCATCATTCATTTATATCACCTGCCTTTCTGTTACTTTTTTATTATGAATTTGAGCTATTGTCATTGCTATCGTTGTTATCAGTAAATCTATTATTGTTATTATTACTATTATCATTTCTTCTATTTCTTTTTGGAACATATTTATCTGTATGTCCAACTACACCTTCAGCAGCCAATCTACTTGTGTCAAGTACATAATCTGCGCCATCTGAATATCCCATAATTTCAGCACCTGTTGATAATTGATCTGCTTTATCATAAATATCTCTTTGCCAATCTTCAAGTCCTAAACCATTTGTTTCAATAATTCTTCCAATTTCTGCTCTGATTTCTTCATCAGTTGCTTCTGCATTAATTCTTGCTCTATATTCATCAGCAAAGTCTTCATAACTATCTGCATAAACTTTTTGATTGTCTTCAAGAATTTTTTCTGCATGTTTGTATTCTAGATCATCTGCTATATTTCTAGCAACCCCACTTGCAGCTGTAGCAGTTGAAGCCGCTGTTTTGAAGTCACCAACAGTAGCACCAGCTATAAAACCTGCTGTTGCTGCTGCCTTACGAGCACTAGATTTAGCATAATCTGCAACAGCTCCTGTCCATCCACCATGTCTACTTACAGCTTTTCTAATTTTTCTTCCAAGCCATGTAGGTTGTTTTTGTGCTTGGTTTTCACCAGTTCTAGCATTATCTATTGCATTTGAAATATCTCCAGGCATATTGGCATTACCATTTCCTGCATTTGCTCCTGCGTTTTGTCCGCCATTTGCATTTGCGTTTCTTTGAGCTGCTTGATTAGCTCCTGTAACATCTGTTGGAACACCTTTATTTTTAGTTGTTTTAACATCTTTGCCTTGATCCATTCTCTTCATTTCACCTTTATTTTTATTAAGTTTCTTTCCTGAACCTTTAAACATTGATGTTGCCATTGTTAATGCCATTGCACCTGTTCCTAAGGCATCCCCAATGCTACTTGGTTGTACACCAAATATTTTCTTAATTATACCTTCTGCTTTTAGCATAAACAATGCACTACCTACTGCAAATATCATTTTCCCTAAATCTAATTCTCCCAAACCAGTCACTGATTTCATAATTGAATCATAAAATACTAAATAAATTATACAATGGAATGGTTGAACAATTACAGTGAAAATGAATTCTTTTAACCACGCATTTAATGCTTGTGATTTACCATCACCCATTTTATCTATTGAATAAGTAATTGTAATTAATGGTGAAATTACAATTAAAAATCCTAATACTATTGTACGTTTTACATACATTAATACAAATGCAATTGTACCTATTGTAAATGCTCCATATATAATTAAGTCTGGCCATCCAATTCCTGGTATTGCGGCTGAGCCTGCAAGCTCAAGCCACTGTGCATTTCCTGATCCAGAATCTAATCCTGATAATGCGTATACTAATGAATTATTTATGAAAAATGTAATTATCATAATAAAATGTAGCATAAACACCAAGACTAAACTTACTGCCCAATCTTTTAACATCTTTTTGTATTTTGCTTCATCTGAAGCAGTTGTTGATATTGCCATTCTTATACCAACATATATTAATATAAATAATAATATTGCTATTGATAAGTTTCTAATTACATTATAATAAGTTCTAATACTTGAAACAACTGTTGATAATGTTTGGCCATATTGTGGATTTTCTCCAATCCAAACTTCTGGAAAGAAGTTTGCTGATGTAAGTCCACATCTATTAAATACTACATCTCCTATTGTTCCACCAAAACCTTCACTAGCCACCCCAGTAATTACAACTGTTAATGTTCTTAACGCTAAGAATATTAATAATGCAAATTCCTGTATTCCTAATGTTAAAAATGCAACAATTGAATATCCAGCACCTGTTAAGCCTTTGGAAACAGTATCTGCACCATAAGAAACTTTAAACAAAGCTAAAGCAATCATGCTAATTAATAAAATTAAACTTATTCTTTTAATATGTTTACTTGTTTTCATTTGACACCTACTTCCTTTTATTTATTTGTCTCTTTAATAATTTTATTTACACTTACTAATGAAGATTTATATTTAATTTTTCCAACCTCATTATATGTATTAATTTGATTGATTTTTTGTAATCTTAAATCTTCAAGTTGTTCAATTCGTTGTTTTAATTTCTCTAACTCATCTGTATCTTTATGTTGATTATTGTTATCTCTACGTAAATGATCTTTTCCTTTTACTAAAGCTTGTCTTATTGTTACTATAGCATCTTTCTTGTCTAATCCAAGTCCTTTTCTATCATCTAGCATTTTGCTTTCTAGTGCTTCTTTTACATTATTTTTCAATTCATCAGTAACATCGAATGTTTTGTTGTTTCTTGCCATTACTTCTTTTAGATTATCTAATACATCATCAACATTATCCCCGGTTACCTTTGAAATACTTTTTCTAGATAAATATTCGCTTACAGCTTGTGCAATATATGAAGACCTAATATTAATTTCTTTAGATTGCTTATATACCTTATTAAAGCTGTCTTTAATGTATTTATCTGTATCTTCTTCTGAAAGATTTTTCTTTTCTGCATATTCTTTTTGTAAAGTCTTTAAGTTTGTTGTAGCATCTCTTAATTCTTTTTCAAGTTTTGCAATTTTATCTAAGTCTTTTGCTTTTTTCTCTGCTTTTTCATCATCTTTAACAGCTTTTTCAGCATTTACAGCTTCGTTTTGAGCTATATTATTAATTGTTTCTAATCCTGTAACTTTTCCAACTGTTTTCATAAACATGTTGTTTTCAAATCTAGCCTTGTTGTAATCATTTTTAGCTTCACGTTGCTTATCTGTTGCTTCAGCTAATTCGTGTAATTCAATAGATCTTTGTTGTTCCCTTTCAGCAAGTAATCTTTGAGCTTCACTATTAATTCTTGTTCTTTCTGCATCACTTGTTGCTCTATTATACATATCATGTAGTCTTTCATATTCTTCTTGATATGCTAATTCATTATTTGTATGTCTATCCAAAACAACTTTATATGTATTGTTTGCCCTTTGTAAATCTATTCTAGCTTTAGCAGTTGAGCCACCATATTTTTGTGCTTTTAACTTTGTTTTATTTGTAGTTTTATATTTTTTAATCATTTTGTTTGATTGTAAAAATAATCCCACACCAGCAGCTGGATTTGCTATTGCAACACCTAAGCTTGCTATTTTTCCTGCTGTTCCTAAAGTTAAATCCTTTGCCATATTTAATTTTCTTAAATATCTTGCATTTGTTTTCTTTCTTGCATCTTTAATTGCTGCAAGTATTTTTTTGTTTGTGTCATTATCTAAGTCATTACCTAACCTTGTGTATAGGTTATGAAATCTTGATAATTCTCTAATTGGGGTTCTATCTATTTTTCTTGCTAACCAACCCATAAGTTGATAATTTTGTTTTTCAACTTCTTTTTTAGCATCTTTAAAATTATCTGCATCAGTAAAGAAATATCTTACACTCTTATATAATTTTGAGTCTCCACTAAATATTCCAAGAGCTCCTCTTGAAATTGTATAAATTGGCATAAATTCACGAATTGTTTTACCAAATGATTCTGGTTCATTAACTGTAGCTAGTGAACCAGCTTTATCTAATCCGAATATATTAATAATAATCTTATCCGCTTTAAGCATAAAGTTAAGAATTATACCTGCAATTAATGCTCCACCTAAGCTTTTTCCTGAAACTGAAATTGCAACACCTATAAATAATAGATAAATAAATGCATGTACTGTTTGTAGTAAAACATTGAATGCAAAATCTTTTGCCCATTTATTTAAAGTTTTTGTTTTCTTACCCATTAATCTATCTATTGCGTATTTAACTCCCATAAATGAGCCAGATAAAGCTAAAATATAGATTGTTACATATCTCTTTAGATAGATAATTAAAAATCTAATCATTAAGTATATTAAATATATGTATATTACTGTTGCTGGAACACCTTCATGCCAGTCAAATGCATAGGCTTTTGTTCTTACTGCATCATATAAGTTTAATTCTTGTTGTGAATTTGTAATTTGTATTATATCACTTAAATTCTTTCTAGCTACTTCATTTTCCCAGTTTTTACATGTACTAACTAATGTATCGTTAACTTCAAATACTAAGAACATGAATATGTGTATAAACAATACTACACCAAATGCAAACAACCATGATGTTAATAATTTTTTGTATTCTGCTTTCTTTTGACTTGATGTTGTTATTGCTATTCTTACTCCATAGAATATTAATAAAAATAACATTAATGCTATTGAAACATTTCTTACTACTACATAAATATTTCTTAGGTTGTTTCTTAAGCTGTAAACAATTCCATATTCACCTTCTGCACCTTCACCAAATATTTCATGTCCTCCAGCTGTTTCTAAGTTGAAGAAATTTGCATCTAGAATTGGAATTTGGTTATAGAAGATTGATTCAACTGTTATTCTTTCGCCTGATGCAGATGTTGCACTTGTACCAAATACTGTGTTCCAGATTGATGCATCATTGTTATCTCCGCTTATTCCTAGAACAATGTGTTGAATTAGGTTTTCAACTAAGTTTGCCCAACCTAAAATTACCATTCTTAATATGTAAATAAATAAGTTTATTAAGAATTCAAGGACTCTTTCTAGTGCATCAAATAACCATTTTACCATGTCTATTTTTACTTGTGCTAGTGCTATTTTAGAAGGTAAACCTTCATATGTTGTTTTTGAATAATATCCTTTACCATTAAAAAATAAATTTGTATCTGTTTCTGGAATTTTACTTGCTACTTCATCCTTAATTCTATATATTTGAGTAATTCCATATTTAGGCATTTCAAAGTCTTCTTCATCTTCATGTGCAGCTAAAATTCTTTGTCTTATTCTTTTTAAATAACTTTCAACATATTCATATTTTAATGCTCCACTTGCTGCAACTCTTGGGTCTTCTGATGCATAAATTACTGCTGTACCACCTACATATAATAAATACTCTTTTACATTTTTTTCGTTTCCATCTTCATCTAAAAATGTATATTCAGAATATAATATATCTCCTGGTTTAACTTTTCCTTCGTTTATTAATGTTGCTATATCTAAATATTTTGAATCATCTGCTACATCTTTGATTCCTGGTATTTGTGTTTTATCATTAAAGTTTGATGTATTAATTGTAATGCTATTTCCTGATCCAGATAAAATGTTATCAACATTATTATTAAACAATGAATTTCTATATGCAAATCCTATCCAAGATATATTGTTGAATTTGTAATTTTCTTGTGTTTTTGGATCAACTTCATCCATTGGATTGATGTTTGCATCATATTCTGTTTTTATTTGTCCTCTTGTTATTAATTTTGATGAAGAATTGTAAGTACTTCTTCCTGTTCCACCTGCTCTAATTAAGAATGCTTGACTTGTTCCACCATAATATGCATCCCAATTAACTGAAGTCCATATATCAAAGTTTGTACCTCCACCGTTCGCGTTATAATTTGCTTGGTTTTGCCAATTACTTGAATTACCGCAGTCTAGTGCTAAGTATTTATTTGAGTTTCCTGGTGTTAATTCTTTTACTATGTTTGTATGTCCATTTCTTCTATCTGGCCAGTTTACTACTATTATATCTCCTGGTTGAATAAACCTATCTGCAAATTCTCCTGCTAATTCATGTGCTGTTCCATTTTCATCTAATTGAAATACTCTTCCAGCTCTATCAGTTTTATATACTCCAAATCCGTATTTTCTTACATATTCACCACTTAAGCATCCATCTTCAAGCATATATGTATTTTTAGTACTTTTAAAATCGTCATATCCAGCTAGCCATAAAGCTGCTGAAACAAATGTTGAACAGTCCATACCATGTTGTTCTGAATAACTTTTATCATTTACTATTTGTTCTGAATCTCTTCCTGGATATGCTACATACGCAATATTTGTATTTCCTAATAAAATATTATCATATATTTGTTGACCAGCTGCTAATACGCTTGTCGCATTTACCCTGCTTGATGATTTTCCAGCATCAGAACTGCTAATTGTAGCACTATCACTTATGAATTTTCTTGGGTTTACACTATATTTATATCCAAAAATAATTCCGCCATTTCCAATTCTATCAATATAATCTGCAACATCTAAACCTTCAATATTATTTGTTGATAATTCGAAATGTAAGTGATCTCCTGTAGACCATCCTGTGCTTCCTACTGTACCTATTTGCTGACCTTGCTTAATTGTATCTCCAACATTTACAAGTACATCTGTAAGATGTCCATATATAACTAAAAAGCCGTCTCCTGTATCTATCTTAATGTTATTTCCATAGCCACTTCCACATCCACAGTTATAATCTTTACCATAGTTATGTTCACATGTTGTAAACGTTTCTTTAACTATACCAGAACTTGCTGAATATACTGGAGTTCCTTTTGGTGCTCCAAAATCCATACCTTTATGATTATCTAAAGATCTTGGTCCGAATTCACTTGTTATTGTGTATGAACCTTTTGTAAGTGGCCAAACAAAATTGTGATTTCCGTTAATATATGCATTTGAATTTCCTTTTCCACCATCTTCTTCTATAAGTGAAATGCTACTCCAATTCTCATAGAAGTTGATAGCAAAGTTACTTGCAAAATTTCCTGCCCTTTCTGTGTTTATATAATTAATATCTGCTGCACACGCAACTCCTGTAAATACTGTTGGAAGAAGCATGCAAATTATTGCCCAAATTATTAAGATTTTCTTGAATAGTTTTTTCAATTTGCAGCCCTCCCTTCTTTTTTTATTTTCGAATCACATCGATTTTTTACAGTCTGCAACTGATATTAAACTGTTTTCATTTCGTTATTGTTTTACTGGATTTCTAATGAATCATTATCATAATATAATTTATTATTTTCTATATTGTGTATCATGAATTCTCCATTACCTGTTTTTAAAGTTCTATAACTTTGTGTTTGAACATTATAAATAAATATTCCTCTTTCTTTTACTGCAAATATAAAATTGTAATCATCATACCAAATTCCTCTGCTTATTACTTCCCTTAATTCTGTATTTGGAAGTTCATTATTTATTGATATAAATCTTATTTGGTACATGTTGTCACTTCCTTGCAATAACTGTTTTGCTACTTTAAACTTTTTGCTTGTGTTTAATATTACTGTTGATGGATAATTTCCATTGTTAGTTGTATCTTCTAAAGTATTTACTCTAGATTTTTCAGTTTCAAATACTAAATCTTCATTTTCAATAAATATATTATTTGGTAATGTTTGTTTTGTATTAACAACTTCTTCTAAAGTTAGATTTCCGTAGTAATTTACCATTGTAATTGTTATATACTACTATTCCCTGTTTTTCTGTTGAATCATATTTTATTGTTATTCCCTTTAGTGTGTATTGAATTTTTATGTAGTTTGTTCCATAATCTGAAATATCATAATCTGTCCAATTACTTTTAACTTCATCTACAAAAGATTTTGTATCTATGCTTTCTTTATACTTATCTATTATTTCTGCAAATTTTTCAGTGTCATAATAATCAACTCTGTATATTGAAATTTGATTATTATAGAAAAATACATAGAAATCTTTTGATTTATATCCAATTAAATTTCCACTTTCAAATTGAGGTTTCCCTAAAGAATTTTTTATTTCTTCTATTGTAGAATTTACATTTAAATTGTTAACTACATTATTTTGATATTTATCAGTGAATACTATGTTAAATACTTTTCCTGCTACTTTTTTTATTTGATATCCTTCATCAAAATAAATATCATAACCTTTGAAAGTTGATTCTGCTGTTCCTACTTGTAAATTACTTGATCGCCAATCTAAACTTATTATTTGTTGCAATTCATTTGATGTAACATTTAATTCAATTTCACTTGTTGTTTTAAAGCTATCAATGTTTTCTTCATTTTGTTTTGTTGTAAAGTAGTTTTCAACATTATTAATATAGTATGTTTCTATTTCTTGTTCTTTTTCATTACATACAACAGCTATATTAATGTTTTTTGATTTATCTATAATAATGAAGTTTTTGTATTTTAATGCATATGCAGAATATTGAATTAATTTTTCTAAAAATGTTTTGTGTTTTGCATGTCCGTCTGCAACATCAATCGGAAGAGTCATGTAAATATCATAGTCAACATTTTCTTTTTGCGATTTTTCTTGCTTTTCCAATTTACAGTCTAAATATAATGCTACTTCCTGTATTGATTGAAAATCTGTAAGTGCTGTGTATTGCTTTACTCTGGCTGTTTCTTCTTCTATAAATTTTCCATATTTTTTCTTTTGATCTATTTTAATAAGTATAATGGTAATTAAAAATAATAATAAAATAGATACTAAAATAATAATTATTTTTTTATGTTTTTTTATTTCATTTATTATCATTTTTAATTATCATCTCCTTACTTTTTTAGTTATGTCTGTCCCTGAATGTGTCATTTTTGACACAAAACAAGACCGTCCCCAAATGTGTCAAGTTTGTCAAGTTTGTGACCCGTCCCTAGCTGTGCATTTTGCACAGCCGGGACGCGTCCCCAATTGTGCACGTCCCCATTATGCTCCTTTTATAAATGGTACTTTTACTTTTTGGAATCCTTGTTCATCTACTGAGAATACTCTTGTTGCTATCTTTTCTACTCTTGCTAGTGCTGCAAAGAATAGTATTGCTAATAGTGGATGTCTTACTGCAATTACACCGGCTGTTGCTATAAATACAACATATACTATTGCATGTAATAGTTGTATTACTGATTTTGATATCAGCATTTTCATAAATTGTTCAAATGCTTGTGCTTTGTTGTCTCCGGATTTGTCAATTGAGTATGTAATTGTAACTAGTGGTGAAACCACTATTAAAAAGTTTACTTCCAAAGTTCTTCTTAAGTAATATAAAAAGAATTTTACCTGATAATATGCTAATACCCAAATTATTACTGCTGATGAGAATGATGCTATTCCAATTCCAGTAGATAATGTACTTGTATATAACACTGAACCACTAAATAGCTGTTCTTCTAAATTGCTTACTTCCCATGCTTTTGCAATATTTTCTACAATCCCAAGTCCCACCTGTAGCACTAACGAAATTATTATAACTATAAAGTGTATAAGGAAAACTAATACTAGCGAAGTTGTCCAATGTACTAACATGTTCTTATATTTTGCCTTATCACTTGCAACAGTTGATATTGCCATTCTTATTCCAATGTATATTAAAACAAATAAGCTTATTGCAATACTTAAGTTTCTTGTTGTTCTATATGCTCTAATTACATAATACTTTATTTCTTCTATAAGTGTTGAATCATCTGTTAATTTGTCTGGTATGTTTAGGTAATCGATGTCAAACAAATCATAATGTCCCATTACTGTGTCATATATGGTAAAATGGTTTACTTCATCTTCTGTTGTAACTTCAACAAATACGTCTAGCACTTGGTTAATTGCATGTGGAAATACAGTTAATGTATTCACAATTGCTTTAAACGCTAATCCAATTGTCTTTGTTGCTCCATTTAGTGAAGAGCTTACTTTTTGTCCTTCATCTGTAACAAGCGTTATCCCTCCAGACTGCTGAGGAGATAAATCGAACCCTTTAGTGTAATCGAACAAACCATTTTCGTCTGTTGCAGCATACGAGCGTATTGATATGAAATTAAGTAATAATATAACAATTGCTGTTATAGTTATAAATTTCTTCATTTAATTACTCCTGTCTTCTTTTTGCTAATTCATTTAAGTTTGTTTCTATGAATTCAAATTCTTTTTTAGTAGGATTTATTGAAATAATTGCCGTATCTTCACCTACTTTTAACAAACCTTCACCTCTTGTACATGTTGTTAAGAAGTTTGCTTCTCCTTCACTTAATTTAAATACTTCTCTTATGTATTCTATTTCTGATTTATCTTGTGCTAAGAATAGTTTTGTATCTGATGATGTTAAAACTACTTGTACTTCTGGTCTCTCATAGAAGTCTTGGAATTTTTGTGAAATAACTGCTAGAGAAACATTTCTTTTTCTGGCACGTCTTGCCATTGTGTTTAAGAAATCTACAGCTTCTGGGTAAGGTAAAAGCATCCATGCTTCATCGACTAGAACCCTTTTTCTTGCTGCTTTTTCTTTATCTTCACTATTTTTCTTTACGTATTTTTCCCATACCCAAGAAAGTAATATTTGTTGTGCAAGTGGTCTTGCAAATCTTTCTTCAAGTTGAGATATATCTAAGTTAATAAATGGAATATCTTCTAATAATTCGAAGGTTGATTGACCATCGAAATATGCCATTTGTCCACCTAAAGCTCTTACATATTGTCTCATAACTTTTGCTAAATAACTGTAATGGAATCTGTAGTCAGGATTTTCGTTTGCTTTTGCTTTTCTAATCAAACGTTTATACCATGAACCAATTGTTGGCATTTCTTTTCTTTGTCTTCCTAAGTAATCGTCTTCCATTACTCTTTCATTTTTCTTAACATATATACTATTTACATCACTTGTAATTTGATATGCTTCATATTCTTCTTTTACTGTTTCAGCAATAATTTGTTTTGTAAGCTCATTTACTTCTGAACTTCTTGTGCTTCCTCTTGCCATTGTTACCAGTGCTTGAGTAACATCTTCAACTTTATTTTCTACATTTAAAATTGCTCTTTCTTTTCCAGTAATTTCATCTTTTACAAGTTCTGGCTCTATATCAAATAAATTTATAATTGTGTTTGAATTTGGACTAATTACAACATTTACTCCACCTAGTGCTTCAGCAACAACTCCGTATTCACCTTCGGCGTCTAGTGCTAAACTTTCAATTCCCATAAGAACTGATGAACGAGCTGTTAATGTTTTAATTGCAACTGATTTACCAGCACCAGATTTACCGAAAACAACCATATTATAGTTATTTAATTCTTTGTTAAAGTTATCATAAAGAATTGGTAATCCTGTTTGACGATTAAATCCAAGTGGAATTCCGTTCTCATGTCCTATGTCTGAATTAAAGAATGGGAATACTGTTGCCATTGAGTTACGGTCAAATGTATGCTCTTTGTTTATTCTATTATCTACAAAAGGCATATTTGAATTAAATGCATCTTCTTGCATTGCCCATGCTGGTTTAATTCCTATTAATGTTTTTGACATTTCTGTTGATAATAACTCAGTTTGTTTATCTAGATCTTCCAAGTTATATGCAAATAATGTACATATTACTGAAGATTCATATAATTTATTAAATCCACCTGCAATTGAGTCTCTTAACTCTTCTGCTTCCATTCTTTTTTGGGCTAGAATTCTTTCCCTGTTGATGTTTCCTCTTTCTGCTGCTACAATTCTTTCAGATTCAATTTCATTGATTCTTCTGTTTAAGTCTGTTTGGGATGTATTTTCAGTAATTGGTTTAATAAAAACTGAAATATTTGCATCTCCAAATGTATACATGCTTCTTAGAAACTCTGGGAAAGTACACATTCTTGGCATTGTGGAAATTATTACACTACGTGCATATTTTGTTGTACTTGCAACAATTTCCAAATGATTTGTATGTGTTGCATCAACACCTGCTGGTGAAATTATATCTTTAAGAGTTTTTCTGTTTCTTTTCAAAACACTTTTCTCTTCTTCAACTTTTTTCTCGATTTCTTTGGTATTTTGTTTTAAATTAAATAATTTCATCGACCTTTTCTCCTCTCATTTTGTCTTTCTAGAACAATTTATTCCGTTACTGTTGGTCTTCTGCGTCGTACTCTTGGTTGTTCTGTTCTTATTTCTGACTCTGCTTGTACTGCTGTAGGTCTCTTTTTAGCTACTGTTTTTCTTTCTACTTCTTTAGTTGGCTTAGTAATTTTGGTTTCTTTTCTTGGTTCTTCACCTATTTTTGCTTTTTCTACTTGTCTTTTTGTTTCTTCATAAAGGTCACTAGTCATTTCACCTTTATATCTTTCAACATAAGCCATTGCTCTTCTACGAATTTCTTCTTTGTTTTCTTGTCTTAATTTTAAAATTCTATCAGCTTTTGCAATGCTTTGTGATGTTAAATCAATTGCTTCTTTATCTACTTTTTCTTCAATCATTTCTTTTTGTTTTTCTAATACATCTTTAGCTGTGTGGTATAAGCTATCATATTGAGACTCGATTGCTTTTTTAACACTTATTAATTCAGAATCATCTCTGTTATATGCAACATAAAGAAGTTCTGCTAACTCTTCTGAATTCATAACCTTACCTGTAACTCCTGATGCAGATAAAGCTCTAATTAATGTTTGTGCTCTTGTATATAACTCAGAAAACGCTATGTTATCAATTTCTTCTTTTGAGTAGTTTGCAATTTGTCCACCGAATTCATTTGTGTAGTAAGCAACTGCCACATAAGTATTTTGTTGTAAAACATTTCTGTTTTGACTTAATCTTGCTACATAGTTTGTAATATCAGCTCCATATTCTAAAATGTTCATTTTTCTTCTTCTGTCAAATTGTAATCTTCTTACTAAGTCTAATCTTCCATTTGCTTGTTCTCTTTTTATTTGATTATCTAATTTTACTATTTCGTCTTTAACTTCATTAACTCTTGCTTGATATTTATCTATGCTATCTTTTAAGTTTAAGCTTCTTGATTGAACATATAACTGTACTGGAAATCTTAATGTATTTAAGAATTGAGTAAATCCACTTTCTACAGCCATTTTTTCTTCTTCCCCTAATAAATCGAAGTTAACACCTTTACATTGAATTACCATTACATATTGAGTTCTATTTTTTCTAACAATCATGCTATCTACAATATCATCAAAGGCTAAGAACTTAGACATTGATTCAATTCCTTGTAGCTTTGTAGGTGAATTTGATTTATTTTTATCTGATTTTTGTGTATCATTTAATTCTTGCTTTTTACGATTATCTTTGTACCAGATATATGCTAGAACTATTGCTAATGCTATGGCAAGAATAACACATATTGCAATTATAAAATAAATTATACCTTGTAATCCGTTTCCCATTTATTTATCCTCCTTTGTGTATGAGTAAATCTTCTTGTTTGATCTAAATTTTATATATCTTAAAAATATTTCATCCATTGAATCTCCTTCAATATTTTTAGTAAATCTAAGTCCTGTTATTTTTGGCATTTTGAAGGTTCCAAAAGCATACCCTAATAATGCTAACAGTGCTAAGACAATTACTCCAACAATTTTTAATCCTAAAGCGCTGAATATTAAGTAAAATACAACTCCAATACCACCAAATATTGCTGTTGTTATTAATGACTTAGTTGAGAATATTAATAATATTCTTCCTTCACCTCTTAAGTCTTTTGGGATGTAATGTGTAGCCATTATTATTCCTCCTTTGTGATAAATTTTTGAATCTATACTTTTCGATTTTTATTTAATTTGATTGTCTGCAACTATGATTGTTTCTGAGTTACCTGTTGTTAAATAATCGTCTTCAACTTTCATCATAATTCCTCTTACTAAGTTCCAAATTCCAACTGCACCAAATATTACAACAGTTGCAATTACTAGACCAATTAGTTGTTCTTTTAATTTAGCTTGTTTGTCTGGAGAAGCTGTAATCCATCTAATTCCTGTGATTCCAATTGTTATTAATATAACGATAACACCTGCTATTACAAGTAATTGTCCTATTCCTACGAATTGGTTTACAAAATCATCAACTTCTGTGTTTTCAGTTTTTTCAGCTCCGTTTATCCATGTTGTTGCTGCTTTTAAAATATCTCCAACGCCTTTTCTTTCAGATTTTTTTAGTGCTTTCTTTTCTGATTGTCCTTCATTTTGCTCGTTGTCTGCAAGTCTTACTATTGCTTTGTCTGTTGTGTTTTCTGCGTTTTGAATTGTTTTAGCATTTGCAGCAAAAACTTTTGTGCTTGTTACTTGGAAAGCAATTAAAATTGCTACAACAGCAAATATTGTTTTAGTAATTTTTCTTAATCTCTTTTCTCTCATAATTTTCTCCTCACATTCTTTATACAATCTTCTTATATTATAATTTAAATAATATGTTTTTTCAACAAAAAAAGCCTTGAAAATACACATTTTACTAAATTTAATATAAATGTAATATTTTATTTTTTTGCACTTTTTCCAAAAACTTACGGAAATAAAAGTTTTAGAAAATCTTATTTATATTATCTTCAGTTTTTTGCGTTTTTCCTTAGGGCTTCAACGTTTTATCGTTTTGTTACAAAATTTTAACAAAATTTATTAAATTCATTTATTATTTTCACATATTTTTTTCAATAAAAATATGGTGATAATTGTTAAATCATCACCATTTTGGTTTGGGCTTTTGTTTCGAAATTGACTACCTCCGGAAAAGTATTGCAATTCTGATGATTACATACATCAGTATTAATCCTCCAAGTAATGTAAACCTTACTGCAAAGGCAACTGCGATCATTAAAAGTAGAGCGTATTGTACTAATTCCATTTGATGAACTAATGAATCTTTTATAGATTCTTTTAGATCATATGTATATGAATGGAAAAATACTGCTATACCTATAATATCCATTATTGCCATAATTATCATTGATATTGTTATTGGAATAATCATTGAAATTTCGCTATTCATGAATGCAAGCATTATACACATTAAAGCAGTTGCTATACATGAATAAATAACTCCAAATACTATCACTCCTGGTTCTTCCAATGCACATAAATACTCTCCATTTTCTTCTTTTGAAGTAATTAATGATTTATGTGTTATACAAGAAACTATTAACAATAGAACAGATAATATTCCTATCATCATAATTGCAGGTAAGAACTTTATGGATATTTCCAAATGTGCCAATTTCAGTAGGTACGAAACTATTACAATGAACAACATTGCTAGCATACATTTCACTCCCTTACTAAAGGTTATGGTGATTTAACGTTTATTATGGCGTTATTATATCATTTTTTGCTGATTTTGTCAAGGTTTGGCGGGTTAGGGATGGGACAATTTTGGGACGCGTACTAAATTGTCTCCAATCATCATTCAAAAATAAACAAAAGGCTCTATTACAGAGCCTTTTGTTATCCACCGAGTTTGCTTCCAAAGCTGATTATTACCAGACAAACCAATATGAATATAATGCTAAACCAGAGTACTACAAATCCGAATATTGCAGCTAATAAAATTAACTTATTGACGCACGAAGCTTCAATATACATCATTAATGATATAGTATGTTCAAGATTTTTCTTGGTTGAGTAATAGCAGCTAATAAATAATATTAGTTCAATTACAATAACCAAAAGTGCTGGTATCAAAATGCATATTGGTTTGTATTCTGCAAATATGGAAACACTATACATAAAAATGCATGCGAATATTCCATACAGCAGCCATGAAAGCATTGCTAAACCGTTTAGTATATCTGTTGCCGTAAAAATAAATAGGAAATCATCTTCGTAGTTATTACCATCTTTAAGCTCTATATCTTTTCGTGACATCATAATTTGTTTGGTTTTCCGTTTAAAAATTAGATTTATTGTTCCAGAAATAATAAGTCCAATAAAAACAAATATTACGAATTGTGCGAAATCTAATACTATAGGAATGCCTAAAACTTTGATTGTAACGCAAACGAAGGCCATCAAAACTATTAGTAACAACATATATATTCCCCCTTTTAGCAAAGTGGAAAGGTGTGAATGTTTTCACAGTTACATAATATCATCTAATTGTATTTTTGTCAAAAAAATAAAGTTATACGAAAACGTATAACTTTATGGTGAGCCAGGAGGGATTCGAACCCCCGACCCTCGGCTTAGAAGGCCGATGCTCTATCCAACTGAGCTACTGACCCATGACAACGATTATAATACCATAATATTTTGACTATGTCAATACAAAATTGGCAGATTTTTCAAAATTTTTCTTTATATGCAAGTTTTATAGTGGACAAATTGCAAATTCTAATGTATAATATTGCACAACTGGGGACGCGTCCCCGCTGTGCATTTTGCACAGCTAGGGACGGGTTAGATTGCTGACGTGTCCCTGACTGTGCATTTTGCACAGTCGGGACGCGTCCCCAATTGTGCAAGGAGGAACAAAAATGTTAAATGCAATCGGTGTAACAGTAAGGTTCGGAAAAAGAACTTTATTTGAAGATGTAAATATTAAATTTAATAAAGGATGTTGTTATGGAATTATTGGTGCTAATGGTGCTGGCAAATCAACATTCTTAAAGGTTCTTTCAGGAGAGTTAGAACCAAGTAAAGGTGAAGTTACTAAAGAAAAAACAGAAAGATTATCTGTTTTGAAACAAGATCACTTTGCTTTTGAAGAATATTCTGTTTTAGATACAGTTATTATGGGAAATCAAGAATTATATAATATTATGAAAGAGAAAAATGAAATTTATGCTAAGCCTGATTTTTCTGAAGAAGATGGTATGAAGGCTGCTAAATTAGAGGAAAAATTTGCTGAGCTTGACGGATGGAATGCTGAGTCTGATGCTGCTCAATTACTTAACAATTTAAGAATTGATACTGAAAATCATTACAAATTAATGAGTGAATTGGAAGCTAAAGAAAAAGTTAAAGTTTTACTTGCTCAAGCATTGTTTGGAAACCCTGATATTTTATTACTTGACGAGCCTACAAACGATTTAGATTTAAAAACAATTTCATGGTTAGAAGAATTTTTAATTAATTTTGAAAATACTGTAATTGTTGTATCACATGATAGATATTTCTTAAACAAAGTTTGTACACATATTGCTGATGTTGACTTTGGTAAAATTAAAATTTATCCTGGAAACTATGATTTCTGGTATGAATCAAGCCAATTAGCTTTAAAACAAGCAAAAGAATCTAATAAAAAGAAAGAAGAAAAAATTAAGGAATTGCAAGAATTTATTGCTAGATTTAGTGCTAATGCTTCAAAATCTAAACAAGCTACATCTAGAAAGAAATCTTTGGAAAAAATTGAATTAGATGAAATCAAACCTTCAAACAGAAAATATCCATATATTGACTTTAAACCTGATAGAGAGCCTGGTAAAGATATCTTACAAGTTAAAAATATTTCTAAAACAGTTAATGGTGAAAAACTTTTAGATAATGTTTCATTTACTGTAAAACAAGGTGATAAAATTGCTTTGCTTGCTGATAATGAAATTGCTAAAACTGTTTTATTCCAAATTATTGCTGGCGAACTTCAGCCAGATGAAGGTGAATTAGTTTGGGGTACAACTATTACAAGTAGTTATTTTCCTAAAGATAACAATTATTTATTCGATACAGATGAAAGTATTACAGATTGGTTACGTAAGTATTCAAAAGATCCTGATGAAACTTATGTAAGAAGCTTTTTAGGTAGAATGCTTTTCTCTGGCGAAGAAGCTTTAAAGAATGTTAAAGTTCTTTCTGGTGGAGAAAAAGTAAGATGCGTTCTTGCTAAAGTTATGCTTTCAGGAGCTAATTTCTTAACTTTTGACGAACCAACAAACCATTTAGATATGGAAAGTATTACTGCTTTAAATAATGGAATGATTAAGTTCCCTGGAAATATGATTTTTACTTCACATGACCATCAATTGATGCAAACTGTTGCTAATAGAATCATTGATATTAAGAAAGATGGATTGGTTGATAGAGAAGTTGGATATAATGAATATTTGGGAATTGAATAAATGAAACGTTTTGGGACGGTCTTGTTTTGTTTCAAATTTGAAACAAAACAAGACCGTCCCAAAATGTGTCAAAAATGACACAAATTGAGTCCGTCCCCATTTGTGTCATTTTTGTTTTTATGAATTACCTTCAGCTACTTCGCTTGTTTTTTTCTTTACTTGTGGTTGTTCTTCCTGAGTTGTTTCTTGACCTTTATCTTGAATTTCTTCTTGATTCTGGCCTTTAACTTCTTCTTTTATTTCTTGTTTATTTTCTACAATCACTTCTTCTTCTTTCTTTACCTCAACTGTTTCCTTTTTGTTTTCTGATTCACTTTCAACCTTTTCTTCATTTACAATTTCAATTAATCTCAAAGTTGTATTAATTATATTTGAATTTAATTCTTCATATATTTCATAATTAAATAATACTTTTGTTATCATATTTTTTATTGAGCTGGTAGTTATGATTCTACCGTCGTAGAAATTAATTTTACCTTTTTCATTATTAATTATTCCTGTTGTGTTGTCTGAAATTGCATAAATTATTGGAGTTGCTGAATTTACGTTGTCATCTTCTTTTCCTAAAGTTACTGTACCGTCTTTTTTATTAAATATTCCGACACCTTTTAATCTTTCGATTTTCATTGTAGCGTCTTCTATTATTACTTCTACATTACTGTCATTATAAATTCCGTAACTTGGTTTTAAATTATTTAATGTTTCTTTGAATTCGTTTGTATTTTTAATTAATTCATAGTTTTCTATTTCTTCTGCTTCAACTTTTATTTCAGTTTTGTTAATTCTACAAGCTTTACTATTGCTTGCATTGTAAATACCTATTGAATCATAGTCAGCAACAATAACTTTTGCGTTATTTATTTCAATTTCTGAGTCATTATAAATGCTCTTACTTGCATAGTTTCTTGTTTCTATAATTCCTCCTGAAACCAATGTTTTAGCTTTTTCGATGTTATAGATACCTATTGAACCAATTCCTTCAGTTACTATTTTACCTGACTTCATGTTTAATGTTGCGGTTGTTCCAGATTGATTTACTGAAGCATTGTAAACACCTTTACCACCGTTTTTAGCTGTTGTGATAATTCCGTTTTCTATGTTTAGAATACCTGTATTATAAATTACGTTTCCATTTTCTGTTTCGTTCTTTATAATACCTGTTCCTTTGATTGTCAATGTGCCTTGGTTAGCTATTGTGTTGCTAGAAGAACTTGTTAGAGTCTTACCGTTTAAATCTATTATTATATTTTTACCTTGTTCTATGGTAACATCGTCGGTTTGCTCTATGTTTTCTAATAACTTAATTGTGTCTCCATTATTTGCTGAAGCGATTGCTTCTGATAATGATGGATATGTTGTTTCATTTATTTGAACTAAAGCTATAATGTTTTGATCTGTTGGATTTGTTTCTGTTTCAATGTCTTTTTCAACATTTTCCGTTAGATCTTCTTTTGGCTCTTCAACAATTTCTTTCTCTGGTTCAACCTCTTGGGTAGAAATGTTTTCAAAAGCATTATTATCAGAAATATTATCATTAGAATCAGCATTTTGTTGTAAGTTTAAACCAATGTTATTTAAACTTAATGTACGTAAAACACCTGCTTTACTATTCATTTGAGATACTATATTTTGTTGTCCGCTTGTTTGAGTCCAATTAGCTTTTAATGTTGCATTACTACTTCCGAATATATATTTTGTTCCTTTTGTGTTAGTGATATTTATTACATCTGAATATGCAATCCAGAATGTTGAATTGTTTCTATATGAATTTGCTGGTTGCGTTGATTCTTCTACTGACACATAGCCAAAAGTCCTAAATGTTCCCGAACTTCCCGCATTTACTTGATAAGCATATACTGCATATGCTCCAGTTCCTTCTCTTGAAGTTAACCATGTAACACTACTTCCATTTCCTACAGAATTCATGTGCGGACAGAATCGATATCCAGTTGGTAAAGTAGCTATAAATACGTGAATATACTTTTGATTTGCCGCTGAATTAGTTACTTGCTTAAATCCACCCATTTCTGGTGTAGCCGTTGAACTTGGTTGAACCTCTACAACGTAATCTCCTATAGGATTATCTCCATAATAAACTGCTGAATAACTTGATTCTGTTCTTTTTACAGTTACTGTTCCATCATTTATATTATTATAAGCAGCAATATCATTTGTACCACTTTCAAATGTACTGTCTGTATGTAAACTTTCTCCTAGTCTTCCATTTGCTAATGAAACATTATTTGCTCCTGTTAATGTCCATCCTGTAAATGTATATCCTGCTCTTGTTGGTACTGGAATATTTAACTCACTTCCATAACCTTGATTATATGTTTGACTTGTTGTCTTCCCATTCCATGTTCCTCCATTTGGATTTACTGTTAATGTTGCATTCTTTTGAACTGCAGCAGTTCCATACGTTCTACCACCATATGACAAATAGTCTATAACTTCTGTGCCATAAACAAGTGAGCTATTATCTTCTAGAGTTATATCTCCTCCTTGTTGATTACCAAATGCTTTTTCTCCTCCTTTAACTATACCGTCATAAAAGAATAGTTTAGGACTTCTTACAGCAAAATTTATTCCATATTGACCTCCTTGAATCACTGGAGCAGATAAATTAATATTATTATCTTTTTTACCAAGTATTATTGTTCCTGAAGCCTCGTGTACACCAATTGCTCTATATGAATCACTAATTATTGTACCACCTTCAATGTTTAAAGTCCCTTTGTATAAATAAATAGTCTCAGAACCACCACTATAATGAATTGTACCTCCGTACATATTCGTAGTTCCACCATCTTCTACATATAAATAGCTATTTAATTTTCCATCATAGATATCTAATTCTCCATTTACATTAAATACAGAAGAAGTATCATTTACGTCATTTATAATCATTTTACCATTTTGTTTTACTTCAATTCTATTTCCTCGTAGTTGTCCACCATTTACAATATATGTTCCACCACTAACTTCTATAGAAGCTGCAGCAATTCCACTTTCAAGTGTTAATGTTCCATTTTCTTGATATGTATACATGTTAAATACTCCACCAGTACCACTATCCTTTATTGTTAAATTTCCATTGTTATAAAGAGTTGGACAACCTATACTTTTTCCATTTAAATCGAAAATTAATGTTTTTCCTTCAGGGTTTGTTGGGTATTCACCTAAATTAGCCGTTATTAATGTTTTAAGCGTATTTCCACTTTGAGCATTTTCAAATGCAGGTGCTATACCCCAATATTTTGCAACATATTTTCCTGTTGAATCATATTCCGCAATTATTCCCCATTCACCATATAAATCTACCACTTCATCTTGCGTTGTGGTCAAATTAACAACTGACTGCATATCATCATAGTGAGTTCCTGTTCCATCAGCTTTAGTATTCCATCCTATAAAACCAGCTGCAGCTCTATACGCATTTGCAGTTAGATTTTGTGCTACCCCCACTGTCATAACTTGATCTTCCATTGTTCCTGATGCACTACCATAATTTGCATTAAACTTAATTGTATATGTATTAGGTGTCCATTTTCCATAAATATATGCATTTGTTCCTGCTTCATTAACATTTTCAAATGTTGCAGTTGATTCAGTAAATTTATTTGATGTTGATATAGGTGTTGTGTAATTTGCATCTGCATACCAACCTGCGAATGTATATCCTGTTTTCGTTGGAGTTGGTAATTCCGCTGAAGTATATGTTGTGTCATATACTTTATCAGTTATATCTGCTTCTTCAACTTTAACATTATCTACATATAAATCACCAGCAGTTCCACTATTATGTCCATATAAATATAAACGTGGATTATATGTTGTTGTTCCATTTGAATAAGTATACTCTGCGCTCAACGTAAATGTCCAACTTAATGTTTCCCATTGCCCAGTTGTTGTTGGGATGAATCTTCCTGAGCCACTTGAGAATGCGTAACTACTTCCACTATTACTTGTATGTTGTATACCTGCTGTTACATATGTACTTCCAGAGACTCTATATACATCCATTGTTATTTTATATGTTTTTCCAGCTGTGAATTTTGCTCCATCAATAGTTTGAGAAATTCCAAGCCATCTATTAGTTGCCACTCCTGAAATATCTTCATTAGTTTTAAATTGTAGTACAGCATTACCATCAACTAATTTCATATGTGCATGGTAACCTGCAGATGGGTTTGCTACACCACTATTATATCCTGTTCCCCAGTTTGTAACATTATAGGCTTTTGCAGGATCGCCTTCTACTCCGTTTAGAGTTCCGTCCCAACCTTGGTTACTTCTTGTTGTATATTTTTCAAATGTTCCATTATCAATTAGATTAATTCCATTATATTTTACTAGCTTATAGCTATTTGCTGTCCAATGTGCATATAAACTATGATTTACTTTTCTACTTACGCTAGTTTCATTTGTGCATTGATTTCCATCTGAAACTTCTGTATACCATCCATCAAATGTATATCCTGTTCTTGTTGGTGTTGGTAATTCTTCATATGTTTTTCCATATGTTACAAATTTGTATGATGTGCTTACTTCTCCACCATTTGCATCAAATGTTACTTTTAATTTATCTGTTGTACTGTTTGCATTAATTAAGTTTACTTCAACAACATTTACTGTTGCATTTCCTGCATTATCCATTGCAAAAATTGTATATTTGCCATTTGATGTTACATCAAATGAACCAGTAAACTTATTTCCAGTTGCATCAAGTGAACCTGAAATTTCTGTTCCTCCAGTAACAAAGTTTGCTACAGTTTTTTCTCCTGATAACCATCTTACATGTACAATTCCAGATAAATTATCTGTTACTGCCGTTTGAATCGTTACCTTTTTATCTGTTTGTGTTGTATATGATACAAATTTCGGATTTTTATATTTTGTTGTTGCTAATGAATACTCTCCATCCACGCTTAAACACATTCTTACATATTTAATATTACTTGCATATATTTCAGTAGTCCATGGTTTTGCTTCTGCCCATGTGTTTAGATCTAATTTTCCAGCACTTCCATTTCCTTGTGCTCCGACTGCTCTTGAATTTTCAGGTGCATTAGTTGGATCTAGATTATCATCAAAATATAAAGTTTTCATATACCAAGCAGCTTTATTTTCACTAACATATCTAGTAGAAATTGATGTTGATAGCGCATCTGCAGTAAATGACCATTGGTTTCCATTAACATACATATATGGAGACCATGCTTTTGCTCCTGTACTTGGTAATATTAAAGTTCCATCATTATCTATATATGCTCCACCTTCTAATTCCCAACTATCAAAGCTTGAATTTAGTACTGATTCCATTGTTGGTGTTATTATCGGTGCTTCTTTATCTACTACTACTGTTTTGCTTGCTGCAAGGCTTGGGTTTCCGCATGAGTTGAAACATGCTCCTGCTGGTACAGTTATTGTTTGATTTCCACTTTCTGTTGTTGTGACTTCCAAACTATATTCTCCATAGCCTAATTGTGTAAATGTTCCTTTTGTTCCATTTGTTACTGTAATTTCATCAGCTGTTAATCCTAAAACTCCGCTTTCATTATAATCAATTGTATATGTAATTATGTTTGCATTTGTTGGCTCATCACTTGGATTTGCTGTTATTGTAGGAGATGGACTTGATACATCTCTGTATCTACCTACCTCATAAGAACTTCCTTCAACTCCAGCTAAGTTTGTATAACTTTTATCATTTATTTTAATACTTAATGTCTTTGAACTTATTATATCAGTAATTGCTAAAGTGTAATTTGCTCCACTTCCTGTTAATTCACCTTTTGTAGCATTTGTAACTGTTATATCATCAGCTGTAAATCCTGTTACTTCTTCATTAAATATAATTGACAATGTTACATTTGCATCATTTGATGCATTACCTGGTGCAATATAATTTCTTATTCTAGTTGCATTCATGTTTTGTTTTATTTCTAATTGTGTTATACCTCTATCATATATTCTTGTAGAATACATTTTCATACTTGCAAATCCTGTTTCTGTACTTGTTACACCATTTCCTTTAGGATTTGTTCCTATTGCCATTACTGTATTATCAGTTGGGTTACCTATTGCTCCACCAACTGTTGTTGTATTATGAAGAACTCCATCAATGTATAATGACATTGTTGTTCCATCATATGTTCCAGCAATATTATGAGCATAAGCTGTGTCTATTTCTTGATCAATTCCACAATAGTTATAACCTTTTCCTGGTACATATATTGCAAATGTTGGTTTTCCATCTATTAATTCAAGTCCTGCTCCTCCTCTTTCGAAATTGGATACTAAGAATTTTTCACCTGATTCTATTTTATTAATTTTAACATCTACTTGAATTGTTAACGCTTCTATATTGTTTATTTCTCCTAAAGTAGCATAATCACTTGTTCCATTAAATGTTGCTCCATTTATATCAAATGTTACACCATTTAATTCTGCATCTTGATGTCCTGATAAATCTACCCATCTTGTTGGCGTATTTGAGTGTCCATTTCCAAGGTTATTTGTGCCATCATAATGTCTTATTAAACCAGTTGTTACTCCTGTTGCTTCTCCTGTTATTATTACACTTGGTGTTCCAGGCTCTAGTACAGCAGTTTCTTGCGCTGTTCCATTTACCATGTCATGATATTTTCTAACTATATAACCAGTTGGTTTTGCTGTTACAGTTCCATCTATTGAGCTATTTACTGGACCTTTAACTGCTCCATCGTAGAAATTAAAGGTTCCATTTGAATTTTGAACACCTCTTACTCCACCTTCAATTAATGGATGAGCATCTTTAGATGATGTTACAGTACTATCATTATTTCCTAAAGTTAAAGTTGCTCCAGTTTCAACTATTACCCCATCAGATTCACCTATTATTGTCCCTCCTGTAACGTTTGCAGTTCCTCCTTCAATAACAACTGTTTGATTACCACTAATTGTTCCACTTGTTATATTTAAGATACTTGAAGCACTGTTACAAGAAATTACAGTTTCATCCGATTCCAATATTCCTGTTGCTATACTATCACTTATTGTTAATGAACCATTGTTTATAATATTTTTACTTAATATTACATTTTTTCCAGATAAATCTAATGTTAATGTTTTACCTGATATAAGTGTTGGATTATATATACTTGCATCATTAACAGTATTATTTAATGGCTTTACTGTATTTCCATTTACAGCATTATCAAATGCATCTTTTAAAGTTGAATAATAATTAACTATATTATTGCCTTGATATTCTGCATAATTTGATGTTTCAACAATTATTGTAGCTGTAGCTGTTATTACATTATTTTTTCCTGTTGATGCTGTAATTGTTGTGGTTCCTAATGAAACAGCTGTTACATTTCCTTGTTGATCAACTGTTGCAACTTCTGGATTTGAACTTGTCCATGTTATTGTATTGTACTGTGTTGTTTGTGTTGGTGTAATTGTTGCATTTAATGTTGTTGTGTTAAATCCTGAATCTATTTTCAATGTTGTAGTTGCTGGTGTTATTGTTAAAGCTGTTGGTGTTTTTATTACATTTACTGTTATTGTTTTTGTTATTGCATCTTCGTTAATATCTGTTGCTGAACTTGTTACTGTGATTGTTGCTGTTCCCGTTTTTAGTGCTGTTATTGTTATTGTGTTTCCAGTAATTGTTGCTGTAGCTGTTGCTGAGTCGCTAGATGATACTGATGCTGTACCATAGTTTGAGCCGGTTACTGTTATTGTTTTAGTATGAGTTGGATTTTCTGCATCACTTAAGTCTATTGTTTCTGTGTTTTCTGATACATTCATGTTTGCGTAGATTGCATATAGTGTTTTATTTGCATCTGGCATTGTTAGAATTGCTGATGTTGATAAAGCTGTTGTTGCTTCTGCCGTTTCTGCCCAGCCTAAGAACGCACTATTTGCTTTGTACGCTGATTTTGTTAAATCAATTTTTGTTCCGTAATCTTTTTGTTCTGTTGTTGATGTACTGTTATTTGATGAACTTGCTTGTCCACCGTTTATTCCAAAGTCATATGTTAAAGTATGAGTATTTACTGTCCATTCAGCTATTAATGTATGAGCTGATGCTGTTGTAACTTTAGTTGTTGACTCTACTTTATTTTCATTGTAATACCATCCATCAAATGTATAACCTGTTCTTGTTGGTGTTGGTAGTGTTCCATAATTGTTGTTATATGTTACTTCTATACTTGTTGGTGTTACAGTTCCATTATTTGCATCTAATGTTACTGTATATGTGTTTGCAGTCCATGTTGCAGCATAAGATCTGTTTCCAGTGCTTCCTTTAGCTATTGTTACAGCTGAAGTTGCTTGTGATAATCCTGTTCCTGTCCATCCTGCAAATGTATAACCTGCTTTTGTTGGATTAATTAATGTTATGTTATTACTTTCTATTGTATATGATGTTGGGTTTGTTCCTGTTACTGAACCACCATCTAAGTTATAGCTTATTGAATAATTATTTGCTGTCCATGTTGCAGTATATGTTCTGTTTCCTGTGCTTCCTTTGGCTATTTTTACAGTTTTTGTTACTGTTGATAGTCCTGTTCCTGTCCATCCTGCGAATGTATAGCCTGGTTTTGTTGGGTTATTTAATGTTATCGTATTTGTTTCAACAGTATATGTTGTAGGGTTTGTTGTACTTACTGATCCTCCATTTAATTCATATGATATAGAATATTGAATTGCAGCTCTTGTTGCTGTTGAAGTTACAGTTGTATTTGCTGTAGGCATTGTTACTGTTGTTGAAGATTCTGAAGTACCTGCTAAAATTGATGTATCTGTTGTTGTCCATGCAAAGTTTGAATATTCATATCCTGTTACATTTGCATATTGAGCTGATATATCAACTGTTTGTCCCCATTTATATTTTCCAGTTCCTGTTGCATTTTTAGTATTTGATCCTGCTGTTACAGTTAAATCAAATTTATCTCTTTTATAATATACATAAATTTCTGTTGATGAATCGGCTGCTACAGTTACTGCTCCACCATTTGTTCCATTTGGTGTTGCTGTTACTTTTTCAACTGTAGTATTAGCTATTGCTTTTGCTTGAGTACTATTTAATGTAATTACATCTCCTGTTTTTACATTAGTTTCAGGTGTTACACCTTTTAATTTTGTTACAATTTCTACAGGTTCTTCTGTGTATTTATTGTCATTTGCATTTTCTACAAAGTGGTGTATTTTATAGAACACATCTCCACTTGTATATACAGCTACTAAGTTGAGATTTCCTGTTTTCCCTGATATTTGTGTTACTGCTGTGCTGTCATCTGCTCCTTGTTCTTTCCAACCTATGAAGTTATATCCAGTTTTTGTTGCTGTCGGTAGAATTACTGTATCTTCAATTGTGTATGTTGTTGTTTCTGTTGAACCTGTTGCTAATGAACCACCATTGTAGTTGTATGTAATTGTGTATGGTGTTGGGGTCCAATCTGCAATTAATGTATGTGCTGATGCTGTTGTTACGTTTGTTGTTTCTGTTATTATTGTTGTGTTTAATTTCCATCCGTTAAATGTGTAACCTTCTTTTGTTGGAGTTGGTAGTGTTCCATATGCTTGATCATATGTTACTGACTTAGTAGTTGGATTTACTGTTCCTCCATTTGGGTTGAATGTTACTGTGTAATTGTCTGCAGTCCATTGTGCAATTAATTCTGTATTTGCTGTTATTGTTACTGTATCTGTTTCTGAATATGTATTATTTAATGCATCTTTCCATCCTGTAAATGTATAGCCTGGTCTTTCTGGAGTTGGTAATTCTCCATATGTTGAATTATATGTTACTTTTTTCGTTTCAGAAGTTACTGATCCACCATTTGCGTTGAATGTTAGTGTGTATGTGTTTGGTGTCCATTGTGCTATTAATGTGTGGTCTGATGCTGTTGATACATTTGTTGTTTCTGTTATTATTGTTGTGTTTAATTTCCATCCATCAAATGTATAACCTGTTCTTGATACTGTTGCTAATTCTCCGTATGCAGTTCCATATTCTACTGTCATGTTTGCTTTTGATGGTGTTGCTCCGTTGCCGTCAAATGTTACTGTGTAGTGGTTGTCTAGGTGGGCTGTATGGTATGTTTCCCCACCAATTACTTGGTCACCTGCATCTATTAATCTATATCCTTCTTGTGTAACTATTTCATTTGTGTTTGCATTTTGATGTACTGCTTCTGTTATACCTTTTGCAATACCATCATAGAAATATAAATTTCCATTTCTTAATTCTACACCATATGTTGTACCTTGTACGCTTGGTACACTGATGCTTGGTGTTCCACCTTCTTCACCTATTGTCAATTTACCTGTTGTACCATTTACTGTTGCCCCTCTTCCTGCTTCTGCAACAACTGTTCCTCCTTTAATTACAAGTTCTCCAGTTGTTACAGATGTTCCATATGCTTTTCCTGTAATTGTTCCATTATTAATAATTGCTGTACCTGCAGCTACACGAACACCTTGTGCAGATTCAGGAGATGTAGTAACAACCCCTGTCGCTGTTATGCTTCCTCCATTTATTTCAATATGTCCATTTAAATTATTATAGACACCTGAATGACCTGTAATGCTTCCTCCATTAACAATAACTTTAGCTTCAGAATTAATATATACTGCAGAATTGTATGCTTCAATTATGGCTCCATTGTTTATTGTTGTTGTTTTAGTATTGTCTCCATATATTTGAATTCCTCTTTTAGAACTTCTAACTGTAACATTTTCTATTGTTAAATCTCCATAATTGTTTATTGTATGTATTGTAGAATTTATTATTCCATTACCATTTATTTTTAATGTTCCATTATTAGTTATTGTTGTCTCTGTTGAAGTTAAAGTATTACCATTAGTATTTAATGTTATATTTTGTCCTGCAACTATTGATACATTTTCAGTTATTGTACTTTTTATTAATGTTACAGTCGCTGTATTATTATTTGCATAATCAACAGCTCCTTGTACACTATCAAAATAAGTTGTAACTCCATTAACAGTTGTACTAGCAACTATTTCACTCCACATTGCATAAAATCTTGTTGAACTTGCTACAGTATAACTTGCTCCAGCTGAATATGCATTTGCTACATTTGTTTCATTTTCATCTAAAGCCCAACCTTTAAATAAATATCCTTCTCTTGTTGGTGCATCAGCTAATGCTACTGTACTTTCCATTGTTTTTATTGTCTCAGTATCTATTATTTCTACTGCTGTTTTATCAATGTTCTTGTCAAATTCTACTACATATTTAACATTAAATGCTCCTGATGTTTTTGCTGATGTTGAAACGTTTCCAGCATTATCTGTTATTTCTGCCCAAATGTAATATGTTCCAACTCCTTTTGATGTTGATACATTTATTGTATTTGCAGGAGTTTCTGTTGTCCATCCTGTTGTTGGTGCAGTTATATTATCGTTTGAAATAGCCCATCTTACTTGTGCTAAGCCACTTCCATTTACATCTTCTGCAATTGTTAGTGTTGATTCTATTGTTCCTGTTGATGCACCTTGTGCCATTTCTAAATCACCTGAGTTTGGTGACATTTCTACTGTTGGAGCTGTTTTGTCTATACTGAAGTAGTAACTTTGTGTTTTTGTGTTTGCTCCATCTGTTGTTTTTACTTTTACTATATAATCTCCGTTTTCAGTTGTTATTGTGCTTGTAGCAGATTTTTCTGATGATTCGCTTCCTCCAACTTTTTTGTATGTATATGTTGTTGATGTTCCGTTTCCTGTAGTAGCTATTTTTACTTGTACATTATCATTTTTCCAAATTTTTGATATTGTTGCACCTTGTTCATTTGGATCACTTGTGTTTGGTGTAAAGTTTCCTGTTTCTGATACTTCTTTGAATGTAAGTGTTCCAATTACTAATTCTGTTGTTTTTGCATTTACTACTTTTGTTTCAGTGTTTCCTGCATTGTCAGTAACTGTTATTCTTACCTTGTAATCATGGTTATCTTTTAATCCTGTAAATTTACCTGTTGTGTTTAATGCTACTGGTTGATTATTTGCGTCATTCGCCCCAGTTGTTCCATCTGATTCTAGTAATTCATATGTTGTTGTTTTTACTCCTGAATTAGCGTCTTGTATATTTGCGGTTACAGTTACACTATTTGTTGTTGTATCTACTGTTGCACTTATTGTAGGTTTTGTTCTGTCTATTTTAAATGTTTGTGTATTACTTGATGTGTTTGTTCCGTCTGTTGTCTCTGTTTTTATTGTATACGTTCCAGTTACTGTATTTGGTATTGTTATGTGATATGTTCCGTCTTGATCAAGATCTACATCTGCTCCAAGTTCATATTCTGTTTTTGTTCCATTTGGTGAAGTTACAGTAATTTTTGTTGTGCCTGCTGTTGTTGATGGTATTACTGTTAAAACTACTGTTTCATTATTTATATAACCTGTTGCATTTGTTATTTCTTCACCTGTAGCTGTATCTTTGTGAATTGTTGTTGTTGCATTTTGAATACCTTGTGTTTTTATTGTTGCTGCTTGTGATTCTGTGTATCCATTTCCGTCTTTATCTTTTACACGTGTTTTTACTTGATAATCTGTATTTGATGTCAAATCATCAAATGTTGCTGTGTTTTGCCATTCTGTCCATGCTCCATCTTTGTAGATTGAGTATTGGATTGAGTTATTATCTATTCCTGAACCGCTATCTGTTTGGTTGCAGTTTACTGTTATTGAGCTTGTTGTTGATGTTCCTGTTGGTGCTTCGTTGTTTGGTGCTGTTTCGTCTTTCCAGATTGCGTATAGTGTTATTGTGTCGTTGTTAATTGTTGTTAGGTTTGTTAATATTTGACCTGGAGTGTATGTTGGTGTTGTTGCGTTAGAATCTATTGACCAACCTTTTAGAGTATATCCTGTCTTTGTTATTCCTGCTTCTGTGTTTGGTAATGTTATGTCTGTGTCATATGTTGCTGTTGTATTTGCTATTGTACCTATTCCTGTATTTGCATTGTAAACAATTGAATATGTATTAGGAGTCCATATTGCTGTTAGTGTGTGGTCTGCTGTTCGAGTTACTATTGTTGATGATGTTACTACATCTTCACTATCCTTCCATCCCGCAAAAACATATCCTTCTCTACTAGGATCACTTGGCCATGCTCCATATGTTCCATATGCCTTTCCTTCAGCAGCTTCAATATCTGCTATATCACTTGGTGTTCCTCCATTACTATCAAAATGTACTGTCATTGTTTTTACCAATGTAGCTACTTCTCTTCCGCTCACTTCATCCACTTCGATGTTTAATCTATATCCATTTGGTGTTGTTAATTTATCGCTGTCCGATTCTCCAACTGGTGTATTGTTTACTACTATTGCTGTGTGATTTGCTGCACTTGGTGCTGTTATTTTTCCGTCGTAGAAATCTAATTTTCCGTTCTCAGCTATGACTACACCATTGCTTCCTGTTCCGCCGTTTATAACTGGTCCGTTTGCATTTACTACTTCTTCATTTCCACTTGTAGCGCTCTCATTTGTTCCAAGTGATAATGTTCCTGTACCTGATACTACTACTGCATTGCTGTCAGTTGAGGTTACTGAGCCATATGTTGTTCCTTGTCCTGATTTTCCTGAATCTATTAAATTAAGGGTTCCGTTTACTGTTATTACTGGAGTTTGAGCTGTTTTTTCATTTATGTTAAATCCACATAGGTCTATTATTACGTTCTTGCCTTGTGGTATTGTCACATTTTCAGTTGTGTTTGCAACCATTTCAATTTTCTTACCTTGTTGCTCTACAGATGACATTTCATTCCATGCAGTTATTGCTTCTGCTAGTGTTTTGTATGTTGTTGTTCCAATTTTTGCAACTGCAATTTGAGTAACATCTTTACTTGTTACTGGTCCTTTAAAGTTTTCATCTGTTACTGAAACTAGCCTTGTGTTAACTGTTACATTGTGATCAACGTAAAATGGACCTGTGTAATCAACCCATTTGGTTTCATCTACACCGGTTTGACTGTTTGTTTCAGTTAGCTGATATTGTATAGTCATCAATTTATCGTCAGTTTTTCCGTTGTTAGCATCTGCTAATATACTTGGCGTAATTTCAACCTTTACCTCCCCACCTGTATAATCGTTCGCTCCTGCTGTTGCATCTTTTGGTGAAAATCCTATTTCACTTACTTGAACTCTGTATTTGCTGAAGTTTAAGGCTTTGTCTTGTGTTTTCTGGCTTAAAACGAACTTTGACACACCAAAAGCAAGTGCAGTAATGCCTAGAATTATTGCAACTGCGATTGCTATTGATTTTAATCTTTTGTTTTGGACCTTGCTCATAATTTTAACCTCACTTTTCCCTTCTTTTCAAATCTTTTGAAATTTATTTGTTATATATTTATTTTACATATATGGGATTATTATTTTCAATCCCTCTAAATAAGACAAAATGCGCGTTATTTTACGGATTTATAAATATTATATTTTATTAAATTTATATGTCATTTTAGATACATTTTTGTAATATTTGATATTTCGAGACAAAAAAATACCAAGTTCCTTACGGAACTCGGTAAATTGGGAAATAGTATTCTCTTTTTTTATTATTCTGGTTTAACTTGAACTGCTTTTAATTCAAAATCCACATGTCTTGTTATATCTTGCTCTCCTGAGTTTAAAAATACTATTTTATAGTATCTTGTTTCTGCTACTTTGTTCTTGAAATTTCCTTTTGTTGATGATGATGATGATAGTGCTGTTGATGTTGCAATCTTTGTACCACTTTCTGCATCTGGGCTCGCTATTTCATACCAATTGTATGCTGGCATTGTGAATGATTCTTGTCCATTGTTGTCTTTTTTTGGTGTTACGTTTATTACATAATTAACATCTGTTTCTGTTATTTTTCCAGGATTTGATTCGCTTGCTCCATCATAGTCTTTTACTGTTACAATGCAATATGGATTTATTATTGTTTTATCTGAAGGACTTATTACTTGTCCGCTTGCATTTTCACTGCTTGATTTTATTTCCATTTTGCATATCATATCTGCCACTTGCGCTGTTGCTGAGCCATTTACTGATGTTAAATATTTTGCATAAGCAATTCCAAAAGTTAAGCTTAATAATACAATCATTATAAGTGTCAATAATAACATGAAAATACTTTTCTTCTTATTTTCTTTTAGACTGCTTTTCATTTATATCAACCTCCTTACTAATAATACTATTAAGATTATTCCTATTGCTAAAATTAATATTATAAAATGAGATTGTAAAAATCTTATTACTTGCCCAAC
This sequence comes from Clostridia bacterium, assembly GCA_017528375.1. Lineage (GTDB taxonomy): Bacteria > Bacillota > Clostridia > TANB77 > CAG-508 > CAG-492. The sequence continues at coordinate 16,635 of JAFXOY010000041.1, read as the reverse complement.
CCCAGGAAGTCTTGCTATTACTTTTCCTTTAACTTGCGTTCTTTGTACTAGTCCTTGGTCTACTGCGTTGTTGTTATCACCTTTTGTTTGGTACATTTTGTTATCCCCTTCTGTGTAGACTTGTACTATTCTATGTACAGTTATCATATTTCCATTTTCAAAAGCAATTACATCTCCTTCTTGTGGATCATCTATTTTTTGTGTTATTATTGCGTCATTTGTTTTTATTGTTGGTTCCATACTTCCTGACATTATTAGGTATAATCTATAACCTAATATATCAGTTCTCTTCGATGCAACTGTTATAAGCAATAGAGCAAGTATAATAATTATTAATGCCCAAATTATAACGTTACATATTTTTCCTATTACTTTTAATACTTTATTGCTTTTCTTAATTTCTTGTTTGCTTTCAGTTTCATTGTTTTCCATTTACCCATCTCCTTTTTCTTTTGTATAATTTATTTTACTTCAGCTTGAGCTGTAGATTTTATGAATATTTTATAATTTGCTCCGTCTGTTTCACCTATTGGTGTATCACGATCTGTATCTTCCCATTTCCATTCAATTGTAAATATATCTGTTTTGCTAGGTTCAATTCTCAAGTTTTCTTGATTTAATTCATTAATTTTTACCCAGTTTTCTTCACTACCTGCAATGTATTTTCCATTTAGTTTCAATTTAAATACCATGTTAATATTATTATTGTTTTCATCAGTATAACTCATATTATAAATCATTGGAATTTCGCCATAGTTTTCTACTGTATATACGTATTTTCCAGTAACTCCAGGAGCTATTTTATTTTCTACGACATGAAGCATATTATGTTTAAAAATATCTAATTCTTTAAGTTCACTCCATTCTTTTGTTCCTTGTAGTATTCTTAATCTAGCTTCCTCATCTATTATTACTGTTTCTTTGTTTTTATTATTATTGTCGTTGTCTTTTGTATAATCAATTATGTTGTCCGGGTTATTATCATCTGGATAAGTAATTGTTGATGTTTGTAAGTCTGTTATTGCTACTCCTTTATCTACAATATCATGAATAAAAAATAGTGAGATAAATATTAAAATTAAAGATAAAATTGTTAAATATATTATTATTTTCTTTTCAAACAATACATTTGATTGATTTGTTTCAATATTGTTTTCTTTTGTATTTTCCATTTTATCCCTCTTTTCTTTGGATTTTCGATATATTATAAAATTAGCCTTCATGAAAGAATATACATCTTTCATATATTCTTTCATGAGGGCTAATCCCTCATGTTTTTTATATTTTTTAATTTATTATTCTGGTTGAACTTGCCATGCATCTATTCTGTATGTAACTGTCATTGGTTCAGCATTTTGTCCATCTGTTGTGTCAGCAGCATCACCTTCAGCAACTCCATTTGCATCTGGTGTTCCTGTTTGGTAATCCCATTTCCAGTATATTGTTGCTGTACCTGTTTTTGAAGTGTCTCCAATTAGGATTTTATGTGTATCACCAACTTGTGTTCCTGTTGCAGGTATTGTAGCTGGTAATGTAACTTCTTGTGTAAATGCAGCATCTGAATAGAATTTTAAGTTTGTTGGTTTATTTGTTACAGACATAATGCTAACTTTGTATTCAACATCAACTTCTGTTCCTGTAACATCAATTCCTGCAGTCATTGAGCCACTTGTTCCTGGAGCCATTTTTTCAGCTACAACATGTGTATATTCTTTAGAAAATGTTGCTCCACCTGTTGCCCCATTAACATTCCATTTAGCCACATTGACTGTTGTTGATCCATTTGGTAATGTTGTTGTGTATCTTGCCCATGCATATGTAGCAACTATTAAAGATGCTATTGTTACTAGCAATAATAATACAACTAAAGCTATTGTTCCTACTGATTTCTTTTGTTTTTCCATTTTAATTTCCCCCCTTTCTCAGTTTGAACTATTTATAATATTTAAAATATTTTGAATATTTTAATTATTATCTTGTTGATTAATAGTATTTTTTTCTTTGTTATCTTTTTTTAGTGTTAATAACAATCTTAGAAATACAAATAAACATATTACAAATAATACATAAAATACTATCCCTAAAGGAGTTCTTAAGAAAGAAATTATATTTCCTAGTTTATGAATATTTACAACTATTTTTCCACTTATTTCTGTTTCATCAAATTGATAACTAATGCCCTCTTTTTCAGCTATTACGATTTTATTAATTACATTTCCTTTTGTTATTTTAACAATATTATTGCAATAATAAAATTTGTTATCTTTATATACTATTTTATCTCCGTTCTTGTATTTGCCCTGGGTCCATTTTATGTGCTATTACAAGATCTCCAACTTCTGCAATTTCCGGTTGTGATTGTGATCTCATAATATAAAAGCGGTATCTTCCAAAGGCTAAATTGTCTGATGCTTTTACCGTAGATGCTAATGTTATCAGTGATAAAATTAGTATTATTAATGAAAAAATAATTATAAATGTTTGTAAAACTATCTTTTTGGTTTTGAAATTATAGTTTTCTTTTTTCATTTGTTTATTATTTTTTTCCATAACATTTTCCTTTCACATGCTACTAATTTTACAATACCATTTTCGACATTTTTTTTCAAGAGATTTTTTTTATTTTATTAATTTGTAATATTGTTGTAATATTTTTGTAAACAGAAAATTTGATAATTTGGGGACAATTTAGGGACGCGTACCAAAATGTCTTTTTTTAAAACTGGACATTTTGGTACGCGTCCCCGAATTGTTCTCTTTGTTCTCTTATTTAATTTTCAAAAAATGCTTTATACATTTTATAAGCAGAATATACATCAAATTTACTTGTTACTTCATAAGGTGCATGCATTGATAATACGGGAACTCCGCAGTCTATTACATCCATTCCTTTGTTTGCAAGAATGTATGCAATTGTTCCTCCACCTCCTAGGTCTACTCTTCCTAGTTCTGAAATTTGATATCTTATATCATTTGTTTCAAGTAAGTTGCGTATCCAAGCAACAAATTCTGCATTTGCATCTGATGCTCCTGATTTTCCTCTTGCTCCTGTATATTTGTTTACTCCAACTCCTCTTCCTAAAAATGCTGAGTTGTTTTTTTCTGATGCTGATGCATATATTGGATCAAATCCTGCATCTACATCTGCTGATAACATTTTTGAGTTTACAAATACTTTGTCTAGTAAGTTTGGTTTGTTAATGTTCATTTTGTTTAATATTTCAGAAATGAATGTATCAAATACATGTGACTCCATTCCTGTGTTTCCCATGCTTCCAATTTCTTCTTTATCTACTATCATGCATACTGCTGTGTTTTGTGGATTTTCTACTTCTAGTATTGCTGTTAGTGATGTGTATACACAAATTTTGTCATCTTGTCCATAGGCTGCAACCATGCTGTTGTCAAACCCTAGCGTACGTGCTTTGAATGCTGGAACTAGTTCTATTTCAGAGCTTAAGAAATCTACTTCTGTTATTCCATATTTTTCATTTAGAATATTTAAGATGTTTAATTTTACTCTTTCTGATACATCTTTATCATCAAATGGAATGCTTCCGATTAATAAGTTTAGGTCTTCTCCTTTAACTCCTTCTTTTAATTTTCTTTCCATTTGTTCTTGTGCTAGATGTGGTAACAAATCTGTTATTGTGAAAATTGGATCCATATCATCTTCACCTATACAAATCTCAATTTTTTCACCATTAGATTTTACTATTACTCCATGAATTGCAAGTGGAATTGTTGTCCATTGATATTTTTTTATTCCTCCATAATAGTGTGTTTTTAAATATGCAAATTCTCCATCTTCATAAACTGGGTTTGGCTTTAAGTCCAAACGAGGTGAGTCTGCGTGAGCACCTATTATATGCAATCCGTTCTCTATAGGCTCTTTTCCTATTACTGCAAGATAAATATTTTTATCTCTGTTTATATAATAAATTTTATCTCCAGGTTTTAAAGTTTTCATGCTGTTAATATCTTTAAAACCTGCTTTCTCAGCCATTTCTTTTGATGTTTTTACTATTTCTCTTTCCGTTTTTCCTTTATTTAAATATCCCATGTAACCATTGCAATAGTTGAAGATTTCATTTCTTTGTTTTTCTGTTAATCCTTCCCAACCATTTTTCTTTTGGTTAAATAGTTTTTCTTTAAGCTTATTTCCATCTGCCATTTGCTCATTTTCTCCTTTCGTTTGTGAAACATTTTGGAACGGTCTTTTTTTGTGTCATTTTTAACACATTTAGGGACGGTCTTTGTGTTTCTTTTTTATATTGGAATTATATCACTATATTTTTTCCAAAACAAGGAAATTTATTCTTTTTTGGAACAAAAAAGAAAGAGGGAATTATATATTCCCCCAATGCTCTTTCAATGCTTCCAATTGTTGTTTTGATTCTTCTGCGCTATCTGTACAAACTCCACAATAGAATTTAATTTTTGGTTCCGTTCCTGATGGACGTACACAACACCAGCTTGAATTTTCTAAATCAAAATATAATACATTTGATTTTGGTAGTCCTGTTTCTTTTGTTTCTCCTGTTGCTATGTTTTTAATTATATTTTCTTGATAATCTCTAAATTCAAGTACTTTTAATCCTGCTAATTCTGTTGGTGGATTATTACGTAGTTTTTCCATCATGTCTTTCATTTTTTCAGCACCTTCAATTCCTTTGAATGTTAGGGCTATTTGGCCTTCTTTGTAATATCCATATTTTTTGTATATGTTTTCCATTTGTTCTAATGCGCTTATTCCTTTTGATTTGTAATAAGCTGCAGCTTCACATGTTGCCATTACTGCAACTATTCCATCTTTATCTCTTGCATGTGTGCCTACTAAACATCCATAGCTTTCTTCAAATCCAAATACATATTCATATTTTCCAGATTGTTCAAATTGTTTTATTTTTTCACCTATCCATTTGAATCCTGTTAATACTTCAAATAGTTTCATATTATATTCTTTCGCCATTGCTTTTGTTAAGTCTGATGATACAATTGTTGTTACCATTGCTCCATTTTCTGGTAAAATTCCTTTTTCTTTTCTTTGTGATAATTCATATTCTGCTATGAAAAGTGCTGACATATTTCCTGTGAACATTTCGTATTCACTTGTCTCATTATTTTTTACAAATACTCCTAGTCTGTCTGCATCTGGGTCATTTGCTAAAATTATGTCTGCATCCACTTTTTTAGCTAAATCTAAAGCAAGTGCAAATGCTTTTGGATCTTCAGGGTTTGGATAACTTACTGTTGGGAAGTTTCCGTCTGGTTTTTCTTGCTCTGGTACTACATATACATTTTCAAATCCTAATTCTTTTAATATTGTTTGAACTGGTATATTTCCTGTTCCATGTAATGGTGTGTATACTATTTTTAAATCTTTTGCATTATTTTTTATTGCTTCTGGATTTAATACTTGTTTTTTTAGTGCCGCAATGTATTTTTTATCTAAATCTTCTCCTATTACATTATATAATCCTTGTGCTATTGCATCTTCTAAGTTCATCATTTTTATTACAGAATAGTCCGTTATTGCATTTACTTCTGCTATTATTTCTCCATCTGTTGGTGGAACAATTTGCGCCCCGTCTTCCCAGTATACTTTGTATCCATTATATTCTGGAGGATTGTGGCTTGCTGTTACAACTATTCCTGCAACACAGCCTAATTCTCTTACGGCAAATGATAATACAGGTGTTGGTCTTAATGTATCAAAACGGTATGTTTTGATTCCATTTGCATTTAAACATAGTGCTGCCCATCTACTAAATTCTGGTGAAAAATGTCTTGAGTCAAATGCTATTGCAACTCCTTTATCTTGTTTTCCAGTTTTTAAAATATAGTTTGCTAAACCTTGTGTTGCTTTTGTTACAGTGTATTTATTCATTCTATTTGTTCCAGCTCCAATTACTCCTCTTAATCCTGCTGTTCCAAATTCTAAATCTTTATAGAATCTTTCTTTAATTTCATTTTCATCGTCTTTAATCTCTGCTAACTCTTGGTGTGTTTTTTCATCGAATGTTTCACTTGTTAACCAATAATTGTATTTTTCTAAAAAATCCATTATTATCATCCTTTCTTTGCTTTGACACAATTGGGGACGGACTCATTTGGGGACATTTTTGACCCATTTGGGGACAATCTTAGTATTTAGAGCGAAATTTCAAGACCGTCCCATTTTGTGTCAATTTTTTATATTAGTATAATAACAGACTTAATTAAATTTAACAAGGTTTTTGACAAAATAAAAAGACGCACATTATTTTGACTATAATATTAATCCTAAAAGTAATATTCCGAAGACATCCCTGTATATTTCACTAAATTGTTCTATTGGTAATGGATTTTCACCAATTCCTGCTTCTATTGTAAATCCTGGTCTATTATAATTTTGAATAAACCAATCTTTATATCCAGCAAATCCTGATTGATATGGAACATCTGCTAATTCATATCCACTTACTCGACTAAATTGCTGACCTATAAATTCGGCAAATGGTGGATTGTAATTTAAAAATTTCCAGTATATTTCTTGACCTTGAGTATGGAACGCTATTACTAATCTGAAGTTGTGTATTAGTGTAAAGTTATAAACTGCTAGCGATTCTCTGGCTACTAATGGGCCATCTCCTACGAAATCTCTTGGTGCTGGTTTTGTAAAACCTTGCGAATATTTTATCTGTTTTGCTTCTTGCCATCCTGCTGGGAATTGTAAGTTTAAGTCTACACCTTCAATGTTTGCTTTCCAGCCACTTGGGAATGGTATGTCTGGAAAACTTTTTGCAATTTCTTGCGCATTTTTGTATGGGTTATCCACAGGTTGTAAACCTCCTGTGACTAAATCTACTCCATCTGGATTTACCATTGGAACTATAAATAAACTTACTGCATTATATAATTCTCGTGCGCTATATTCTCCAAGCCTTCCATTTAATGCATATTGTGCTGCATAGTCCTCTATAAATCTCATTAGTATTGGTGTTGTAATCCATTCGTTTGCATGAAATGCACCATTATAAAAAACTTCTTTTTCTCCTGAACCTATTCTTATGTATGGTATTGGTCTTCCTAAAACAGTGTATCCTATACTTCCAATTTCTAAAAATGGATATGTTGATTTTAGCTGTTGTGTATCGCTTTGAAGCATTTGATATGTATAACCTTCTGGCATTTTGTACCTCCTACATAAAATGATATTAATATTATAATATTATTTTATTTTGATTTTGTGCACAGTTGGGGACGAGTCCCTGTTGTGTAAATTGCACACTTATGGACAGGTCATTGGGCTGATGTGTCCCTAGCTGTGCAAAATGCACAGCCGGGACGCGTCCCCAACTGTGCACTTTTTTTATTGATGATATTTATATGTATCTGTTGATAACCATGTTCTTGAAACTTCTTTTCCATTTAAATATAAAACTTTATATGTCTCAACTTTGTATTTTTGCTCATTTTTTTCAATTGTTCTAGATTGTAATTTTACTTCATATTCCGTTGCTTGTTTTAATCCATATATTTGACATGTTACACTTCCAGTTCCTGTATATGCAACTACTTTTACAGGATAATCTCTATTATTTTTAAATTGAAAGTCTGATGATCCAATTGATACCATTGCATCTTGACCTGCTGGTACATATGTTACACCTAAAGAGTGATTTCTTCTTTGTACTATTTCCAGATTTGCTCTTAACACAGAATTATAAAGTGTAGTTGATACTTGGCAAATTCCGCCTCCAATTCCTGTTGATAATTCACCATTTAAATAAATTGTTGCTGCTTTGTAACCACTTCTTGGTGAACAGTCTCCTATTAAAGTGTTGTATGAAAATACTTCCCCAGGCATTAAAACAACACTGTTTATACTCTTTGCAGCCAATGCGATATTTGTATTTCTATTTGCATCTGCTGTTCCATAATATGTTGTGAATGTTGATAATAAATCTGGATATGCTCCTTGGTCTAAGTCTGAAACTTTTATTTGTGGTTGTATCTTTTTTAATGGAATTTCATACTCAATTTTATCTTCTGATAATAATCGTTTTGCTTCATCTAAGGTAATTGCAAAATCAATTCCTTCTTCCTCTTTATAGACCTTTCTTGGCTCTGTTGTATAATAAGCATTTACTGGTTGTTTATATACTTGTTTATAAATTTTTTCAATGTCTATTTCTTTTTTCTTTGCTTGTTCTGTTGGTAATTCAAATGAATCATCTACATTTGGATTTGAGAAAATATTTATTACTTGTTTTTTAAATTCTTCTTTATTTATTTGAATATCTGCATTGCTATTCTTTATTATTAATTTATCGCCCTCTATTATGTATGAAACTTCTGTTGCTAGTTCTGGAATATCTATACTTATGTCATTTATTATTTTATCTAGCATTTCTTCTTCATATAAAAATGGAACTTCAACATTTTGACCTTTAATCATTGTAGATAAAGTTTTATAATTATTATTTAAAATATTACTATCTCTTCCTATGTTATATGCCGCATTCACAGATTCCTCTATTTTGAATGTCCCGCTAATATCGCTTAATTTTATTTCTTTAGAATATTCTCCTCTTTTTACAATAACAAAATTTTTTTCGTTGTCTGTTAATTCTTCTTGTAATTTTTCAAAGACTTGTTCTTTAGTCATATTTGATACTTCGATGTTGTTAATTTTCAAGCCTTTTATCATAGTATTTGAATTCGCACCAATTAACGCAAATATCGTTGAAAAAATTGTTACTACCAATATTAAAATAATTAGTATTAATAAAAATGTTAATATTTTTTTACTTGTATTTTTTGATTTTATTTTCTTCTGATTATCTTTTTGCACTGGCTTTGCTTCTGATTGTTGCTTTATTTCTTGCTTCTTGTTATTTGATTGATAATCATTTAGTTTTACATTTTTATTTTTTTCTTGATAATTATTATATTTTTTTTCTTCTTTATTTTCTTCTATCTTTTGAGGAACAATATTTTGATTTTCCTTAATTGCTGCATGTTTTCTTTTTTCCCTTTCAATATCTTCTTTCTTTATTATTTGAAATACTTTTGTATCCCCTGTTGTATCTCTTTCTTCAATTATTTTTTTAGGCTTTCTGCTAGGAATATCTTCATTATTATTAATTTCTTTTTTTTCTAAATTATTTTCTAATTTTTCCATAACTACTCCAATATTTTTTATCCTATTTTATTATATATTAATGCTTAAAAAATATGCTAACATAGCTAGCATCTATTTAATATTATTACATATATTGTTTTATTTGTAAATTGTTTTTTATTATATATTTTAAAGCAAAAAATAAAACCCCAAGTTATCGGGGTTTTATTAATTATTAATTTAATCCATAATAATCATTATATAATTTTCTTGCTGTTTCTGGGCTGTCGTTTCCTTCAGCATTTTTTACGGGAGCAAATTCTTCCTCTCTTTTTACTCTTAATATTGCCATATCGTCTAACATGTCAAATGCATCAAAAATAAAAGATTCAAATTTATATGCATTTGGTTTTTCTGGAACTACTAATTCACCATTTTCGTTAATATATTTTGCTTTTTTATGTGCACAATGATATGGCAATTTCTTTTTACTAACTTCATCAATTGCAGATACGTTAAATAAATTACAATTTATATGAGATTCTCCAAATTTTAATTCTCCATTTTCGTCTGTTGCTTCAGCCATTTCAGTTGTTATTTCAGTATATTCTACAACTCCTGGTTTTCCATTTCTTTTACAGAAAACTCCAACTTTTTCTTTTGGTCCTGCTTTTACAACGCTTTTTCCTGCTGCTAAAACTTTTTTATCTAATGCAACACCTAATAATGTTGGATCAACCATTTTTACTAAAATGTTATCTACCGGACCAATAAAAGCCCACTCAATACCTCTTGTTTGCATATCATAAATAATACCATTTTTTCTCATAGATTCAAATATTCCACCATGTCCATCGGCAGCTTCTTTTATTGCTCCTGTTTCATCTATTAGTAATTTTCCTTCTTCACTACACATTGGTAGTTCTCCTTGTTTAAAGAAAGTAATTGCTTTTGGATCATATCCGAAATAATTATTATCTTTAAAGAATTTTTCTGTTTGATCATTATTTTCTCTACTTGTCATTATGTACCATGGAATTGTTACTCCATATTTTTCATTATTATGTTGTAATGATTCTGCTAAAATTTGGAATATTGATTTGTCAGGATTTAATCCTAGCATAAATGTTCCTTTTGGTCCACTGTGTCCTAGTCTTGTTCCTTGGCCTCCAGCCATTGTTACTACTGAATATTTTCCTTGCTTAATTGCATTATCACCTAAGTTGTTATATTTTGCTAATTCTTCATCTGTTAAAGCAGATTTATCTACATAACCTATTGGTTCTATTTTATCATTAGCAAAATTTATTTCATTTTTTGTTGATTCATATAATTCTTTTATTTGATTAAAATCGATTGTTAATATTTGATTCAATAATTTTTCTTTTTGATTTTGACTCATATTTTCATAATTTTTTAAGATATGTTCTTGGTTGTATTTTCTTAAACAATTTAATGCAGCTTCATATTTTTCTTCCATAATATTAGCTCCTTTCAATAATCATTTTTAATATTTTTTGATTTACTAATATTATAACATTTTTTATTTTTAGTCAAGTATGCCTATTTAAATTGCGATTTCTCCTGATGTATTAAGCAATCCGTCGTATTTTTTTACTATTGATTTCATGTCCATTCCAACTTCCTCAACATTATAACAATCAATTATTTTAATATTTGAAATATTTTTCTTACTATTTAAATATTTCATTATTGTTTCATTATTTTTTGAAATGTAATTCTTATTTCCACCTATTATTATAGTAGTTTTCTTATTACTATTTATACTTTTATCTATTGTGTTTTCAATTTTTTCATATGTATCTTTATTACTATTAAACCAATTTATATTCAATATTTCTTCTTTATTTTTAACATTTAATTTTTCTAATACTGCTCCTATATTTTCTTTATCTAGTTTTTCAAAAATAGTGGTTATTTCAACATCCTCATTTATCTGTTTACTTAAATATGGAAGTAACATAACAGATAAATGTAAATCACTTACATAAAAATTGCAAAGTTTTTTTATGTTTTGGTGTCCCACATATTCCATTTTTCTTTTGCCTCCTAGTTAAAAACTATATGGAAAATTTTACCAATTTAATTCAAATATGTCAATAATATTACAAATAAATCGTTCGTCCATATTCGACATCGATTTTCGACAAATTATTATTTTTTTCCTTTTGTGTATATTTTTTTTATTTTAGTTAATAATTTTATTAAAATACAAAAATATCACAAAGGAGGATTTTATATGAAAGTTTTAAAAAGACTTTTACTCATAATTAATTTATTAGCAATTTTTATTGTAGTATCAGCCTTATCTTATGTTTCCGCTGTTTCTGAAAATATTTCAAATAGTGTTTTTAGATTACATGTCATTGCTAATAGTGATTCTGATGAAGATCAACATTTAAAATATATTGTTCGTGATAATTTAATTAATTATATGAATACATTAACTCAAAATATTACTTCAAAAGATGCTGCAATTAAAATTGCAAAAGAACATCAAGATGAATTTTATAAAATTGCAAAAAAAACAATTGAAGAAAATGGATATGATTATGATGTAAAAATTGATATAGGTAATTCTTATTTTCCAACAAAATACTATGGAGATATTTCATTGCCTGCGGGTTACTATGATGCCTTAAAAGTTGAAATTGGGAATGCTTCTGGTCAAAATTGGTGGTGTGTAATGTTCCCTCCTCTTTGCTTTGTTGATATGTCAACTGGTATTGTTCCAGATGAATCAAAGCAAAAGATTAAAGAAAATTTACCTGAAGAAGAATACGCTTTAGTTAGTGATACAAGTCAAGAAAACATCAATTTTAAATTTAAATTAATTGAACTTCTTTCATTTTTATAATAAAATTAAAATTTTTGTTGTCAAATTTTAGTTTTTATGTTATAACCTATAGTGATTGTTTATACATTATTTTTAGGGGGTATTCTAATTGGAAAAATTAGTTATAAATGGTGGAACTCCACTTAAAGGTGAAGTTACCATCAGTGGAGCAAAAAATGCAGCAGTTGCTATACTTCCAGCTGCTTTACTTATAAATGGTAAATGTACTATAGAGAATTTACCTAATATTAGTGACGTTAAAATTTCTTGCGAAATTTTGTCAAAATTAGGCGCAAAAATTGAATGGATTGATAAAAATACAATTACAATAGATACAACTGATATTTGTGAACATAAGGCACCTTTAGATATGACAAGCAAGTTTAGAGCATCTTATTATTTAATAGGAGCTCTTTTAAGCAGATGTAAAGATGTTGAAGTTGGTTTACCTGGAGGATGTAATTTAGGTGCAAGACCAATTGATCAACATATTAAAGGATTCGAAGCTTTAGGTGCAACTGTTAATGTTTCAAATGGAAAAATTCAAGCATCTGCCAAAAAATTAGTTGGAACATCTATTTATTTAGATATTGTTTCAGTTGGTGCAACAATAAATGTTATGCTAGCTAGTGTTTTAGCAGAAGGTACAACAATTATTGATAATGCAGCAAAAGAACCTCACATTGTTGACGTAGCAAACTTTTTAAATACAATGGGTGCTGATATTCGTGGGGCTGGAACTGATGTTATTAAAATTAACGGTGTTCCAGAATTAAAAGGTGGAGCTACATATTCAGTTGTTCCAGATCAAATTGAAGCTGGTACTTTTATGCTTGCAGCAGTTGCTTCAAAAGGAGATATACTAATTAAAAATTGTATAACAAAGCATTTAGAATGTCTTACTGCAAAAATAATTGAAATTGGTGGACATGTAGAAGAAGATGGAGATCAAATTAGAGTTTGGTGTAATTCAAGACCTAACAAAGCTAACATTAAAACTCTTCCTTATCCAGGTTTCCCTACAGATTTACAACCTCAAATGGGTGTTACTCTATCAATTGCAAAAGGAACTAGTATTATTAATGAAAGTATTTGGGAATCACGTTTCCAATATACAAATGAGTTAAATAAAATGGGAGCAAAAATTTCACCTCAAGGTAAAACTGCAATTTTTGAAGGTGTTGAAAAATTATCTGGTGCTCCAGTTTATGCAACAGATTTAAGAGCAGGTGCAGCTTTAATTATTGCAGGAATTATAGCTGAAGGAACAACAGAATTATATAACTTATCTCATATAGATAGAGGTTATGAAAATATTGAAGAAAAATTCAGAAAATTAGGTGCTGATATTACAAGAGTAGAAGAATAAAAGAAGGATGAATATAATGTTTAAATTTTGTAGCTTATTTAGTGGTAGTTCAGGAAATAGTTTATTTGTGGAAACAGATAAGACAAAAATTTTGATTGATTGTGGAGAAAGTGCTAAAAAAATTGTTAATTCTTTATCTGATATTGATGTCAACATTGAAGATATAGATGCAATATTAGTAACTCATGAACATATTGATCATGTTAAGTCTTTAGGAACATTATCAAAAAAATTTAATATTCCAGTTTATACAAATATCGAAACTTTGAACGCCATGCCAGAACAAGCTAACAAAATTAAAACTGATTATATTCATCTTTTTGATTTTTCAAAAGATTTCTCAGTTGGTGATTTGCAAATTCATCCTTTCTCAATTCCACATGATGCCGCAAATCCATGTGCATTTAATATTTTTAAGGATGATAAAAAAATTAGTGTTGCTACAGACATTGGTCACATTACTCCAGAAATAATTAAGAATCTAGAAAAAAGTTCTTTTTTACTTTTGGAATCAAATTATGACCCTAATATTTTAAAATGTTCACCATATCCGTATCATTTAAAAGAGCGCATTTCTGGTCCTCTTGGACATTTATCAAACAATATGGCTGGTGAAACAATTTCGCACTTGATAGACTCTGGTTTAAACAATGTTATGCTTGGTCATTTAAGTAAGGAAAATAATTTTCCGGAATTAGCATATAAAACCGTAATGGAAGAAATTATGGAAAGAGACTATCCTGAAAAAGCAATAAAACTTAGTGTTGCCACACGTTTTAATCATACACCTATTATTGATGTAGGATAATTTATTTGAAAGTAGATGATTTAAATGTTACATATTAATATTATTTGTGTTGGAAAAATTAAAGAGAAATTTTTCCGCGATGCTATTGATGAATATAGTAAAAGATTAAATAAATATTGTTCATTAAATGTCACTGAATTACCTGATGAAAAAATTCCAAATAATGCAAGTGATAAGGAACTTTTAATTGTAAAGGAAAAAGAAGGAGAAAATATTTTAAATAATATTAAGAAAGATTCCTATGTAGTTTGTTTAGATTTAAAAGGTAAACAATTTACTTCTGAAGAATTTTCTGAAAAAATCAATAATATTTCTATTAATTATAATAGTTCAATTACATTTATAATTGGCGGTTCTCTTGGAATTTCATGCAAAGTTTTAAATAATGCAAATGAATTAATATCTTTTTCTAAAATGACTTTTCCTCATCAATTATTTAGAGTATTTTTATTAGAACAAATTTATAGAGCTTTTAAAATTATTAATAATGAAACTTATCATAAATAGGCTTTGCTTATTTATGTTTTTTATTTATATTAAATTGCAGAGAAAAATATTTATTTAATTATAGTCTTATATATTGGGGGACAATGTTAAAGAACTACTGAAAAAAATCATATGAAAAAAGTCACATGAACAAAACTAATATATTGGGGCATATTGTTTTTGTGTTAAAATTTTTCTCTGCAAAATTAAAAACAATTTTTTTATTGATTAATTTTATTAGTAAGATATTTAACTAATAATTTTTCAAGAAAAAATTTCACTAAGATAAAAATAAATAAGAATATAATGATTTTTTTAATCATTAATAAACCTCCTGAAAAAAAGATTGTTTATCTGTTGCGATAATACAATCTTTTTTGATAAAAGTCAAGAAAAATCGTTCGACATATTTTTACAAAATATTACATACAACAACTGAAACAAGCATTCCTACTATATCTCCAATTAATGCTGCAATCAAAATTCCTCTTGTATTTTTTATTTTTACACAACTTGTATATACCGCAATTGTATATAATGTTGTTTCTGTAGACCCCATTATAACTGAAGCAATATAACCTATTTTTGAATCGACGCCATAATTATTCATAATATCTGTTGCTATAGCCATAGCTGCACTTCCGGAAATTGGCCTTAAAATTGCAAGTGGCATAATTTCTTTTGGGATATTTAAATAATTAATTATTGGTGAAATTAAATTAATTATAAAATCTAAAATTCCCGAATTTCTTAACGCTCCAACAGCAACAAATAGTCCAATTAATGTTGGAAAAATATTATATACTATTTTAATTCCATCTTTCGCTCCATCTAAAAAAATATCATATATTTTATTTTTTTCTAAAAATCCATAAAAAATAATTATTAAAATAATTGCGGGCATGGCAATTACTGATAAATAATTTATTATTATCATATTTTATTTTTTCCTTTTATTTTAATTAATATTTTTGTAAAAATAACTGCTGATATAATTGAACATATTGTAGCACACCATACAGGAACAACAATTGCTGTAGGATTATTTGAATCTAGAGAAGTTCTAATTGCAATAACTGTTGTAGGAATTAATTGTAAAGATGCTGTATTTAATACTATAAAGATCATCATAGAATTTGATAAGGTATCTTTGTTTTTATTTATTTCTTGCATGCTTTCCATAGCCTTAATTCCCAAAGGTGTTGCAGCGTTTCCTAATCCAAAAATATTAGCTACAATATTCATTGAAATTTCTTTTTTTATTTTTTCATTATTATTTATTTCAGGAAATAATTTTTTTATTATTGGATTTAATATTTTTACAATTACATTAATTAATTTACTTTTATATGCAATTTGCATTATTCCATTCCATAAACACATTGTTCCTAAAAATGTTAGACTTAATTCCACAGCACTTTTGGTAGATTCAAAAATTCCACTATTTACTTTTTCAATATTTCCAGTAAAGAAAGCAAATATAAATGATATTATTATAAATAATGGCCATAATTTATTTAGCATATTTTCACTTCCTTTTAATCTATAATAAATATTATTCTTTTTATTTTTTATTAGAACAATTTATTGTATTGGAAATTTTTTACATTTAATATTGTGTTTTTTTATTTTATATGCTACAATAAGTTGAAAATTTAAAACTCGGAGGTATTTAATATGAAATCAACAGGAATTATCAGAAAATTAGACGAACTAGGACGAGTTGTTATTCCTATAGAATTAAGAAATAAATTTAATATATCAGAAAAAGATCCTATAGAAATCTATGTAGATGGATCAAATATTATTTTAAAAAAATATGAAAGTAATTGTATTTTTTGCGGAAATACAGAAAAATTAAAAGAATATAAAGATAAACAAATATGTGAAAATTGTTTGAAAAAGATTTCTGGATTAACAGAAAAATCAAATAAAAAACAAAATAAAAATAAATAATAATTATTTAGTTAAAAAATAAAAATAATATAATTAATTATATTATTTTT
>JAFXOY010000040.1 GCA_017528375.1 Clostridia bacterium | reverse complement strand
GAATGGCTATTTTTACAAAACATTCATTTAATGCCAAAATGGTTGAAAACTTTAGAAGAAAAGATGAAAGAAATAGCAAAAGAAAAAGGACATGAAGATTTTAGATTATTCTTATCAGCCGAACCAAGCGGAAACATTCCAGTAGGTATATTAGAAAAATGTATAAAATTAACAAACGAAGCTCCAAGCGGATTAAAAGAAAATATGAAAATCGCATTTACCACATTAAAAAACGGAGATGGAGTCAACCCAATCGACGACCGTAGAAGATGTGCAGTTATATTCGGTCTATCATATTATCATGCAGTTGTTATAGAACGTAAGAAATTCGGATCATTAGGATGGAACAGAAATTATCCTTTCAACTTAGACGACTTAAGAAACTCAGACGCAATAGTAGGTAGAT
Organism: Clostridia bacterium; assembly: GCA_017528375.1. Taxonomy (GTDB): domain Bacteria; phylum Bacillota; class Clostridia; order TANB77; family CAG-508; genus CAG-492. The sequence continues at coordinate 1,526 of JAFXOY010000040.1, read as the reverse complement.
ATCTCGAAGCAGCAACATCAAAAATTCCTTGGGAAGATCTTAAATACATAGTCGGAGAAATCATGTATGGAGGACATATAGTAGATGACATGGACAGAGTTTTAAACAACGCATATTTAGATTACCTTCTCGGAGATAAATTACTAGAAGATTTAGATCTCGTACCTTACCCTTCAAACAACCCCGTAATGAAAGTCAACCCTCTCAAAACACCCATCAACAATCCAGTCTATCCCTTCGAACAATGGGGTCAATATATCGAAGCTGTAATCACAAGCGAAAGTCCCGCTTTATTCGGATTACATCCAAACGCAGAATTAGAATATCGTATAACAGAAACTAACACCTTATTCAGAAACTTAATCGATTTAGAACCCAAAGAATCCGGAGGTGGTGGAGAAGAAGGAGAAGGAAACGCATTCGAAGCAGTAAAAGCCATATGCGATGATATAACTGCTAAATCAGCTGACGGTTTGTTTGATATAATTAAAATGAAACAAACCAGAGAAGGTGAATTATCTCCTGACCAAAATGTATTCATGCAAGAATGTGAACAAATGCACAGTTTATGTGAATTAATTAAGAAAAATTGTAAAGATATATGTGATGCCATAGATGGTAAATTAACCATGGATGAAAGAATAGAACAATTAATCTTCAGTCTCAGCGCAGGTCGTGTGCCTAAAAAATGGATCAGCGACGGTTTCGCTACAAATAGAGGATTACAATCCTGGTTGAAATCTTTAGTAGCAAGAATAGAACAATTAAAACAATTTGAATCTAATGACAACACAACTCCAAAAGTTGTATTTATAAACAGACTTTTCAATCCTTTATCATATTTAACAGCTATTAGACAATTAGCAGCAAGAAAACTCGAACAAGAATTAGATAAATTAGATATATTAACTGAACCTAGTAATTATTACTTAAAAGATAACGAACCTCAAGGAATCGTATTTAAAGAAAGTCAAGGTGTACCTATATATGGTCTTCATTTACAAGGATGTAGATTTGATGAAGATAATAAAGTTTTAGAAGAATCAAGACCAAAAGAAAATTTCTTTGTTTTGCCTATTATTTTCTGTAAAGTTATGAGCGTTGAATTTTTAGATCCCAAAAAAGATCTCAAAAATAGTTATATATGCCCTATTTATAAAACTATTGATCGTCAAAGCACTTTTGTTTGCTTCGCTCAATTTAGAACTAAATCGCCTCCTGCTAAATGGACTATTGCTGGAGTCGCTGTTATTTTAGATTGCGAAAAAACTGATAATATTGTTACTTTGAAACTGTCGAATTAAAGAAAGAAGCTTTTTTTGGTTATTTATTTATATATAATTTTTTAATTGAGGTGAATTTGCTTTTTTACTAAATATGATAAATTATATTAATTTTATGTAAATAATTTATTTATACAAATTTTTATATAAAATGTTTTTTTTTATTATTTAATTTATATTAAATAATAAAAATATTTTTATTATTAATTATTTATTAATTAAAATTAAAAATAATAATTAATG
>JAFXOY010000039.1 GCA_017528375.1 Clostridia bacterium | reverse complement strand
CACGTTCTTGTTCTTGTTCCATCCAGTCCATTTGTGATTCACCATCATGTGTTTCACCAATTTTGTGGATTTTCTTTGTGTGGAATAATATACGCTCAGTACATGTTGTTTTACCAGCATCTATGTGAGCCATTATTCCAATGTTTCTTGTCATCTGTAAAGATGTTTCGCGTGCCATACTCTATCTCCTTCCTACCAACGATAATGAGCAAATGCTTTATTAGCTTCTGCCATTCTATGTGTATCTTCACGTTTTTTAACAGCTGCTCCTGTTCCATTATAAGCGTCTGTTATTTCATTTGCTAAATTTTCAGCCATTCCCCTTCCACCACGAAGTCTTGCATATCTAACTAACCAACGTAGCCCTAATGCTTGGCTTCTTGCAGGTGTAACTTCAACTGGTACTTGGTAGTTTGATCCTCCAACTCTTCTTGATTTAACTTCAAGTGTTGGTTTAATATTTTCAAGTGCTTTTTCGAAAATAGTTAATGGATCTTCACCAGTTTTTTCTTTTACTATATCAAATGCTTCATAAAGGATTGTTTGAGCAATTCCTTTTTTACCATCTAACATAATTGTATTTATTAATTTTGTAACAACTTTTGAGTTATATATTGGATCTGGTAAAACATCTCTTTTTACCGCACGTCTTTTACGCATTTTGTTGTCCTCCCTTCATTTTTTCTATATTTAATTTATTATTTACTTGCTTTAGGTTTTTTAGCACCGTATTTACTACGTCCTTGCATTCTGTCTTTAACTCCTGCAGTGTCTAATGTACCACGAATTATATGATAACGAACACCGATTAAGTCTTTAACACGTCCGCCACGAATCAATACAACGCTGTGCTCTTGTAAGTTATGTCCAATACCAGGTATATAACATGTTACTTCAGCACCATTACTTAAACGTACACGAGCATACTTACGTAATGCTGAGTTTGGTTTCTTTGGTGTCATTGTACCAACACGAGTACAAACTCCTTGCTTTTGAGGTGAATATTTAACAGTATTCTTTTTAGCAATACTATTAAATCTGAACCCTAAAACAGGTGATTTACTTTTTCTTACTTTATCATGTCTAGATTTTCTAACTAATTGGTTAATTGTAGGCATTTTTTCTATCTCCTTTCTTTACACATATCCAGGTGTGTCATTTTTGATTTTAAATATAAGTTTTGCCCACAGACAAAACTCATCACTAAATCGACTTAATTAATATATCATTATATTTAATGCGTGTCAATCATTTTTTATGTTATTTTTTATTTCTTCCAAGATGTTCAATTTTCTCTGTTATTGGTACCCAAATACTATATCTAACAGGATTATTATCTACATAACAATCCATTAATCTTGGATCGTTTTTGCTAACTGTAGACCAAAAATATAATTTATATCCAGTAGTTATTCCATCATAGTAATTCATACCATATTGTGAGCATACATTTCTTAACATTTCAGAGTTAACTTCATCTTCATCAGATAAATCTCCCTTACCTCCAAAAAGACTAAAATGAGAGTGAGTCATAAAGAATGTATCATATCCTTTTGCTTTTATTTCTATCATAGCATTTACTAGATCTCTAAGACGTACTGTTACTTCTTTTCTAGTACTCTCTGCTTTGTCTCCTTGAAAATGAACAAATGTCTTTTCGCTAACAACAATCATATCCCCAATTGTTGTACCTCCAAAAGCCATCATTTGCTCTTTATCATTAGATATTCCGATATCGTTAATTTTATTATAAAATTTTTCGCTAATATAAATTGACTTTTCCATATCGCTCACCTTAATATAACAACAATATTATATCAAACTTATTAAAAAAAATCATTTAAAATTATATATAAATGGTTTATAATAATTTTGAGGTGAAAAAATGAAAAAGTTTTTTAAAGAATTTAAAGAATTTGCATCTAAAGGAAATGTACTTGAACTTGCTATTGCAGTAGTTATCGGAGCTGCATTTGGTAAAATTGTTTCATCATTAGTTGATGATATCATTATGCCACTTGTAGGAATACTTGTTGGAAAGAACTTTGCTTCTCTAACACTTGAAGTAAACGGTTCATACATCGCTTATGGAGCATTCATTCAAGCAATCGTTGATTTCTTAATCATTGCATTCTGTGTATTTGTATTTACTAAAGTAATTAACAAATTCAACAAGAAAGAAGAAAAGAAAGAAGAAGCTAAGAAAAGTGATGAAGTTGTTCTTCTTGAAGAAATCAGAGATTTATTAAAGAAACACAAATAATAAAAAGCTAGGTTATTAACCTAGTTTTTTTATACATAAAAAAACTTAGATTATTCTAAGTTTTGTTTTATTCCTAATTCTGATCTTCTTGATGATGGTAATCCATTATCATATTCATTAGCCATTAACGCAATTAAAAGAATTAAAAAGAATAATAATCCAATTATTATTAGGAATGACATCATTCCCCATCCTCTATTGTTTAATCTTTTCATAATACCACCTTAATAATTATATAATATTTTTATTATTATTTCAATTATCTAATCTTTATTACTTTCTTCTGATTTTTGATATGCTTTTGCTAATCTTCTAGCTATAAACTTTGGCCAAAATTTACAAAACATT
>JAFXOY010000038.1 GCA_017528375.1 Clostridia bacterium | reverse complement strand
GTATTGGTTTTTGCCCATGTGTAAGGCACTAAATTCATAACCCTCCAAAAAGTTTCATCACAATTGGCAATATGATCATGACTAACGGTTCTAAATAAAGTTCTTGCTTCGTCTCGAAATTTCTGAATCTCATCTGATGAACATGTTGGTCTTTTTTTGGTATGAGCTTTACGACGAGAAAAAGAGTTTCGTTTTCTGAAAAGGGTAATATAATGATCTGAACAATTAAAATCATTAAGGTTTTCTGAAAAGGTTTGGTTGAGAACGTTCGTTCTTTTTAAGGTAATTATGATAATAATCGGTTGCCATAAAGCGGAATAGAGTCATTGGTAAATGATGATCCCTGGTATTGTGGTGGAGGACTCTGAGAAGAAAGCAAAACTCGGAGCTGGTCTAACAATATTTAATATGTATTAACAAATTTAGTGAGTGCGTCATAATGGAGTTGTATTTCGTATTGGCTTCCCGACAAGAAGGATGAAAGCGTTCTAAGTAGTCAATATCCGGATGGTCTGGATTGCATGTTCTAAGGAATTCAATGTAAGAAGCGATACCTCCCTTGTTGGAACATCTGCGATAGGGATTAATCATAATCTAACATAAAAAACTCGAGCCAGAAGGTTGGTGTAAAACAATAAAAACTTCTGAGACATACAAAATTCTGATGTGTAAGATATTAATTCTGAATTTGTTCCAGGAAAATAAGCTTAAAAAATGTCTGAAGAACCTCAATATTTGAATTTAAAATTAATTCATTAGCTTCTTTCGATTTCCAGGAAGAACAGATTGAATTGCAGCTGTGCCATGAAATTTATTAAATATTTATCACCAACTGGAGCTTTTAATAAACAAGTTCCTTTTGCAAATTATGATGCATTAAAGACAGTGCATGATTTTCAGCCTAAACAAACTGCTTTAATTAATGCAATCAAATATTCTTCAAAGCACTTACAAGATCCAACAACTTTTACCTCTATTAAAGAACTTTTTGCATGAGTCATTAAGAGTTTTTGCGTAAATTCAATAAAAATTGTTGAAGTCTTTTTTTATATGATTTAATATTCTAAGGGTTGATTAATAAATTTATTTGATTTTAACACAAGCTTCTTAATAAATAATCAATTTATAAATGATTTGATAATACTAAATAGAATGCGTTTTATAATTTTTCTTTTTATATTTATCTGATAAATATAAAAAGTTTTAGTACTTGCAATTGATATTATTATCTTTAAAATATGAAGTTTCAAATTATTATATAACAATATCTGATAAAACTCCTTTATTATCGAATTTTTCCCTTTTGATGCAAAATATGAAAAAAAAAGTTTTTTAATTCAACTCAAAAGAATATCATTGCAAAAGAGTTGTATTATAAAATAAATGTAGAAGGACTTTTGAAAAAGTTTGAGAAAATTCTTTCAATTTTTGACAACAGTCCGTTAAATAGTTTTTCAAAAGACTTTCATGGTACGTTAAGTCATTTTGATGAATGCTTCTCCCATGGTGATATGCAGAATGATCAACTGAAGATACTGTGCTAAAGTATCCTAGTTTCGAATCAGGTTACATCAAGCATACAACATTGAATGTAGGTTCTTCTTCCGCAGCATTTGGCAATCAAACTTATTGACAGGTAATTATAATTACTTATAGATAGAAACAAGTATGTTAAACACCAAACTGGCTAGCCAAGAAACACAAAGCATCAATATTAAAAGCTTTTTTAAAAGAAAAAATAATTATAAAATAAGGGCAATAATAGTTCTAGAACTATTGTGATAAAGTTAACACCAAAAAGCATCCAAGTGAACATTTAGAAATCATAAAGTTTTAGCAACATCAAGCAGTATCGCCGGTTGGGTGGTAGGGAGCGGGACTCGGTGCTCAAGCGATACTGTGTGGATGTTGCACAAAAAAGAAATCATAACAATTCTTTAATCCAAATTTT
>JAFXOY010000037.1 GCA_017528375.1 Clostridia bacterium | reverse complement strand
TTTCCATGAAAAAAGAAGTACAAAATTCTGCCGACTTGTCAACAAAAAACAAAACAAATCTCTAACCTAAAAAGAGCCCCTCGTGGCGGCCGTCAACTACCTGAAGGTACCCCCTCTCGTACGAATACGTGAGCGGTTACAAATTTTCTCTACATAGCGTCAACTCTCTTGTGGAGAGACTGCCGAACTTCATATACCTAAAAAACTGAATGACTGTGCCTAGGGGATTCCTTTATACCTCCCTTTATTGAATGACACCAGTGGCTAACTGACAACTATCCTAACACGTGGGGCAAATCTGAAGATCGACCTCAGGTATCCACATAAACGGTTACACGTTGCTTCCGTTAACTTCTTTTTGGTCTGCTTGCTGACCTGGCAACGGAGATGGTTGATGAAGGGAAGAATGTGGTTCAAATAGGAGATTTCGGTGATGTCCTTGTCCTCACCAAAAAAAGGGTAGTAGTGCTTTACCGCCACTTGGGAAATGTCTTTCATGTGCCCTGGGGACTTTCCTCTAGCTCCAAGATCCTTGATGTAAAGCTCCACAAGCTCCTTGAAGGTCACTTTTGGTAGTGGTTTTGAAGGAGCAATCCAACCACTGTTCATCTGGAACGCCTGAGTGGCAGTAGGTGAGGGATTATCAGAAACTCCTGCGTCAGAAGCAATTTCACAAGTTGTATCGGGATTCGACTGTTGGAGCAAGTCTTCCCAACTTTTACCTGATAGCATATCCTCAGTGGTGATTTTTCCCTTCAAGAGAGCTTCTTCAGTAACTCGGCCAGTTTTCTCCCTTCAGCTCCTGCTCCAACAGATTTTTGCTTTCTTTTGTTATCGCTTGTCCAGAAAGCGATTTGCCACCTTTTTTCCTGTTGGTAAATCTGAGGTGTTCTCATGCTTAATCCTCCTTAATCAAGAACAGTAAAATTAAAAACAAAAAAACCTCCTGTAGATTTAATTCCACAGAAGGTGTTGAAGTTAAATTTCATGCTTAAGAATTTCTTCAACTTCAGATTCTGTTATTCCCACATACCTCCTAGTTACAGATAGGGTAAGTTGATTTATTCTTTTACTAATTACTTCAATATGGTCGTTATATTTTAATCTTTACAAACAAGCAAATGATTTCTTTAAAGTATTAATTTAAAAATTATATTTTAGGTTAATTGCTGATGTTTATTTATTAGTTAGTATACAATAACAAAAAATTTATATAAAATATTTAAATAATATTGCAATAATAATTAATATTTTTAGATTAGGCATTTTTGGAAAATTTACAAATGGGTTCTTCTAATGCTCTTTCTAACAGTTTGATATCAATAGTATATGTAGCATCAGGATATCCCAGTCGTGATGCTTTGTTCACGGTAGCTGAATAAGTGCAATCTTTTTTTGAACATAAATTAATATATACATTAGGATATCTATTTTCACTAAAGCACTCAGTTACTGTAATATTTTCGACTGTATAAGCAATATTAGTAAGTCCTGCTCCATGAGGAGCTACTATATTTTTTGCTGACTTGTATAGCAAAATCTGATCTTTAATTGACAGGTGAGAGTTATTAATAACTCTGTAACCTTTTTTGCTTATCATTGAAATAACTTCATCTTCATTAATTATTTTTCGTATACGACTGTCTTTCCTTGTTATATAGATATTTTGAGGAAATTTATTGCTTTTTGACAAAAGATCAATAGCAATATCTTCAAAACTGTCTATGACGCAACGATGAAAATTTGGCCTAAACATAAATTCTGAAAATATACAATTTTCGATATTATAAACAACTCCATTTTGTGGTGTAAATATTTCTAACTGAATATTTAAAAATTTACAGATAAGTGTGAACAAATCTTTCTGAAATGAAAACATTGAATCGATGATTACTTTATCACTCTGATGCAAAAGATTCATTTTAAAAGCGAGTAATATAGGTGCAATTGATTGAAATGTAAAGTGAAAATAATTAGTAGTAAATGTATATGGATTCATTGCAAAAAAATAATTACCATTTAGACTATAAATCTTATCGCTTGTTTTTTTTAGATATATACCATTCCCTTTGTTTGATATATCATGATAAAAATCACTATATTCTTCTAAAATCTCATCTTCATAAAGGATGCGATTAAGCAGTAAAACATTATGTTTTCTATAAAATTTTGGATACTCAAAAATATCAGTCTCAACTCTATATTTATTTATGTCATTTTTATAGTTATATAAATTTATTATCATCAAAACTCCATATTATATAAATTTGTCATATTTAAAAACAATTTTTTAAGTAATCATTATGTTTTATTTATCGATATCGTTTAAGATGCTTGTCTGTTCTGTGCAATATTTTGGTAACTCAAAGTCCACAAATTCAGATAAGTGGTTTATATATCAGTTATAAATTTTTAAAGTAATCAATTTTATCATTTACAGTACAATATTTAATATGAAGTTTATTTATTTCTGATTTAAATATGTATTTTGAACCTATTTCATTAATGATTCTGTTTTGAATATTTTTATTTTTTGAAAACCGCTCTAAATATTCGTAAAGAATATTTTTTTCTTTATCTATTCTACTACCAAAGCGTTCATACATTGATTTTATCACTATAGACCCAATTGTTTCAGGATCAAGACTATTTAGATATGAATAATCTATTATTTTAAAATATCCGTATATCATATCAATTAATTTTAAAGTAGGAAATTTATCACCGTAATACTTAGAGAATCCCGAACAGCAAGTATTTTTATATTTTAATGTGTTACGTTTTTTATCGATATATCTATAATATAGTACTTTATCTATTTTCTTTAGTTTTCCCATCATAGCGACATTAAAATTAAAAATATGATCATTACCTTGTAGATATTGCCATTTATAAAGTTTTTGAAGAATATTACCTCTGATAACTCCATAATTCATATTTCCTGGACAATCTCCTAAAATAATGTCATGTAATCGAATATATACATTATCATTATCATATGATGTGAAAAATTTCATATCTTCAGTATTTGAAGCATTGGTATAGCAACTCACATATTCTTCATTATTTTCAAGAAATTTAATACATATATCGTAGTAATCGTCACTAATAATATCATTATCACTTTTAATGCTAACATATTTGTAACAATAAAGATTAAAACATGAATTAAAATTACCAGCCTGTCCTAAATTTATAATATTTTGGTGTATAAAAAAGCGATCGTCATTGCTGCATATATCTTTTACAATATTTATAGATTTGTCAGTTGAACAATCGTCAAATATATGAGCATGAAAATCAGAATATTTCTGATTTTTTATACTTATTATGACATTTTTTATTCTTTCCTCAGAATTAAAAAGCGGAATACAAATACCTAATGGTGGCAACTTGTTCATAATTAAAAATGAAAACTACTATTGATAGTAGCAATTTTTATTTGTAAATTGTTATAAAATAAAGAAACTCCCGTCACACGGACAGGAGGTTAACTCACGTACTGACCTACTTTTCACGCCTGAACCTGCTGTTCCTTTTTAACAGGAAGGTCAGGTAACAGAGTGATTGCTTTCTTCTTTGCAGCCTTCAGGTACTGCAGGTAGGTATTTGCGGTCAAAATGGGAGTGGAATGTCCAAGCATTTTCGAAACCGCCGAGAGATTAGCTCCATTGTTCAGCATAGAGGTCGCATAAGCATGACGTAGATCGTGAGGTCGAAAATCCTTTCCAATCCCTGATCTTTCAACTGCACGCTGAAACGCATTACGGATGCTCCAGACACGCTTTCCCCTGTACTCTATGACATCTCAGTCGTTGCATCTTCCCTCATTTTTCTCAGTTTTTCAAGGAATTCCGACTTTACTGGTACTTCCCGGTAGGTTCGGGTCCTCTTCCCAAGAATCCTGACGGTAGCACTTTCAAAATTCACGTTCTCCCACTTCAAGCTCAGCAATTCAGAGATTCGAGTGCCAAGATTGAAGCTACATTCGATCACCCATCGGAGGTGTGGAGTAGCTGATTCCATGACCTTAGAGATGTCATTCAAGTCAACGGTAAACCTACGTGGAACTCTTTTGTTTTTCTCCACCGCTGCATCGGGTTCTTCTCGATGAGTTCAGCAAAAAGTGCAAATCTGAAGATCGATCTCAGGTATCCACATAAACGGTTATACGTTGCTTCCGTTAACTTCTTTGTGGTCTGCTTGCTGACCTGGCAACGGAGAGAGCTGATGAAGGGAACATGTGTTTCAGATAGGTGATCTCGTTGATAGGTGTGTCCTTCCCAAAAAATGCGTAATAGTAGTTTAGCGAAGCTCTCAAAATTGCCTTGGAGTGACAGGAGGCTTACCTCTAGCAGATAGGTCCTCTATGTACAGTATTATCAATTTATTGAAGGTAGTTCTACATTTTTCACCAGAAGAGTCAGGTGATGACACAGGCTTTTTCTCAAACGGGTCTACGAGTGGTTCTTCAAGGGAATCGTAATCAGCAGAAGGTGTTTTTGGCAGATGTAGCAAGTCTTCCCAACTTTTACCTGATAGCCTATCCTCAGGGGTGATTTTCCCCTCAAGAGGGTCTTCTTCAGCAATTCAGCCATTTTTTCCCTTTTAGCTTTTGCCCTTAGTCCGTGGGCTAATAATTAATGAAAGTATAATCGGAATCTCGTAACTATTGCTAATCATTGACTTTTTTCGCCGGGGCCTTCCGACCGTTTTTTTCACCCGACTTTCAACTTTTTCGAAATCTTATAATTTTGGCC
>JAFXOY010000036.1 GCA_017528375.1 Clostridia bacterium | reverse complement strand
GGTAGCGGGAATCGAACCCGCGTCATCAGGTCGGAAGCATGACATTCTACCACTAAACTATACCCGCATGATTAAGCTTACTATATAATTATAGCATTATTTTATAAAAATACCAAGTATTATTAATAAAAAAATAAACTCGAATTAATCGAGTTTATTTTTTAGTTATTTCCTTAATTTTTGCAAATGTTTCATCAGAAATCTTGTAGATATTGATTCCAATAGGTTTGCAGTTAATAAATACATTGTTTTGCCATGTTTTTATCATTGCTACTTCTATAATGTCTTCATAATTAACAGTTCTTACAAGTTTTCCTTTTTTGAACATTTCGAATTTGTCAGTATAAAAAACAAATTCGAATTTTGGTGGTAGGAAAAGATTGATTCCATTTGTACCAGTTGCAGTAAATCTTAATAATTCATTCATAAGTATTACCTCCTTTGATTAGATATAGTATACAATAATTATTTAAAAAAGGAAAGTGTTTTAGTAAATAGTGTGAAGAAACAAAATGAAAAAGACGACTTTTATAAGTCGTCTTTTTTTATGGAGCAGGTAGAGGGAATCGAACCCTCGTCATCAGCTTGGAAGGCTGAGGTAATAGCCATTATACGACACCTGCATATTTAGTTTTAAAAATAATTTATTGGAGCAGGTAGAGGGAATCGAACCCTCGTCATCAGCTTGGAAGGCTGAGGTAATAGCCATTATACGACACCTGCGTATTTAAGTTTTATAAATTATTTTTAAGACATTTACTATTATAAATATTATTTTTTATTTTGTCAATAGTTTTCTTGAAAAAAATTAGGACATTTTGGAACGTGTTCCAAAAATGCCCTATAAAACATCATATAAATTTTTAAAACTATATCCTTTTTCTCTAAAGAATGCAATAACTTCAGGTAAAGTTTCGTAAGTTAAAATTTTGCTAGAAGAATCATGCATAAGAAGAACAACAACTTGCTTATCTCCAACTGTTTTATGAAGGTTTTCTATAATAGATTCTTTTGTTGGTGTTCCTTCAGCATCACATGTTAAAGCATTCCAGTCTAAATAAGCTATATGATTTTCTTTTAATAATTTCTTGCCGGCAGCTTTTGTGTCATGGAATCTTCCTCCTGTTGAACCTCCTGGATAACGGTATATTTTAGATTCATAATTTTCATTATTTAGAGCTTTTTTTAAAGCTTGGTTACATTGTAAATAGTCATTTAAAATGGTTTCTGTATTTTCATATATTTCTGCATATCTATGTGTGAATCCGTGATTAGCAATATAATGTCCTTCATTATAAGCTCTTTGAACAATTTCAGGGTGATAGTTTACATTTGTTCCTAGAACAAAGAATGTTGCCCTTATTTGTTCTTGTTTTAGTAAGTCTAAAATAAGTGGTGTTATATTGTTTGAAGGACCATCATCAAAGGTTAAATAAACGGTCTTTTCTGGACTTGAAGAATATATGCTTATAATATTGTTGTACTGTTCATCTGAAAGTGGAGTAGAATCTTTTGTAAGTTTCATAGATTTGTGTTGCTCTTCAAATTCAGTAATAATAGATGACATATAGTCAAACCTGATAGTTCCAGTATTTTGAGAATTTGTTTTTTGAATGTGAAAATATTTGTTTATAAAATAAAAAGATATACTAATAACTATAAGTATTCCCATAATGATAGAAAGAGTTATTATTAATATATTCTTTATGTTTTTTTTATTATCATTCATAAATTCAGTAACAACTAAATCGCTCATATTCAATCATCCTTTCAATTAATTACATTATACTACATTATTCAACAAATTCCTAGAGTATTAAATAAAAAAATCATAGTGGTAAAAATTTCTTGAAATTTACAGTAAAATATGATATAGTAATAAACGATTGATTTATTAAAGGAAATGAGGAAAAAATATGGGAAAAGAAAATGGATTTGTTGAAGAAATTACAAATATAGATGAGAATTTTGCACAATGGTATACAGACATTGTTTTAAAGGCTGAACTTGCTGATTATACTGATACAAAAGGTTGTGTGGCAATACGTCCATATGGTTATGCAATATGGGAAAATATTCAAAAATATGCTGATGCAGAATTTAAGAAAACAGGAGTTAAAAATGTTAGTTTCCCAATGCTAATTCCAGAAAGCTTATTACAAAAAGAAAAAGACCATGTTGAAGGTTTTGCTCCAGAAGTTGCATGGGTAACAGAAGCTGGTGGTCAAGAATTAGATGAAAAACTATGTATTAGACCAACATCTGAAACAATTATATCTACAATGTATTCAAAATGGTTAAATTCATGGAGAGATTTACCATTTGTATATAATCAATGGTGTAGTGTTTTAAGATGGGAAAAAGAAACAAGACCATTCTTACGTTCAAGAGAATTCTTATGGCAAGAAGGACATACAATTCATGAAACAGCTAAAGAAGCAAAAGAAAGAACAATTCAAATGCTAAACATTTATGCTGATTTAATTGAAAATGTATTGGCAATGCCTGTTTTAAAAGGACAAAAAACAGAAAGTGAAAAATTCTCTGGAGCTGATTTTACATATACAGTAGAAAGTTTAATGCATGATGGTAGAGCATTACAATCAGGAACATCACATTATTTTGGACAAAGATTTTCTAAACCATTTAATATAAAATTTCAAAACAGAGAAGGAAAAGAAGAATATGCTTATCAAACATCTTGGGGAATTTCTACAAGATTAATAGGTGCAATTATAATGGCTCATGGAGATAACAGAGGTTTAAAATTACCTCCTAAAATAGCTCCAATTCAAGCTGTTATAGTACCAGTTGCAGCACATAAAGAAGGTGTTTTAGAAGCAGCAAATGCTTTATTTGAAAAATTAAATGGAAATTTCAGAATGAAATTAGATGACAGAGATCAATATTCACCAGGATATAAATTCAATGATTGGGAGATGAGAGGTGTTCCAGTTAGAATCGAATTAGGACCAAGAGATATTGAAAACAACAAATGTGTTGTTGTAAGAAGAGACACAAGTGAGAAAATTGAAGTATCATTAGATGAAATACAAGAAAAATTAGCTACTATTTTAGAAGATATTCAAACAAACATGTTTAACATGTGCAAAGAAAATGTTGAAAGAAGAACAACAATTGCTAAAACAATGGAAGAATTTAAACACAATTTAGAAGTAAACCAAGGATATGTTAAAGCAATGTGGTGTGGAAGCGCAGAATGTGAAGATAAAATTCGTGAAGAAACAGGAGCTAAATCAAGATGTATTCCATTTGAACAAGAACATTTATCAGATGTTTGTGTATGTTGCGGTAAACCAGCTGGTAAAATGGTATTCTGGGGAAGACAATATTGATATATACAACTGGGGACAGATTATTAAGATGATTCTGTTCTCAGTTTTTCTAATATGTATAAAAGAGGTGAAAAAATGAAATTATTAATGCATACATGTTGTGCACCTTGCAGTGTATATTGTATAGACACACTAAGAAAAGAAGGAATAGAGCCAACATTATATTGGTATAATCCAAATATTCATCCATACAAGGAATACGAGGCAAGACGTGATTGCTTAAAGGTTTATGCTGAAAAAATAAACATTGAAGCAATATTTGAAGATGAATATGGATTAGATGAATTTTGTAAAAATGTTGCCAATAACTTAAATTCAAGATGTGTTGATTACTGCTATCCAGTACGACTTAGAAAAACATTTGAATATGCAAAAGAACATGGATATGATGCAGTAACTACAACATTATTATATAGCATTTATCAAAAACATAATTATATAAAAAAGCTATGTGAAGATTATAGTAAAGAATATGGAATAGATTTTCTTTATAGAGATTTCAGATACGGATTCTGGGATGGACATGATAAAGCAGTAGAAGAAGGCTTATATATGCAAAAATATTGTGGCTGTGTATTTAGTGAAGAAGATAGATATGTTAAGAAAAAGAAGGACGTACTAAATTTACCAGAAGGATTTGAATGGAAAAGAAAGGAGAAAACAAATGCTAAAAAAAGGTGATTTGTGTAAACATTTTAAAGGAAAAACATTAGATGAAAAAAATATATATAGAATATTAGAAGTAGGTGTAACATATTCAGGGGATAAGTCAGAAAATCCTATTAATAATTTAGTAATATATGAAAACATATTTCAAGGAAAGATTTTTGCAAGAGAAATAGAAGATTTAGAAGCTGAATTATCTGAAGAAAAACAAAAAGAATATGGACAAGTTCATAGAGTCGAAAAATTAACTCCTAAAGAAAGTGAAATTGTAAAGAATAAATTCGAAAAAATGTTGAAAACTGGAAAAGATTGTGATACAATAACCAAGTGATGTTAAAATATTAACAAATATATAGGAGGTTGAAGAATAATGAAAGATTATTTAGAAATTGATGAAGTAAAAGCTTTAGAAGTTTTGGATTCAAGAGGAAATCCAACAGTTCAAGTTG
>JAFXOY010000035.1 GCA_017528375.1 Clostridia bacterium | reverse complement strand
TTTTCCTTCTTCAACATCATAAAATCTATTTAATAATTGAATAACCGTACTTTTTCCACTTCCTGAATATCCGACCAAAGCGGCCTGTTGTCCAGGCATAACTGTTAAAGAAACATCTTTTAATATAACTTGTTCAGGTCTAGTAGGATAAGCAAAATAAACATGTCTTAATTCAATTTGACCTCTAATATTTTTTGCACTTATTTTTCCTTCATTATCATGTTTAAATGGATTTATTAAAGTAGGTTGATCTAAAGTACTATATATTGATTTAAATGCTACATTTGCTTTTTTAAGATCCCCCAATTGTGCTAAACCATTCCCTATACCTCCAGCACTAGTCATAACAATATTCATTGCAAGTCCCATATCTTCAGAATCAATTGAACCATTTAATATATAATGTTTTGCGGCAGCCATAACAGCAGCATTTCCACCAAAAATACAAAATTGTCCTATTCCTATAAATATTCCTGCAATAATTGAATCTCTTAAAAATTGTCTTCTATGATATTCTAATACTCCCATATACATGTTAACTGCTGCATTTTGGAAATTAAATGAATAGATTGTTTTAGTATTTGTAACACATTCAGATAAAATACCTCCAGCTTCAACATTGGCTTTTACTCCTTGTTTACCTGAACCTCTATTAAGACTTCTTCTAATAATGATTGCAATAGCAATAAAAGGTACAAAACAAAACATTATTAATGTTAATCTATATTCATAAATACATCCAAGAATTAAACCAAGAACAAAAGTACAACTGCATTGGACTGTTGAGCCTACTATTGACATAATTAAATTATTTAATTGCATTGTATCTATAGATAAACGAGTTAATAAAGCTCCTGGAGCATTTTTAGTTATATCATAAAAAGACATATGAAGTTGCAAATATTTTTTAAGGACTTTCTTTCTATATATACGAGCAAGAGCAACACCAATTCTTGTAAACATCCAAATCATCAAAAAATTAAATATTCCTTGCAAGAAAGCTAAAATTAAAAAAATCATTGCAAATTTTAAGCCCTTATCATATCTTATAGTTTCATACATTGAATTTAAACCATTCATAGCATGTGCCATAATTAAACCATTAAGTGGTTGAGAACAACCTACTCCTGCTGCACCTATTATAGCTAATACTAAAACACCACAATGCTCCCTAGTAACTTCATTTAACACTCTGCATGGATTGACTTTTACTGTTTCTTCTTCAATATATATTTCATCATCTTTTTTTTGGAATTGTACTTCTTCCTCTGTATTTCTTCTTTTTAATGAAGATTTTTTTGTCTTCATTTCCAATTCTTCTTTAGTTTCAATCTCATCTTGTGCCAATTGGGATCTAACTAAACCAGCATAATATCCATTTTGCTCCAATAATTGTTTATGATTTCCTTGTTCAACTACATGCCCTTCCTTTATTGCATAAATTAAATCAGCATTTTTAATAGTGCTTAATCTATGGGCAATAATAACTGTAGTTACATTTTTTTGAGAAATATTGTCTAGAGCTCTTTGAACTTCTTTTTCTGATTTATTATCTAAAGCTGATGTAGCTTCATCTAATATTAAAATTTTAGGTTTAGCTAAAATAGCTCTTGCAATTGCTATACGT
>JAFXOY010000034.1 GCA_017528375.1 Clostridia bacterium | reverse complement strand
CTTCAAAAATGGTTTCTTTGTTTGAATTATGCAGTAGTCAACTTAGTTCTCAAAGCCATTATGATTTCGGTCTTCGTGCATTAAAAAGTGTTTTGGTTAATGCTGGTAATTTAAAGAGAAGAGAAGATAAAGAAAGAGAATTAACAAAAAAAGGTATGGATATTCCTATTGAAGAATGGGAACAAAATATTTTATTAAGATCAGTTTGCAATACTTTAATACCAAAATTAGTTAGTGAAGATATAACTTTATATAATAGTTTATTAAAGGGTGTATTTCCTAATTGTGTTATTGAAGAAGTCAAAGAAGATGAACTCAAAAATAAAATTATTGTATTATGTAAAATCAGAAATTTACTACCAGAAACTAAATTTATCGATAAAATATTGCAATTATATTCAATTCAAAAAATGCATCATGGTGTTATGATGGTAGGGCAAAGTGGTACAGGAAAAAGTGCAGCTTGGAAAATTTTATTAGAAGCTTTAACTGCAATAGATGGAATAAAAGGAGAATCATATATAATAGATCCAAAAGCTGTTAATAAAGAAAATTTATATGGTAAATTAGATCAAACAACTTTAGATTGGACTGATGGTGTTTTTACTGGTACTTTAAGAAAAATTTTGGATAATCAAAGAGGAGAAAGCGGAAAAAGGCATTGGATTATTTTTGATGGTGATGTCGATCCAGAATGGGCCGAAAATTTAAATTCTGTTTTGGATGATAATAAATTGTTAACTTTGCCTCATGGTGATCGTTTACAAATTCCTCCAAATGTAAGAATTATGTTTGAAGTTGAAAGCTTAAAATATGCAACTTTAGCCACTGTATCAAGATGCGGTATGGTATGGTTTTCAGAAGATATAGTTACTACAGATATGATGTTTAGTCATTATTTGAAAAGATTAAAACAAAATAATTATGATGATGTAATGAATTATCAGGCAACTCAAACAGGTTCAGCTCCTGCTGAATTTGAAAATAAAGCCCAAAGTGGAAATGCAAAAGTTAGAAGTAAGGCTGTAGATTCAATAAAACAATTTTTCGAGCATAATGGTTTAGTGCAAAAAGCCCTCAATGAAGTTGAAAAAATGAGTCATGTTATGGAATTTACAAAAATTCGTGTTATTGAATCAATGTTTGCATTATTAAGAAAAGGTACAACTAACATTTTAGATTATAATGAAGAAAATAGCGAATTTCCTTTGGATGATGATAAAGTATATTCATATATGAGTAAATGGTTAATAGTTTGTTTAATTTGGGGATTCGGTGGTTCTTTAAGCCTTGGAAATAGAACTAAATTTAGTGAATTTTTAAAAACTTTGACAATGGATATTAATTTCCCTAATGAATCAAATTATCAAATGATAGATTATTATGTTAATATGAAAGAAGGAAAATTCTTAACTTGGAAATCTAAAGTACCTAACACAGATATTGAAAGTAGTAAAGTTTCAGATGCAGATGTAGTTATTCCTACAGTTGATACAGTTAGACATCAGGAAATATTATGCAGTTGGATTAGTGAACATAGACCTTTTATTTTATGCGGCCCCCCAGGGTCAGGTAAAACTATGACTTTAATGGCAACTTTGAAAATTTTGACTGATTTTGAAATGGTTTTCATTAACTTTTCATCAAGTACAACACCTGATTTAATCCTTAAAACTTTCGATCATTATTGCGAATATGTAAAAAGTTCAAGTGGAACAATTTTACGTCCAAAACAAACTGGAAAATATTTAGTAGTATTTTGTGATGAAATTAACCTTCCAGAACAAGATAAATACAGTACTCAAGTTGTAATAACATTTTTGAGAGAAATTACCGAACAAAATGGTTTCTGGCGTCCCCTCGATAAAACTTGGATAAAATTAGAACGTATTCAATTTGTAGGTGCTTGTAATCCCCCCACTGATGTAGGTAGACATCCTTTAAATAATAGATTTTTACGTCATTGCCCCCTATTATACGTCGATTTCCCTGGAAAAGATTCTTTAAGACAAATTTATGGAACATTTAATAGAGCAATTTTAAGAAAAGGAAATAGTGAATTACATAATCAAAGTGCAGCTTTAACTGAAGCTATGGTTGAATTTTATACTCAATGCCAACAACATTATACTCCTGATATTCAACCACATTATATTTATTCTCCAAGAGAATTGACAAGATGGAAACATGCATTAAATGAATCTATTGAAACAATTAGTGATACTAATGGATTAGTTAGATTATGGGCTCATGAAGCTCTTAGATTATTCCAAGATAGATTAGT
>JAFXOY010000033.1 GCA_017528375.1 Clostridia bacterium | reverse complement strand
CTACTGGTAATATTTCTTCCTTTATTATAGGTTGAATATTTCTAGTAACAATTGGCTGAATATTTTGATGAATAACTTGTTGGACTTCCTTATGTACAACGGGTTGGATTTCTTCTTTTATTATTGGCTGAATATTTCTAGTAACTATTGGCTGAATATTTTGATGAATTACTTGCTGGACTTCTTTATGAACTACAGGTAAAATTTCTTCTTTTATTATTGGCTGAATATTTCTTGTAACAATTGGTTGAATATTTTGATGTATAACTTGTTGGACTTCCTTGTGAACAACGGGTTGGATTTCTTCTTTTATTATTGGTTGAATATTTCTAGTAACAATGGGTTGAATATTTTGATGAATTACTTGCTGGACTTCTTTGTGAACTACAGGTAAAATTTCTTCCTTTATTATTGGTTGGATATTTCTAGTAATAATAGGTTGAATATTTTGATGAATTACTTGTTGGACTTCCTTATGAACAACGGGTTGGATTTTTTGAGTAATCACCGGTTGGATATTTTTAGTAATGACTTCTTGAACTTCCTGATGAATTATAGGCTGGATTTCTTTATGAACAACGGGAAGGATTTGTTCATTAATTATAGGTTGTATCTCTTTAGTAACGACTTCTTGTATTTCTTGGTGAACTATAGGTTGTATTTCCTTATGAACTACAGGCTGTATTTCGTGTCTTATTACAGGTTGTACTTCCTTAGTTATTATTGGCTGAATTTCATGTCTTATAACAGGCTGAATTTCTTTGTGAACTACTGGTTGGATTTCTTTTCTTATTATTGTTTGAACTTGCTTGGTTATAATTGGTTGGATTTCTTTTCTGATTACGGGCTGAATAGTTTTGTGAATTATTGGCTGTATCTGAGTTTGAATTATTGGAATAACTTCTTTTTTAACTACGGGTTGAACATCTTGTTTTACTATTGGCTTAATTTCTTTAATAATAGCTTGACGAACTTCCTTTTGATAAATTGGTTTCAATACTGCTTCAACTTCTATACCATCATCAACAATTTGTTGATTAATTTGAGTTCCTAAATTAATAGTACCTAAATCTTTAGTACCTAAATCAATAGTACCATAATCAACAGTACCTAAATTTTTCACACCTAAATCAACAGTACCTAAATGTTTCGTACCTAAATCAATAGTTTCTAATTGTTTCGTTCCTAAGTCTATAGTTCCTAAATCTTTTGTTCCTAAATCAATGGTACCTAAATTTTTAGTACCTAAATCAATAGTACCTAAATTTTTTGTACCTAAATCAATAACTTGAGTATTTTTGACTTCTTTTGTATATAAAGGGTTCAGAACTCCTTCTGTTTGAACTGTTCCTAAATTTTGAACGCCTAAATCATGTATTTGAGCTTCTTTGACTTCTTTTGTATATATCGGTTTTAATATTTGAGTTGTGCCTTGGATGGTGGGCATACCTTCGATATTGGCTCCTTCTACTGAGGTTTGAATTTGACTTGTTGTAACTGGCTGTAATTGACCTTGAATAATTTGACCTTGTTCTACATTCTGAGTAAATGTTGGAGGCAATACTTGAGTGTTTTGCTCGGGTTCTTGTCCGACTGACTGTGTTGTTGTTTTTATGTCCGTTTGAAGAGTTGTCATTTTTTATATGAAATTAAATTAATATCATTAATTATGTGAAGATTTTTATTTTGTTTTTCAATATGTTATTTTTTAATTAATTAATTAAT
>JAFXOY010000032.1 GCA_017528375.1 Clostridia bacterium | reverse complement strand
TATGGAAGGAAAAGGTCTTTCCCCTAAAGTTGATGTCCTTCTTAAAGATAATGGAGATTCATTTGGAATTGATACTATGAGCTTAATAGATGTTGGTGTAACTAAAAGCCCAAGAAAAATTAGACTGTTGAATTCAGATATAACTGGAGATACTGGAACAGCTGGTAATCCTGAACCAACACCAGTTCCACAACCACAGCCTCAACCTCAACCTAGTAAAGAAACTAATGTAGCTACTTCTTTATTATTAGAAAAGTTGCAGGGCAAGGATGCAGAAATTGGAAAGCTTCAGGAGGAAATTAAAACTTTAAAAGAAGAATCTGAAAAATATGAAGAAATCAAAAAAGCTATTGAAGAAGATAAGGAATTCTTGGATAGTAAAGATGATATTTTAAAGGAATTGTCTGAACTTCGTAAAGCTGAAAATGAAAGAAAAATTAAAGAGTATGAGACCAAATACAACTTTAATTATAATGAAAACGCTCAAGATAAAGAAATAATCGATAAGTTATTGTCTGGTGATGTTGATATGGAATTAATGGAAAAGCTGGCTGAGAGAAGAATTAAAATTGAAGCTAGTAATGATGGTTCAACACCTGGAGGAAGAAATCCTTCAAACTCTGGTGATGATGGCGAGGTCGGCGAAACCGGAAGCACTGGAGATGAGGATACACCTTCATTTACGACACGTGAAGAATATAATAAAATTCTAAAGGATATGGGATTCAATAGAACTAGAATCTAGCTATGATGGTGTTTTTGCTTTTTCCACCGGAGCTATATTTATTCATTGAATTGCTCGTTGTTTAATTGTGGAGAGTGTTTTGATGTGTTTCACTCTCCATTAATGTTCATATTTCACCTAGTGGGGCAAATCGTGCATTGAAACCCTCAATGCCTAATTAAGGGGGGACAAGCCCCCCTTTAATTACCCACGAATGCCAATGCCGAATAAAATACAATTGCTCTATTACCGACTCGGAATGGAGGGGCAAGCCTCCATTCCTCGGAGCCGACAAAGATAATGTTTACAAAACTTAACCCCGGAACAGGGGACAAGCCCCTGTTCCTTAAATCTGACAACGACAATATTGTTAGACCTATAGTATTGGCCTTTCGCTTACGCTCAAGGCATCCAGTCCGACCTAAAGGTCGGACTGCATATAATGGCAATGCCACTTAAACAAAACTCTTTTTATTCATGATGACTTACGGAACCGACCGGCGAGGGTCGGTTCCTCCCTATAGTATTGCTCACCAATTCTATACACCCAGGCCTCCCACACACGCCTCCGCTTACGCTCCGGCGTGGGGTCGGCCTGGGCGAATTGGCTCGCTTATAACATGAGTATAGACATGGTGCTCTGGTCTGTAAAATCATTAACAAGTATGTAAAATTAAATCTAAACTAAAAAATATAATTTAAACAAGGAGTCATATTATTTTAAATGAGAGCTAAAAAAATTTACCAACTTACAAATAATAAACCCATTATGGCCATCATCATTATTCCAATTATAAGGAATTTTTTTAGTCCATTTATTCTTTTTAATTCAAAAGGCAATAATTTGTTTGCAATATCTGGAGATAGTATAAATGAAACAATCAGTAATGAACAAATTAAATAAATAAAATAAATCAAATCTAAATTATTTCCGATAAAACTTATTATAACTTTCATTAATGAAAATCCTATAATGTGGCAACTTATAAGGCTCCCAAAAATATAATAAATTACTGGATGATATCCAATTACTTTTTCAGTAATTTTATTTCCATTTTCATTTTCAGTTACTAGTTCACGACTATTCTCATTTTTATATACATTTATTCTTAAAAACATGAAAAATGCAGGATATAGTGCTGCTAAACTAAATGAAATAGCAGAACAGATTCCACCTTGATGCAAGGCCAATGGAAAAATTATGAAAGCAAAAGCAATACTTATTGGAATGAAAAATAAAATTAGTCCTTGATAGGAAATGCCTTTATATTCATTGTAGAACAATCCATATTTTTCATCAAGATAATCACGATTATACACAATAATAGATTCTAAAATTGAAGATATTGTAAAACCAATAATAACATAAATTACAAATGAAACGGGTAAATTCACAATTAAAAATAAAAATAATGATATAGCAACACCAATTAATTCTAAAAAAATGAATCCTGAAAGCACATATGATTTTAATTCATTTTTATCTAAAACTGACCAATCTTGACTGATGTTCTTTATTAACTTTTCAAACAAAATTATCCCCTTGATAAAATGTAACTTATTATTTACAAATTTATCTTTTTTCAATAATATACTTTATTTGAATTTTAAACCAATTCCAGAGTATATTCAAATTAAGAAAGAGAATATTGTAAATGTTAATCTTCTGTTTCAAATTCGTTTTTAATTTCTTCTAATCTACAGAGCAGGTTATAATATATGTCGTTTTTTACGCAATAATCTTCCAAGTCCCAATCATTACGTGCCATTCTATGAATTTCTGTAAAAACAGTTATTACTTCAAGGAAATCCAATTTTTCTTTAGTCACATCATAAGATGTTATTCCATACTTTTTCTTGATCCTCCTTACATTATCTGGATATTCAACATCAATAATATCATAGACATATAGCAAGGCAGTAAAATCCATTGGATCCATTTCAGGATAATGTTCCCTATTATTTACATATTCATCGAACATTGGTTTATAGTACAAATAACAATCTATGATTTCCAACATTTCTTCTCTAGTAAAATCCGTTCTGCGTATTTTTGGAAAGTGATAATTTTCAGGGAATTTTATTCTTCTTTTCATGTTTATGAATTGAACTTATCAACAGATAACATTATCGTGATGTCGAACCAGATAC
>JAFXOY010000031.1 GCA_017528375.1 Clostridia bacterium | reverse complement strand
TATAAAATATTTTTATTTTAATTATTTTATATATTTAATTTTTATATAAAACTATTCAATATGCAAAGAAATTTTGAATTAAAGCCTTTATTACCTTCCCATTACCTTCCCAATTCATTGTTATGAAAACAAAAGAAGAATATAAAGGTATAAGGGAAAATTGCACACATAAAAATCTTACAACTGCACTAGCAGATATTGAAGGACTTACCATAGAATCTGTTGAATTGAATGAAACAGGAATATATGAAGAAGACCCGAATGATGTTAACTCTTATAAATTTGGAATTAAAGAGGAAAATTTACCATCTTATTTTCGTGTAACAATGAAAAAACAAATGCCAGGTGGACATAGTGCAACAATGTGGGCATATCTCCCACTTGTATGGAATGAGCGTTTCTTAGGATTGACAGGGGGGGGAACGCAACCAAGAATGCCTTATACAATTATTGGATTAAGTGGTTTGTCTAATTGGACAATAGCATTACGTAATCATTTTGCATGTGTTGAAACAAATTGTGATATAGGACCAACAGATTCTAAATGGGGATTTAAAAAAGGAACTAAAGAACTTGATTGGGACCATTTACTTCAATGGGGATATCAAGCAGCTCATGATGTAGCCGTAATTGGTAAACGCGTAGTTGAAGCAGTTTATGGTTGTAAGCCAAAATTTAGTTATTTAAATGGAACATCGGCAGGAGGTAGAACTACTCTTGGGGAATTACAACGTTATCCCCAAGACTATGATGGATATTATTGCAATTGCCCAGCAACTCCTTGGACAAGACATTTATTGAATCAAAGCTGGCCACTTTTTGTTATGAATAATGAAAAACACCCTTTACCTATTGCCAAATTAGAAGCTTTTTATAAAGGTATGATATCTGAACATGGGATGAAAGAACAAGGATATTTAACTGATTGCTATTTTCCTGATTTTGATCCATATAAATTAGTTGGTACTGATACTTCAGCCGGAAAAATAGAAAAAGAAGATGCAGATATTGCAAAAAAAATATATGAAGGACCTAAATATAGAGATGGAAGAAGGATGTATGGATGCGATTTAATGGGCCCTGCTATTCGTTATTGGAATACACTTATAATGTTTGATGAAAAAGGTATGAAGACAGTTGGTTCACTTGCTGATTGTGGTTTGCAAACTTTTCAATGGGCATTACGTCGACCTGATTTAAAATGGGAAAATATAACTTATGAAGATATAGAGAAAATTTATGAATTTGGAGTAAGTGAAGGAAAAGATTTAGATAATTTAGATCCTGATTTGAGAAGATTTTGTGATTTAGGAAGAAAATTGATATTAACTCATGCTTCTGGTGATTTTTGTTGCTCATTAGCAACTACTCTCAAATACTATAATGATGTGTTGCATTATACAGGAGTTTCTGAAGATAAATTGAAAGAATTTGTTCGTTGCTATGTAAGTATGAGCGGTGGGCATAATAATACAACTCACGAAGGTGAATTAATGGCATATCCAAATGTTTTTGCTGCCCTTATAAGTTGGGTTGAAGATGGAATTTTACCTTCAGAATTACCTGCAATGAAATGGGATAAGGAGCAAAAGAAATTGATATATAGTGGAAGGATGGAAAAACCTTATTCTGTGAAAAATTCGGAAAATATCAAAGTCATGGGATAAAAATTAATTAATTAATATTATTTGGTATAATAAT
>JAFXOY010000030.1 GCA_017528375.1 Clostridia bacterium | reverse complement strand
AGATGTGTTGAAGAAATGTATAAAAATGAGCCATATGGATTATATAAGTATGGTTATATTGAAGATTTAGATAATATTGATGCACAAAGTTTATATGAATATTATCTTGATTTAATAAAGAATGTAAAAATAGATATATTTGTATCTGGCGATTTAGATGAACAAATTGTATCTGAAATAAAAGAAAATGAAATTATAAAAAGTTTAGATGAAAGAGTAGCAAATTATAATATTAATAAGGAAAATCAGATAAAAGAAAAAGTTGAACAACCACAAGTTGTAACTGAAAGTATGCAAATAACTCAAGGAAAATTGATTTTTGGATTAGATGTTCTTGATAATAAAAAAGAAAGCAAATATGCTACATCAGTCTATAATATAATTTTAGGTGGAAGCGCAAACTCTAAAATGTTCCAAAATGTAAGAGAAAAGGCAAGTTTAGCATATTCAGCCGGCTCAAATTATTTAAGACAAAAAGACAATGTGTTTATAAAATGTGGAATAGATATTCCAAATTATGAAAAAGCTGTAGATATTATTAAAGAACAATTAAAGCAAATGGAAAATGGTGACTTTACTGAAGAAGATATTCAAAATGCAAAAATAATTATAGATTCATCAGTTGGAAGTATTCCGGAATCACAAGATTCAGAAATAACATATTATTTTGCTCAAGAATTATCAGATGAATTCGTTTCAACTGAAGATTATATTAAGAAAATAAACAGTGTTAATAAAGAAGAAATTGTTGATATAGCAAAGAAAATTCAAATTAATACAATTTACTTCTTAAAAGATTAGCTGCACAGCTGGGGACGCGTCCCAACTGTGCAAAATGCACAGTCAGGGACACGTAAGCAAAGTTAACCAATCTTCAATTGTGCAAAAGAAAGGAAAATGATAACTATGAAAATTATTGAAAGCACGAAAATTAAAGAAAAAGCTTATTTTGAAAAATTAGAAAATGGGCTTAACATAATTATAATACCAAAAGCAAATACTAATAAAAAATATGTTATTTGGGGTACAAATTTTGGTTCGATAGATAATAGATTTATAATGCCACAAACAGGCGAAGAAGTATTTATCCCAGATGGTGTTGCTCATTTTTTAGAACATAAAATGTTTGAACAAAAGAATGGAAGAAATAGTTTAGATGTTTTAATGGCTTTAGGATTAGATGCAAATGCATATACAACAAATGATCATACAGCTTATTTGTTTGAGTGTTCATCAGATAAGTTTTATGAAGGATTAGATGAATTGATGGATTATGTTCAAAATCCTTATTTCACAGATGAAAATGTTGAAAAAGAAAAAGGAATTATCGGTCAAGAAATAATGATGTATGATGATGATCCAGGTTTTAAATTATATTTAAATACAATGGATTGTTTATATCATAAAAATGCTGTTAAGCTTGATATTGCAGGAACCATCGAATCTATAAGCAAGATAGATCCTGATGTTTTATATAAATGTTATAATACATTTTATCATCCAAGCAATATGACTTTAGTTGTATGTGGTAACTTTAAACCGGAAGATTTATTAGAAGAAATTAAGAAAAGATTGATTCCTAAGGAAAATCAAGGTGAAATCAAAAGAATTTATGATGAAGAAGAGGAGTCTATAAATAAAGATAGAAAAGAAGCTAACATGGAAGTTAGTACACCAATTTTCATGATAGGAATAAAAGATAAATTACCAGAGTCAGGGGAAATTGTAAAAAAACATATTGCCATTGAAATTATATTAAATATGTTGATAGGGAAAAGTTCTGATTTATACAAAAAACTATATGATAAGGGTGATTTATTGGCAGAACCAGATCTAGAATATGAATTTTCAAAACAATATGCACATGTTCTAGTTGGAGGACAATCTAAAAATCCAGAAGGAATATATAGAGAATTTAAGGAAGAACTTTCTAGATTAAAAGAAAACGGGTTAAACGAAGAACACTTTGAAAGGATAAAAAGAAAACTTTATGGAGATTTTGTAACTGAATATAATAGTGTTGCAAATATTGCTAGAATGTTCTTAGCTGATTTTTTTAAAGGAATAAATAGCTTTGATTATATTGAGAAATTTAATACAATAACCAAAGAATATGCTGAGCAAATATTAAAAGAAGTATTTAATGAAGAAAAAATGGGAATTAGCATAATAAATCCAAAATAGTTAAAGCCGTGTCCAAAAAAGGACACGGTAAAATAAATTTTTGTAGGAGATATTAATTATGATAATAAAAACTGGTTTAATACCAAGAATAGCATTTGAATTATTCGGAGTTCCAATTTATTGGTATGCAATATTAATAGTAGGTTCTATGATATTGGGGCTGATATGGTGTAAGTTGCATGATGGTAGATTTGGAATAAAATTTGAACAGTTATTAGATTTAGCAATAATTGTTTTACCAACAGCAATAATTTGTGCAAGATTATATTATGTGTTATTTTCTTTAGATTATTTTTTAAGTAATCCATCAGAAATAATTAGAATAAAAGACGGTGGACTAGCTATTTATGGCGGAATTATTGGTGGAATTATAGTAATTGCTATTTTTAGTAAGATAAAAAAATTAAAACTTTTAGATATAACTGATTATATTGCACCAATTGTTGCGTTTTGTCAAAGTATAGGAAGATGGGGAAACTATATAAATATTGAGGCATATGGTTATGAAACTAATTGGCCAATTAAGATGGAAATAATAGAAGCGGGTATTACAAAATATGTTCATCCAACTTTTTTATATGAATCAATATCTACTTTGGCTATATTTATTATTCTATCTATATTAAGTAGAAAGAGAAAGTTTTCAGGAGAAATCACATTTATGTACATAATTTGCTATTCTTTTATAAGATTTTTTATAGAAGGATTAAGAACAGATAGTTTAATGTTATTTAATTGTAGAATTTCACAAATATTGTCATTGGCACTTTTTATAGTATTTAGTATTATTATGATAAATAAAAAAAATAAATATAAACAAATGTCGAAAAAAGTCGAAAAAGAAAGATGAAAAGTTGCATGAAATGGGCAAAAATAAGGATTTGTTGTTGACTTGAATAATCAAACTATGTTATCCTAAATATATACAAATGAGACAAGCCACATAGTGAAAAGGAGAGATGGTTATATGTTGGACGATAAAATCCGTGAGGCAAGAGAAAGATTAAACGAAAGCATAATAACTGGAAGAGACTATGAAGAAATATATAAATTAAGTGTTGAATTAGATGAATTAATAACTGAATATTATATTGGAAATGGTAATAAAACAGAAAAATAGAAAAAACTCTATAAAAATAGATAAAAATTAAAAAAACAGATTTTCGAAAGAAAAATTTAAAAAATATTGACTTTTTTGTAAAAATAAGGTATCATTAAAGTATAGCATTAGTATTTAATTTATTTAAATAAAAGGAGGAAATTATAATGTTAAGTAAAAAAAGTATAAAAGTAATTAGTGTATTAGTAATGGCTGTTATGTTATTAATAGCTTTAGGAAATGTAGCTATGGCTGTTACAATTCCAGGGCCTACAGAAGTTAGCTCAACAGAACTTAACGACACAATAGGAAAAGTATTAGGAGTTATTCAATGGGCTGGTATTATCATAGCTGTTATAATTGCTATGTTTGTTGGTATCAAATTTATTACTTCATCACCAGAAGGTAAAGCAGAAGTTAAGAAAACAGCATTATTCTATGTTGGTGGTATAGTTTTATTATTAGCTGCTAGTACAATAGTTAGAGTTATTGCTAACTCAATTCAAGCTGGTTCTGTAGCTTAATAATTACGAAAGGTTAAATTATGAAAAATAAAATTATAAAAATATTTTCAATAATTTCAGCTTTTATGTTGAATTGCATGAATTTTGTATATGCTGAAAATGGTGAAAAAATTTATGATAATTACGGAATCTATGATATAGGAAATGTTACTCGTAGCAACACAGGGTTTATGGGAGCTGGAAGATTCATTGCGGGTTGGATTCTATATGCTGGAATTATAATATGTGTAATCGCGTTAATGATTAAAGGAATTAAATTTATTGTAGCAGCGCCAGAAGGTAAAGCTGAAGTAAAAAAATCTTTACTACCATGGTTTATAGGTCTATTAATATTATTAGTAGGTCGTGTAGCTTTAAATTGGATTCTTTCACTTGCATTAGGATTAAATAAACAAATAAGTCCTGATAGTGTAGGTTATATAAATAATTTAACAAATTTAATAAGATTATAATTTTATACATAAAAATCACTTATATAAATATATTTATATAGGTGATTTTTTTATGTGCAAAAAAATAATTAGTATAGTATTAGTATTTAGTTTAATAATATCAAACACATGTATAATATATGCAGATGATGAGAACGAAGAGATTGATGATGACACAATTGAAGTAGTAAATCAATCTTCAGATGAGCCAGTTTTAAATTCTAGAATTGCAGTTGCATATGATAGAAAATCAGGAAATGTTATATGGGGAAAGAATGAAAATAAAAGGAGTGCCATGGCTTCGACTACTAAAATTATGACAGCAATTGTATTAATAGAAAATACAGATTTATCACAAACGATAACTGTTTCTCCCAAAGCAGCAGGTACAGGAGGTTCTCGATTAGGATTAAAAAAAGATGATAAAATAACAATGAAAGATTTGTTATATGGATTAATGTTGAAATCCGGAAATGATGCAGCTGTTGCTATTGCTGAAAATGTAGGAGTAAATGTAGAAGGTTTTGCATGTTTAATGAATGAAAAAGCAAAAGAACTGGGATTTGAAAATACTCATTTTGTAACACCTCATGGATTAGATGATCCAGAACATTACACTACTGCATATGAATTAGCAAAACTAGCAGATTATGCTTTGAAAAATGAAACATTTGCAAAAGTAGTTTCAACAAAGAATTACACTGTAACAATAAATGGATATCCTAAAGCAATTTCTAATACTAATGAGTTACTGGGTTATTTAGATGGTGTTAATGGAGTAAAAACAGGATTTACAAACAATGCAGGTAGATGTTTAGTAACGTCTGTAAGCAGAAATAATTTTGATATTATAACGGTTGTCTTACAAGCTGATACTAAAAAATTTAGATCTTCTGATAGTATTAAATTGATTGAATATGTATATAAAAATTATGAACAATTAAATATTAAAGAGATTGTTGATGATAAATTTAAAAAATGGTGTGATATTAATCAGGGTAGAATTCAAATAAATAAGTGCAAAGATAATAATATAGAATTATATATTTCAGAGTTAAAGAATGATATTATTCCTGTAAAAAAAGTTGATAAAGACAATATTGATGTTGAAATTAATAATTTGTTTTATTTTGAAGCTCCAGTTGAGAAGGATGAGATTATAGGAAGCCTAAAAGTTATGTTAAATGGTAAGAATATAGATGTGCTGGAAGTTAAAAATATGCATTATATTCGTAAGAATGAAGTAGGAGATTATTTGAAGATGTTTCTAGAACAATTATGTGGATAAATGTTTCAAAGTCGATAATTCTCGGCTTTGAAAATTCTCTATAAATTCAATAAAATTTGTTGCTTAATTTAATAAATTTAGGTAGTATTTTTAAGTGCTGTATGTTATACTAGATATAGTGATTTTTAAACTAAACGAAATGGACAAGGAGAACAAAGAGATGCAAGATTTAATACAAGGATTGAATAATAAACAACAAGAGGCAGTGCTTCAAACTGATGGACCTTGCTTAATTATAGCAGGTGCTGGAAGTGGTAAAACAAAGGTTTTAACACATAAAATAGCATATTTAATGGCTGAAAAATATATTAAGCCATGGAATATATTAGCAATTACATTTACAAATAAAGCGGCAAATGAAATGAAGCAAAGGGTTGAATCTTTGGTTGGAGATGCTGCAAATGATATGTGGATTGGAACATTTCATTCTATTTGCGTTCGTATTTTAAGAAAGTATATTGATCGAATAGGATATGAAAGTTCATTTATTATTTTTGATTCACAAGATCAGAAAACTTTAGTTAAAGAATGTTTAAAAGAGTTAAAGATAGATGATAAATTATTTTCAGATAAATCAGTTTTAGCTGAAATTAGTAATGGAAAAAATGAAATGCTTGAGCCTAAAGCCTATGCAACCAAATATGCAGGTGATTACAGAAAAGAAATTATTGCTCAAGTGTACGAATTATATCAAAAAAGACTAAAAGAAAATAATGCAGTTGATTTTGATGATATTATAAATCATACTATTAAAATATTAACAGAAAATATTGATGTTTATGAATATTATACAGATAAATTCCAATATGTTTTAGTTGATGAGTATCAAGATACAAACAAGGCTCAATTTACGCTTATTTCTATATTAGCATCAAGACATGGAAATATTACGGTTGTTGGAGATAATGATCAAGGTATTTATTCTTTCAGAGGTGCGGATATAACTAATATTTTGAATTTTGAAAAAGATTTTCCAGGAACTACAATAATTAAATTAGAGCAAAATTATAGATGTACAGGAAATATTCTAAAAGCTGCAAATGCTGTTATAAAGAATAATCAAGTAAAATATGATAAAAAATTATGGACTGAAAATGATGAAGGAAATTTACCAGCAATTTTTGTTGGAGATACTGAATATGATGAAAGTGCATACATAGTTGGACAAATTAATCGTTTAAAAAGAGAATATTTTTATAATTATTCTGATTTCGCTGTTTTATACAGAATGAACTCTCAGTCCAGAGCAATAGAAGATATTTTAAGAAGGGAAAAAATTCCATATAAAATTATTGGTGGACAAAAGTTCTATGAAAGAAAAGAAATTAAAGATATTATTTCTTATTTAAGATTGATTTTTAACACATCAGATAATTTAGCTTTAAAAAGAATTATTAATGAACCAAAACGTGGAATTGGTAAGACAAGTTTAGATAACATACAAGAGATATCTGAAAAAACTGGAATTTCAATGTATGAAATCATAAAAAATTCTGAACAATATGGATTAAATAGAGTTTATGCAAATTCAAGAGAATTTGTAGAAACAATTGAAGAATTAAGGGCTAAACAAGATAAAATGCTTATTTCAGAGTTAGTAAAAGAAACATTAAGTAAAACAGGCTATACAAAGGCTCTTAAAGATGAAAATACAATTGAAGCAGAAAGCAGAATCCAAAACTTGGACGAATTTTTAACTGTAGCTATGGAATTTGAAGAAGAATCAGCAGACAATACTTTGCAAGAATTTTTGGAAAATATGACATTAACTACAGATTTGGATAATATGCAAGAGGAAGAAGATTGTGTTATTTTAATGACATTACATAGTGCAAAAGGCTTGGAATTTGAAACAGTATTTTTAGTTGGAATGGAAGAAGGAATTTTCCCAGGGTTTAAATCTATTGGAGAACCTCAAGAATTAGAAGAAGAAAGACGTTTGTTTTATGTAGGTATAACTAGAGCTAAAAGATTTTTATTCTTAACTTGCGCAAAAAGAAGAACAATTTTTGGCTCAACAAGTTATAATCCTATTTCAAGATTTGTAAAAGAAATTCCTGAAGAATTATTAGAAGGACACGAAGAAGCATTTGCACCCAAAAAACAGGAATTTGAAGATAGTGGATATAAATGGGAATATGGATTTAACAAAAATTCAGAAAGTTCAAAAGTAAAAACATATAGCGTTGATTCATACAAAATTCCTGTTGGAGCAACAGCATCATCTACATCAAGCGATGGAAATAAATTTGCTTTCAGAACAGCAGAAAGTTTCTTACAATCTTTAAATAATAGAAACAAAGATGTTGATGTAACACAGTATGCAGCTGGCCAAAGGGTTTATCATAAAAAGTTTGGAGAAGGAACAATTACAAAAGTTGAACCAGAAGGCGATGACATGAAAGTGGAAATTGCATTTGATAAATCAGGAAATAAAAGATTAATGGCAAAATACGCTGGTCTAGAAATATTATAGCTTGATGCCAAAAAAGAAGTGCTTTATAATTAAAAAAAGGGACGGTCAATTTTAAGACCGTCCCTTAATGTGTCAAAAATGTCCCATTCCGGGACGGACTCATTTTGGGACATTTTTGACCCAAAATGAGTCCGTCCCCGAATGTGTCAAATTTATTGTAATTCATTTTTTACAGTTTGAATTTCAGTTACAGTAGCTGGTTGAGCTGATTTATAATATCCTTTTGTTTCAGCAATTTTGAATAATTCGTATTGGAAACTTTCATCATTATTTCTTATTTGTTGAATAGTTTGTCTTAATTGCATATTTTCTGTTTCTGATATTACACCTTGATATGTTGTTAATTCAGATTTTACACCACTTAATATGTCATTAACCATTGTTTTTTCGTCCATAAAAATAACCTCCTATATAGAATAGATTTTAAAGATTTAAAATTAATTGTTCAAAAAAGACATTAATTTTTGTTTAGTATTTAATGCATCTTGAGCTGATTTAGTAAAGATTTGTTTGATTTGTGGATCAACTGCTTGAGAAGCATATGTGTTTAGTTTTTGATAAGATGTTTCATGAGCACCTATTAAATGTCTTAAATTTTGAAGTTCTACTTGTGTTAAATTTGCCATTATAATCATTCCTTTCATTTTTTTATATAGTAATTATTTACAAAAAAATTTTTTTTATACATTTTAAATTTTTATAATACAATGTTGATTTATGAAATAAAATGTTATAAAATATAGAAAATCGGAGAGGAGAGTGTTTCATATTAGTACGATAAAAAAAGGAATAATACACTTACGTGTTTGGATGAAAGTTATCATACTAATTAGTATAGCAATCTTTTTGGTTGTAGGTGCTATATTAGTTTTTTATAAACCTACATATCAAGTTAGTTATAATGGCGAATTTTTAGGCTATATAAATAGTAAAGGAATATTGCAATCAAAAATAAATGATTATATAACAAATGGAAGTGGAGAATCAAATGTAGCATTTGTTCAACTTCAAAGTATGCCAAAATACGAAATGTGTTTATTAAAAAGAGATGTAGAAACAAATGATGAAGAAGTATATGATAAAATTGTACAAAATGGTGTATCATATTATAAATATTATACTATCATATTAAATGGAGAAGAAAAATATAATGTTGCTACTTATGAAGAGGCTGAGAGCGTTATAAGTCAATTAAAAGAAAAAAATAGTAATAATATAGATAAAATAACAACAGTAGAAAAATATAATACAAGTGTTGCTGAATTTGCAAGTGTGGAAACATGTGTAAATGGATTATATGAGAAGAAACCAACTCCAGTTGTTGTCGCCAAGAAGACTACATATTCTTCAAGAAGTAACGGTTCAATAGGTTCATCAAAGAATGTTAATAGCCCATCTAGTAAAGTTGATATAGGGATATCTTTAATTCAACCGGTTAATGGTAGAATTTCTTGTAAATATGGATATCAAAGGTCTTATTACCATACAGGATTAGATATTGCATCACCAAATGGAACTCCAATTAAAGCAGCTGCAAGTGGTACAGTTACTTATTGCGGATATCATTATAGTTATGGGAATTTATTAATTGTAACACACGGAAACGGAGTTCAAACATATTATGCACATTGTAGCAGATTTTATACTTCACTTGGAGCCTCTGTTTCACAAGGACAAACAATAGCTGCTGTTGGAAACACAGGAAATTCATTTGGAAACCATTTGCATTTAGAAGTTAGAATTAATGGAAGAGCTCAAAACCCACAAAATTACGTATATTAATTTTTAGAAAATAAAATAGGAATAAGATATGAATGTATATCTTATTCCTATTTTATAATGTTTAATTAAAAAATTTTACACAAGTTTTAATAGCATTATTTTTGATAACAACTTTTCCAGATTCTACAAGTTTTCTACTAAAAATCTCAGAGTTATCAACATATGAAGCAAATTCTGTAATTATAGTATATAGCTTTTTCAAATTTTGGTGTTCAATATCTATACTTGATATAGATAGATAATATGTATTTTGATAAATGTATAATGTCATATTTTTTGCTATAGTATTAAAATGTTCTATTTTAGAAATACAACTTGAAAATTTACAAAAATCATCAAAACTATCAAATTTATATATTAATTGTTTAGAAGTCATATCTAAATTTTTTCTTTTAGTTTTTAGTTTATTGTTTTTAGATAATTTAGAATTATTTTCAATATTTTTTCCAAAACGAGTAATAGTTAAAATAAAGTTGCCATCAGACATTGCTAAGGCTTCTATACGAAGTTTATAATCTTTTGTAACAAAGCCAACCTTTTTTTCTGCTTCATCTAACATATCTAAAAATAAATTTTGTGATTCTTTAGAGTTAGACATGAATGAGTGAAAATCTATATTTTTTTCAATTAAATCTTGGTTGTTTAAAGTGATTCTAATTTTATTTTCATTGAGTTTTTCAAATTTCATAGTAATCCTCCTGACTTAATTAAAATTATTAATTCTAATCTTATTATACAATATATTATATAAAAAATAAACGTTTAAATGTTGGAAAAAGTGTTATTTATCTCCATTAATAATATATTATAAATTATTAAAAACGTACTTGAAAGTATAACACAAAATTAACTAAAAGTAAATATTTGAAAGAATTAAAAATTTTTTAAATTATAATTGACACATAAAAGCAAGAGAAATATAATAAAATTATAAAAAATAAAGGAGGAATTTTATGAAAAAATATCTTTGTGAATTTATTGGAACAGCTGTATTAGTTCTATTTGGATGTGGAACAGCTGTAGTGACAGGAGGATATACAGGTGCATTAGGAATTGGAACACTTGGTGTTTTAGCAATAGCAATGGCTTTTGGTCTATCAATTGTTGCAATGGCTTATGTTATAGGAAATATTTCTGGATGTCATATTAATCCAGCAGTATCTTTAGCAATGTTAATTAATAAAAAAATGAGTGTTAAAGATTTTGCTTTATATGTAGTAGCTCAATGTTTGGGTGCAATTGCCGGAATAGGAATTTTATATGCTATAGGTTCAAATTCAAACTTAGGAGTTGAAGCATTAGGTGCAAACGGATTTGGAGATGC
The DNA here is from genome assembly GCA_017528375.1 of Clostridia bacterium. Classification (GTDB taxonomy): domain Bacteria; phylum Bacillota; class Clostridia; order TANB77; family CAG-508; genus CAG-492. The sequence continues at coordinate 51,548 of JAFXOY010000030.1, read as the reverse complement.
TTCAGCAGTTGGATTAAATATGGGGGGAGCAATATTAGTTGAAATTATATTAACATTTGTATTTATTTATACAATACTAGGTGTAACATCAGATGAGAAAAAAGGTTCTGTTGCAGGAATTGTAATAGGATTAACTTTAGCATTTGTACACATTATAGGTATTCCTTTAACAGGAACATCTGTAAACCCAGCAAGAAGCCTAGCACCAGCTATTTTCTTAGGTGGAGAAGCTTTAAAACAAGTTTGGGTATTTATAGTAGCACCATTTGTTGGTTCTGCATTAGCTGCAGTAGTATTCAAATTTTTGAATAAAGTTGAAGATTAATTAATATAAATTAATATAATAAGAGAAACATTGATAAAAAATCAATGTTTCTTTTATTAAAAATTGTTATTTTTTCTATTGACTTTTTATATGATTTTTGCTATTATATTTATTGTTACGGTTATGCGGGAATAGCTCAGTTGATAGAGCGCTGCCTTGCCAAGGCAGAGGTCGCGGGTTTGAGCCCCGTTTCCCGCTCCAGAATGTTATTGGTACTAAATAAAGTAAAATAGCATATAATATTTTAACGGCGACATAGCCAAGTGGTAAGGCACGAGTCTGCAAAACTCTGATCCCCGGTTCGAATCCGGGTGTCGCCTCCAAGAAAAGAGAAAACATTTATAAATGTTTTCTCTTTTTTTACTTATAAAAATATAAAATTTTTCTTGATTAATGTAGAAATTTAGTATATCATATAATTATAGAGGTATAAAGAGCCTGGATGTTGAAGAGATAAGTAAAATATGTTATAATAGATAGAGTGTTTAAAGGAGGTTTTATTATGACAAAAAATAAAAGAATATATAAATATACATCTATAATTTCGCTTATAATTGCAATTGCTTTAATAGCAAGTTTAATTATTCCATCATTTACAATTGCTAGTGGTGAAAGTATTAGTATAAGTGAAAATGACAATGATGAATTAGTTGTTACAACCAAAATTAATAATGCAAATGTTGGAAAAAGTACGTTGTTCATAATTAAAGCAGAAAGTTTAGCAATGCCAAGTAACCCAGAAGAAATGGAAACATTTGCAAATCAACATATAGGAGATATTAAAGGAGAGATAAGTAGTACTTCGCAAACATTTACTATACAAAAAGAGGGACCAGGAAAATATTATGCTGTTATTTTATTAAAAGAAGAAAAAAACGTGCAAGATCCTGAAAATGAAGGAAATACTATAAAAAGAGAAGAATATACAGAGACAGTATCTAATAGTTATACTGTAAGTGAAGGTGACAATTCGGGAGAAAATCAAGGTGGAAACCAAGGAGAAAATCAAGGCGGAAACCAAGGAGAAAATCAAGGCGGAAACCAAGGAGAAAATCAAGGTGGAAACCAAGGAGAAAATCAAGGAGGAAACCAAGGAGAAAATCAAGGTGGAAACCAAGGAGAAAATCAAGGTGGAAATCAAGGAGAAAATCAAGGCGGAAACCAAGGAGAAAACCAAGGCGGAAACCAAGGAGAAAATCAAGGCGGAAACCAAGGAGAAAATCAAGGCGTAAATCAAGGAGAAAACCAAGGCGAAAATCAAGGTGATAAACCAAGTGAAACACCTGCTATAACACCTTCAACAAATCCAGCTGATCAAGATGATGATGTTTTACAAGTAAAAGTTGAAGATGATAAAAAAGTGGAAAATAATAATCCGGAAGATTATAAAGATCTAAATGAAAACAAGCCAGCAAATCAAAATGATAATAAACCAGATAATAATTTGACAAATCAAAATGAAAATAAGACAAATCAAATTGTTGAAAGCAACAATAATAACAATAAACAAAATGCTAACAACAATAACTCTAATACTAATAATACAGTAACAGAGAAAAAATCAGAAGAAAATATACCACAAACTGGTTCGAATGAAACAGCAATAATAGTAGCTATAGTGGCATTTTCAATAATAAGTTTAGGAAGTTTTGTAAAATATAGAAGAGTAAGATAATATAAATAAATATATAGAGGAAGGATATAACAAACAAGTTATATCCTTTTATATTTGACAAAAATTATAAAAAAATATAATATGTTTAATATAATTAAAAGAAAGGGGGATTTAAGGAAATTCCTTAGAAGTTATGGGTTTTGTATTAGGTTTTTTAGGCGCATGCCTTGGAATAGTTGCGGGAGTTGGAATAATAGTAGCAGTTATATATATTAAAGTAAGAAGTGTGGTAGGACCGGCTAATATGAAAGAACTTGCTGAAGTGGCTAAAAATGCAAAAAATATTGAGCAACAAGAATATATGAGAGAAAAAAATGTCGGCGGAATAACTAAATTGATAGAACCTGTTATAATAAGAGATTTCGGCGATTTTAATAAAGATTTTTTATTTAGCAAAGTAGAAAAAAATTTAATAAAAATTTTTACGGCAATAGAATGCAAAAGTATCGATGAAATAAAAAATGATGATGATTTAATATACATGTATTCTACAATTAGAGATAAAATTAAAGACATAAAAGACAATAATGTGAATATAAAATATGATGATGTACAATTTCATGCACATGCAATAAAAGATTATTCTAAAAGTGATGGAAAAGCTACAATAACACTATCTAGTACACTAGAATATTATTATAGCAATGATAGTGATAAACATGCAGAAAAGAAATTTGCAGGGTTAAAAAAGCAAACAAGATATACAACACAATTTGTGTATGTTTATGATGAAACAAAATTCAAATATAATCAAAAAGCAATAACAATAAGTTGTCCAAATTGTGGAGCACCACTAAACAAATTAGGTGCAGGAAATTGTCAATATTGTGGAACTTACATAAAACCAATAAATTTAAAAGGTTGGTATATGGTTTCATATAAAGAAGATTATAAATAAACTATAAAATTATATTAAAACCATTGTTAAAATGGAAAAAATGATGTATAATTTTAGATAGTAATAATTTTAGGAGGTAAAAATTATGGGATTAATTAAAGCAGCAACAAGTGCTATAGGAAGCACATTACAAGATCAATGGAAAGAAGCGATTAGATGCGAAGATTTAGGAAATGACATTTTAATGGTAAAGAAAACAACACCTACAGGAGTTATAACAAACAAAAGTACAATTATAGTAGCACCAGGACAATGCGCTGTTATTTATGATAATGGTAGAGTTCTTGATGCAACAGCAGAAGATGGTTTTTATACATTTGATACATCATCAAGCCCATCATTCTTTGCAGGACAATTTGGTGCAGTATTTAAAGAAATGTGGCAAAGATTCACATACAATGGTGCATCAGCTAAAGAACAAGCAGTATTTTTCTTTAACATTAAAGAAATTATAAAAAATAAATTTGGAACACCAGCACCTGTACCATATCAAGATTGGTCACACGCTATACCAAATGAAATGACAGGAGAAACAACACCTTTAGGTGTTAAAGTTAAATGTTTTGGTACATATACATTCAGATTAGTAAACCCAGCAGCATTTATGAATAATATAGCTGGAACAGCTAATGTATATAGAGTGTCTGATTTAACAGAACAAATTCGTTCAGAAGTTGTAGCTGTTTTCCAAAATGTATTAAATGAATTAGGAAATTCAGCTCATAAAGTTCCAGTACTTGAATTACCAAGCCAAACAGATGAAATCAAACAAATGATGGATGAAAAAGTATTTGATGAACCTGTTAGAAGAAGAGGTTTACAAATAGAAGTATTTTCAGTAGAATCTGTAACATTAGATCCAGATTCTGAAAGAAAAATTGAAGAATATGAACACAATTCAAATTCAAGAATGCAACAAGGTCGTGTTCTTGATGTTATGGAAAAAGCAGCAAGCAATGCAAATGGTGCAGCAAACGGATTCATGGGAATCGGAATGATGAACATGGCTTCAGGAGGAATGGGAAGTGCAGTAATGCAAAATGCATTTAACCCAAATCAAGCTCCAGCTCAACCAACAACACCTGCTGAACAACCTGCACAAAGTGCTCCAGCAGAGGAACCAGCTAATGTAAATAGTTGGGTATGTCCAACATGTGGAAATACAGTTACAGGAAAATTCTGTGGAGAATGTGGAACAAAGAAACCAGAAGCAAAAGTATGCCCAAACTGTGGTTCAAATGTTAATGAAGGAGCAAAATTCTGCGGAGAATGTGGAACTAAACTTCAATAATATTAAAACAAAATAAAATAGTAAAAATATAAAGAACAGAGTTTTTTTAACAAATAAAAAACTCTGTTCTTTTATGTTTTAAATGAATAATTTCAACCTAGACAAAAGGTACTTATTATGGTATAATTTTGGTAAAATAAGGAAAGAGAGAGTTTTATATGCCAAAATTTTTTGTTGATAATGAACAAGTAGATAATGGTAAGGTTGTAATAATAGGAAATGATGTTAATCACATTAAAAATGTGTTAAGAATGAAAGTAGGAGATACATTTAATGTATGTGATAATAATTCAAACAATTATATTGTTCAAATAAATAGATTCGAAAAAGAAGAAATTATTTGTGATATTTTGCAAGAGTGTAGTAATACTGCAGAATCTAATGTGAAAGTACATATTTATCAAGGCTTACCAAAAGCAGATAAAATGGAATTAATTATTCAAAAGTCAGTTGAGCTTGGAGTAGAAAAAATAACGCCTGTAGAGATGAAAAGGTGTGTTGTAAAGTTAGATAGTAAGGATAAAATAAAAAAAATCGATAGATGGCAAAAAATTGCCGAGGTTGCAGCAAAACAATCTGGAAGGGATATTATACCTGAAATTTGTAGTGTAAAAAACATAAAAGAAATTATAGATGAATTTGAAGAATATGATTTAATTATTTTATGTTATGAAAATGAAAAAAATACTTTCTTAAAAGATGTTTTAAAAACGGTTGCACAAAAAGATTTATTGAAAATTGCTGTTATTATTGGACCTGAAGGTGGCATTGATATATCTGAAGTAGAAATCATGGAAAACAATGGAGCTAAAGTTGTTAGCTTAGGAAGTAGAATATTAAGAACGGAAACAGTAGGGTTATCTTTATTAAGTATTATTATGTATGAATTCGAAAGGAATGAAATTTAATATGAGTAAAATTGAAGAAGATAAAAAAGATAATGGAACTATTAATAAAACAGAGAAAAAAGTAGCTCCAAAGAAAAAAACAGGAACATCTACAGCTAAGAAGACTACGGCAAATAAGACTACAACTAAAAAAAATACGGCAAAGAAAACGATAACTGCGAAAAGTATTACAGATACAACTAAAGCTAAAAGTAATACAATATCCAAGAAGAAAAAAGAAGAGGGGCCTGTTAAAACAACTAAAAAGAATGAAACAATAAAAAAATCAGAAAAACCTATAAAAGAATCTAAGAAACAAAATGATGTTAAAATTAAAAAAAAGCTTGATGAAGAAAAAATAGTAAAAGAAGATATTGTAGAAGAAAACATTGCAGAAGAAACTCCAGCAAAAGAAGAAAAAGAAAATGAAAGTAAATATGACACAATTAGTTTAAAAGAAATAAGAGAAGCTCTTGGAAATAGGGTAGAAAAATCACGAAGAAGTATTGTAATTAAAGAGGTTTTAATTAATATTGGAATTGCCGTAATTATGATTATACACCTAGGTTTATTAGTTGCAGGAAGTAAAAATATTGAAATTTCTGTATTTGAAAAGGATATGAAAATAATTACTCTATTTATTGCTTTGATTGGAATAATTGTTTTAGAAGTATCTTATAAGAAAGATAAAATTAAATTAGCATTGAATGCAGTTGAAATTCTTGTATTTGGTGCTGCAAATTTATGCTTAATATATGTAGGAAAGCTTTATATGGGTGAATTTTTAAATTTTAGTTTGTACGTAGGAGCAGCATTAATTGGTTACTATATTATCAAAATAATTTCAGTATCTATTGTTAATGTAAGAAAATATAAAAAAGAAAATAATGATATTAAAGAAATTGTAAAGAGGTAATGTTATGAAAAGTATGACAGGTTTCGGGAGAAGTAAATTAGAAATTAATTCAAGGGAATACATTGTTGAAATAAAATCTGTAAATCATAAATATAGTGATATTTCAATAAAACTTCCTAGAAATATAATGTGTTTTGAGGAAAAAATAAAAAAGATTATTTCAAACAATATATCTAGAGGAAAAGTAGATGTTTTTGTTACTTTTAATAATTATAGCGAAGAAGGTAAAGATGTTGTAATTAATAAAGAACTTGCTCAAAACTATATAAATCAATTAAAAGAATTAGCACAAGAAAATGGTCTTGATGATAAAATTAGAGTTACAGAAATTACAAAAATGCCAGATGTATTACAATTAAAAATACAAGATGCTGAAAGTGACGTTATTTGGCAAGAACTTGAAAAATGTGTTACGGAGGCGGTTAATAATTTTGTTGAAATGAGAGAAGTTGAAGGTGAAAGAATAAAACAAGATTTATTAACTAGAATCAATAATGTGGAAAGCCTTGTAAACAGTATTTTTTCTAATACTACTGGACTTATTGAAGAATATGTAGTAAAATTAAGGGAAAGAATAAAGGAAATTTTATCAACCGATGTTGTTGATGAAGCAAGATTAGCACAGGAAATTGTTATATATGCTGATAAATGTTCAGTTGAAGAGGAACTTACAAGATTACGTAGTCATATATCTCAATTTAGAAGTTTATTAGAAACTAAAGAACCAGTGGGGAAAAAGATTGATTTCTTAATTCAGGAAATGAATAGAGAAACCAATACTATAGCTTCAAAATCTGTAAAACTAGAAATTACAAATTTAGCTATAGAAATAAAAACAGCCATAGAGGACATAAGAGAACAAGTTCAAAATATTGAATAAAATTTTTATAAAAAAGAAAGGAATGTATTTATTATGATAGTAAAACCAACAGTTACAGAGTTATTAACAAAAGCAGAAAACAGATTTAAATTAGTTATTGCTACTTCAAAAAGAGCAAGACAAATTGCAGAGGGAAGTGAAGTATTAACAGATTCAGATGATGTTTCAACTGTATCATTAGCTGCAGATGAAATAGTAGAAGGTAAGGTGAAAATATGTTAATTTTATTATCAGGGGTTTCAGGTGCAGGTAAAGATACAATAAAAAAAGAATTAATTAAAAGAGTTGAAAATGTAGAGTCTTTACCATCTTATACAGATAGACCACAAAGACCAGGAGATATTCCAGGTGTTATTTATAATTTTGTTACTACTGAAGAATTTGAAAGAATGATTAAAGATGGAGAACTATATGAATATGATGTTCATCATGAACACTATTATGGAACTTCAAGAAAACTTATGAATGAAAAAATTGCAAGTGGTAAAATAATTGTAAAAGATATGGATGTAAATGGAACAGAAGCATTATTAGATCTTTTAAAACAAGATACAAAGGTTGTTACAATCTTTTTAAGAGTTCCTAAAGAAGTTTTAAGAAAAAGACTAGAAAATAGAGTTGACAAGCCATCAGAGAAAGATATAACAATGAGATTAAATAGATTAGATTATGAAGAATCAAAGATGAGTTTGTACGATTATGTTTTGAAAAATAATAATTTAGAAAAAACAGTTGATATTATTATGGATATTATTAAGCATGAAGCAAGTGATGAAGCAAATGATTTTTAGCACAGCTGGGGACGCGTCCCCGCTGTGCATTTTGCACAACGTGGGACGGGTTAGCTAAATGACCTGTCCCTTATTGTACACTTGAAAATAAATAACAAAATTGCTATAATAACAAAAGCAAATAAAATTAAGGAGAAACAATGATAGCAGAAGTTATAATAAATAGTAATGTGAAAAATTTGAATAGAACTTTTGATTATAACATTCCTTTTGAAATGGAGGAGAAGGTTAACATTGGAAGTCGTGTGCTTGTTAAATTTGGAAATATCAAAAAGCTTGAAGAGGGTTTTGTTGTTAACATTAAGGAAAAAAGTGATTGGGATAGTTTAAAGGATATTTCTGTAATTGAAGAGAAAGATTTTATTGATGAACCAAAGGTAGAGTTAGCTAAATGGATGGCACAAAGATATTTTTGCAATGTTTCTGATTGCATAAAATTAATGTTGCCTCCAGGGACAGGAACAAAGGATGTTGCTAAAAGGGTAAAAGAAAAATCTTTAAATAGTGTTAAATTGCTTAAAAATGAATTAGAAATTAATGAAGATATAGAAAGTAAAGTTTTAAAATCAGAGAAACAAATTAAGGTTTTGAAGTTTTTATTAGATAATGATGATGTACTTATATCAGATTTAGAAGCCATAGCAGAGGTATCTAAGGCAATAATAAAGACTTTAGAAAAAAATGGATATGTTGAGATTTATGAAAAACAAGTCGAAAGAAATCCATTTTTACATAAGGTTATCGAAAAAAATTCAAATTTAAGTTTAACAGAGGAACAACAACATGCTTATGATATGGTTGAAAATGCAATTGATGATTATATGAATTCAGAGTTCTTATTGTATGGAGTAACTCGGTTCACGGTAAAACAGAGGTGTATTTACAATTAATCCAAAAGGTATTAAATGAAGGAAAATCAAGCATAATGCTTGTTCCTGAAATATCGTTAACACCTCAAACAGTTGATAGATTTATAGCAAGATTTGGTCAAGATAATATCGCAGTTTTACACAGCAAATTATCAGTTGGAGAAAGATATGATCAATGGTATAAAATAAAATCAGGAAAGGCTAAAATTATTATTGGAGCAAGGTCTGCGTTATTTGCTCCCATAAATGATTTGGGGATAATTATAATAGACGAAGAACATGATAGTTCATATAAATCAGAAATGTCTCCTAGATATAATGTAAAAGATGTTGCAAGATATTTAGGCAAAAAATATGATATTCCAATTGTTTATGGAAGTGCTACGCCAGATATGGATACATATTATAGAGCTGTAAAAGGTGATATTGAATTATTGGAATTAACTAAAAGAGCAAATAATTCAAAATTGCCAAAGGTTGAAATTGTTGATTTAAAACAAGAATTAGCAAATGGTAATAGAAGCATGATAAGTGGCAAATTATATAATGCAATTGAAAAAAACTTGAAAGAGAAGAAACAAACAATTTTATTTCTAAACAGAAGAGGATATTCTACGTTTATAATGTGTAGAGATTGTGGATATACTGCTAAATGTAAGAATTGCAATATAACAATGACATATCATTTAAGACAAAATAAATTGAAATGTCACTATTGCGGATATGAGTGTAATGCACTTACAGTTTGTCCTGACTGTAAAAGTAATAACATTAGATATTTTGGAACAGGAACTCAAAAATTAGAAGCCGAAATTAATAAGATGTTTCCAAATGCATCAACAATTAGAATGGATGTTGACACAGTAACAAAGAAGAATTCTCATGAAGAAATTTTAAATAAGTTCAAAAATGATAATATAGATATTCTGATAGGAACACAAATGGTTGTTAAAGGACATCATTTTCCAAATGTTACATTAGTAGGAGTTATAGCAGCTGATACTAATTTGAATTTAGATGATTATAGGGCTAGTGAGAAAACATTCCAAATTTTAACTCAAGTTGCAGGAAGGGCAGGAAGAGAAAAAGATGAGGGAAGAGTTATTATTCAAACATATAATCCAGATAATTTCAGCATTGAGTTTTCAAAGAAACAAGATTATAAATTGTTCTACAATTTGGAATCAAAACTAAGAAAACAGTTGAAATATCCACCGTTTTGTGATATAATAATGCTCGGATTTAGTTCGGAAAGTGAAAATGACATAATAAAAGTTAGCGGTGAAGTCCACAAATATCTTAAAAATAAGATTGAACAAGAAAATATACCAATAATGTTATATAAACCGGTTCCAGCACCAATAGACAAAATAAAAAATAAGTTTAGATGGAGAATAATTATAAAATGTAAGTTTGGTGATAATATTATTGGTATTATTAATGGATGTATTGATGAAGTTTTAGGTAAACGTAATTCGTCTGTTAGCATGATTGTGGATGTTAATCCAAATAATATGATGTAATAAAAAAGAAAGGAGCATAAAATGGCAATAAGAAATATAAGAGAAGAAGGCGACGAGATTTTAAGAAAAAAATGCAGAACTGTTGAAGTTGTTGATGACAAGATAAAACAATTAGTGGATGACATGTTAGAAACAATGTATAAATACAATGGTGTTGGACTTGCAGCTCCTCAAGTGGGAGTCTTAAAAAGAGTTGTAGTTATAGATATTGAAGATGGAAAAGGACCATACGTGTTGATTAATCCTGAAATTATTAAGGAAAAAGGTGAACAAGAAGTTGATGAAGGTTGTTTAAGTTTTCCTAATCAATTTGCAAAAATTATTAGACCAGCGGAGGTTACAGTTAAAGCTTTAGACAGAGATGGGAAAGAGTATAAAATAAAAGCAAAAGAATTGCTTGCTCAAGCTATATCTCATGAAGTTGATCATTTAAATGGTATTTTATTTGTTGATAAAATAATTCCAGGTACTTTAGAAGTTATAAAAAATTAATTTAAATCTGGGACGGAGAAAATTTCAAATTTTTAAAATTTTCTCCGTCCCCAATTTAAAAAGGAGGAATAACAATGTTAAACGTTTTATTTATGGGAACACCTGATTTTGCAAAAGAGTCGTTAGAAGCGGTATATAATGCGGGACATAATGTCATAGCTGTTGTTACCAATATTGATAAACCAAAAGGTAGAGGAATGAAATTGGTTGCATCGCCAGTAAAAGAATTTGCAATTTCTAAAAATATTCCTGTGTATCAACCAGAAAAGGTAAGAAAAAATGCGGAATTTATAGAAGAGATTAAAAAATTAAATCCAGATGTTATTTGTGTTGTTGCATATGGAAAAATATTACCAAAAGAAATTTTAGATATTCCTCGCTTGGGATGCATAAATGTACATGGTTCGTTGCTACCAAAATATAGGGGAGCAGCACCTATTCAATGGGCTGTTTTAAACGGAGATAAAAAAACTGGAATTACAACTATGTATATGCATGAAGGTATGGATACAGGTGACATGATTTTAAAAGAAGAAGTTGAAATTGGCGACAATGAGACTACTGGAGAGTTATGGGAAAGATTATCTAAAATAGGTGCAAAACTTTTAGTTGAAACTTTAAAACAAGTTGAAGCTGGAACAGCACCAAGGAAAAAGCAGGGAGATGACTTTTCTTTAGCACCAATGTTGAGTAAAGAAATGGCTAAAATTGATTGGGATAATAAAACAGCAGTTGAGATTAAAAATCTAGTAAGAGGATTAAACCCTATAATGGGTGCATATAGCTATTTGGAGGGCAAAAAAATAAAATTTTGGAAAGTTGAAAGTGTAACAGATGAAGAGCTATTTACAGAGTTTCCGGATTTACGCGAATTTACAGCAAAATTTTATGAATTATCTCCTGGAACAATTTTGTTTTCTGATGCTAAAACAGGACTTTATGTAAAGGCGATAGAAGGAAATGTAAAAGTTCTAGAAATTCAAGGTGAAAATGCAAGAAAAATGGATGTTAAAGATTTCTTGAGAGGAAATCCTTTATATGCATGTAGTGTTTTTGAATAATTAATATTACAAAAAAATTACAAAAAAATTACAACTATATTACATTTTTTATAAACTATTGTTATTTTTTGGTAATATGATAAAATATTATTGAAGAATACTTTCAAGGAGGACGGAGTTTATGAGTACAAGAAAAAATAGCAAAAATGTAATTTTACTTGTTCTTTTAGTAGTTGTAGTTGGAATGGCTGTTGGTTACGCCGCATTATCGCAAGCTTTAGTTATTAATGGTACAGCTAATATAACAGCTGAATGGAAAATACTATTTACAGATATTAAAGAAGGAAAAATGGATGGAGCTGAAAGTAAAACATCACCATCATATACTTCAACAACTGCAACATTTGATGTTAATTTGCTATATCCAGGAGCTTCAGCTCAATATATAGTAACTGTTGCAAATCAAGGAAGTATAAATGCTAAATTGACTGGAGTAGATGGAATAGATTCAGCAAATAAAGTTGCTCCAACAGACATAACATATTCAATTAATGCGAAAGAGGATGATCCTTTAGCATCAGGTTCAACAAAAGATTATATAGTAACAGTAACTTGGAATGCAGATTCAACAACAATGCCTGAGACAAAGACAAAAACTGCAACAATTACATTAAATTACGAACAAGCAGAGTAATATATAAAACTTCAATTTGCTGGAAAGGGTTTTCGGTGAATTGAAGTTTTTGTCGATTTTTTAGGAGTTTATATGCGAAGGCTAAGATTTGAAAAAATAAATTTAAAGTTAATTGCAATTGTGGCTATTGTACTATATTTTTTAACTATAAGCGTTGGTTATTCAATGTTAAGGCAAAAAATGAATATATATGGTAGAGCAACAATTGGAGATTCAAATGAAAATATACAAAAAAACACTACAAATGAAAAAGGAGAATACAAACATAAATGAACAAAGAAAAAAGAGCAATAACATTGTATGTAGCAATATTATGTGCAATACTAATAGGCTGCTTAACTCTTACTGTTTTTGTTGTACCTAGCTTTTTTCAAGAATCTACAAGAATAGTAGTAATGATAATGTGGATAGCTCTTACATTAATTTGTATGCCTATAGAAAACGACCATACAAGGTTCAAAGGAAAAAAAGAAAAAATTAAAACCACTTTAATTATTGTAATAATTTATTATATTCTATACTTTTTATTGGGATTAATTTTAGGATACAAAAAAAGCCCTTATGGTAGAAGCTTTTTTATTATAATAAAAAACTTGTTTTATATAGTTGGATTAATTGCAATGCAAGATTATGTAAGAACCAAGGTAATTAATAATCAAAGAAAAAAGATTAATTATGTGTTATTTACTTTTATTTTTGTATTATTACGATTAGATTATACAGAAGGGTTTGCAGTATTTTCGTCAGGAGAAAAGATATTTGAATACATTGCTTCTGTAATTATTCCAGAAATAGTAAAGGGATGCGTATGTAGTTATTTAGCAATTTCTGGGGGAACTTGGTTAGTGTATGCTTATTCAATTCCAGCAGCTTTATTTAAAGTTTTGGTTCCAATTTATCCTGATTTAGATTGGTTTTTAAAGTCAATATTTGATATTTTAATTTCATTAATTTTGTTTTTATATAATAATTATGAACATATAATAAAAACAACAAGAATAACAAGAAAAGAAAAGAAAAGAATAAATCCAGTAAAACAGATTCCTACAATAGCTTTAATATTGTTTGTAGTCGCGTTTATAGCGGGATTTTTACCAGCTAAACCAGTTGCAATTATGTCTTATAGTATGGTTCCTACATTTAGCCGTGGAGCTGTAGTAATATCAGTTAAGGTAAATGAGAAAGATTTAGAAAAATTAAAAGTGGGAGATATTATACATTATAAGTCAGAAAATGGAGAGGTAATACATAGAATAATTGAAATACAAAAAGATAAAGATGGAAATTTATTGTTTAAAACCCAAGGGGATAATAACAATGTTCCTGACAGTAATATGGTATATGCTGATCAAATTATAGGATGTGTAAAATTATATATTCCATATATAGGCTATCCATCAGTGTGGTTTAGCGAAAAAATATTAGGAGTAAAATCATTTATAACGGTGTAACAAATGAAGAGGTGGAAAAATGGATAAAGATAAAAATTTAAATAGAACTAAAAATATATTAAGAAATATTTGTATAGCTACAATAATTTTATTTTTAGGAATTATAATGATTTTTAAATCTTTTAAAGTTGAAAAAGGATTACAAAATCTATTGTATTCATATAATATAAATAGAAGCTTGAATTATAAAGTAAACTTAAAAGAAAATGATTTTTTTGATAGTCAAACAATGGATATGAATGAAACATATATTTCAAGCTTAGTGGATAAAATAAATATGGATTATTCGTATTCATATTCTGGAAATAAAAAAGGAAATACTAAATACACTTATCAGATTGTTGCTGTTACAAATGTAAATTATGATAGCTTAAACAATGAAGAAAAAAATAAAACAATCTGGTCAAAGCAATATGTCTTGGTTCCTCAAAAAGAGTTAAATGTTGATAGCTCAAATTTCTCAATCAATGAAAACTTTGATGTAGATTTTGCAACATATAATGATGAGGTTAAGAAATTTAAAGAACAGTTAAGAGTTCCAATTAATGCAGATTTACAGGTAAAGATGATTGTTATTAGTAATTCTGACATACCAGGAATAGAAAAAAAAGTTGTAGAAAATTCAATTATGAATGTAAAAATTGATTTAGCAGAAGATGTTTTTTCTATTGAAAAACAATTTGAAAACAATGAAACAAAAAATGTTATAGATTCAAATGAAGATAAAAAGGAAATTAATAAACCTTTATTAATAATGGGTTCAATTTTTGTATTAGCTTCAATTTTAATAATATTAGACGCAATAAGAAAATCTATCAAATTCAGTAAAAAGACTGATTATGCAATAGCGTTAAACAGAATATTAAAGAATTATGGTGACATTGTAGCAGAAATTGTTAGCCCTGTTGAAATAGATAATTTAAATGTTATTGAAGTAAAGAATTTTGATCAATTATTAGATATTGAAGAAGAGATAAGAATGCCAATTTTATTTTATGAAACAATACCAGATGAACAAGGTGAGTTTATAATCGTTTGTGATAATATGGCTTATAGGTATGTAATTGGGTAAAAAAAGCTTAAAAAGACTTGTAAAATTTGGCGGAAATTGATATACTAGATGCAGTAAAATATTCAATCTTTTATGTGTAAGGAGGTATATGTATGGAAGATAATAATATTAATGGTGAAGTTGTAAATAGCGTTGCAAATGTGAACACAACTTCTGATGAAATTAGCCTTGGAAATAATGCAATTAAAATTGCTGATGATGTTGTAGCGGTTATTGCTGGTGTAGCAGTTTCTGAGATACCAGGTGTAGCTAATATGGCTGGAGGATTTGCTGGAGGTATTACTGAAGTTTTAAGTGGTAAAAAGAATTTAGCAAAAGGTATTAAAGTAGATGTTGGTGAAAAAGAAACAAAAATAGATGTTAATATTATAGTTGAATATGGGACAAGAATTCCAGATGTAGCATATGAAATTCAAACTAAAGTAAAAAAAGCAGTTGAAACAATGACAGGTTTGAAAGTTGTTGAAGTAAATGTTCATGTTCAAGGCGTTAATATTACTAATTCAAATAATAATGATGATAAAAATATTGAACAATAAAAAGTGAAAATTAATTAAGCATTAGATATTATAATAAATGCTTTAATGTTAAGTAAAGCACGGAAGTTCAGTATACCGTGCTTTATTTTATAGGAGGTAAAATATATGAAAATTTTAGAAAGAATAGCTTTAATTTTATTTTCAATAATAATGATAGTTTTTGCAGTAACAAGTTGTTTGGTTTTATTTAATGTTGTTGATTTAAAAACAATTTATAAATTAATTGAAGAACTTCTTAAAGATGATGTAGCGCGAAAAGTTATTTTTGGAGCTTCAATAGTTGCAATTTTATTAGCAATTAAATCATTGTTTTTCCCAGCAAGAATGAAGAAAAAACAAGAAATTAAATCTGGAGTTTTATTAGAAAATAAAGATGGTAGATTATTAATTTCAAAAGACACAATAGAAAACTTAGTAAATAGTGTTGTAAAAAGTTTTGATGATGCTGTTGATGTTCAAACAAAAATAAACTTAGATGTCAATAATAAAATAACAGTCTTTATAAGTTTGCTAGTTAAAGAAGAGTCTATAATAAAAGAATTATCATCTAGCATTCAAAACAAAATAAAAGACACAATTAAAAGAAGTACAGATTTAGATGTTGATCAAGTAAATATTAATATTAAAGATATTGAGAATAATAAGAATTCAGCAAAAAATAATCAAACTAAAATAAAAGTTAATAATGTTCAAGTAAATAAAGACCAAACTAAAGAAGATAAAACTGAGGAAAACAAAACTGAAGAAAATAGTGTGAAATAGGAGGTTATATTTATGAATGAGAATAATAGTTTTTTAGTTAAAAATTTAGGAGCAATAATAGGAATAATAATTGGATTAATTTTAGCATGTACAAGATTATATAGAGTTGTAATTGTTATTATGGCTGTTGCGGGTGGAGCATATCTAGGAAAATATATTCAATATAATAAAGAAGAAGCCAAAGATAAAATGAAGAAGTTTATAGATAAATTATAATATAGTAATAAATAGAAGGGTGAAAAAAATGAATAAATCTACAATAAGGGAATTAACTTTTAAATTGTTATATAGTTTAGAAATTCAAAAAAGCTTTGAAAATGAGGATATTGACTTATATTTTGAAGATATAGAATTAGAGTCAGAACAAATAAAAACACAAATCAAAGAAGATGTAAATGAAATAGTAAAAAACAATGATGAATTAGAAAAACAAATTTCAAATAATTTAAAATCAGATTGGAAATTAGAAAGAATTTCTAAAGTAAATATAGCTTTGCTAAAACTGGCTATATATGAAATGATTTATAAAAAAGTTCCATATAAAGTTGTTATAAATGAAGTGGTTGAATTGGCTAAAAGATATGGAGAAGATACTTCAAGTTCATTTATAAATGGAGTATTAGCTACAGTAGTAAAAGAAAATAATTTGTAAGCATAAGAGAAAAGTGAGGTATTAGGAGTGGAATATAATCCAATTTCTGTTACAGATTTAAATAAATATATAAAAAACAAGATTGATGGCGATGAGTATTTAAACAATGTTTTAGTTAAAGGAGAAATTTCAAATTTTAAACATCATTATACAGGACACATGTATTTTACTTTAAAAGATGAAAACTCTTTAATTAAATGTATTATGTTTAAAACATATACTCCAAATTTAAAATTTGTGCCTAAAGATGGAATGAAAGTAATGATTCTGGGAACTGTTTCTGTTTTTGAAAGAGATGGCGTTTATCAAATATATTGTAAAGCTATGCAAGAAGACGGAATGGGAAGCTTATATACTGCTTATGAAGAACTAAAAAATAAACTAGAAAAACAAGGTTTATTTGATCAAAAGTATAAAAAGCCAATTCCAAAATTTCCAAAATGTATTGGAGTTTTATCTGCAAGTACCGGATCAGTTATTAGAGATATAATTAATGTTTCCACAAGAAGAAATCCAAATTGTTACATAAAATTATTACCAGTTCCAGTTCAAGGAAAAGGTGCTGGTGAAAAAATTGCAGAAGCAATAAAAATAATGAATGAATACAAGCTCGCAGATGTAATAATTTTAGCTCGTGGAGGAGGATCATTAGAAGATTTATGGCCATTTAATGAAGAAATTGTTGCTCATGCTATTTTTGAATCTGAACTGCCTGTTATTTCAGCAGTAGGACATGAAACTGATTTTACAATTGCAGATTTTGTTGCAGATTTAAGAGCGCCAACTCCATCTGCAGCTGCAGAACTTGCCGTACCCAATGTATCTGATATTTTATTTGATTTAGAAAAATATAATAATCGATTTAAAAATTCATTAAAGAAAAAAATTGAATTAATGAGGCTTAGATATGAAAAATGTATGACAAGTAGAGTCTTTAAGGAACCATTACAAAAAATAAATGAAAGATATATTAACATAGATATGAAAGTTAAACAAATGCAAGGGGTAATTACAAGCAAATTGAAGGATGATAGAACCAGAATGGTTGAATTAATTACTAAATTAGATACTTTAAGTCCTTTAAAAACATTAACAAGAGGTTATAGTTTAGCAACTGATGTTAATGGGAAAATAATAAAAAAATCTAAAGATTTAAAAAAAGACGATGAATTAGTTTTAAGATTCCAAGATGGAAATGCAAATGTTAAAGTTATTTAAAAAACTATTTAGATAAAATAAATTGAAGGGAGCAATTAGTATGGGAAAACATAAGAAAACAAACAAAGATAATACAAGAGGATTTTTAAAGGCATTAATAGCATTGATGCTTGTAGCTGTAATAGTTATTTTGGGATATACAGGAAAAATATATATTGATGAAAAGAAGCTAGCAAATTCAAATCCAATTCAAAACTCTCAAAATAATACTATAAATAATTCTTCTAATGAAAATAAAGAAGAGAATGAAAACAATCAAACTTCTGAAGATGAAAACAAATCTGAAGAAGAAGAAAAAACGGTTGAAGAAGAGCCAGAAGAGGAACCTACTCAAGAAGAAACAAGCGTAAATGATGAAGACAAAGCAATTGATTTAGCCAAAAAACAATTTGGAACTTCTGATGGAGTATATTATAGAATTGAGCAAATTCAATCAAATGGTGTCTATATTGTTTCAGTAAGAGACAATGAAACAACAAGAGATTTAGCTTGGTATACTGTTGATGTTAAAAATGGAACAGTAAAATAATTTTGTCCTAAATAGGACACTGAAAGGAAATGAATAAAATGGCAAAGGAAGAAAATATTAATTTTGAAGATGCAATGAAAAAATTAGAGGAAATTGCAACTGAACTAGAAAAAAATGATTTAGATCTAGATTCATCTGTTTCAAAATTTGAAGAAGGAATGAAACTATCTAAACAATGTAGTAAAATGCTTGAAGATGCTGAAAAGAGAATAAGCATTTTAATAAAAACTGAAGATGGAGTTGAAGAAGAAGATTTTGAGTAAAAATCTATACAGAGGAGAGTTTTATGGATTTTATAGATGATTTTAAATATATAATTGTTCCGATATTAACATGGTTTTTTATACAATTATTTAAATGTTTAAGTGATTTAGCAAAAAACAGAAAGTTAAATATAAGAAGAATTTTAGGAGCAGGAGGAATGCCAAGTTCTCACAGTGCTGTTGTAACATCGCTTGCAACACTAATTGGTAAACATGAAGGAATTGAAACATATGGCTTTGCTATAGCAGTAATATTTGCATGCATTGTAATGTATGATGCAGCAGGAGTAAGAAGAGCTGCTGGAAATCAAGCAAAGCTTTTAAATAAAATTGTTGAAACACCAGGATTATCAAAGGTAGAAGTTTCAGAAAGATTAGTAGAAGCTTTAGGACATACTCCATTTCAAGTTGTTGTTGGAGCTGTTATTGGAATAATTGTTGGACTTATTTTTTAATAAATAAAATTAAGTAATAATTAAATAGGGGGTTGTTAAATATGAGTGATATTGAAATAGCGCAAAATGCAAAATTAGAAAAAATAGATAGAATTGCAGAAAAAATTGGAATTAATGATGATTATTTAGAACAATATGGAAAGTATAAAGCAAAGGTTGATTTATCTATTTTTGATAGCCTTAAAGACAAAAAAAATGGTAAACTTATATTAGTAACATCTATTAATCCAACACCATTAGGAGAAGGAAAAACAACAGTTTCTATAGGTTTAGTTGATGGATTAAATAAAATTGGAAAAAAAGCTTTAGCTGCATTAAGAGAACCATCTTTAGGCCCTGTATTTGGAATAAAAGGTGGCGCAACAGGTGGAGGTTATTCACAAGTTGCTCCCATGGAGGAAATTAATTTACATTTTACAGGAGATATTCATGCAATAACTTCGGCAAATAACCTTTTATCAGCAATGATAGATAATCACATTTATTTTGGAAATAAACTAGAATTTGAAAAGGTTACTTGGAAAAGATGTGTTGATTTAAATGATAGACAGTTAAGAGTTGTAAATACTGGTTTATCAGGTGAAAAAAATATTGTACCAAGAGAAGATGGTTTTGATATAACTGTTGCCTCTGAAATCATGGCAGTTTTATGTTTGGCTGAAGATATTAATGATTTAAAAGAAAAAATATCTAATATTATAATTGGATATAACAAAAATAAACAACCTATAAAAGTTAAAGATTTAAACGCACAAGGAGCTTTGACAGTATTACTTAAAGATGCAATTAAACCTAATTTGGTTCAAACTATTGAAAATAATCCATGCTTAATTCACGGTGGACCTTTTGCAAATATTGCACATGGTTGCAATAGTATAATAGCTACAAAAATGGCATTAAAATTAGGAGATTATGTAGTTACTGAAGCCGGATTTGGAGCAGATTTAGGAGCAGAAAAATTCCTAGATATAAAATGTAGAAAAGCAAATTTAAAACCAGATGCGGTGGTTTGTGTTGCTACAATAAAAGCTTTAAAATATCATGGAGGACAACCTAAGGAAGAAATTCAAAACGAAAACATAGAAGCTTTAGTTAGAGGAAGTAAAAATATTTTAAAACATATTGAAAATCTAAAAGAAAAATATGGATTAAATGTAGTAGTAGCAATAAATAAATATAACTCAGACACTGATAAAGAAATTCAAACATTAACAGAAATATTAAAAAATAGTAATGTGGAACTTAGCTTGTGTGAAAACTGGGGAAAAGGTGGAGACGGAATTACAGATTTAGCAGAAAAAGTGGTTAAATTATGTGATCAAGACTATAATTTTAAATTTATATATGATTTACAAGATTCATTAGAAACAAAAATAGAAAAAGTGTGTACAAATATTTATGGAGCAGAAGGTGTAGAATACACAGATAAAGCAAAAGCCAATTTGGAGCTTATTAAGCAATTTGGATATGAGGATTTACCTGTATGTATTGCAAAAACACAGTATTCTTTTTCAGATGATCCAAAAAATTTAGAATGTGAAGATCCATTCAAGATTCATGTTGAAGATGTAATATTAAGAACTGGTGCAGGTTTTGTAGTAGTATTAACTGGAAAAATTATGACTATGCCAGGATTACCGAGAGTACCAGCTGCTGAAAATATTGATGTTGATGAAAATGGAAATATAGTAGGAATTTTCTAAAACAGATTTTAAATAAATATAGATTTTGCATAAAACACCTCATTTTGGAAAAAATAAATTCTAAATGAGGTGTTTTTATATGAAAAATTTAATAAAAAGGCAAAAGATTTTTGCATTACTAAATATAATAGCTGTGTTTACAATATTTCTAACTTATAATTTATCATTTAGAAATAATGAAGCATTTGCTTTATCAAAATATGGCTCAAGTGGAAATGAAGTAATTCAAATACAAACAAAACTGAAAAGATGGGGATATTATAATGGAAATATAGATGGGGTTTATGGAAGTAGAACAGTTGCAGCAGTAAGATTATTTCAATCCAAGAATGGCTTAACAGTTGATGGGATAGCAGGACCTAAAACTTTAGCAGCTATGGGAATTTTTTCATCTTCATCAGGCGGAGGAACAGCAAGTAATAGTGACTTAAATTTATTAGCACATTTGATTTTTGCAGAAGCCAGAGGAGAACCATATGCAGGCCAAGTAGGTGTTGGAGCTGTAGTATTAAATAGAGTAAAAAGTAGCAAATTTCCAAACAGTGTAGCAGGAGTAATCTATCAACCTGGTGCTTTTGACGTTGTAAGTGATGGTCAAATTAATTATGCTCCAAATACAACTGCAATTAATGCTGCAAGGGATGCTCTGAACGGCTGGGACCCAACGTATGGAAGTATTTACTATTTCAATCCAAATACTGCAACTAGCAAATGGATTTGGTCTAGACCTTATGTTGTTACAATTGGAAATCATAGGTTTTGTAAATAATATTTCCTCCCCTTCAAACTTACTTGACAAAACTGTACTTCACTGATAAGATAATGGTGAGAAATTGGGGAGGAAAAACATGTTAATTTATCCAGATTTTTATTGTAATAATGTACGAGATGTAAAATTAGAATTTTTGCGAGAAAACAATATAAAAGGTATTATTTTAGATGTGGATAATACGTTAATTGATTATTATAGAAACTTTGAAAATGGCACAGTCGAATGGGTTAATGACCTAAAAAATGCGGGTATAAAGTTTTGCATAGTATCAAATAGCAATAAACTAGACAAAGTTGAATATGTAGCAGAAGTTTTGGATATTCCATTTTTTCATTTTGCTAAAAAACCATTTAAATCAGGTTTTTTGAAAGCTCAAAAACTAATGGGGCTAGAGGCAAAAAATATTGCTGCAATAGGGGATCAATTGATGACTGATGTAATTGGTTCAAATAGATGTAATATGTTTTCAATATTAGTAAAACCAATTGCTGAGAAGGATATTTTTATAACCAAAATTAAAAGACCTATTGAAAATAAAATTATGGAAAGATATTTTAGAAAAATTAAGAAAGAGAAGGTATAAAATGTTTATTAATAATATACATATTTTCTGGTATATTGGAGTAGGAATACTAGGTTTATTAGTAGGGATGTTTGTTAACCTAGTAAATCAAAATCTTCCAGAACATAAAGAAATTTTTTCTATTCAAGTTATAAAAGAGTTTATAAAAACTTCAAATAAGAATTATACTTTAATGATTATAACCTGTATATTGTATATTGCTCTTTTAAGAGTTATAGGTATGGAGGATATTTTAGAATTGCTACAATTCTTAGTACTTACACCTATGCTTATTTCTGCTTTTTACATTGATTATAAATTACAAATTATTCCTAATAGATTAACTATAACAATGCTAGAAGCTGGAGTAGTTTTTAGTTTCCTAAGAGGAATAAATAATTTAAATATAGCAGTTGAAATGTGGTTAGGAATGTTACTTGGAGTAAGTATATTTTTAGCTTTAACATATTTAGGTAACTTAGTATTTAGAAAAGAAACCATGGGATTTGGTGATGTAAAGCTTATGGGAGCTTTAGGGTTATTCTTTGGATGGAGAAATATAATAGCAATTACAATTATTTCTTTTCTAATAGCAGCTGTTTATAGTGTGTATTTAATAATTAAAACAAAAGCAAAAAAAGAAGAAATGGCTGAATTTATACCATTTGGACCATTTATTGTTTTATCAGCTTTTGTTGTAATGTTTATACCATTAAATATATGGATTAGATTAGTATTTTTTATATTTACATTAGGAAGATTTAAATTTTAGTTTATTTTGTTAAATAAAAGGGGTGATTTCATGAACGAAAAAATAGAAGCATTAAGAGAAAGATTAAAAAACTTGGATTTACAAGGTATGATAATTACAAATCCTATAAACATAAGATATTTAACAAATATAAATGCAGAAGGAGTACTGCTGTTAACAAGGCGTGAAAATGTGTATATTACAGATGGTAGATATATGGAAATTGTAAATCAAGCGCTTACAGTTGATGATGAAATTATTGTTTATGATTTTAAAGAATTAACGAGAGAAGATTATGAAAATTTCTTTACATTTTGTGAGAATGTTGGTTTTGAAGAAAATAATTTAACATATGCTCAATATAAAGAGTATATGCATAAATACAAAATTAATAATTTTGAGGAAACAGAAGGTCTAATTGAAAAATTTAGAATAACTAAAAAAGAGGAAGAAATTGATTGTATAAAAAAAGCATGTTTAATTACAGATAATTGCTTTGAACATATAAAAAAGTTTATTAAAATTGGTATGACTGAAAAAGAAATTGCATTTGAAATAGAAAGATATTTCTTAACAAATGGAGCAGATAGTCTAGCATTTGACACAATTGTTGCGTCAGGACCAAATTCTTCTATGCCCCATGCGGTTCCTACAGATAGAAAAATAGAAGATGGAGATCCAATTACAATTGATATGGGATGTAAATATAATGGATATTGCTCAGATATGACTAGAACAGTATTTGCAGGCCATATACCACAATATATGAAGCCAGTATATGATTTGGTTTTAAAAAATCAATTAAGAGTACAAGAAGAGTTAAAAGAAGGCGCTAATATAAAACTTATTGCAAAAAGTGTTGAAAGCGAGTTTAAATTAAACGGTGCAAACATGGTTCACAGCCTTGGACATGGAGTAGGGCTAGATATTCATGAATTTCCATTTATGAGCACAAAACATGATTTTATTTTAAGGGAAAACATGGTAGTGACAGATGAACCGGGAATATATATTCCAACTAGATTTGGAGTAAGAATTGAAGATACAGTATTAATTACAAAATATGCTTCACAAAATTTAACTTTAAGTGAAAAAGGTTATGTAGTTGTTGGAAATTAATTAAATAAGATAAATTTAGGGATGCGTAATTCTGGTACGCGTCCCTAAATTGTCTTATTTATAAAAATTATTATTTTATTTTACTAACAAAAGCATTTAAAGAATCACCTTTAGACATTCTAACTCTAGGTAATTGAAGCGGATCACTTCCTGGGTAAACTCTTCCACCTTTTGTTGTAAATGCTAAAATATAATTACAATCTTTTAAAATTTGTTTACATCTATCATTATAATGACCAAATGGATAACAGAATACTTTGCAATTTTCTCCAAGTTCTGCACGACATGTTTCTAAATCTTTACAAGCATCTTCATATGATATTGTTAGAAATGCACCTTTACCGTCAGAACCAGGTTTGTGCATATCATGTGAATGTGATTGAAAATCTACTATTTTATAATTTTCAGTAGGAATATCACACCATGATGTAATTAAAAATGAAGTAGCGGTATAATGGTATTTTTCTAATACAGGAACAGCTAATCTAAAGAATGATTCAGCACCATCATCAACTGTGATTACAACACTTTTTAAAGGCAAGCCATTTTTACCATTAATGTATCCTAAAACTTCATCCCATGTTGGTACATAGTAATCATTTTCAGCAAGATATTTAATTTGTTCTTCAAAATCATGAATTTCCATAAAGTTATTATCATTTCCTGTTTCTCCAGCTTGAGCATCATAAAAGAAATGATACATTAAAACTGGAAGACCACGCTCTTGAGAAAGCTTTATTTCCTCTTCAGTTAAGTTTTGTACTCTAGAAGGTTTTGGTTGTTCAGTTTTTTCTTCCGAATTATTTGTAGTTTGAATTGATGTAGGGTTTGCACTATTATCTGATTTATGTGATTTATTCTTATTATTAATGAATATAACCAATATTAAAATAAGTATTATAAATATTAAAAAGACTCCCTTTGTATTATTTTTTTTCTTTCTTTTGTTTTTTTCCAAAATAATCAACTCCTTTATTATTACAATACCATAATAATTTAAAAATTGGAATATTTTAAGATAATTTAAAAGAAAAAATTGATATAGTTATTCACAGTATGGACATAAACAAGTGTTATAATATATAATAAAGCTATAGAAAAGGAAGGATATGGAATGTCAGATATAACAGTTTTAATAGTTGATGATGAATCAAGAATGAGAAAGTTAATAAAAGACTTTTTGGAAAAAAAGGAATACAAAATTTTAGAAGCAGTTGATGGTGAAGATGCTATAAAGGTATTTAAAGAAAATGAAAGCAAAATTAATTTAATATTATTAGATGTTATGATGCCTAAGCTTGATGGTTGGTCAGTTTTAAGACAAATTAGACAAAGTTCAAATGTACCTATAATAATGCTAACAGCAAGGGGAGAAGAACAAGATGAATTATTTGGGTTTGAACTAGGGGTTGATGAATATATATCTAAACCATTTAGCCCCAAAATTTTAGTTGCAAGGGTAGAAGCTTTATTAAAAAGAACAACAAAGCAAATTAATAATACTTATGAAATTGGTGGAATTGAAATTGACTCTGAAGGAAGAACTGTTAAAGTTGATTCAAAAACTATCGAATTAAGTCTAAGAGAATATGAATTATTGAAATTCTTAATTGATAATAAAGGCGTTGCTTTATCAAGAGATAAAATATTAAATAATGTATGGAATTATGACTATTATGGAGATTCAAGAACTATAGATAGTCATATAAAGAAAATTAGACATAAATTAGGAAAGAAAGGAAAATTTATTCAAACAATAAGAGGTATTGGATATAAATTCGGGGTTAAATAATATATGGAAAAAGGAACGAATAGAGCTAAATCAGTAAGAATAAAATTGTTTTTTACATTATGTATTGCAATTGCATTTGTTATTTTCATTCTAATGTTACTAAATAATTTTGTTTTAGAAAGAATATATGTATCGATGTTAACAACGAGGGATATTCACGAAAGCACAAAAATTTTAAATTATATTTTAATTGTAATTGATTTTGTAATTATTATAGGTTCTGGAATTCTATCATCTTTTATATCTAAAAAGTTTACAGAGCCAATAATAGAACTAGACCATATTGCTCAAAAAATGTCTAATTTAGACTTTTCACAAAAGTATGAAATTGATGATACCGAAGATGAAATAAATAATCTTGGAAAAAGTATAAATATAATGTCCGAAAAACTTGAGAAGACAATAAATCAATTAACAGTTAATAATACTGAATTAGAGAAAGATATTGAACGAAAATCAAAAATAGACGAAATGAGAAAACAATTTATATCAGACGTATCACATGAGTTAAAAACTCCAATTGCCTTAATTCAAGGGTATGCAGAGGGATTAGTAGAAAATGTAAATGCAGATGATGAGTCAAGAGAATTTTATGCAAATGTAATTTTAGATGAAGCAAATAAAATGGACAGGCTAGTAAAACAATTATTAGAGCTAATGAAGCTTGAATATGGTAAGCGTGAATTTAATAATGAAAATTTTGATATTGTAGAATTAACAAAAGAAGTAATAAGAAAATGTAATGTAATGTTGGAAGAAAATGATGTAAAAGTATATTTTAATTATGAAAATGCTATTATAGCTAATGCAGATGCTTTTTATATTGAACAAATTCTTACTAATTATTTAACAAATGCAATTAAATATTCTAAGGAAAAAGATGGGGAAAGAAAAATTGATGTTAACATTGATTTAAATAATGAAACACGAAAGATTAGAGTTAGTGTGTTTAATACAGGTGATAACATTAATGAAAATGAACTACAACGTATTTGGGGTAGATTTTACAAAATAGATTCATCACGAAATAGAGAAAAAGGTGGAACAGGAATAGGTTTAGCATTTGTAAAGGCTATAATGAATAATTATAAAAATGATTATGGTGCAATTAATAAACCTAATGGTATAGAATTCTTCTTTGAGTTGGACATGGAATTTCCTGAAAACACTTGACTTTTTAGCAAAAAAAACATATTATAATAGTGAAAAAATAAAAAAAGGAGATCACGTTTATGCATACTCAAATTTTAACTTCTAAGTACGGTGGTGAACTTCTAAGTTTTAAATTAAATGGAGAAGAAAGAATCCACCAAGGGGAAGACTGTTTAGATGAAAATGGAAAAGTTTATTGGAAAAGACATTCACCAGTATTATTCCCAATAGTAGGTAAACTAAAGAGAAATCAAACTATAATAAATGCACGAACATATGAAATGTTTCAACATGGTTTTGCTCGAGATTTAGAATTTGAGCCAGTAACAAAACTAGATAACTTTCATTCATATGTTTTAAAAAGCAATAAAAATACTTTGACAAGATATCCTTTTGATTTTGAACTATATACTACATATAGATTAGATGAAAATAAGTTAACAACTATTTATAAGGTTATAAATACAGGAAAAACAAACATGCCATTTTGTATAGGTGGACATCCTGCATTTAAAATAGATTATGAAGCATTAAAAAATGGAGATTATTATTTAGAATTTGAAGAAGATGAAGACAAAATACATTTCTTGTATTTAGTAGACGGTTTAATTGGAACAGATTATGCACAAAATAAAATGATAGATAAAAGAATACTTCCATTAAACAAGGATTCATTCAATAATGATGCAATAATAATGAAAGGAATGACTTCATCAAAAGTTTCATTAATGAGAAAATCAACAGGAAAACGTATACTAAGAATGGATTTTTCAGAATTTCCATATTTAGCAATTTGGTCAAAACCAGGAGCACCATTTATTTGTATTGAACCATGGCACGGAATGTCAGACTCAATAAAAAGCAGTGGAATATTCACAGAAAAAACATCAATTGTTTTATTAAGACCAAATGAAGAATTTGATTGTAAATACACAGTAGAATTTTTTGAATAATGCACAATTGGGGACGTGTCCCGACTGTGCAAAATGCACAACTAGGGACAGATCAACTAGCATTAATAAAAATTATAAAAGGATGTTTGAAAATGGAAATTGTCTTTAAAATGATAGGAATAATTATAATAGCAATAGGTATAGTATGTGTATATGATGCTAGAAAATTGACACAAAAGTTTTTCAGTACAAGTGATACTAATACAGCCACAAGAAACTTAAAAATAGTAGGTTTTATAATAGCTGTAATTGGATGTGCAATATTTATATTTGCAAAATAGTGTCAAAAATATTGGTTAATCTATTGAAATTATGCAAAAATTATGTTAATATATAAACTATATAATAAAAACAAGGAAAAAGAGGAGTAAGTATAATAAGTTATCAAGAGAATAGAAGTTGTTAGCTGTGAGCTTCTTATAATAAGTTATACTGAAGGTAGCTTTGGAGTTGATATTCTGAAAGTATTAGTAAGAATATCCGTGTTGCAGCGTTAAAAGCATTAGAGATAATATGAAATTAAAAATTCATATTAATTAAGGTGGTACCACGAATTTATAGCTCGTCCTTATATAGGACGGGCTTTTTTGTATGGGAAATTATTCGAAGAATAGTTAATTTTAAGGAGGAATTTTATGAAAAAAATATGTAAATTATTAATATTTGTTATTTTAACGCAGGTAGTAATAGTCTGCCTTTCTGGATGCAGTTTGAAAACTAAAAAAGATAATGGAGATGTTGTTTATAAAAAGGATTTTGGTTCATATACTGTTAGCAGTGGATGGGAAGAGAGTAAAACTCACTCAAGTAATGGAAAATATTTCTATGTAAAAGAGGGAGAAGATAACGAAGAAAGACCTAATAATATATCAATTAATGAAGGAAAGAATAGATATAAAAAAGAAGAACATATGCAATTTAAAGATGCAATATATGCACAATTAGCAAGGCAAGTTTCAAAAGATGCTGTTATAAATGCATCTGGTTCAAACACAGAAAAGGGAGAAATATTATATACATTTGTAATCAAAGATAAAGACTCAATTTTTAAACAATATTATATTGTTGGAGATAATAAATACATCTTCATCTATGAAACTGTATTTAATAAAGATGATGAAGCTAAAGTCGATGAAGTAGCATTAAAAATGGTTAATTCATTTGAATGGAATGATTAATAAAAAGGGGGAATAAAAATGGAACACAAACTTAATGACAAGTACAATCCAAAAGAATTCGAAGACAAATTATACGAAAAATGGGAGGAAAATGGCTATTTTAAACCAAGTATGGATAAAAATGCAGAAAGCTACTGTATTATGATGCCACCTCCAAATGTAACGGGAAAATTACACATGGGACATGCATTAGATGCATCAATTCAAGATTTTTTAATTAGATATAAAAGAATGCAAGGTTTTAATACATTATGGCTACCAGGTACTGACCATGCTGCAATTTCAACAGAAATGAAAGTTGTTCAAAGCCTAAGAGAAAAAGGTATTAAAAAATCTGATTTAACAAGAGAACAATTCTTAGAAAAAGCTTGGGAATGGACACATGAATATGGTGGAACAATTCAAAAACAACAACGTAAAATGGGATGTTCTTGTGACTGGTCAAGAAGCCGTTTTACAATGGATGAAGGTTTATCAAATGCAGTAGAAGAAGTATTTTTCAGATTATATGAAAAAGGATATATCTATAAAGGAAAAAGAATGATTAACTGGTGTCCAAATTGTAAAACTTCAATATCAGACGCAGAGGTTGAATACAAAGAAGAAGCATCACACATTTGGCATATTAAGTATCCAATTAAAGATGCAGAACCAGGAACTACAGATTACTTAGTAGTTGCTACAACAAGACCAGAAACAATGCTTGGTGATACAGGCGTTGCAGTTAATCCAAAAGATGAGAGATTTAAACATTTAATTGGAAAAACATGTATATTGCCATTAATGAATAAAGAAATTCCAATTATTGCAGATCCATTTGTTGATATGGAATTTGGAACAGGTTGTGTAAAATTAACACCATGTCATGATCCAAATGATTATCAAGCAGGATTAAAAAATAATCTTGAATTTGTTGAAGTATTTGATAGTAGTTTAATAATGAATGATTTAATTCCAGAAGTTGCTGGAATGAATGCATATGACGCAAGAACAATCATTGTAAAAATGCTAGAAGACCAAGGATATATGGTTAAAATTGAAGATTACACACACAATGTTGCAAAATGTGAAAGATGTAAAACAACAATTGAGCCAACAATATCTGATCAATGGTTTGTAAAAATGGGTGAATTAGCTAAGCCTGCTATTGAAGCTGTTAGAAGCGGAGATATAAGATTTATTCCAAACAAATATGATAAAACATATTTCAATTGGATGGAAAACTTACAAGACTGGTGTATTTCAAGACAATTATACTGGGGACACAGAATTCCAGCATATTATTGTAATAACTGTGGAAAAATACACGTTTCAAGAACAATACCAGAAGTATGTGATGAATGTGGTTGCACAGAATTTACAGCAGATCCAGATACATTAGATACATGGTTCAGTTCAGCATTATGGCCATTCTCAACATTAGGTTGGCCAGAAGAAACAGAGGATTTAAAAACATTCTATCCAACAAATACAATAGTTACAGGATATGAAATTATTTCACTATGGATTTCAAGAATGATTTTTTCTGGATTAGAATATCTAGGTAAAAAGCCATTCTCAGACATCATAATCCATGGAATGGTTAGAGATGACCAAGGTAGAAAAATGAGTAAAACACTTGGTAATGGTGTTGATCCATTAGATGTTATAGCAGAATATGGTGCAGATGCATTAAGATTCTCATTAATATTAGGAATATCATTTGGAAATGATATTAGATACATTCCAGCAAAAGTTGAGCAAGGAGCAAACTTTGCTAACAAATTATGGAATGCATCAAAATTCGTATTAATGAATTTAGAAGATTATGATGAAAACTATGATTTATCAAAATTATGCAAAGAAGATAAATGGATCTTATCAAAAGCAAACAGATTAGCTGGGGAAATGGCTACAAATATTGATAACTATGACTTAGGAGTAGCAGCACAAAAAATCTATGACTTTATCTGGAATGAATTCTGTGATTGGTACATCGAAATTGTAAAACCACGTTTATATGATGAAAATAGCGCAACTAGAAAAGAAGCACAATTTACATTAAACACAGTTTTAGAATACAGCTTAAAAATGTTACATCCAATCATGCCATTTGTAACTGAAGAAATTTACACAAAACTATACAATAATGATGAAACAATAATGACTTCAGCATGGCCTAAATTCAGAGATGATTTTAACTTTGAAGTTGAAGAAAATGAAATTGAAATGTTAAAATCAATTATTGGTGAAGTAAGAAACATAAGAAACAACATGAATGTTCACCCAGCTAAAAAAGCTAAATTAATATTTGTAACAGAAAAATACAATGACTTAATAAATCAAAGTGCATTATTCTTACAAAAGTTAGCTTTTGGTGATGAGATAATTGTTCAAGCTAATAAAGACAACATACCATCAAATGCAATTTCAATAATGCAACCAGAATTAGAATTATATATTCCATTTGAAGATTTAGTTGATATAGCAGCTGAAAAAGAAAGACTTCAAAACGAAAAAACAAAATTAGAAGCAGAAGTTGAAAGAGCTAAAAAGATGTTATCTAATCCAGGATTTGTAAGCAAAGCTCCAGAAGCTAAGATAAATGAAGAAAAAGAAAAATTAGCTAAATATGAAGAAATGCTTAAAAATACTGAGGAAAGATTGAAAAATATGTAATGCACAATTGGGGACGCGTCCCCGCTGTGCAAATTGCACAGCGAGGGACACATCAACAAAATAAAAGCAAAATTTGACAAATAAAAAAATATATGTTACCATAATATCATATTAAGAGTTTACCTATGGCATAAGCCAGAGCGGTAAAGGGTGGTTTTAATAAGAAGAACTACTTACACTTAAAGCAAACGTAAAGCATTGCAAAGGAGTCTTAAGAGGATTTCTTGCAATGCTTTTTTGATTTTTAGCGAAAGGGGGATTAAGAAATGTCAAATTTAATAGTGGTAGCAGGTCCACAAGCAGTGGGCAAGATGACTGTTGCTGAAAAATTAAAAGAAAAATTAGGCTTTTCATTATTAGTTAATCATGATAGTATAGAAGTATCAAAAAAGATATTTGATTCAAATGAGAAAGCTTGGAGAGATTTAAACGGATTAATAAGGGAAGATGTTTTTCATATTGCAGTTCAAAACAATGTAGATTTGATATTTACATTTGTAGTAGCTTTTGATTTGCAAGAGGACATTGATTATTTAAATAAACTGAAGGACTTATTTGAATCAAGTGGAGGTAAATTCTATTTTGTGGAATTGGAAGCAGATTTAGATACTCGTTTGAAAAGAAATGTGACACCACATAGATTAGAAGAAAAAAGGTCTAAACGTGATACAGAATGGAGTAAAAATGAATTATTATCATCAATTGAAAAGTATAGATTAAATTCAAATGAAGGTGAAAAATTATTTGAAAATCAAATAAAGATAAATAATACAAATTTAGAACCAGATGAGGTAGCTGATATTGTAATAGAAAAGTTTAATTTGAAATAATAAATAAAAGGGGGAATTTATATGAAGTATTATAAGAGAATAGAGGGAGATAGAATCTATCTATCTCCAAGAAATGCAGAAGATTATGAGATTTTTGCTGAATGGCTAAATGATCCACAAGTTGCAGATTATATTGGAAGAAGCGGAAAAATAATGACAAACCAAGGAGAAAAGGAGTTTTTAGAGCAAAACAACAATCCAGAAGCAACCTTTTCAATTATAGATATAAATAATGATAAAATTGTTGGTTCAGTTGGAATTGAATCAATTGATCATCTAAACAGATGTGGAACACTTGGAATATTCATAGGAGATAAAGATTACAGAGACAAAGGATATGGAACTGAGGCTATAAGACTTATTCTTGAATATGGTTTTAAATATCTAAATCTAAAAAACATCAATCTAGATTTAGTCTCAGCAAATGCTAGAGCATACAAATGTTATCAAAAATGTGGGTTCAAAGAATATGGAAGAAGACGTGGTTGCCACTTTATTAATGGAAAATATTATGATAAAATATCTATGGACATCTTGGATGAAGAATTCGAGGGAGATTATATTAGAAATAAGAATATTTAAGAAAAAGCTGAGGAGGCAACAAATGGAAAAAAGAGATTTATATGATGAAAACCGAAAATTAACAGGAAAAACCATTTACAAAGGTGAAGAAATTCCAAAAGGTAGCTACATTGTAGTAGTTCTAGTATTTATACAAAACTCAGAAGGAAAATTTCTAATTCAAAAAAGAAGTGAAAGAAAAAACGGCTTATATGCTACAACTGGTGGACATCCAAAATCAGGAGAGGACAGTGTTCAAGGCATAATTACAGAAGTAAAAGAAGAAATAGGAATAGATTTGAATCCAGAAGATTTGCAATTATATTACGGAGGAAGATCTGAAGAAGAAAGAGTCTTCTGGGATGATTATTATGTAAAAATGGATGTTCCTGATATAGAAAATTTAGAATTGCAAGAGGAAGAAGTTGCTTCATTGCATTGGTTTACTAAAGATGAAATTATCGATTTGATGAAAAATGATTTGTTCTTTAAAAATCATTTTGAAGAATTTGAAATTTTGTTGGATTGGATTGAAAAGAATAATAACCACTAATTACAAAATAAAATAAATCGTACTTGATAATAAATTTCCAAAATTAATGAGATAATACTTATAAATTCAATTAAACGCACAAGTGATGGAGGGATTTATAAAGTATGAGTAGAATAGATAGATATGAATATCAAGATTGGCATGGATTTGGAGAAAGAACAAAGAAATATAGAATATCAATTGGTTTAACAAAAGAAAAATTTGCAGGAATGATAAATCGCTCGGAAAATTATATATCCGAACTTGAGAAAGGCAATAGCAGTTGTAGTGTACATACATTATATCAAATTTCAAAAGCATTAAGGGTTTCAAGTGATAGTTTGTTATTTGGGAATGATGTAGTATGTAAAAATGGTGAATGTGAAACAAAAGAAATTTTGATAAATATAATAAATAGATGCAATAAAGAAGAACTGGAAGTTATAAAAGATTTGGTTATAGCTGCATATCCAAATTTAGATAAAATAATAGAATGTAGATGAAAGTGTCCTTAACAGGACACTTTTTTTGTCGAAATCTTTTTAGCTATTCGACAAAACTTCCTATGATTCGCTCTTGGAAAAAACTGGAAATAGAACTATAATCAAAATTATAAATTTGTTGCAAGGAGGATTGTATTTTGGAAAGTGAATTTTTAAAAGAGGACAAGTTGTTGTTAATTAAAATTACAGAGGAAATCGATCATCACAGTACAGAGAAAATAAGGAGGTTGGCGGATAATGAAATTACGAGATATATGCCAAGAAAAGTTTTATTTGATTTTAGTAAGGTGTCTTTTATGGATAGTGCAGGAATAGGAATGATAATTGGAAGATATAAAACGGCAAATATGCTTGGAGGCACAGTTGAAATGACAAATGTAAAACCAAGTATTGAAAAAATATTTGAGATGAGTGGAGTGCTTAGAATTATTCCAGTTGTGAAAAGTGCATAATTAAATATATATGAAGCTTCTTGGTTTATAGGTATAACCAATGAAAAACCTAAATATATTATACAAAGGATGGAACAAATGAAGGGTTTGTATGAAAATGAAATGAAATTAGAATTTTTGAGTAAATCCAATAATGAGGCATTTGCTCGTATTACTGTTGCAGCATTTGCAGCACAATTAGATCCAACAATTGAAGAGCTTGCTGATATAAAAACAGCAGTATCAGAGGCTGTTACAAATAGCATAATTCATGGATATGAGAACATGGAAGGAAAAATAAAAATAATAGCAAAAATCTTTGCAAATACAATTGAAATTGAGATATCTGATTCAGGAAAAGGAATTGAAAATGTTGAGATGGCAAGAAAACCATTATATACGTCTAAACCGAATTTAGAAAGGTCTGGAATGGGATTTACAATTATGGAAAGTTTTATGGACGAAGTTCATATTGAATCAGTTTTAGGTTTAGGGACAAAAGTTACTATGAAAAAGGTAATTGAAAAAATACCTTCATCTAACGAAGAGAAAGAATTGGAAGGAGTAGGAGTTGTTTAAATGAAGATGACACAAATGGGGACGGACTCAAAATGTGTCAAAAATGTCCCAAAATGAGTCCGTCCCCAAATGGGTCATGAAAGTTACATAAGATAGAAAGGTTGAATAATATGTATGAAAACAGTGTCGAAGATATTATTAAAGCCAAAGAAGGAAATGAGGAGGCAATGTCTAAATTAGTTCAAAGTAATTCGGGATTAATTTGGAGTATTGTGAGAAGATTTAAAGATAGGGGATATGAATTAGAAGATTTATATCAAATTGGTTCTTTAGGTTTTATTAAATCAATAAGAAGGTTTGATACCAATTTTGAGGTTCAACTTTCAACATATGCAGTACCATATATATTAGGAGAAATAAAAAGGTTTATCAGAGATGATGGACCAATTAAAGTAAGTAGAAGTACAAAAGAATTGTGTGTGAAAATAAGAGAGTTACAAAAAGAGTATTTGAATAAAAAAGGAGTGGAGATTAAAATTGATGAGATCTCTAAGATATTAAATGTATCAAAAGAGGAGATTGCTGCAGCTTTAGATTCTGTTAATTGTGTAGATTCAATTTACGATATGAATTATAAAGATGATAATGAAGGAAATATTTTAGATAAAATCCCAGCGAATGTGGAATCAGAAAAAAATATAGTTGATAAAATTGTTTTAAAAGATGCTATTAATAAATTGAATGATAGAGAGAAAAAGGTTATTTTATTAAGATATTTTAGAGGAAGCACTCAATCACAAGTAGCAAAAATTTTAGGAATAAGCCAGGTACAAGTTTCTAGAATTGAAAAAAGAGTATTATCTGATATGAAGGAAATGCTTGCAGTTTAGCTAAGATAGAGAGTTAGGAGCAAATAAAAAGTATGAAGAAAATAGTTATGTATGTTCTAATTTTAGTAATAATTACATTTATAATTCCCTTTTTCTTTACAAAGGTTAAAGTTGAAAGTAATTCTTTAATTATACAAACAGTTGAAAGTAATGAGGAGAATAAAGAACCAAATGATAATTCAAATGTTGATACTACTCCTTATAATTACAAAGAATATAATACAATAAAGTTATTACATACTAAAACCAATACTATTGAAGAATTGCCATTAGATGAATATTTATATGGCGTTGTATCTGCAGAAATGCCTGCTGATTTTGATATAGAAGCATTAAAAGCTCAATCGATAGTAGCAAGAACATATACTATATATAAAATTCTTGCAAACCAATCAAAACATGGAGAAGCACATATTTGTGATGATTCAAAATGCTGCCAAGCATGGATTACAAAGGAAGATAGGTTAGCAAGATGGGATGAAGATAAAAGAGAATCAAATTGGAATAAAATAGTTTTTGCTGTAAATGAAACTAAGGGGAAAATAATAACATATGAAGGAAAACCAATAAATGCTTTTTTTCACTCAAATAGCGGTGGTGCAACAGAAGCTCCAGTAGATGTTTGGGGCGGAAGTGGTTATCCATATTTACAAACTGTGCAAACTGCTGGGGAAGAAGGATATACACAATATAGTTCAGAAGCGGAATTTTCAAGAGAAGAATTTGTTTCTAAAATTAAAGAAAAATATTCTGATTTTAGTATTAATTTTGATGAAGAAAACTGTATTCAAATTATTGAATATACATCAGGAGGGAGAATTAAAACAATAAAAATAGGAAATCATAACTTATCAGGAGTTGAAGTGAGAACTATTTTGGGTTTAAAATCTGCCAATTTTAGTGTTGAGATAGGTGAAAAAGTAAGATTTAAAGTAACTGGATATGGACATGGAGTTGGAATGAGTCAAACAGGTGCAGATAGTTTAGCTAAACAAGGATACAATTGTGAAGATATAATAAAGCATTTTTATATAGGGGTTGAAATTGTTAGTTACTAAGATGAAAATGTATAAATTTTGATAATGTGGAAATAATTTAACTAAAGAAAAGTTAAGGAGGAAAAACTAATGGCAAAAACTTTAAGAGATGACAGGATAAATAAAATTACTTATATTTCATTGGGAGGTGCAGTAGCTGTTATTATTCTTTTTATAATATTATTCAATATTTTCAATGGTAATAAAAAGAATGATAATTTACAAATAAGTGAAAATAATTCTGCAGAAAGTATAACAGAAGAAGCAAATTCATCTATTGGAAAAACTGTAGACGAAGCACAAAATAATGAAGAAAAAGATGTAAATAATGAAAATAATGTTCAAGTTCAAGTAAATGATGAAACTAAAGTACAAGGCGAGTTAAGTCAAGAGTTAAGTAATGTTGAAAATTTAGATAATACACAAGATGTTGCGAATACAAGTAATGAAATGGCTTCAGCAAATAGTGCTTCAGATGATGCAAATGTTAAAGAAGAAACAAAGGATCCAACATTTACAATGCCAGTTGAAGGTGAAATTGTTAAACATTTTGGTAAAGAAAAATTAATATATTCGGAGACTTTAAAAGAATGGACAACACATTTAGGAATTGATATAAAAGCTGACAAAACAACTATTGTAAAAGCATCTGCAGATGGAAGTGTAAAATCAATTAAAAATGATCCTAGATATGGTTTGACAATTGTAGTAGAACATCAAAACGGTTTTACAACAGTCTATTCAAACTTATTATCAGCAGAATTTGTTGTTGAAGGTGAAAATGTAAAATCAGGTCAAACACTTGGAACAGTTGGTAATTCAGCAACATTTGAAATATTAGATGATTCACATTTACATTTTGAAATCTTAAAAGACGGAAATTCAATAGACCCAGAAATGTATATAAAATAAAGAAAGAGCCTGCTTTAATTATAAAGCAGGCTTTAAAGTGTTTAGAAACTAATCTATACGAGATATATTTTTTATAGGTACACTTATTGGTTCAGCAAAAGGAATATCTATTTTTTTAATTCCTAATGCTTTTTCATTCTCGATTACTGTACCAATATACCTTGAACTATTTAAATTCTCTGGGCTAACTAATACGTTAGCAACATTAGATTTATACAGTTCAGAAGTTTCTAATAAATTCATGTTGATTTTTGCGTAGCAAAGATAAACCTGAGAAGTCCAGTTTTTAATATCCATGCTAAATACTAAGAATTGGCTCATTCTATCTTTTGAATTATTTGCAGAAATATGTATTTCACCAACTTTAAGTATGAAAACCTTGGAATTGTCAGCACGTGTCAACATTACGTTCGGCTGAGTTTTCTTGAGTTTATTGAATATTTCATTACGCAAGTTATGACTAAACTCATACTCTTCTCGATTTGTTGACATGAAACCAAAAGAATTGATCATAGCATCAATTACGTTATTTCTAGAGAAAGTTTCTGTAAGCAATGAACTGTTAAAGTTTTCATTACTATTATCGATGTAGAAATTTCCAAAAATGAAATTTGAAAACTCCATTGTTACACCGTTTTTTGTTTCTCTAAACTTAAGCTCATACCGTCTGACCTTAGCTGGGGTATCTAAGATGAATGAATATTCATCGTCAAAATCCTGCTCTTTATCAGAATTGTCGGTTATGAATAAGTTTTCACTCAACATAACTGGGCTGTTTGAAGTGGCTGGCTTTTCTGTTTTTTTTGCAGATATGCTTCTTGAAGCATGTACTACAAAATTGCTAGCAGACGAGTTTCGCAGTAGTTTGCCTTTGGATTGCAAATTTGCAATAGCCTGTAATACTGCCAACTCTTTGTTTTGATTGTCCATGAATTAAGTACACTCCTTATAAAATTTTTTGCACTTTATTATAGCATAATTTTACAATTCAGTCAAATTATGGCTGCTAAAAATACATTTAAAACAATAATGATTGTTAGAAATTCCATTGAAAAAAATAGATAATTAATATATACTAAATAAAAAACTTGGAGGTACAAAAGTGGCAGAAGTTAAATGGACAAAAGAGCAAATGCTTGCAATAAATGAAAAAGAAAATAACATATTAGTTGCAGCTGCAGCTCGGAAGTGGAAAAACTGCAGTTTTAGTTGAAAGAATTATTAATAAAGTTATAAATGATAAAGTTGATATTGATAAAATTTTGATAGTTACATTTACAAGCGCAGCAGCAAGTGAAATGAGGGAAAGAATATTAGAAGCTATTTATAAAAAAATAGAAGAAGATCCGTCAAATACAGATTTACAAAGACAAATTATTTTATTAAACAAAGCAAATATAAGTACAATTCACTCTTTTTGTTTAGATGTTATAAGAAATAATTTTTATGAAATTGATGCCTCAGCTAATTTCAGAGTCGCCGATTCTGCAGAAGTTGAACTATTAAAGCAAGAAATAATTGATGATTTATTTGAAGAAAAATATGTATCAGAAGATAAGTCTTTTGAAAAATTATTGAATATTTACACTAATTACAGAGGAGACGAAAACTTAAGACAATTAATTCTGAACATTTATAGATTTATCCAAAGTAGTCCTTTTCCTGAAAAATGGTTAAATGATCAGGTTGAAAAATTTAATTTAAAAGATAAACTTGAAAACGATTTTTCTGAAACCAAATGGGGAGAAATTTTATTAGAAAATTTTAAAGAAGAATTGATAGATTCAATTTTGAAATTAAAACAAGTTCAAAAAAATCTTGCAAGATTCGAGGAATTAGCTAAATACCAAGCTGTGATTGAAAATGATATTGCTAATTTAGAAAACTTAGAAAACAATAGTAATTTATGGGAAAGTGCTTATAATAGTGCTATTACATTAGCTTGGGCAAAATGGCCTTCTGATAGAAAGATTACTTTAGAAATAAAAGAT
Source organism: Clostridia bacterium (assembly GCA_017528375.1). Lineage (GTDB taxonomy): Bacteria > Bacillota > Clostridia > TANB77 > CAG-508 > CAG-492. The sequence goes on along the minus strand of JAFXOY010000030.1, from coordinate 11,519 downwards.
CAAGCAAAAGATATTAGAGATAGTGTTAAGAAAAAAGTTGCAAGTACAATTGATAAATATTTAATATACAATTCAAAACAAGCTAATTCTGATATTTACGAGATGTATGATGCATTAAGCTCCATAAAAGAATTAGTAATTGAATTTACCAATAAATTTGCTGCAAAGAAAAAAGAAAAAAACATAGTTGATTTTAATGATATTGAACATTTTGCTTTAAATATTTTAGTTAAAATAGATGAAAATGGTGAAATTACAGAAACTGATGTTGCAAAAAAATATAAAGAAAAATTTGAAGAAATTGCAATTGATGAGTATCAAGATAGTAATTTAGTTCAAGAAAATATTTTAAAGAGTGTTTCAAAAGGTAACAATATTTTTATGGTTGGTGATGTTAAACAAAGTATATATAAATTCAGACAAGCTAGACCAGAATTGTTTTTGGAAAAATATAAAAAATACAATGTAAAAGGAGAAGAAATAGATAAAGGCTTAAAAATTCAGCTATTTAAAAACTTCAGAAGTAGAGAAAATATTCTAGATTTAACAAATTTAATTTTTGAGAATATAATGAGTGAAAAATTAGGAGATATTTGTTATAACGAAAATGAATATTTAAACTATGGAGCCAATTATCCTGAACCAGAAGGCGTACCAGGAGAATATGCGGGAATTGCAGAATTAAATATAATTGACTTAAAAGCTCCAGAAATAGATATTTACAAAGATGAAGACGATGCTCAATCAGAAGAAGAGCAGGTTCCTGAAAGTGAAGAAAGAGTAGAGGATGTTGTTTTAGAAGCCAAATATGTTGCTAAAAAAATCAAAGAATTAATTGATAGTGATTATATTGTTTATGATAGAAAAAAAGGCTACAGAAAAATTACTTATAAAGACATTGTAGTTTTACTTCGCTCAACTAAAATATCTGCTCCAATTTTCGAAAAAGAAATATCTAATTTAAATATGCCTGTATTTAGCGATATTTCATCTGAATATCTTGAATCAATGGAAATTCAAACAATCATGTGTTTATTAAAAGTTATAGATAACCCAATGCAAGATATTCCATTAGTTACAGTATTAAGATCAAGCATAGGAGGATTTACTGATAATGAATTAGTAGAAATAAGGGGAAATGAGAAGAATATTTCTTTTTATGAATCTCTAAAAAATAAGTATGAGTCTTTGAATGGAGTTACAGATGATAAGCTAAATGATTTAAAAGATAAAATTGAAATTTTTTTAAATAACTTAAAAAAGTGGCAAAATGAAGAAAAATATATGGCACTAGATGAATTAATTTGGCAAATATATAGTGATACCAATTTCTACAACTATGTTACACTTTTACCAAATGGTGGTTTAAGACAAGCTAATTTGAAGATATTATTTGAAAGAGCAAAACAATATGAATCAGCTAGCTTTAAAGGACTATTTAACTTCATTAATTTTATTGATAAGCTACATTCTAATAGCGGAGATTTATCAGCAGCAAAATTAATTGGAGAAAACGAAGATGTAATTAGAATAATGAGTATTCATAAAAGTAAGGGATTGGAATTTCCTGTTGTATTTTTATCATGTACGGGAAAACAATTTAATTTACAAGATTTAAACGAAAATATTATTTTACATCAAGATTTGGGATTTGGACCTAAATATATAAATTCAGATATGAGAATTGAATATACTACTTTAGCCAAAGAAGCTATAAGATTAAAAACTAAAGTAGAAACTTTATCTGAAGAAATGAGAGTATTATATGTTGCTCTAACAAGAGCAAAGGAAAAACTTATAATTACAGGTATATCAAAAGATGTTCAAAAGTCTTTAAAAGAAAAAGAAGATTTAATTCAAATGTATAAAAATGATTGTAATGAAATTAATCATGTGTTACTAAAAAAATATAAGTCTTATTTGGATTGGATTGAACTTGTGTATTTTAATAATATAGAAAAAATTAATGATTATATGAACGTTAATATTATAAAAAAGACAGATTTAATAAAAGAGCTGAATCAAGATGAAATTGTTGATGAGGAAGAGAATTTAATTACAAAATTAAATAAAAGAGCAAATGAATTAGATAAAGAAAATATTCGTGAATTATCTAAATCATTAAAGTGGAAATACAATTATATTGAGTCTTCAGTTATTCCAACTAAAACATCTGTTACTAAATTGAAAGAAGCGGAAAACGAAAAAATAATTTCTATTGAAGAATTGGAAGGACAATCTGAAGAGTCAAAATTTGCTGTAGCTAGACCTCAATTTTTAAATGAGGATGTCCAAATTACAAGTGCTCAAAAAGGAACGCTAATGCATTTATGTTTTCAAAAGTTGGATGAACATAAAGAATACACAAAAGAAATGATACAAAAATTAGTTGATGATTTAGTTTATAGAAAAATAATAACTAAGTTAGAGGCGGAAGCAATTAATACATATAAACTATATTCATATACAAAATCTGAATTATTTAAACAATTAAAAAATGCAAAGAAAGTTTACAAAGAACAACCATTTTACATTAGTTTGAAAGCAGATGAAGTTTATGGAAATGATGCTAAAGATAATATTTTGGTTCAAGGTATTATAGATTTGTATTTTATTAATCAAGATGATGAGGTTGTTTTGGTGGATTATAAAACTGATTATGTGGAAAAAGGAAAAGAAGATGAGCTGGTTAAGAAATATGAGAAACAGTTGGAAATATATAAGAAGGCTTTAGAACAAGCTTTGGAAAAAAATGTGGATAAGTGTTATATTTATTCAGTGTATTTGGAGAAGTTGATTGCAATTTTGTAGGTAGCCGCTAAAAGTTGAAATTATGCCAACCATCCCGGACATAATTTCAACTTTTAGCTACTCTAGAATTTTTAAGAAAATAGTGTTGCAATTAATCCAATTAGTACGGAAGAACAAATGCCAAAAACTAGTACTGGTCCGGCGACTGTAAACATTTTTCCTCCAACCCCCATTACGTAGCCTTCTGATTTATATTCTATAGCAGGGGAAACAATTGAGTTTGCAAATCCTGTAATTGGTATTAAAGATCCTGCTCCAGCAAATTTTCCAATTTTGTTGAAAATGTTTAGTCCTGTTAATAATGCTGCAACACCTATTAACACAATTGAAACTACTGTTGATGCAGACGTTTGATCTAAACCTTTATACATGCAGAAGTCCATTATGATTTGTCCAATTGAACATATTAATCCACCAACCCAAAAAGCATTAAAACAATTTTTTAAAATAGGTGAGTTTGGTGATTTTTTATCTACATAGTCACTATATTCTTGTTTAGTTTCAATAGGTTTCATAATTAATCTTTCCTTTCTCTATCAATTACAAATGAAATGTCTAAATCTACATAGTATTCTGAAATTTTGTTTCCGTTTATTTTTGCATATTGATTCAAAATTTTAACACTAGATAAATAATCGATTGTTTTTGAAGCTTCAGCTATAGCACTTGTAATTGCGTCTTTCCAAGATGTTTCAGAAGCTCCTGTAATTAATAAATGTTTTTCCATATCCATAAAATCATCCTCTCTTAAAATTATTGTAACTTTTTTTGCAAAATTTATACAAAAAAAATAAAATTTGTGTTATTATAGGAACGAGTTAAAAAATAATGAAAGAGAGAGGGTATAAAATGAAGGAAAAAGTAGTATTTGCAGTAGCATTAATAGTATCAATAATTTACATTATAGTGGGAAATAAAATCGCAATGAAAGATAATAGTTTTTTGGATCAAGTAACAAAATTAAATTATCCAAAAGCTGAAGTAACAAGAATTATAGAAAGAAAAGAAACTCCACTTTCAATAGATGGATTAGAAGATCAATATAATACAGATATAACATTTGAAGCACATGTTAAATCTGGAGACCATAAAGGAGAATTAGTAATAGGTACACAAAGCATATCAACATATGTTACCGGTACAGTAAAAGAAGTTGAAGCAGGTGATAAAGTTTTATTGTATAATGAAACTTCATTTGAAGGTGAACAAAAATGGTACTTTATGGAATATTCAAGAACATCTGCATTATTAGTTTTAACAATAATATTCTTAGGATTAATAGTTCTATTTGGTAGAACAAAAGGCGTTAAAACATTAATTTCATTAGTGTTTACTGTTTTATCAATATTTATAGTATTTATTCCAGCAATTCTAGGCGGACAAAACATTTATGCATGGACAATTGTTACATGTGCATTTATTACAATAAGCACAGTTTTATTAGTTTATGGATATAGCAGAAAAACATTAGCAACAGCATTAGGATGTATTGGAGGTGTGCTTGTTGCAGGATTATTAACATTAATAATGAATAATGTTTTAAGATTAACAGGTTTTGTTGATGAAAATGCAATCTACTTAGAGCAGTTAAATTCAAAAATAGATTTAAAAGCTATAATCTTTGCAGGAATTCTAGTTGGTGCTGTTGGAGCAATAATGGACGTAGCAATAGATATTGCATCATCACTTACCGAAGTTGCAAGTAAAATGGAAAAACCAGATTTCAAAGAAATTATAAAATCAGGATTTAACATTGGTAAAGATATAATGGGAACAATGACAAATACACTTATTTTAGCTTACATAGGAAGTTCTTTATCAACAGTTTTACTTTTAACAGCAAGTAGTCATTCAGTTGCCTACTTATTCAACTTAGAAATGATTGCAGTTGAAATTCTTCAAGCTTTAGCAGGAAGCATTGGTATTTTGACAACAATTCCATTAACATCTGTAATTGCAGCTGCACTTTATAGATATGTTGATCCACATAAGTATGTTTACAAGTATAAAGGTGGAGAAAATAAATAGGAGGAAAATATGTACGCATATATTAAAGGTACTTTAGAGATTAAAGCGACAGATTATGTTGTTGTAGAAACTGGTGGAATTGGATATAAAGTATTTATGTCTGAAACAGCTATTGATAAATTAGGTGATTTAGGAACTCAAGTAAAAATTCATACGTATTTAAAGGTTAGGGAAGATGATATGAGTTTATATGGCTTTAATACTAATGAAGAATTACGTATGTTTGAGTTATTATTGTCTGTAAGTGGAGTTGGTGCTAAATCAGCTATTGTGATTTTATCTAATATTACACCATCTAGTTTTGCTTTAGCTGTTATTACAGATGATGTAGGTAAATTAAAAAAACTACCAGGTATTGGACCTAAGACAGCTCAGAGAATTATTTTGGAGCTTAAGGATAAGCTTAAAGCTGTAGAAGATACTAATAAGGGTGAGCTTGAAGAAATGCTTTCTAAGAAAGAGGCTGATTCTGAGAAAGTTTCTGAAGCTATGTCTGCTTTGCAGGTGCTTGGATATACGAGAAAAGAGATTGAGAAAGCTTTTGAAATGTTTGAGAAAGCTGAGCTTAGTGTGGAGGATATAATTAAAAAAGGATTGTTTTATTTGGCTAAGTAGGTAGCCGCACGGTAGGAGGAATATGATTATGAATAGCAATGAACCTTTGGCGTTTCGTATGAAGCCTGAGTGTTTGGAAGATTACGTAGGTCAAGAACATATATTAGCAAAAGATAAAATACTTTATAGAACTATAAAAGCTGATAGATTATCTAGTATTATTTTGTGGGGCCCTCCTGGATGTGGAAAAACTTCTTTGGCAAAGGTTATTAGTAATACAACAAAGTATAAGTTTAAGAAGATAAATGCTGTTACTGCTGGGGTTGGAGATATTAAGTCTGCTATTGAAGAGGCTCAAAATATTATGCTTAATCCAAGCGGAAAGTGTATTTTGTTTATTGATGAGATTCATAGATTTAATAAGCTACAACAAGATGCTTTGCTACCATATGTTGAAAATGGCACTGTTATTTTAATTGGAGCTACAACTGAAAATCCTTATTTTGAGGTTAATAAGGCGTTGATTTCAAGGTCTATGGTGTTTAAGCTAAATCCGTTAACTAAACAGGATATTTTTAAAGTATTAAAAAAATCTCTAACAGATAAAAGAGGACTTGGAGATTATTCTATTAAAGTTGAAGATGATACTTTAATGAAGATAGCAGAGGTTGCAAATGGTGATGTAAGAACTGCTTTAAATGGTTTGGAAGTTGCAGTTTTAACAACAGAAATGGATTCTGATGGATTTATTCATATAACAAATGAAATTGCAGCCGATAGTGTTCAAAATAGAAAAGCAATTTTTGATAAAAATGGTGATAGCCATTATGACAATATAAGTGCTTTCATAAAATCAATGCGTGGAAGTGATGCTGATGCGGCTTTATTCTATTTAGCAAGAGCTTTAAATGGTGGAGAAGATCCTATGTTTTTAGCAAGAAGAATAGTTATTTCAGCAGCTGAAGATGTAGGCATGGGAAATCCAAATGCATTAGTAGTGGCAAATGCTGCAATGCAGGCTGTTCATATGGTAGGAATGCCAGAGGCTAGAATTATTTTAGCAGAAGCTGCTGTATATAATGCAAAATCACCAAAATCAAATGCTGCATATTTAGGAATTGATAAAGCATTATCAGATGTGAAAAATACAGACACAGGAGAAATTCCAATGCATATAAGAAATGCTCCAGCAGAGGGAATGGAAAAAGAAGGCTATGGAGTTGGATATAAATATCCACATGATTATCCAGGTCATTGGGTAGAACAGCAATATTTACCAGATAAAATGCTTGGAACACAGTATTATGTGGAAGATGAGACTGCTGCAAAAATTTAATTATAGAAATATAATCGACTGTTGCGTATAATTGAAAAATTAGTATTGCATAATAATAAAAATAATGTTAAAATGCAAATAATACAATAACGTTTGTATTATTAAAAATGAAGGGAGAATTATTATGGAAGAAAATAATGAACAAATGCCAATACAAAAAAAGATGAATTCATATGCTTTATCAAGCTTTGTTTTAGCTTTAGTTGGAATTTTAATTGCAGGAATTCCTTGTGGAATAGCTGCTGTTATCACAGGTGGTTTAGGACTTGCAAAATTTAATCCTGAAAAACAAAAAAATAACAAATGGATGGCTATAGTTGGTATTGTATTAGGAATTATTGATATAGTATTAGTAGTAACTTTCTTACCAACACTTTATAAACAATTAGGAATTATGTAATAATTTATTAATGAAAAAAGGAGTGATTTTAATAGTCACTCCCTTTTTTCATTAATAACGTACTAAAAATCAATAAAATTCATAAAAAAATAAACAAAATGCTTGACATTTACGCAAAAATAGTGTAAAGTAGAATAGCATTACAAAATGAAAGGGTAAAAATATGGAGAAAAATGTTGAAATAAGTGTGCTATGCCAACTTTATGGAAAAGTACTAACTGAAAAGCAATATGAAGTCTTAACAGACTATTACAATAATGACTTATCACTTTCAGAAATTGCAGAAAACAATAATATTACAAGGCAAGCAGTCAGAGATATTATAAAAAAAGGCGAAAATAGATTATACGAATTAGAAGATGGAATTTCTTTAATGAAAAAGGTTTTACAAGAAAGAAAAATTATTTCTAATATAACAAGCGAATTAAACGAAATTAAAGAGTTGACTAATTCAAATAAAGAAGTAGTTGTCAAAATAAATAGTATTGAAAAACAATTGCTAAAATTAAATTAGGGAGGAATCCAAATGGCATTTGAGGGATTATCTTCAAAATTACAAGATTTTACAAGAAAGCTTAAAGGAAAGGCAAGAATTACTGAATCAGACTTAAAAGAAATGTTAAGAGAAGTTAAACTTGCATTATTAGAAGCTGATGTTAACTATAAAATTGTAAAAGAATTTACAGCAACAATTCAAGAAAAGGCTTTAGGTCAAGATGTTTTAAAATCATTAACACCTGGACAACAAGTAATTAAAATAGTTAAAGATGAATTAGTTGAATTATTAGGTGGAACAGAAAGTAAAATTAATTTTACACCAAATCCACCAACAGTAATCATGTTAGTAGGTTTACAAGGTTCTGGTAAAACAACAACAGCTGGTAAGCTTGCAAATTTATTAAGGAAGCAAGGAAAAAAGCCTTTATTAGTTGCATGTGATGTATATAGACCAGCAGCTATTAAACAATTACAAGTTGTAGGAAGTCAATTAAACATTCCTGTTTATAGTAATGAAACAACAAAAGATGTTGTTAGAATTGCAAAAGAAGCTTACAACACAGCAATTAGTAAATTGAATGATGTAATAATTCTAGATACTGCAGGACGTCTTCATATTGATGAAGAATTAATGCAAGAATTAAAGAATCTGAAGGCAGTAGCAAAGCCACATGAAATACTACTTGTAGTAGATTCAATGACAGGTCAAGATGCTGTAAATGTTGCAACTACATTCAATGAAAATGTCGGAATTGATGGAGTTGTACTTACAAAATTAGATGGTGACACACGTGGTGGTGCTGCGTTATCAGTAAAAAAAGTTACAGGTAGACCAATCAAATTTGCAGCTACTGGTGAAAAGTTAAGCGATATTGAAGAATTCCATCCAGAAAGAATGGCATCAAGAATTCTTGGAATGGGTGATGTTCTTTCAATTATAGAAAAAGCTGAAGAAGCATTTGATATTGATGAAGCTGAGAAATTAGAAAAGCAATTACGTAAAGGTGAATTTGATTTAAATGATTATTTAGCACAATTAAAACAAATTAAGAAAATGGGTTCTTTTTCATCAATTTTAAAAATGATACCAGGAATGAGTAAGATAAAAGATTTAAAGGTTGATGATAAAGAGTTTGTAAGAATAGAAGCTATAATATGTTCTATGACAGATAAAGAAAGAAGAAATCCAAAGATTTTAAATGGAAGTAGAAGAATTCGTATAGCAAATGGAAGCGGTACAACAGTACAACAAATAAATCAATTTATGAAATCATTTGAAATGACACAACAGATGATGAAAAAAATGAAATCTGAAAAAGGTATGAAAAACATGATGAAAAGCATGAAAGGTTTCATGCCAGAAGGATTTGACAAAATGTAGTTATTAATTTTAATAATATAAATTATTGCGAATTTTCAGGAGGTGAAAAAAATGGTAAAAATCAGATTACAAAGACAAGGTGCTAAAAAAGCTCCATTTTATCATATAGTTGTTGCTGATTCAAGAAGCCCAAGAGATGGTAAAATAGTTGAAAAAATTGGTACTTATGATCCAATGACAAATCCTGCTACAATAGTTTTAGATAACGAAAAAGTAGAAAAATGGATCAAAAATGGTGCAAAACCAACTGATACAGTTAAAGCTTTAATTGAAAAAGCTGCTAAATAATTATACCGTAGCAGATATGAATAAAGTGTGAATAACACTATAAATATTGGAGGTATATTATGAAAGATGTATTAGAATTAATTATTGCTAGCTTAGTTGATAATAAAGAAGAAATATCAATTGAAGAAATTTCAAACAATGAAAAATCAATAGAATTCAAAGTTAAAGTTGCTTCAGGTGATATGGGAAAAGTTATTGGTAAACAAGGAAGAGTAGCAAAATCAATTAGAACTGTTATGAAATCAGTTGCCGGAAAAGAAGGCAAAAAGGTTAATGTTGAATTTGTAGAAGAATAAGAGGTATTTAAATGCAAGAATATTTTGAAATTGGTCAAATTGTAAATACATTTGGAATTAAGGGTGAAGTTAAAGTAAATCCTTTCACAGATGATATTGAGCAATTTGAAAGATTGAAATCAATATTAGTTGTTAAAAATAAGCAATTAGTAGAAATGGAAATTGAAAATGTAAGATATCAAAAACATTTGGTAATTCTTAAATTAAAAAATATTGAGGATATGAATACTGCTGAAAAATTCAAAGGATGCTACATAAGAATACATAGAAAAGATGCAAGAAAACTTCCAAAAGGAAAATATTTTATAGCAGATATTATTGGTTCAGAAGTTATTACAGATGATGGTCAAGTACTTGGAAAAGTCGATGACATCTATAATACAGGAAGTAATGATATCTATGTTGTAAAAGATGAATTAGGTAAACAAATTTTATTACCAGGCATCAAAGAAGTTATTTTAAATGTAGACATAGAAAAACAAATTGTTACAGTTCATTTATTAGAAGGTTTAGTATAGGAAAGGAATGCCAAAAATGAAATTTGATGTTTTAACACTTTTTCCAGAAATGTTTGATACATTAAATCAAAGCATTATTGGAAGAGCAATTGAAAAAGATTTAATTAATATTAATTTAGTAAACATTAGAGATTTTTCAAAAGATAAACACAAAAATGTTGATGACACTCCATATGGTGGGGGAGCTGGAATGGTAATTAGACCAGATGTTGTATATGAAGCTTTCCAATCTGTAAAAACAGAAGGAGCAAAAGTTATATATATGTCTCCACAAGGAAAAGTATTAGACCAGAAAAAAGTTGTTGAATTAAGTAAAGAAAAACATTTGATTCTACTTTGTGGACATTATGAAGGAATTGACCAAAGAGTATTAGATGAAATTGTTGATGAAGAAATTTCAATTGGAGACTATGTATTAACAGGTGGTGAGTTACCAGCAATGGTACTTATAGATTCTGTAAGCAGATATGTTGAAGGGGTTATAAGTGAAGATTCAACTTCGGAAGAATCATTCTCAAATAACTTGTTGGAATATCCTCAATACACAAGACCAGAAGTATTTAATGGTGTAAAAGTTCCAGATGTACTTATATCAGGACATCATGAAAATATCCGCAAATGGAGAGAAGAAAAATCTTTAGAATTTACTAAAAGTAAAAGACCAGATCTTTTAAAAAAATAGTCGAGGGAGAAGGATACCCTTAAGAAAACAAAGAGTCCTACATAAAAATAAAATAAAAATAAGGAGGAGAATATCGATGGATATCATAAAATCTATTGAACACGAGCAAATGAAAAATAAAATTCCTGCCTTAAAAGTTGGAGATACTGTTAAAGTTCACCAAAGAATTAAGGAAGGAAATAGAGAAAGAATCCAAGTATTCGAAGGAATAATTATTAAAAAACAAGGTGGAGGAGTTAACGCAACATTTACAGTAAGAAGAGTAGCTTACGGTGTTGGTGTTGAAAAAACATTCTTAATTCACTCACCAATGGTAGAAAAAGTTGAATTAGTTAGAGTAGGTAAAGCAAGAAGAGCTAAATTATTCTATTTAAGAGATAGATTAGGAAAATCTGCTAAAACTAAAGAAGCTATAGGTGCAAGAATTGAAGATAAAGAAATTACTATTAAAGAAGATTTAGTAGAAGCTCCAGCTGAAGAAGTTGTAGCTAACGAAGAAGTAGCAGCTGTAGAAACAGTTGAAACTCCTGTAGAAGAAGTTGCAGCTCCAGTTGAAGAAACAGTTGTAGAAGAAGCTCCAGTAGCAGAAGAAGTTAAAGAAGAAAAAACTGAAGAAACAACAGATGCTGAATAATCAATAATAATTATTAAACTTTAAATGCAAGTTAAAGAATAGTAAAAGAGACACTTAAATATAAGTGTCTCTTTTATCGGTTGAAAATGTTT
>JAFXOY010000029.1 GCA_017528375.1 Clostridia bacterium | reverse complement strand
ATAAAAAATAAAATAATTATTTTAAAACAAAAATAATTAAATATAAATTTAATTTAGTTTTAATAAATTTATTTATTTACCTTATTAATTTAATACTTCTATATTTATTTATCTATCATAAACTTAAATTATTTAAACCTTTAAATTCTTAGACTCTTGGTTTATAATTGGCACCGACTTCATAAATACTAGCAAGTAAAGTAAGAAGAAGTTTGCTTTTTACTTCAGCGATATCTTCCCAAACTAAAAAGACAGTAGCTCCCAATTTTCTGGCGATTGAAATTGCATATTTGGCATTATTTTGTTTAGCTTCCTCATCATCTTTATCAGTAACGACAATATCCCAGTTGATAGACCTTGGTTCTATTGACTTCATGATATGAATGAAATATAAAGAATTAGCAAGTTTTTTATCTTTCAAGGATTTGACTTTATATTCATCGTCGACTCTTTCATTACCCCAGGCGACTAATTCTTCCTCTGTTTTATTTCCGATAACTTGCAACGAATGCGCTCTCATCATTTGCCAAACGATAGCCAAAATATATTTCTTATTTCCGTCCCTGATATCTCCGCCTCCGATACCAATAATTTGATACTTGGATTTTTTACTGGCGTCAATAACTTCTTGGCAGTTGACTGTTTTCTTGAAAGGATTATTAGGTTTTTTATCGACGATTTTCCAGTTAACGCATCCCGGCTTAATTTTTTCCAAAGTTCTCAACAAGAGTAAACCGTCTTTGGATTCTTCGTATAAGTTATTGATGTGAATTGGTTCACCATTGTCGTCATTTAAGCCTAAGGAATTGATCCACATTCTGAAGGCTCTTTCTTCCCTGGCTCCTTCGACGTCATCGTCCAACAATTTAGCGGCCTCGTACATTTCTTCTTCGGTGGCTGGTTCCAAACCTGGATAGGCGTTGAAAATGGAAGCGACGAATAAAGTATTTAATTTATTATTTCCGGCAACGATATCATCGGGAGTAATATATGATTCCGCTCCTAACTTTTTGGAATTATCGATAACTTTCTTGGCTCTTTTTTTTTTGTCGCTTTCATTCAAGGCGCTTTTGTCACAAAGGTTTTTATTTAATTGGTTGAGGAGAATGGTGTATTTCTCTGAGTCCTTGACGTCTCCGGAGAAGTTGGTTATTTTTTTATCGTAGTTGGCAGCCTTGAGATGATAGTTAAACCATCTAAGAAGCAATTGTTCTGGGGATAATTTGAGCAAATCGGAAAGTTGTTCGCCGGGATTTAATAGACGAATTAACTCAGGATGGTGTTTAAGTTGGATGTTTCTCATAACTACTAATTTAACTACTTGCCACATTAACCCTAAGACCATGATATAATTTTTTCCGTCCATGATGGCATCATAGTTCAACCCAATGCAGTTAAGTCCAATACTTTTCGCAGCGGAAATAGCCAAGTTCAAGTTCTCGACTTGTTGGAAAATGTTCATATTTTCCTTTTTATTTATGACACGCTCGTCAATAGTGCCTTCTTGCGCTTTGTTGATGAGTTTACACAACAAGACACCGTCCTTGATTCTATCGAAGACTTCATTCGAGTCAGGATCTATTGGTAAATACTTTTTGCAGACGGGGTCATCAGCCAAAGAACTATTGATGACTTTAACATAGGCAGTTCTTTCTTCTTCGGAAAAGGTCTGGAATTGCATGCTATTATCTCCTTTGCTTACTCTGACCATGGCTTTACCGGCCTTGTTCACAAACGAATCGAGTTGGATTTTTCCTTCTTTGTTTGTTATTTTCTTCATTACATTCAAGAATTCAGTAAAAGTCATGTGAGATTGGTCTTTGATTTCAACCCCTTCCATTAGGGCGTCGGCGTCTTCTTGTTTTAATTCCCTGTATCCTAAGGCGTGGAGAAGGTCTAAAAATTCTTCACGTTCCATCACTCCGTTCTTGTTTTTATCGAAGGCTTTGAAGACTTTCTCGATTTCGGAGTAGTCTTCGGGTTTGAAACTCTGGATCAATTTTATGTCGGCCTGATAGCTCATTTTTAATATAATTATTTATTAATAAAATCATTTATTAATTTGTTCAAATATTATATCTGAATAATGATTTAAATTATTTTTAATATCAATTATATTTTTAATTAATAATAATAAATTATTTATTATTTTTAATTTTAATTGTTTTATTT
>JAFXOY010000028.1 GCA_017528375.1 Clostridia bacterium | reverse complement strand
TACCAATAAAATAAATAAAATAAGTAAGCTATTTAAAATTAGAAATTTTTTAAATTATTATTTTATTAAATAGTAAAATTATTTACCTATTTATTTATTTCAAGTTTTTTGAATTATAATTTATTTTTTATCACTTTATTCCTTTATTGATCGGCTATAGTAACTCCTCCCTTTTTGACTACTACATGGGTTTTGGAATTATCTGAAGTTTCAACAATTTCATGATAATTATAATTATCTCCACAATATTCTATATCTCCTTGTGGATAAGCTTGTGTACCATAATATTGGTAATTGTTTCCATATTGAGTTCCATATTGTTCTCCATAACATTCTTCACAGCACTCAGGGCATAAAACTTCTTCTTGACCAAAATTATTGACATCTCTTCTTGCTCTTAGAATATTTTCTTGCGTTTGTCCAACTTCTTGTGTAGCTCTTTTTGCAGCATTTGGATTATTACTTCTTAATCCAATTCTGTTAGGAAAAGGAGACACTACTTTTTGAACAAAATTCATAATTTTTCCAACAGGATTAATAATAATTCTTTGTTTACCTCCAACAAATTTTTTTCCTGAAGGGAAAAAGCCTATACCACCTATACCAAAGGATTTGGGCATTGGTCTTGGCTTTGGAGATATATGGAATCCCCTTCCAATAGGTCTCATAGGGCCTGCAATAGGCCTAAGAATAGGAATCATTGGTCCTCCAAAACCAAATTTAATTTGAACAACTTGCTTTTTTTTTTGTTGTTGTGGAACAAATCCTTTTCCTGGCTTTGGCCTTGGATATTGTGGTGTTGGTATTTTTGGTTGTACAGAGGGCTGAATTGGTTGTTGTACTGGAGGTTGAATTGGTTGTTGTACTGGAGGTTGAATTGGTTGTTGTACTGGAGGTTGAATTGGTTGTTGAACTGGAGTTTCAATTGGTTGTTGTACTGGAGGCTGAACTATGGGTTGATTTTCAGGTGGGTAATATTCTTGTTCAGTTGGTTGTAATATAGGTTGCTGAATAGGTTCTTGATATGGAGTTTCAGTCATTGGTTCTTCATTTTGCTGAAGTGGCTGATTTTCAGGATAATATCCTTGTTGTTCTGGTACTTCCATAGATTGGGGATATTCTTGTTGATTATTATTTTCATCCAAAGTAGGATACATATTATTTGGATCTTGTTGAACTCCTTGATTATTTGGATCAGGGACATATTCTTGAGGATAATCCTGATTTGTAGGTTCAACATATTGTTCTTGAACTTCAGGGCTATTAATATCTTGTGGGTATACCTGACCTTGTTCTGGCCCATAATTAGGATCTTCTGGTGGATAATATTGTTCTTCATTTTGATATCCATTATTATTATTCATTCCAATATTTTCTTCTGGTATATATTCTTGTTGTTCTTCTTGAATTTGTTGATTTGAATTAGGGTCATATTCTTGTTCATAAAATTGCCCTTCTCCTTCTTGAGAAATAGGGTAATTATTTTGTTGATCTACATTTTCATCATTTTGAAATTGAGATTCTACAGATGGTTGTTGAGCTTGTTCCTCAAATTCTCCGCCAGTTAATATTTCATTTAAGAGAGGTTTTCCATCTGGACCTCTTAAAACTTCATTTTTGGTATTTCTTACTTCTCCTTGCTGTGGTTCTATATCAATTTCAACTTTTTCTTCTACTTTTTCTTCTCCTTCTTCACCTTCTTTAACAATAGTTTCTTTCTTTGCTCTTAAAACAACATTTTGGCCTGAAGAGCTCATATCAATTTCTTCTGAAGATATATTATTGTCAACTAGAATTACATCACCAGAAATCATAGTCATAGAAACTATTTGAGATGTAGGTAAACCTCTTATTTCTTCTGGAGTCATATATTTAACCTTATTTGATGATTCCATCTTTTTTAAATATATTTTTTATATAATTACAAAGTTTTTATGCTTTTTCTTTAAAAGCAAATTATTAATTTTTATTATATTTATAATTTAAAATT
>JAFXOY010000027.1 GCA_017528375.1 Clostridia bacterium | reverse complement strand
GTTTTTTTGCTCGACCAAATCCATATGCTGGTGCATGATTAAATTTCATTTTTATTTATTAAAAAAATAATTATTAAATAAAATTAAAAAAAATAAATTTCTTTAAAAAAAATTATTATTAATTTAAAAATAAAACTAATTATAAAAAAAATATGAACTTTAACCATGCACCAGCATATGGATTTGGTAGAGCAAAAAAACTTGAAATAGAGAGAACAGATCCCCTATTCACCCCAGGACCGGGACAATATGCCCCTACAAAACAGGGAATTAGAGAACCAACCTGGAAAATGGGAACAGGACAAAGAGGAGCCCTATTAAAAAATGATAATCCCGGACCTGGTCAATATACGTTATCTGGAAGTTTCCCTAACGGCCCCAAATACTCAATGGCTTCTAAAGCAGGTGCTATCGACCCTGCCAAATTTCATATTGCTCCAGGACCAGGTCAATACCAACCCCAATATAAAAGTGGTGTCCCTAAATATACTATGAGAAGCCGTCCTAACACAGCCAAAGTAGACTATACCCCAGGACCAGGAAATTATAATATCAGAAAAGATGAAAATATGAAAGTTCCTAGTTACAAATTTGGAACTGAAAAAAAAGATGGATTAAATTTAGCTCAAGCAAAAGGGGTTCCAGGACCAGGAAATTATGAATATAATGCAGATGGTATCAATCCAAAAGCTCCAAAATTTAGTTTTGGAAAAGAGTTGAGAGGTACAAAAGCGAGACCTAAAACTCCGGGACCAGGAGCATATAATGCAAAACAATATGTAGGAAAAGAGGGGCCAAGAATAACAATGAGTGCTAAATTAGGTTTTGACCCTCAAGCAGGAGATACAAGATTTGTTCCAGGACCAGGACAATATACCACTTCAGGAGCTAATATATTGCATTCCAAAGCACCAGCTTATAGAATAGGTACGGCACAAAGAAGAGGTTTATATAATACAGATAATAATCCAGGACCAGGACAATATGGGCCAGACCATTGTACCAATTATGTCAGACCTAAAACTCCAAGTTGGGTCATCGGAACAGGAAAAAGAGGCAATTTAAATCAAACTGATAAAAACAATCCAGGACCAGGAAATTACAATATAACCAAAGGAATAGGGGCCAATGCTCCAAAATATAGTATAACTGGTAAAGGAAATTATGGTTACATAAATAATGGAAATCCAGGACCAGGGCAATATAATAGTGACAATTTCAAAACTAAAACACATAATCCAGCTTGGAAAATTGGAACAGGAACAAGAGAGGATAATTTAAAAAGAGTTGTTAGAGAAGGTTTCCCTGGACCAGGAATGTATTATGTAGATAAAAATGGACTTCGAGGACCTCATTACAAATTCGGAACTGAAAAAAGAGGCTTCGTGCAAAAAAGTGATACACCCGGACCGGGTCAATATCATATACCTTGTGCTATTGTTGATGTTAATGATTATACAAGAGAAGCTGGTAATTTTGATCCCAATTTTAGATATATTTAAAAAGATTGAAAGAATAGAATTATATTTTTTT
>JAFXOY010000026.1 GCA_017528375.1 Clostridia bacterium | reverse complement strand
AGAAATTAAAATAATTTCAATTAAAAAAAAAATGTACACTAATAATCCAAATCCAGAAAATACAAACAACAGCGAAGAAAAGCCAGAAGATAACGAAAAAAAAGACAAACTAAAAGAACTTCAAAAAGAAGAAGAGCAAATAAAATCTCATCAAAGTGGTCGTTTTGGTTTAGATATTCTCCAAATAGAAAAATTAATGGGTTTATATAAAGAGAGAGATTCTAATTTAAGAGACTTAGCCCAGATTAAAGAATATGGTGGTTCAGAAGGAATAATGGCCAAATTGAAAACAGACGCAAAAAGAGGGATTGATTCTAAAAATGACCGAGAAAATGATTTTGGCTCAAATAAAGTATTTATAGAGCCGGTTCCTCCTTTCTGCTCTTATGTTTGTGAAGCTTTAGAGGATTTAATGGTAAGGATATTAATCATCGCTGCCGTTGTTCAAATAGTTTTAGGAGCTACTTTAGGAGAAGAACCAGAAAAAGATTGGATAGATGGATTATCTATAATTATAGCTATTTTAGTAGTAACTTTAGTAGGATCAATAACAAATTATCAGAAAGAGACTAAATTTCATGAGCTTAATACAGTTCAAAATGAAGGAACGACATATAAAGTTATAAGAGACGGAAAGCCAATAGAAATGAAAAGCGATGATATCTTAGTAGGAGATTTAATTAATATAATGATTGGTGATATTCTTCCCAGTGATTTAATATTAATTGAAGGAAACGGAATAAAAATGGATGAAAGTAGTTTAACGGGGGAAAGTGATACTTTAAGAAAAGAATCTTATGAAAAATGTGTTAAGATTCAAAATGAAGGCCAAACTTCAAAAGTTCCTTCTCCTTTAATGTTAAGTGGAACAAATTGTGTAGAAGGGACAGGATTAGCTATAGTTTTAGCTGTCGGTGATCATAGTCAAAAAGGTATAATAAGAAGAACAGTTGATAATGCTCAAGAAACAAGTCAAACACCTTTGGAAATGAAATTGGAATCAATTGCTGAAAATATTGGTTGGTTCGGTATGGGAGCTGGTATTGTTACTTTAATAGCTTTAACTATAAGATATATAATTACTGCTCTTAGCCATTATAATACTTATAAATTAGAAATAGCACAAAAAGATTTGTTCTCAGCTTATATAATGAATTTCCCTTATGCATCAAATAATGTAAATATAAAAAATGATGCAAATTTAGAATTAAAGCATCCTAAAGATGATATTTCTAAAAATGTTCTAAATATAATAATGTTAAGTGTCTCAATAATAGTCGTCGCTATTCCAGAAGGACTTCCTTTGGCAGTTACGTTATCTTTGGCTTTTTCAATTAAAAAATTAATGGACTATAATAATTTAGTAAGAAAAATGCATGCTTGTGAAACAATGGGAGGTGCTAATTATATTTGTACTGATAAAACAGGAACTTTAACAAAAAATGAAATGAATGTTTTTAAAGTTTTAACAGCTAAAAACAAAATACAATTAAAAGAAACAATGGAAGTAAAAGATGCAGGTGCTTTAAATAAAACTCAAAAAACGGATTTAAAAATAAGAGAAGGATTTGAAAATTATTTCAAAAATGAAGAATTCTGGAAACAATTAAAAGTATCAATTGCATTAAATATCGATGGTCAAATAAATCAATTAGAAGCTCCTGATGTTAATGGAGATACAGAAACATGCGAAACTAAAAATAAGACAGATAAAGCTTTTATAGATTTTTTATATAGATTCAAAGTATCAATAAGTAAAGAAAGAACAACATATATTTCGAATAAAAATTATTATAAACAAATTCCTTTTGATTCAAAAAGAAAAAGAATGACTACTTTTATTAAACATGACGAAAGTAAAACTGGATATAGACTTTATACAAAAGGAGGAGCTGAGAAAGTTAATATTTATTGCAAAAGTTATTTGGACCCTGAAACTGGAGTTGTAAAGCCTTTAGGTGATACTGAAAGAACTTTTATTTCAGATAGTATTCAAGAATTTAATAGGCAAATGTTAAGAAGTTTATATGTTTGTTATAAAGATATAAGACAAGAAGAATTTGAAAATGCAGAAAAATTTAGAAATCCTCAAGGAGGAGAACTTGATCAATCTGATTTGATTTTTATTGCCTGTGTAGGAATTAGAGATTCTTTAAGAAATGGAGTAAAAGAAGCAGTTGCTAAATGTCATTCAGCTGGAGTAAATGTAATTATGGTTACAGGAGATAATATTGTAACCGCTTCTGCTATAGCAAAAGATTGTGGTATTTTAGGACCAGAAGTTAATTTAGAAAATTTATTACCTGGAGATATAGAACAAGAACCAGAATTAACTGATAATTTACAAAAAAGAGAATCTCATATTGCTCAAGTATTAGAAAATAAACCTAAAGCTCTTACTGGAAATACTTTTTATACTGCCATAGGAGGATTAATGTGTAGCACTTGCGGAAGTGATACTAATTCATGTAAATGTCCTAAAACAGAAGCAGAAGCTGAGCAAATAGCTAAAAATACTCATACAGAAAAAAAACCTATAAAGAATGATACTATTAAAGATAAAATGAGATTCCAAGATTTAACTAAAAACTTAAAAGTAATGGCAAGAAGTCAACCTATACATAAATATGCTTTGGTTTTAGGATTAAAAGAAATGGATAAAATCGTAGCAGTTACAGGAGATGGAACAAATGATGCACCAGCTTTATCTAAAAGCGATGTTGGTTTTTCTATGTTTGATGGAACTGATATTGCCAAAGAAGCAAGTGATATTGTTATTCTTGATAATAATTTTTCTTCTTTGGTTATTGCAATAATTTATGGAAGAAATATATATGATAATATTAGAAAATTCTTACAATTCCAATTAACAGTTAATTTTTGTGCTTGCTTACTTGTTTTTATATGTGCATGCGTTGGAAATGAAACGCCTTTAACTACTATTCAAATGCTTTGGATAAATTTAATTATGGATTCTTTAGGAAGTTTAGCATTAGCAACTGAGCCTCCTTATGATGAATTATT
>JAFXOY010000025.1 GCA_017528375.1 Clostridia bacterium | reverse complement strand
TCATCAATTATCTCAAAAGATGAATTCTATGCTATGCAAAGTGAGAAATTTGTAGTTGAGAATTTTGGAGGATCACTTCCTGCATTTATTGCTGCTTTTACTCAAAGAAATAATCTATCGAAAAAGGACATAGAAGAAATACAGAAGATGATTGACTCCTATGGAAAGGGGAGAAAATGATGAACTATCTCTTTTTAGAATTATTAAAATTAAGTATTTCAGCTAGTTTCTTAATTGTGGCGGTAATACTTTTAAGATTGTTAATGAAAAAGTCTCCAAAGTGGGTTTATTGCATTTTGTGGTCATTAGTAGGTATTCGTTTAATTTGTCCTTTTTCTTTTGAAAGTAGGTTTAGCGTTATTCCAAAAGAAGATGTAATTCCAATTAATACAATTTTAACAATACCAGATACTCAAAGCGAATTAGTTATGCCTGCTACAAACAATTATGTTCCAAATGAGATTCTTTTTGAATCAGAAAACACTCTTGCAACAAATAAGTCTATTAGTATTGTTGATATAATAAGTGGTGTATGGCTAGTTGGAACAATTGGCATTATGCTATATGGAGCAATTAGTTATATTCGTTTGAAAAGGATTGTAAGTGTATCAATTAATGACAAAGAAAATATTTATCTATGTGATGATATTGATGTACCTTTTATTTTTGGAATATTTAAGCCTAAAATATATTTGCCATCCAATATGGCTGACAATCAAAAAGAATACGTTTTGCTACACGAGAAAGCACACTTATCTAGACACGATAACTTGTGGAAGCCAGTTGGTTTTATACTTTTATCTATTTATTGGTTTAATCCATTAGTTTGGATAGCATATCATTTATTTAGTAAAGACATAGAACTAGCTACAGATGAAAAAGTAATCAATAATCTTAATAATAATGAAATAAAAGACTACTCTGAAACATTACTTGCTTGCAGTTTGATAAAGTCAAACTTAATGATTAAAACTTGTCCTGTTGCTTTTGGAGAAGTTGGTGTAAAAGATAGAATTAAAGCAGTATTAAGTTATAAAAAGCCAAGTTTTTGGATTATCTTAATTGCAATTATTTCTTGTATAGTAGTTGGTGTTTGTTTCTTGACAAAGCAGAAAGACGAAGAAAAATATTTATATGATATCGCAATAGATTTCTTAAAAGAAAAATATACAAGGGAAGATAGCGAGCATTATAGTGATAAAGATGATTATCAAATATTTTTCGATTATGAAGGATTTGGCACATCTAAAAAAGACAACAATAAGTTTGCTTATATGTGGGTTTTAGAAGAATCATATTATGCTGAAAATGGAGAAGTTAAGATAGGCTCTGGAAGTTCAATGGCATATAAAATAACATTTAGTGGCGATAAAGTAATAAATATTGAAACACCAAAAGATGGCACTTACTATGTATCATCAATTAATGAAATATTTCCGAAAAATATAGCTAATAAGATTCTAAACTATAACTTTAATAATACTAAATTAAAGAATGAAGTTAACGAACATTATTCTTATTTGAATAGTCAAATTACAAATAATCAATATCAAAATATACTAGGTTACGATACTTATTATATTGATACTGAAAGGTCTCCTAAATGGTACACAAGAGATTACTATACAACGATTGACGGTAATGATTATTTGATTATGGAGAGCTATGGATTTGAGAAGGAACGAGAAGACACTATAAAAGATATAAATGGAGATGGATATACGGAATTAATTTGTAATTGCGTTTCTGGCGGAGATGGTCATCAAGAGGCATATATTTATATGAGAGATTTATCAAGTAGTACAAATGGTCCAAGTGTTATGCGTTGTAACATAGACTATGAAAAATTAAAATTACAAGACTTCTATAATTGGGGAGTAAATGCTTTTTCTACAAAATATGAGCCTAACAATAATCGTTTCGCAATTACATATTCGAAAGGAAATGC
>JAFXOY010000024.1 GCA_017528375.1 Clostridia bacterium | reverse complement strand
CGCTACCCGCTCCATATTTTTTATTAAAAAGCATTAGTTAATAAAAACACGGACTTCAAAATGAAGTCCGTGTTGAAGGTTAGGAAAGCAAAGTAATCAATAGATATCATCGCATTCAATTGTTATAGTTTTTCTCGATGTAACTTTATACTTTTTTTGAAACACGAGTTTAGAAATTTCGAAGTAATCTCCAAGTATCATATCCTTATACTCTGCTAACCACTTAGACTGAAGATAATCGCAAAGTGTCTCCTTTTCCTCTCTAAAAAGTGGAACCGCATCTACGATAACAGATATCTTTATAGCATTTTCTCTGCTAGCATAGTATGATGGGTTTGCTTTCTTTTCAGATAGTTGTTTCGAGATTGCTTTGTCAATAGCTTCTTTAAGCGCCCGTACTTCTGGTCTTTCCTCGTTTTTCATAGGAAAACCTCCTTCTATAAAAATTATGTTAACATTGTATCATTTACCTTTAAATTTGTCAATAGCTAAAGTCACGTAATCGCTCCAAAAGAAAAAACTATACTGTAATTATACAGTATAGTTTTTTCTTTTAAAAATCTTAAGCTATTTTGAAACTGAGATATCTCGTTCCGTCCTCATCAATCTTTTCAGTATTAAAAATACGTTTGAGATATTCTTTTACCTGATCCATTGTAAATTTTCTGCCACCTGAAGCAAGAAAATCACGATTAAACATCATTGAAATATCGGCAGGTTCATCAACATTTGCGCCTTTTTTGTACCATTCACAAATAGCAAACATAAGCATATCAGCCATAATTGCTTCCCATTCCGAATGTCCGGTGCCGCATAACATCGACATAAGATTCCATGTTGTAAATCTTGAATTATCTGCACAAGTAGCTGGGTTTACCAGCATAACTTTTACAGATTCATCAGGATCAGACCAGCCATAATCCTTGCTGGATAACTTAAGATTGACAAAAATTTTGTCTTTCTCGTACCTTGCTAAAACATCATTCTCCTCTGTTGTTTCCGTGGCTCTTCTAGCCATTGCATTCTGTTTAACCCGTGTGAAAAAGTCTGACATTATAATAGCATCTCCTTTAAATTATTTTTTTGGTCTTTAACCAAAAGCTTTATATATTATAACATATATTTAATTTTATTTCAAGTTTATGTAAATTATTCTCCTTTTATTGTATTTATTTTAAATAGTTTAAATATTTCTACAATAACCATTGGAGCGAATACTAAACAAATTGTTTCAATAATATTGGCTGTTGGTAATGGAACAATATCAAATATATTTCTAAATAGTGGAACTAATAATACAGCAAACATTAGACATGCTGATAGCAATATTGCACCAATTAAAATCAAATTGCTAAATAATCCGCTTGTAAACAAAGATTTACGATTATTTCTAATATTAAATACATGAACCAATTCTGATAAAGCAAGGACAACAAATGCCATTGTTTGAGCTATTGCTACTCTGACTTCTTCAGGTGTTTTTCCTTCAATTACAGGAACATCTTTTGTTGCTAAACCAAGTATAAATGCTGTAAGTGTTAATAATCCTATCATTAATCCTTGATATACAATTCTCCATGTCATACCTTTTGTAAATACACCTTTTTGCTTTTTATTAGGTTTTCTGTTCATAATATCTTTTTCAGCAGGGTCAACAGCTAGCGCTAATGCTGGAAGTGAGTCTGTAACTAGGTTTACCCATAAAATATGAATTGGTAATAATGGCTCTATTAGTTTGATATCTATTCTAAACTTACTTGCTAATAATGGTGCTATTAATATTGCTAAAAACAAGATTATAATTTCACCAACGTTACTTGATAACAAGAATTGAATTGCTTTTAAAATGTTATCATAAATACGTCTTCCTTCTTCTACTGCAGACACAATTGTTGAAAAGTTATCATCAGTTAAAATTACATCTGCTGCTTCTTTTGAAACATCTGTACCTACAATTCCCATTGCACATCCAATATCTGATGTTTTAAGAGCAGGAGCATCGTTAACACCATCACCTGTCATAGCAACTATTTCACCATTTGCTTGCCATGCTTTAACTATTCTTACTTTGTGTTCTGGTGAAACTCTGGCATATACTGCAATACGTTTAACTCTTTCTATTAATTGCTCATCAGTCATTTCTTCCAATTCAGCTCCAGTTATTGCTTCATCTCCATCTTCCATAATTCCTAATGCTTTAGCAATAGCTGTTGCGGTAATCTTGTGGTCACCTGTAATCATTACAGTTTTTATGCCGGCTGATTTACATTTTTCAACAGCTAACTTAACCTCTTCTCTTGGTGGATCTATCATTCCAACCATACCTACATATATTAAGTCTGATTCAATTTCTTTCATTTCTTCTTTTGATGGCATGTGATCTAAGTCTTTATATGCCATTGCTAACACCCTTAAAGCATTTTGTGCCATTTGCTCATTTTGCTGTGTTATTTGTGCTGTATATGAATCTAAATCATATTTAACATTTCCTTCAAATTCATATCCTTTACATCTTTTTAGTAGTTCATCTACTCCACCTTTTGTGTAAACAAGATATTTATCTCCTACTTTATGAACTGTTGTCATTAGTTTTCTTTCTGAATCGAAAGGTAACTCTTCAACTCTTGGATATGAAACATATAATTCAGGAGTAAAATCTAATTTAAATCCCATATCTACTAATGCTGTTTCTGTTGGATCTCCTGTTAATTCGTTGCTAGCACTTACTTTTGTATCATTACATAGCATGCTTATATGAACTAGTCTTTTTAAATCTTGAGCTTCAGAATCTTTGATATCTTTAATATCAATTAATTTACCATCATAAAATACCTTTTCGACAGTCATTTTGTTTTGAGTTAAAGTTCCTGTTTTATCTGAACAAATAACTGACGCACTTCCTAGAGTTTCTACTGCAGGCAATTTTTTAATAATTGCATTTTTCTTAACCATTTTTTGTACTCCAATTGCTAAAACAATTGTAGATACTGCTGCTAATCCCTCTGGAATTGCTGCAACTGCTAAACTTACAGCTGTCATAAACATATCTAAAGGAGCTTTTCCATATATTAGACCTATTACAAATATAACAACGCAGATAACTAATGCTGCTATTCCTAATGTCTTTCCTAATTTATTTAATTTTGTTTGTAGTGGTGTTTCAGATTTAACTGTGTTACTAATAATTCCGGCAATTTTACCTACTTCAGTATTCATACCTGTTGCAACAACGACACCTTTTCCTCTACCATAAGTTATTAAACTTGATGAAAATAGCATATTATTTCTATCACCAACTCCAACTTTTTCATTTTCAATAGTTGCTGCATTTTTCTCAGAAGGTACTGATTCACCTGTTAAAGATGCTTCTTGAGATTTAAGATTAGCTGCTTCAATAATTCTTAAATCTGCTGGCACATAATCACCAGTATCTAAAACTACTATATCACCAGGAACCAATTCTCTTGACGCAATAACATTCACTTGCCCATTTCTAATAACTTTAGCTGAATGGCTACTTAGCTTTTGTAAAGCTTCTAAAGATTTCTCTGCTTTTGCTTCCTGAGCCACACCTATTATCGCATTTACAATAACAACAACTAAAATGATTATTGAATCTGTAATTTTTCCTTCTTCAATATATCCAACAATACCTGAAACAACTGCAGCTAATATTAAAACTATGATCATAAAATCTTTAAACTGTTCCAAAAATTTTACAAATAAACTCTTCTTCTTTTGAGCCTGTAACTCGTTACTTCCATATTTTTCTCTATTTTTTAGTACTTGTTCATCATTTAATCCAATATCTTCTGATATTCCAAACTCCTGAAATACCTCTTCTCTTGACTTATTATACCAATTCTTTTCCATAAGTCTTTCCTCCTATTTTATAGTTTATTAAATATTTGTTTTTAATACTTTAAATCACATTTTATACCTCCTTAATTTATCACTATTATATTTTTTCGTCAATGCATCAAAAAAGACTTTTAAAGATATTTAAATAAAATCTAAATATCTCTAAAAGTCTTGCTTACCTTTATTTTTAGGTTACTAACCAGAAATTACGAACTGTTGATTAGTAGTTTATAAGCTACTCCCTCTTAAATAATTCAATTAAGCTCTTGGGTGTGTGTTTCTATAAACGTTTTTTAATCCTTCGTCTTGGAATTGCATATATACTTGTGTTGATGAAATATCAGAATGTCCAAGCATTGTTTGAATTGCTTTTAAATCTGCTCCATTTTGTAATAAATGTGTAGCAAATGAATGTCTTAAAACGTGTGGTGTAATATCCTTTGTAATGTGAGCTTGTTCTTTATAGTATTTAACTATTTTCCAGAATCCTTGTCTTGTTAATCTTTTTCCATTAATATTAACGAATAAAGATTTAACACTATCATCTTTAATTAAATATGGTCTTGCTTCTTCAACGTAATCTTTTAAAGCTTTCATTGACATTGTTCCTAAAGGAATGTTTCTTTGCTTTGTACCTGTTTTACAGCTTACATAAGCTTCTTCAAAGTTAACGTCTTCTAAATTTAAAGAAATGATTTCTGTTACTCTCATTCCTGTTGCATATGCAAATTCAAGCATAGCTTTATCTCTAATTCCTTTTAAATCAACGTCTTGTGGTTGATCTAAAAGTAATTCAACTTCCTTTGCTGTTAATATACTTGGCACTCTTTTTTCAATTTTTGGTGCTTGTATATTATTTGTTGGGTCTTGTAATACCTTTTTGTTTCTTACTAAATATTGATAGAAAGATCTGATTGATGCTAAATTTCTTGAAACTGTTGATGACTTCTTTCCAATTTCTTGTAGGTAGTCTAAATAATCTTTTACTTCTTTTTCTTCTACTTTTGTATAATCAATTTGATTTTCTTCAATATATTTTTCGAATTGAGTTATATCTCTATTATATGATTGAAGTGTGTTATCTGATAGTTTTTTGTCGTTTTGAAGAAATTTCAAAAATAATTTTATTTGTTCATTCATTTCACTTTAGCTCCCTTACTATATTAATATTTTTACTTTTTCAATTTACATAAATTAAATACGTATATGTTATATCAAATTTTGTTGAAAAAGTAAAGAGTATTTTTAAATATTTTTTATTATTCTTTTTTAATGATACAAACATATCAAGCTACTTGATATATATGCTTCAACTAAAGATGCAAAAATAAGAGGGATTATAAGAAATAAGCATAACAAAGTATGCCTTGCTACTTCTCCTTTTATGCTCATTTCCCTATTCTTTTGTATTAATGTCCTATATAATCTTAAAGCACTAACATTAAGCATCAAAATTATTGGAATTACAATAATGTTTTGAAGGAACAAGGACGCCAGTGAAAACAGCATTCCGCCTCCAAATTCCTAAGCTAGATATAATTGCTGATATTGTATACCCTATACAAAAACCCTTATATGAAATTATTATATAAATTAAAGGTATTCCAATTATAGTTGAACCAGCTATCCAAATAATCAAAACAATCTTTAAATTTTCCATAATTGAGATTTTTGTTAACTTTACTTTATCCACTTCATATTTTTCATCTTTAATTGTATCTATAAATCCATTAATATATCCGCTTATTTCATTCTTACTTTTTTCATCAGAATTGTTTATTAAAACAACTCCAGCCATCACTCCTATAATGAAAATTATAGATAAAGTTAAATAATCCTTAATGTTTGAATTTATATGTTGTATTATTACTCTTTTAAACTCTCCTAAATATTTAGAATCGTATCTTTTACGTATTTTCATCTGTACCTCCACATTGCTCTTGTTGCTGAAATCAGCCTTTTTCAAGCATTTCAAGATTTTTCTATCATTAATGTGTATTCTACAGAATTTCATAATATTCATACTTAAGTTAACTTTTTATTCGTGCATAATTTTTATCAGTTTACAGAATTCTACATTTTACAGCCTGTGGATAATGTGGATAACTCTGTGAATAACTGGTATAACTGAACTATTTTTTCCAAGTTATCCACAGGTTATTATTTTTCGTTTTTATGAAAAGTTTACATCTTGTTTTCATAATTTTGACACATTTGGGGACGGACTCATTTTGTGTCAAAAATGTCCCAAAATGAGTCCGTCCCGGAATAGGACATTTTTGACACAAATAGGGACGGTCTTAAAATGTTTCAAATTTGAAACATTTTAAGACCGTCCCGGATTGTTTCACTACATTTTATCTGGCATTTGAATTCCTAACAATTCTGCACCTATTTTTAGTACTTTTCCTGTTGCGTAAGTCAAAAAAACACGTGCATTTTTAACTTTTTCATCCTCTACTATAACTTTATTTGCATTATAGAAAGCACTGTAAGCCTTGGCTAAATCTATTAAATATCTTGATAATATTGAAGGTTCGTTTTTGTCTGTAACTTGTACTAAAACATCTTCAAAACTATATAATAGTTTTAATATATTTTGAGAATCTTTGTCTTTTAGTTCTTCTATTGAAATATCTCCCAATATTGCACCGTTTTCAATATCTTCTATATTATATCCTGCTTTTTCGATAATGCTTTTCGTACGTACATATGTGTATTGAACGTAAGGTCCTGTTTCCCCTTGGAAATTTAAAATTGTATCCCAATCAAAAACTTCATCTTTAATTCTGTTATTTGATAAATCATTAAAAATTACAGCTCCAATTCCAACTTTTTTAGCTATATCTTCCTTATTTTCTAATTCTGGATTCTTTTCTTCAATAACTTTCTGAGCTCTTTCAATAGATTCATTTAATAAATCTTCAAGTTTAACAACTGTACCTTCCCTTGTTGACATTTTACCTGTTGGTAATAATACCATTCCAAATGATACATGCTCTAATCCATTTGTATATTTTTCATCTAATCCTAATAATTTAGCTGTTTCAAATACTTGTTTAAAATGAAGAACTTGTTCATATGATGTTACATATAATGCTTTGTCAAAATCATAAGTTCTTGCTCTGTATAAAATTGCTGCTAGGTCACGTGTTGCATATGTTGTAGAATCATTTGATTTTTTAATAATAATAGGAGTATTGATTCCTTTATCTTCTAAATCGATAATTTTTGCTCCTTGTGATTCTTGTAATTTTCCAGTTTTTTCTAAAATATCAATCACTTCAGGCATTTTGTCTGAATAAAAAGCCTCTCCATTCCATGAATCGAATTGACTACCTAATAAATCATAAACTCTTTGAAATTCTTTTAAACTTAAATCCTTAAATTTTTCCCATAATTCAACACAATATGGATCTCCATCTTCTAGCTTTTTAAAATTATTTCTACATCTTTCTAAAACAGCTTCATCTTCTTTGCATAGATTATTTATTCTTACATAAATATCCATCATTTGATTGATTGGATCTTTTTCTATATCGTATTCATCTTTCCACATAGTATATCCTTCAATCATTTTACCGAATTGAGTTCCATAATCACCTAAATGATTTATTCCTATAGTGTTATATCCTAAATACTTATATATTTTATATAAAGAACCACCAATAACAGTTGAACGCAAATGTCCTATATGAAATGGTTTAGCAATATTAGGTGCAGAATAATCAATTACAATGTTTTTCCCTCTACCAATTTCTGACTTACCATATTCTTTATTATTGCTAAATTCATTAACAATCTCCTCTGCTAACTTATTTTTATTAACAAAGAAATTTAAATATCCAGACACAACATCAACTTTTTCAATGATATTATTATCTAATTCAATTTTTCCCTTAATCTCTTCTGCTATCATCATTGGAGATTTTCTTAATTCTTTAGCCAATTTAAAACATGGAAAAGCATAATCTCCATTTTCTGAATCCTTTGGAACTTCAATAAAAGAATATAATTCGTTACTATTTAATTCCACAGTTTTTGCAATTGCTTCTGCAATCTCTTTCTTAAAATCTAACATATTTTTTCCTCCTTTAAAAATCTCTTGGACACATTTTGACACAGTTGGGGACGGACTCATTTTGTGTCAATTTTGACACATCTGGGGACAGACATGAATTGTTACTTTTTATAAAACAATAAAATCATCCACGAGAGAACAAAATCAAAAAAGACAATAAGAAATAAATCTTATTGTCTAAAGGTGCTTATTATTTAGCACGGTACCACTTTAGTTATTTTTATAACAACATATAAAATAATCATTATAAAAATCACTCTACTCTTTAACGACGAGTTACCGTACCATCATACTCTATTTAAATTTCCGACAGTCCCTAACAAGTTCTTTTCATTATTATTATTCACTATTGGCTTCCACCATTCCCAACTCGCTTGAGCTTCAAATAACATTACTCTCTTGTATCATAGGTTTTTCTATATTATGACTATTATGATACCATCTTTTATATTATTTGTCAACATTTATTAAACAACTATTTTTCTCATGTGTGTCCCAAAATGGGTCAAAAATGTCCCAAAATGAGTCCGTCCCCAAATGGGTCACCCAAATGTGTCATTTTGTTCCAAATATTCTATCTCCTGCATCTCCGAGTCCTGGAACAATATATGCTTTTTCATTAAGTTTTTCGTCTATTTTTGTACAATATATTTGTACATCAGGATATTTTTCATTAATTGCTTTTAATCCTTCTGGTGCTAAAATTATACATAATACTTTTATCTTTTTAACTCCTTTTTGTTTTAATTGTTCTACTGTGTCTATAATTGATCCACCTGTTGCAACCATTGGGTCAAGTACTATAACTTCTTTCTCTTCTATATTTTTTGGAACTTTAAAGAAATACATTGTTGGTTTAAATGTTTCTTCATCTCTATACATTCCAATATGTCCAATTTTTGCATTTGGCATTATATTAATAATTCCATCTAGCATTCCTGTTCCTGCTCTAAGAATTGGCAGAAATACATAATTATTTTCATCTATTTTATTTACTTTTGTCTTTTGAATTGGAGTTTCTATTTCTTCTTCATATGTATCAGCATTTTTCATTGCTTCATAACATAGCATTGTAGCTAACTCTGATACAATTTCTCTAAATTCTTTTGTTCCAGTATTTTTGTCTCTTAAAATTGCCAATTTGTGTTCAACCAATGGATGTTTTAATTCAACTACTTCTTTTGGTTCTATTTTTTCTATTTCAGTTTCATCCATTGTTTCTTTCAAGACTTCTTCTAAAACTATTTGTGTTTCTTCGATTTTTTCCTCATTTTTCTCTTCTTTTGAATCTTCTTCTACTACTTCATCTACTTCATCTTTTAGTATCTCATTTATCTCTTGTTTTAATTCATCAACTTTAACTATTTCATCTTTTCCTGCAACTTTTCCATCAGCTGATTCACAATTACATTCTTTACATTCACATTTTTCTGGTTCTGCTGTGACCTCTTCTTTTTCATTAGGCAATAAAAGATTTAATAAAATTCCAACAATTGCAGCTAAACTCATTCCAGAAATTGAAACAGTTACATTTCCACTTACAAATGATATTGCTGCTCCTCCTAATCCTAGAACTAACATTGCAGATGCAACAACTACATTTTTAGTTTTACCAAAGTCTGTTTTACTTTCAATCAAAACTTTTAAACCATTTACTGCTATAAATCCATAAAGTAAAACTGTAACTCCTCCAAGAACTGCCCATGGAATTGAGGAAATAAGTGCTGTAAATTTCCCTAAAAATCCTAAAATCATTGCTATTATTGCTGCTAATCCAATTACCCAAACAGATGCTACTTTTGTCATTCCAACTACAGCAGTGTTTTCTCCATATGTTGTATTTGCTGGTGCTCCAAGTGCTCCCGCTACAAATGTTGCTAAACCGTCTCCTAACAATGTTTTATCTAATCCTGGTTCTTCTATTAAATCTTTCCCTATTATAGAACTTAATGCTTTATGATCACCTATATGCTCTGCAATTGTTACCAACGCAATTGGTGCCATTGTTATACCTATTAAGAAGTTTGGATTGTAATGTAAAAATGGAATTGAGAAATTTGGTAAGCTAAAGAATGATGCTTCTTTTACTGCTGTAAAATCGACTAATCCTAAACAAATTGATAATATATATCCTGATACAATACCTACTAAAAATGGAATAACTTTAAAGAATTTTCTGCCTCTTACTGCACATAAGGCTGTTACTAAAAAAGTAAATAATGCAACAACTACTATTTTCCAATCTATTTGTTCTGATGCAAGTCCAATATTTCCAACAGCTGTTGAAGCTAAGCTTAATCCTATAATCATTATCATTGGTCCAATTACAACTGGTGGTAATAATTTGTTAATCCACTTTTTACCTGTAAAATGTATTATTGTAGCTACAATAATATATATTAAACCTACAATCATAATTCCTGTCATTGCTCCACTCATTCCACCTAAAGCATATGCTGCAATTAATGGCGAAATAAATGCAAATGAGCTTCCTAAATATACTGGTGATTTTCCTCTAGTACATAAAATATAAATTAGTGTTCCAATTCCCGATGCTAATAATGTAACTCCTGTTGATAATACTTCTGTTCCTGCTGACGCATTTACCAATAATGGTACTAACACTGTTGCTCCAAACATCGCAAAAACATGTTGAAAAGCTAGCACAATCCATTTTGCTATGTGTGGCTTTTCGTTTACGTCCAAAATCATCTTTTTTTGTTTCATAAAACTCCTCCTTTTATTTAAAAGACATAAAAAAAACACTAAATAAAATATTTAGTGTTTTTGTGGTACGTATAAAATTGAATTAGAAAAAACTGTAAATAAGAACATTTTGCATGCTCTTCTCAAACCAATATTTAGTTCGATTTCATTTGTTTTTCTTTTCATATTCTACACCCGAAATCATTCTATATCTTTTGTTATTTTTGTGCAATAGTTTTTTTAATATTTTTTGATTTTTTTAATTTTGAGTCAAAATATAAATTACGGCTATAATTTCAAATACCAAAATTGCAGGCATTCCAATATAAAACTTTGGCTTCTTTGTTTTATGTCTAAATGTATACATTCCAGCAATTCCTCCAATTGAGCCTCCTATTAATGCAAGTGCCATTAATGTTGACTCTGGTATTCTCCATGCATCATTTTTAGCTTTCCATTTATCTAACCACATTGCAAAAAATGCAACTATATTTACAACTAATAAATAAACTATAATTTTTGTTATTCCAATTTCATTAATTACTGCCATATCTCTGTTTTCCTTTCTTAACTCTTCATATATTATAATGCAATTTTTACGTAATGTAAATATCAGTATTTCAACAATATTGCGCTATTACTAAAAATATGCTATAATAACTTCCATAGGTTTATCCTATTTTATATATATTTCCCCGTTTTTACGTATTTTGGTTATCTCTAACTAAATCACGTTTACATATAAAATAATTATTTGGAGGAAATAGATAATGAACGACAAACTAAAAAATTATGCTAACTTTGAGAAATCCATATCAGAAGCAAGAACCGCAAAACAGGCTTATGAAAGATTTTTTGAAAAAGAACTTTTGGCTCAGATTTCAAAAATTATAGATAGCCTGCCCTATGGTGAACTTGTAAAACTTAATGGTAAACCAATTAAAATTACACAGCAAAGCCAAATAAAAGTCACAATAATTAGTATTGGCTATGTAGATTTGTATGTTCATGATTTCACCAGTTTCATTACAGATTATCGGCAATTGCGTCTCCGGCAATCTGATATTTATACTGGTTTTTGCACTGCATATTCAAATCTGCTTAAACGTCTTCTTGAAGGGGCAACAATCCCCGGAATCATTTTCAAGGTTAGTCTTTTTAGAAAAGGTCAGCTTGTACTTGACATCTGATAAATCTACAATATCATTATTACAATTTAAAACAAGCCCCGTAGTTCGAGGCTTGCTTTTTTATAAGTTTTTTAACCAAAATATCAATCGTAAGCAAAATGGCTGACCCGTCCCTAGCTGTGCATTTTGCACAGCTGGGACGCGTCCCCAACTGTGCACTATCCCCAAGTAGTAAACAAACTCATTTGATTACTTTCAGTCATTCCATCTAGTAATCCAACACCTTTTAATGTTTCAATCGCTACTTTTCCTATTTTTGAGCGAATTTTTAAGTCTTCAATTGATGAGAATTTTCCTTCTTGTCTTGCATTATAAATGTTTTCTGCATCTATTGGTCCAAGTCCTGGAATACTATCTAATGGCGGACGAATTCCGTCTTCTTCCATTAAAAACTTAGAATGATGTGATTTATATAAATCTATTGGCAAGAATTCTATTCCTCTTTCATACATCTCTAAAACAAGTTCTAGAACTGGATACATTTCTTGATCTTTATTAGATGCTGCATTTCCTGCAAGTTCTATTTCTTTCATTTTATTTTTTACACGTTCTTTTCCATGACACATTATTTCACTGTCAAATTGCTTTGCTCTTATTGAAAAATATGCAGAATAG
This sequence comes from Clostridia bacterium, assembly GCA_017528375.1. Taxonomy (GTDB): domain Bacteria; phylum Bacillota; class Clostridia; order TANB77; family CAG-508; genus CAG-492. Next base: position 77,043 of record JAFXOY010000024.1, on the reverse strand, counting down.
TATGCTTTTGGAATGTGAACCTTAAACCATGCAATTCTAAATGCCATTGTAACATATGCTGCAGCATGGGCTTTTGGGAACATGTATTTAATCTTTTCACATGATTTTATATACCAATCTGGAACATCATGTTCTTTCATTAATTCTTTATATTCTGCCCATTTTGCTGGGTCTTTTAAAGCTTTTCCTTTACGAACTGTTTCCATTATTTTAAATGCATGGTTTGGTGGCAATCCCATTTTAATCAAATAAATCATTATATCATCCCTACAACAAATTGCCTCATTTAATGTAACAGTTCCATCTTGAATTAAGCTTTGAGCATTATTTAACCACACATCTGTACCATGTGATAAACCTGAAATACGAATTAATTCGTCAAATGTTGTTGGCTTTGTATCAACCAGCATTCCTCTAACAAATTTTGTACCAAATTCAGGAACTCCGAAGCTTCCTACTGGTGATTTTATTTGTTCAGGTGTTAGTCCTAAAGCCTTTGTTGATGAGAAAATAGACATTGTTTCTTGATCATCTAACGGAATCTTTTGTGGATCAACCCCCGTAATATCTTGAAGCATTCTTATAATTGTCGGATCGTCGTGTCCTAGAATATCAAGTTTTAACAAGTTTTGATCTATTGAGTGGTAATCAAAATGCGTAGTGATAATATCTGAATTAGGGTCATCTGCCGGATGTTGAATTGGAGTAAATTCAAATATTTCTCTTCCCTTTGGAACAACTATAATTCCGGCCTGGGTGCTGTCCTGTTGTTCTTTTAATTCCTGTACATCCTTGTGATAATCTTGCGATTTCAGCTCTATTTACTGGAACCCCTCTTTCTTCAAAATATTTTTGAACATATCCATATGCAGTTTTATCTGCTACAGTACCAACTGTACCCGCTTTAAATGTAGTTCCTTTCCCAAAAATTACTTCTGTGTATTTATGAGCTTTTGCTTGATATTCTCCAGAGAAGTTTAAGTCGATATCAGGCTCTTTATCTCCATTAAATCCAAGGAAAGTTTCGAATGGAATATCCATACCATCTTTATCATATTTAGCTCCACAAACTGGGCAGTTTTTATCTGGTAAATCAAATCCATTTTTATATCCGTAATCCGTGAAATCTGAATGTTTACAATTTGGACATCTATAATGTGGTGGAAGTGAATTAACCTCTGTAATACCAGTCATATTGGCAACGAATGATGAACCAACTGAACCTCTAGAACCAACCAAATATCCATCTTCATTTGATTTCCACACTAGTTTTTGTGCAATAATATACATTACGGAGAATCCATTTTTTATAATAGAATCAAGCTCTTTATCTAGTCTTTCTTGAACTATATCTGGTAATGGGTCTCCATATAATTCATGTGCTCTGTTATACGCAATATCTTTAATGGTTTGTTCACAGTTATCAATATAAGGTGGACATTTTTCTGGTGATATTGGGCTAATTCTTTCACACATATCAGCTATTTTATTTGTATTTTCAACAACCACCTCATACGCTTTTTTCTCGCCTAAATATTGGAATTCTGCCAGCATTTCTTCTGTTGTTCTTAAATATAATGGTGCTTGTTCATCAGCATCTTCAAAACCTTGTCCAGCCATTAAAATACGTCTATATACTTCATCTTGTGGATCCATAAAGTGAACATCACATGTTGCAACAACCAGTTTTCCAAGTTTTTCTCCAAGATTAACAATTTTTCTATTTATATCTTCTAAAGCTTTTACATCAGGAACTGTTCCATTTCTAACCATAAACATGTTATTTCCATTTGGTTGAATTTCAAGATAATCATAATCGCTTGCTATTTTTTCAACTTCTTCATCAGTTTTTCCCGCAACAATTGCTCTATATAATTCACCCGCTTCACAAGCGCTACCTAAAATCAATCCTTCAGAATATTTTTTATAAATAGACTTCAATATACGTGGTTTTCTATAAAAATAATCCAAATGAGAAATTGATACTAGTTTATACAAATTCTTTAAACCTACATAATTAGTAGCAAGAATAATGGCATGATAAACAGGTAACTTTTTATACATTTCTTTCGACTCATCTTTATCTGTTACAATATCGATATCATCAATAGTTTTAGCACCTTTTTCCTTTAGCATTTCCATCATTACATTTAAAACTTTAACTGTTGTATCTACATCATCTAAAGCTCTATGTGCAACTTCTACTTTAATTCCTAATTTATCAGCGATAAATCCTAGTTTATATTTTGTAAATTCAGGAAATAGCACTTTTGCTAATCTTAATGTATCCATGTATGTATTGTTAAGTTCATATCCCAATAAACTTCCATGATATTTTAAAAATGGAATATCAAAATCCGCATTATGAGCTACTAAAACTGAATCTTCAATAAAGTCCAAAATTTTTGGAAATACTTTATCAATTGTTTCAGCATCTTTTACCATATCATCTGTTATATGTGTAACCTCTACAACTTCTGGTGGTATTGGTTTTTCTGGATTAACAAAACAACTGAATGAATCTATTACTTCTCCGTTTTTTACTTTCATAATACCTACTTCAGTAATTTTGTCTGTTCTAAAAGATAAACCTGTTGTTTCTAAGTCTAAAACACAATATGTAGTATCTATATCTTGTCCTTTTGAACGTGTAACTATTGGTGTTTTATCAGGGCATAAATATGCCTCAACTCCATAAATAACCTTCATGTCTGGATTATTAAACCCTAATAATTTATGTGCCTCTGGAAATGCTTGAACAACACCATGATCTGTAATTGCAATTGATTTCATTCCCCATTTCATCGCTCTTTTTATTAAATCTTTTGCTGATGTCATTGCATCCATTTGACTCATCTGAGTATGCATGTGCAATTCTACCCTTTTTACTGGGCTTTCGTCTTTTCTTGAAACTTTTTTCATTCCTGCAGTTTCAATTACAACATTAGCTATTGCACCTAATTCTTTTGCAAATGGATCAAATTGAACATTGGCTGAAACTCTTACACCTGCAGCATCTTTCAATCTCTTTATTACTTGTTTGCTTTCTTCAGGTTTTGCAAATATTTTACATGTTATTGTACTACTTCCATCATAAACATCAAAAGGAATTAAAACTTTTCCTGTTTTTAATTCTCTTGTTTCGCCCATGTTTACAATTTCACCATCAATGCATACTTTTCCTGTATCTACTGATAAATCAACAATTTTAAGCAATGGATCCTTTATATTTGCATTTCTACCATAAATCAATGGAGATTGTTCATCATCTTCTATTGGTGGCATTTCTTCAGGAGCAGGCACAGGATTACCATTTGTCCCTTGAGCTGGTAATGAACTATTTTGTTGATTAGCATTTCTTCTAGCTAGCAATTCTTGTTCTCTAGCTTCAACTTTCTTTCTCTCTTCAGCCATTGCTTCTTTCCTATGTTGAACAGCCTCTGTATTTGCTCTTTTAATTGCTTCTTCTTGAAGTCTTCTAGCATTTTCTTTGTATTCTTCAATCTTTTCTTGTGATTCATTGTCAAAATACTTTATTTTAAACCTTTTACCATAAATATTATAAATAATCTCTGATAAAGTATTATCAATTCCTCTTGCATACAAAATCTCTGCACCTTTTAATTGAAGATTAACATTTATAATGTTGTCTCCTTCTAAGCTTACTTCTGAATTTCTTAAAATAGCTTTAACAGATGGATATTTGTATGACATATAATTAATAACATCTTCCCATTTTGATACTATATCGACATCTATTTCTTGTGTATAATCTATTTTTAAAATTACTATCTCAAATTTAAATCTATCAATTAAAAATACTTCAAAATTATGAACGTCTTTTATATTAATTGCATTGTCTGATTTTAACAAGATTTCAAATCTATTTGTTTTCTTATACAGATTAACTTTTTTTATTACCGCTTTTTTCAGATTTCCTCCATTTTGAAAATCTGGAAACACTTCTTCAATTAGTTTTTCAATAACATTGCTCATTTTTAATCCGACTTCCTTTTTGTTTCTAACTTTATATATTATTTTATATGAATTGATTTGGATTTTCAATGATTTGTTATACATAAAATTACGAAATTTTAAAAAAAGAGATGATTTGTAATCATCTCTTTTGGGCGTAGTATTATTCTTTTAATGATTTTAAAGATTTATACACCTTTAAACATAATGGCAAAAATACTACTAAAACTCCAAGTAATGCCAATTCTAATTTAATATCACCGAGATAATTTACAAAATATATCATTGGGATGTACAACAGTCGTGCACCAGTTGATGCAATCGACATCACCTGAGTTTGGATTTCATCTTTGGTTTCTTCCTGCAAAGGTGTTACAAGAGTTGAATCAGCGCATCCTTTGACAAAACCGTTTAATGCAAATAACCATACTGTAACAATATTAGTATGTATTATAAGCACCAATAACCACATCATTTCAATTACTACAATACCACCAAATTTTCTTGACATTGTATACTTTGTGAATTTTTTTGAATATTTAGAACCGACAATTTGCATTAATTGATTAAGAATCCAACCAATACATGCAAATTCTACTGGAACACCACACTGTTTTAACAATGGTGTAAATATCCAAATTTGTGAATGAGTTATTTCTTTACCGAGAATATAGCATAGCATATAAGCCTTTATTTTAGGAGCTTTTATCAAATCCTTTACTGTAATATACATATCTTTAAATGGATTTGAATTTTTTGCTATTGCTTTTTCTCCATAGTCTTTGATGTTAAAGGCCACTATCGCTCCCATAACATATGGAATAAATGATATTCCTATTGCTAAACGCAAACTTATTTTGGAAATAAATCCTCCAAGAAGCATAACAATAAACAATGTTATGTATTTTATTGTATATGAATCTCTTGTAACTTTTGCAAAATATGCACCAGTTGGATCAATTTTATTTGCTGTAACTTTCATAAATGACTGATCTACACCATTTGTCATAGCATTAAAAACGCCTAATAAACATTCTGCAGCAAGTACCATATACATGTTCTTGGAAAATGCATAGAATAAAAAAGCAAATGCAACACCGATATCGCCAATTATATTAAGCAACTTTCTATTAAATCTATCTGCAATATATCCCATTGGCAAATCAAAAATTAAAACGACAATTGTATACATCATCTGAACCCAACCAATTTTAGTCTGATTCATTCCTACAGAATTCCAAAACTCTGTCATTATAGAGATAGAAAATCCTGCTCCAATTGATGTAACAACGTTTTCGAAGATAATCTTTCTAAGATTAACCTCATACCGGTTTACAGACTTTTTCATCCGTGACCTTACAATACTTTTCACCATAATTCATTTCTCCTTTTAAATTAATAATTTTAAATGTGCAGTCAAGGTTTATGATTTAAAATAAAATCAAAAAAGCTCATAAAGAAATCTTTTCTTAAGACTCCTTTATGAGCTTTAAACCCAAACTTAAGTGTACCAACTATTTAAAATTGGCTGTGCAGCTCGCCTTCTTGAAGGTTATGCACACTCTTAATATGTTTTTATTATAGCATATAAATTATGTTATGTCAACACCTTATTCTTTAATAATAGAAATATGAACATCTTTAAGTTGTTCTTCAGAAACAAGAGAAGGTGCTCCCATTAAAACATCTCTTGCTTTTTTATTTTTAGGGAATGCAATAACTTCTCTAATATTTTGAGAATCTGCTAAAAGCATTATCATTCTATCAATTCCAGGAGCTGCACCAGCATGTGGTGGAGTTCCATATTGGAATGCTTTATACAATGCACCAAATCTTGTTTCAACATCTTGTTCACTATATCCTGCAATTTCAAATGCTTTTTTCATTATTTCTATGTCATGGTTTCTAACCGCACCTGATGCCATTTCATATCCATTACATACTACGTCAAATTGGTATGCTAATATATCTAATGGATTTTTATTTAACAATGCATCCATTCCACCTTGTGGCATTGAGAATGGGTTATGATTGAAATCTATTGTTCCTTCATCAGATAATTCATACATTGGAAAATCTACTATTAAACAGAATCTGTATATATTCTTTTCTAATAACTCTAATCTATTTCCTAATTCAATTCTTACTTGACCTGCAATTTTTTGAGCTGTTTCAAATTCATCTGCTACAAAGAATAAACTGTCATTTGGTTTAACTCCTAGTTTTTCTTGTAATCCTGCTTTTACATCATCTGTAATAAACTTAGCAATTCCTCCTGCAACATTGTTCTCTTGATCAAATTTTGTCCAAGCTAACCCTTTTGCTCCTAATTCATTTACTGCAAATTCAGACATATTATCAAAGAATTTTCTTCCTTGTTCAGCTCCATTTGGAACTACTATTACTTTTATTGTTTTATCTTTAAATGCGTTAAATTCAGTATTTGCAAAAATTTGAGTTGCATCTTGAATTATTAATGGGTTTCTTAAATCTGGTTTATCAATTCCGTATTTTTCCATTGCTTCTTTATATGGAATACGTAAAAATGGTCCATCTGGAACTTCCCAATTTGTATGTTTTCTAAATGTTGAAATAAATATTTCTTCTAATACTTTGAAAACATCCTCTTGTTCAGCAAAACTCATTTCAAAATCTAGTTGATAAAATTCTCCTGGTGCTCTATCTGCTCTAGGGTCTTCGTCTCTAAAACATGGAGCTATTTGGAAATATTTATCAAATCCTGATACCATTAACAATTGTTTAAATTGTTGCGGTGCTTGTGGAAGTGCGTAGAATTCACCTGGATGTAATCTACTTGGAACTAAATAATCACGTGCACCTTCTGGTGATGAATTAGCTAAAATTGGTGTTTGAATTTCGCTAAATCCTAATTCATCCATTTTATCTCTTAATGTTTTTAATACTTTTGAACGAAGTAAAATTGTATTATGCAATTTTTCGTTTCTTAAATCTAAAAATCTATATTCTAATCTTAAATCTTCTTTTACTAGGTTTATATCTGCTTTTTCTGAATTTACTTCAAATGGAAGTGTTGATTTACATTTTCCAAGTACTGTTATTTTTTTAGCATCTATTTCAATTTCACCTGTTGGAATTTTATCATTTTTGCTACTTCTTTCAACTACATTTCCTATAACTTGAATTACAGTTTCAGTAACTAAATCTTGTGATTGTTTTTGCATTTCTTCATTATCTGAAATTACAATTTGAGTTATTCCAAATTGATCTCTTAAATCTATAAATTTCATACCGCCAAGATTTCTAATTCTTTGAATCCATCCAGCAAGTGTTACTTCTTCTCCTACATTTTTTATAGTTAATTCTCCACAGTTTTTATTTCTATACATATAGCTTTCATTCCCTTCAAATTAATACATTTACTTTCAATAGATATATTATAACTAAATTTGTTAGAAAATTCAATAACTTTCACAGTTTTTTTGTATTTAAATAATAAAAAAGAGCACAAATTATTTGTGCTCTTTTCCCCTTTTACTCTAGTCTCTTTAAGAAGTAGTCTTCATCAGAAACCAGCATTTTTTTGCAGTTAGCTATAACAACTTCTTTATCACAATTATTTTTAGGATCATTAATATAATTATGAGTAAGATGTACAATTATATCTTCTGCAGTTTTTAGCATTTTTTCACATTTTTGCTTCTTAAATACACTGTTTTTCCCATTTTTTTCATAATAATCTAAATTTTCCAATACATTAAACAGTTTGTTACTGTAGCCTTTTTTAGTATATAAGTCTATCATGTCATTTAAAAAGCCATAATAGCACATATACATTAATTGCTCAGTTCCAAATACATTTTCTAATGTATCATAAAGCCAGATATTATATGTATATTCTGTAGAATATGTGAATGGAATGCTATTTTGATTACAAATTTTCTCGCAAAGTTTCTCGGCAAATGCTTCATTCAACAGATTTGAGCTTAAGTATTGAGAATATGTAAGATCATGCATTAATTCATGTATAAGAATTCGTTTTAAAAACGGTTCATTATACACAACATACGTTCCTTCCATTACCAATACTTTATTCTCTGGTGAATAATATTTAGCAGCAATTTCATTTTTCAATACATCGCCATTTGACATTTCAATGTATTTACAAAATGTAATTGTAGCTTCTTCAACATTTTTCCAGTTAAGATACGGATATTTTGATTTTAATTCTTCATTTTGAAGGATAAAATTCTTACATTGTGCTAAAACCTCTTCTAAATACATACTATTGTCACCTATTACAGGACTTCCTTCTTCATAAACTATATATGATTTCTGGAATTTATCATTATTTCCTGCATACCGGTAATCCCTACAAAAGAAAATTAGCATTTTTGTAAGTAGTACTATAATTATTAAGATTATAAGAGCACAAAGCCTCCTCCGCCTATAAATATTTTTTTTCACTTCTTTGCATCTCCTTTTCATTTGTTTTTAGGGTTGTAATAAAAATTCCTTACAATTATAACATTTATTTATGTAAATTGCAAATCATTATTAACGCATTGTTTTTTTATAAAAAATGTAGTATAATAAATGGTATATTAAAGCAAATTCACCAAATTCAAACTATAATTATAGGAGGATTTTATATGTCAAAACTAATCTCAATAAAAGAAACCAAACTGCAAAACAAACAGATTGTTTGTGAAATCAACGAATTGCTAAACAAAATTGCATATGATGGACGGGTTGATTTAAAAGTTCGTTTTAGAAAAATTAAAAACACTTCTAACCAATATTTGATTGAAGCAAAAACTATCGTAACATGCAATAAAACCGTTATCCGTTTGGAACATAATCCATTTGGCTTGTTGTGGTTTATTATTTCTAAAAGGCAAATAAAAAAAGGAACTTTACTTGCCCATTGCAGGAGATCTCGATATGGAGGATATTCTTTTTATTGAGCAACTACGTAGCTAAAAAGCACAGTATTACTGTGCTTTTTGGCTTTTTTAAAAAAATTCTTTAATGTAAAGTTTTTATATTGTAATATAATAAATGTTATGTTAAAATAAAAATGTAAATAATTTTTTTGAAGGGATTATTATGAATAAAGAGTTAAAACAAAAGATTAAAAGTGAAATAAAAGAAATAATTGAAGAAATTGAATATGAAGAATATAAATTTAATCAAGTTTTCCATTCAAATGTAGAATTTCAAAAATCATATTATAAATTTGAACAAATTTACGAAAAATATGGAAAAGAAGCTTATTTAAAATATGTTCCACGTAAATATAAAAAACAAGAATTAAAAAACTTGATAACCGAAGAAAAATTTATTGAAATTTATGAACACTATGGAGCTTCTACATTGCACAGATTAGAATATAGTGCAAATTTAGCAAATGAAGAAATTCAAACTAGAAATAGATTTAAGCTTTTATTTATAAAATTAAAAAAATTATTTTCAGGAAAATTCATTTCATTACCTAATCAAACAATTCTAGCTTTACCTGAAGGTGTTTCTGAAATAGTTCAAAATAATATAAATTCAAATAAAGAAGAGTAGTTCTTAAAAGAACTACTCTTTTACTTTTATTTCACTTTACCTCTAACATATTCATAAATCATAATTCCAGCAGCCACACTAGCATTTAAACTTTCCGTCTTCCCAAGCATTGGAATTTTTACTTTCTTATCAGCCATATCTTGAACTTCCTTTGAAACACCATTAGCTTCATTTCCAATAACAATTACTTTTTTATGATAATCAATATCATAAACACTATTTTTTGTATCTAAAGAAGTTACTACAACTTCAAATCCATGTTTTTGCAAATCTTTTAACATTTCAACTAAATTCTCACACTTAATCGTATTTACTCTGAAAATACCACCCATTGTAGATCTAACAACTTTTGGATTAAAACTATCAGCAGTTTCCTTAGAAAGAATTATTTGATTTAACCCTGCACTATCTACAGTTCTTAAAATAGTTCCAAGATTTCCAGGATCTTGAATTCCGTCTAACGCAACAATAAAGTCTTGATTATAATCTATGTCACTACTATTATTCTCTCTATTAACTACCGCTAAAATTCCTTGTGGATTTGAAACATCTGTTAATGTATCAAATATTTTCTCTGTAACATAAATACATTTATATTTAGCAATTTCATATAATAACTTTTTATCAAGAGTTCCGTCGTTAACACAATCTTCACAAACAACTACACTATCTATATTAGTGTCTTCTTCAATTGCTTCACTAACTAATTTAATTCCTTCAACAACATATTGCATTTTCTCATCACGGAATTTCTTTTCCTTTAATTTTTTTATATTTTTAACCACTTCGTTATCTTTACTTGTTATTACTTGCATCTTCAAATAACTCCTTTCTGCACAATTGTGCAAAAAATTTCTTTATCTCCTCAAACTCTTCAGAAACTTTCATCGCCTTACTCCTCAAAGTAACATAAGGTTCCTTTCCAGGAGAAAAGCTGACCAAATTTCCATATTCTTTAATCAAGCTATCAACAACAGAAAAATCAAATTTGCTGCTATCAAAGTAGAAGACAAATCCGCTATTTTTCTTAGACAATTTAACTATGTTAGCTTTTCTACATAATTCCTTGATTCTAACAATTTCTAGCAAATTCTCAACTTCTGTAGGCATATTACCATATCTATCAATAAGTTCATCTACAATGTTTGCAATATCTTCTTCAGTTCTACACAAAGCAATATCTTGATAAATTTCTATTTTTTGACTTGAATCACTAATATACTCATCTGGAATATAACTTGAAATATTCAAATCAATTTGAACATCTACTTCTTCTTTTACTTCAATTCCCTGCATTTCTTTTATTACTTCATCTAATAATTTACAATACATTTCATATCCTACTTGTTCCATATGTCCATGTTGAATTTCTCCAAGTAAACTGCCTGCACCTCTAATTTCAAGGTCACGCATTGCAATTTTAAAGCCTGAACCAAATTCAGTAAATTCTTTAATTGCCTTTAAACGTTTGTCTGCAACTTCTGATAATAGTTTGTCTGGTTTATATGTTATATATGCATATGCCTGTTTATCACTTCTACCAACTCTTCCACGAATTTGATATAGCTGTGCTAAACCTAACCTATCTGCATTTTCAACTATAATTGTATTAGCATTTGGAATATCTATTCCTGACTCTAAAATTGTTGTACATACCAATACATTAGTTTTCTTATTTATAAAGTCAAACATTATTTCTTCTATTTCTTTACCACTCATTTGTCCATGTGCAAAGCTAACATCCGCTTCTGGCACTAACTTTGAAATCTCAGCTGCCTTCGCTTCGATGTTTTCAACATTATTATATAAATAAAACACTTGCCCATCTCTTTCCAATTCTTTTGTAATAACCTCTTTTATAACATCTTGGTCATATTCTAACACATAAGTTTGAACTGGTTTCCTTGCTTGTGGTGGTTCATAAATAACAGACATATCTCTAACTCCAACTATAGACATATGAAGTGTTCTTGGAATTGGTGTTGCAGTCATTGTTAAAACATCTACACTATTTTTTAGTTGTTTAATTTTCTCTTTATCTTTAACACCAAATCTATGCTCTTCATCTATTATTAATAAACCTAAATCTTTGAACTCAACATCTTCACTTAAAATTCTATGAGTTCCAACAACAACATCCGCTTCCCCTAATTTTAATTTCTTAATAGTATTTGATTGTTCTTTCTTTGTTCTAAATCTATTTAATAATTCAACATTTATAGCAAAATCTTTCATTCTTCTGTTAAACTCTTCATATTGTTGATTTGCAAGAACAGTAGTTGGAACTAAATAAGCAACTTGCTTATGATCCATTACAGCCTTAAATGCTGCTCTTATTGCTACTTCTGTTTTACCATAACCAACATCACCACAAAGAAGTCTATCCATTGGTTTTGCTTGTTCCATGTCTTTTTTTACTTCTTCTATACAACGTAATTGATCATCTGTTTCTACATATTCAAAATTTTCTTCAAATTGTTTCTGCCACTCTGTATCTTTACTATAAGCATGACCTGATATCTTTTCTCTTTTAGCATATAATTCAACAAGCTCTTTTGCAACTTCTCTTAAATTATTTTTAACTCTTGCTTTTACCTTAGACCAATCTTTGCCACCAAGTTTATAAATCTTAGGAGTACCTTCTGAACCAACATATTTTCTTATTGTGTCCATATTGGTTGTAGGAACATATAAAATGTCATCATCTTTATATCTAATTTTAATATAATCTTTTACAACATTATCTGCCTTAATTGTGTTTACTCCAATATATTGCCCTATACCATGAGCTTGATGTACAACATAATCACCTATTCTTAAATCTGCGAATACAACTTTTTCCGCTTCTTTAAAATCTTTTGAAACCTTTTTCTTTTTTACAGGTATTGATGTAAAAAAGTCCTCACTTGAAATTACTAATAAATTCAAATCATAAGCTTCAAACCCAGACGTTAAAGCTCCTGTTGTAATTATTATTTTTCCTTTTTCTAATTCTTCAACCTTTTTTGTAAATGAATTTTCTAGGTTTCTATCATTTAATAATATACCAATTTTTTTAGCATTTTCTTCACTGCCACCTAAAATTAATATCTTCTTTTTACGTTTTACAGCATCTTGCAAAGTTGTTGCTAAACTGTCAATTTCGTTTTTATAAAATAGAACATCTCTATAGTTAAACGAACAAATTGTGTTTGTAATTTTACTACTTACCATATCATCTTTGAATAAATAAATACATGGTTGATTTTTAGATTCTATGTTTAGACTATTTTCAGTTAGTTTTTTAAAACTAACTAAATTATCTATTACATCTGGAACACTCTTATTTTTCTCTAATAATGTTTTAACTAAATTTTTATTTTCTATTTTTATATTATCGATTCTTTGATTTATTTTTCCAAATTCATCTAAAACTATTACAAAATTATTTAAATACTCTAGAATATTAGATTTTTTACCGTAAAAGCTATTGAAATATTTATCTATTTTGCTAATATAATCTCCTGAACGTATAATTTCAATATCTTCCTTTATAGTTTGTTTGTTCTGATAGTTTGCTTTTTCAATATTTTCAATTACTTTATCTAAACCATCTTCTAGAACGTATTCATGTGATGGATTAATTTCAAAATGTTCAAGCATTTGTGTAGATCTTTGAGATATAATATCGAATTTTCTTATAGAATCAATATCATCACCCCAAAACTCTAATCTTACACCTTGATTTTCAGTGACTGATATATCAACAATTCCACCTCTAATGCTAAATTGTCCTCTTCCATCTATTAAGTCTTTTCTTTCATAACCTAAATCGACCAATTTTTGTTTTAAGTAATCTAACTTTAATGTATCCCCTACACTAACTTTTATAGAATTTTTATATAAAACATCTTTTGAAACCATATCTTGCATTAAAGCTTCTATGGTTACAATTAGAATGTTTATTTTATTTGATTTTATGTTATTTAAAACTTCAATTCTTTCATATGGTAAGTCTTTGCTTTCAGCAATGTAATCGTAAGTAACTAATTCTTTTTTTGGGAAAATGGCCGCTTTATGTGCGAAATAAGACATATCCTTTAATAATCTTTTGGCTTGTATTTGATTATAAGTTATTACACATATATTTTTATTTAGTCCTTCATTTAAAGCAGCTATTGTCAGAATTTTCCCCATGTCAGATAAGCCCGATAAACTTATCGGACTTTGTGTTTCTTTTATATGATTAATTACTTCTGAAAATTTTTTTGAATTTTGCAATTCATTTGTTAGAATGTTCAACTTTTATTCATTCCTTTCAAATATTTCCAAATTTCAAATTGTTAGGTTGAAATACACTTGTTTTCAGCATTTTGAACCTCTTTCTATTTTACCAAAAAAATGTTCTTTAGTCAACGATTAGAGAACATTTTTTGCGAATACCTAGCCTAATACAAGCATATAATCCTAACAAAAGAATATTTTAAGGAGAAAACTATGAATTTTCTAAATAAATGGATTCTTATAATTAAAAAAAATTTTTTAACAACTATATTTGCACTGTTTTTAATCTTTCTAGTAATATTCTCTCAAACTAATCTATTTGCTGCTAAAAACGGACTAACTTTATGGGCCAAAAACGTTGTTCCATCACTTTTTCCATTTTTTATTGCAACTGAATTATTAAATTACACAAACATACCCTATTATTTAGGTAAATTGACCAATAAATTTATGAAGCCACTCTTTAATGTTCCAGGAGAAGGAAGTTATGCATTTATAATGGGCATCATAAGTGGTTACCCTGTTGGTGCCAAAATTATTAATAAATTTATTGAAGACGGAACTTGTACTAAATCAGAGGCAGAAAGAATGCTTGCTTTTACAAATAATTCTGGTCCACTTTTTATTATTGGAACAGTTGGAATTAGTTTATTTGGAGACAGTTTAATAGGAATTATTCTTTTCATTACACATCTCTTAGCTTGCATAACAGTAGGATTAATCTTTGGTTTTATTAGTAAACACAATTGGAGTTGGATAAATAGCAAAAGAAATTATAGGAATAATATATCTGCAAATTCATGTAATGTATCAGATTTAGGAAATATTTTGAGCAATAGCATAACAAATTCTATTTCAACCATTTTGTTAATTGGTGGATTTATTGTTTTGTTTTCTATAATAATTTCTATATTTAACAATTTGAATGTAATTGACTTTGTTGCTAATTTGTTGAGCTATTTTGGTATTTCTAATGATTTAGGAAAAGGCATATTAATTGGATTACTTGAGCTTACTAATGGAGTAAACTCTATTTCAATGATTCACTGTAAGAATATGTCTTTACAAATTATAACATGTGCTTTTTTGCTTGGTTTTGCTGGTCTTTCAATTTTCTTACAAATATTCAGTATTGCAAGCAAAAATAATTTGTCTATGAGACCATATTTAATAGGAAAATTATTGCAAGGAATTATTGCAGCTTTTTATACATTTGTTATTCTACAATGTTGTGGTTCATTTTATTTTAATATTATTAATTTGTAATATTTTATATAATCATTAATATAATAAAATGACCAAAAACTTTTATGAAAGGAGCTTTTACATTATGGATAGAAATATGGATTTTAACAATTTTTCAAATTCTAGTGGTTTTAACAATCCTTATGAGAACAATTTTGACTCATCAATGTATGAAACACCAATGATAAACCCTATTATGCAATATGAACAAGCATATATGTATTATAAATATTTAACACAGCAAATGGATTATAGAATAAAATGTAAAGAATATGAAAAACTATCTAAATGATACATTGGGTATGGATTTGTTTGAACATAAAAAAAGCTGAATTACTTTGTAATTCAGCTTTTGGTAGCGAGAAGTGGATTCGAACCACCGACCTGCCGGGTATGAACCGGATGCTCTAGCCAACTGAGCTATCTCGCCATGTCAATCGACAAGTAATATTATAATAATTTTTTTATTATTTGTCAATAGTTATTAATGAAAAAAATAAAGAACTAGTTAAACTAGTTCTTTATTTTATTTTTCTTTTTCTTCTTTTTCGATTACCTTAGCCCTCATTTTAGGTCTACTTTCAGGATTTTTTATCTGACTTTTGAGACTGTTTTTTGCTTTATTAACCTGAGCTTTTCTTCTATTTAACATTTCTTCTGCCTTTAAAATATTTTGAACTTCCTTTCTCTCATCTTCAGAAAGCTTATTTATATTTTTTTTGCAATCATCCCAATCAGTTATTTCATCTATATTATTTATAATTTCTTCTTTTCCTGAAAAGATAGCCATTACAGCTTCTTTTATAGAACCTAATAATGTAGTTCTGGTTCTTACTTCTTCTTCCATTTTTTCATCCTCCGATTTGTATAAAATTATACGTACATTAATAATAACATAAAAATCGTTAAAAATCAAGTTTTTTAGAAATTAGTTCATATAGTCTTTTAACTTTTTACTTCTACTAGGATGTCTCAATTTTCTTAAAGCTTTGGCTTCAATTTGTCTAATTCTCTCACGAGTAACCATGAATTCTTTTCCAACTTCCTCCAAAGTACGCGCTTTTCCGTCCTCTAAACCAAATCTTAATTTTAAAACTTTAGCTTCTCTTGGTGTTAATGTATTCATTACTTCTTCTAATTGTTCTTTTAATAATGTATAAGCAACTGAATCTTGAGGTGCTGGTGAATCATCATCTTGAATAAAGTCTCCTAAATGGCTGTCATCTTCTTCACCTATTGGTGTTTCTAAAGATACTGGATCTTGTGCAATTTTTTGAATTTCTAATACTTTTTCAACTGGTAATTCAATTTCTTTAGAAATTTCTTCAGGAGTAGGCTCACGTCCTAATCTTTGAAGTAAATCTCTTGAAGTACGAATTAATTTATTAATAGTTTCTACCATGTGAACTGGAATTCTTATTGTTCTTGCTTGGTCAGCAATAGCTCTTGTAATTGCTTGTCTAATCCACCATGTTGCATAAGTACTAAACTTATATCCTTTTGTATAATCAAATTTTTCAACAGCTTTGATTAATCCCATGTTACCTTCTTGGATTAAATCTAGGAATAACATTCCTCTACCAACATATTTTTTTGCTATACTTACAACTAATCTTAAGTTAGATTCTGCTAATTTTTGTTTAGCTTCTTCATCACCTTCTAGAACCTTTTTAGCTAAATCTAATTCTTCTTCATATGTTAATAATGGTATTTTTCCTATTTCTCTTAAATACATTCTAACTGGATCATCAACATTAACTCCATCAAAGTTTGTTACATCCATGTCTTCTATTTTTATTTCTTCAACTTCTTCCAAGTCTTCAAAATTAGGTTCTTCTAGTTCTTCGCTAAATACATTTACTCCAATATTTTCAAATTCATCAAAAACTTCTTCTATTTGTTCTGTATTTGCATCACCTAATTGTGTAGCCAACTCAGCATATGTTATTTTTCCATCTTTTTGTGCTTTTTTAATTATATTTCTAACCTTTTCTTTATCTAGTCCTTTATTTTCCTCTTTTTTGTTTATTTTTAGAACTATTTCTGAATATTCGTCAACTTTTGCTTTAGGCTTAAGGCTTTGTGCTATTACTACACCATTGTCTTTTTTCTCATCATTTACATATTTAATTACAACATCAAGCAAATCTAATTCTTTTCTTGCTTGTTCTTCTGTTTTTCCAACAACATTTGGTATTTCAATTTTTTGTACTATTTCTATTTCATCTTTTTCAGATTTTTTCATTAATTCTACCTCCTATTTTATTTTAGCTAATTGCATTATTATATCTGATAAGTTCTGTTCTAAATTAGCTATTTCATCTTTAGTTAAATTATCTGTATTTTCAAGTGCTTCAACAATTTCATTTCTCATAAAGATCAATTTATCTTTTTCATAATTACTCAAAATATTGTTTATAGCTTTATCAACATCTGTAATTTCAAAATCATAAGCCATAACCCATGTTAGAAAATTAACAATATCTTCATCATCTTGAAATAAGTCTAATACATTTCCTTCATTAATAATATTACCTTTTTCATATTCTTCATACAATTTTTTTATTATTTGCTTATTTCTTTCATCCTTAATATTTTCATAATCTATTTTGCTTTTTAATCTATTATATGATTCTTCTGGATAATTTATAAGAAGATAAATTATTGTATTTTCTTTCTTTGTAATTGAATCATTATTAATTTTTAATTGTGGTTTTGCACTTTATTCAATATTTTGATTATTTTTCTTTATTTGATTTTTATCATTTTGTTTTTTTCCATATAATAATTTGTTTATTTCAGCATATATTGCTTCTTTTGAAATTTTGTAATCAAGAGCTATTTTTTCAGCATATACTTCTTTTTCAAGGTCACTGTCAATAGTAGAAAGCTCTTTAGCTATTTCTGTTAAAAACTTAATTTTATCATTTGGATGTTCTAAATTTAAACTTTGTTTTAATTTTTTTACCTTATATTCAACTAAAGATATTGCATTATCAACACATTTATTTAGTCTTTCTGGTCCAAATTTTAAAATATATTCATCTGGATCTATTGCTTCTGATAAAGGCACATCTAATTGTAAAATGCGAACGTCACATCCAAGATTTTTTAGAATTTCTAAACCTCTCATAGTAGCTTCTTGTCCTGCTCCATCTGAATCATATCCCAAAATTACTTGTTCGCAACTTCTTCTTAATAATCTTCCTTGCGCTTCTGTTAGGGCTGTTCCTAATGAAGCAACTGCATTAGTTATTCCTCTTTGATGTAAAGATATTACATCCATATAACCTTCTACAATTAAAATTTTGTCTATTTTTTGTTTTTTAGCAGCATATAATCCAAATAAATGTCTTCCTTTGCTGTAAACAATGTTTTCAGATGAATTTATGTATTTTCCTACTGGTCTTAACGCATCTTTTGCAGGTTTATCTTGCAAAATTCTTCCACCAAACGCTATTACTCTACCTCTTTCATCTTGTATTGGAAACATTAATCTTTGTCTAAATCTGTCAATAAATTGACCTCTATCATTTTTGTTTACCAATGTTGATGCTAAAATTTCTTGTTCAGTAAAACCTTGTTCCTTTAGATGCTTATACAATTCATCAAAATTACCTGAATATCCAATTAAAAAAGTAGTTAAAGTATTATTATCTAACTTTCTTTTTTTAACATATTCTTGAGCAATTTTTGCTGTAGGCTTGTACAAATTTTCATGATAAAATTGTGCAGCTATTTTGTTAATTTCAAATACTCTTGATTTTAAATATTCTGTTTTACTATCTTGATCATTATTCAATGCTGGTAATGTTATATTTGCTCTGTTTGCTAACATTTGTAATGATTCTATGAACCCTATGTTTTCAATTTTACTTACAAAATGAAATACATTTCCACCTACACCACAACCAAAACAATGAAAAATTTGTTTATCTGGTGATACTGAAAATGATGGTGATTTTTCATTATGAAATGGACATAAACCAAAAAAATTTCTCCCACTTCTTTTTAGATTAACATATTGAGAGATAACATCCACTATATCGTTGCTTTTTCTGATTTCATCTATAAGTTCATCACTATATCTTGCCATTATGGGTTCCTTTCTAAAAAATAATATAACTACTATTATTATTCGACGCAAATTTATTAAATCCTTCTGTATATTTACATAAATTATCAATTTATGTAAAATACCTAATCGACAAAAAAAGCAGAAAATTTAATATTTCCGCTTTTCATTTTTACTAAATTTCAGATGTTCCTGTACTATCAAATGGAATAAATTTACTAACTATATTATTATTTATTCCTTCAACATGATTTTCATGTAATCTATTTTCTTCGAATGAAACATTAATTTTATTTTCAACTATTTTTTCAATCTCAGCTTGTGATACATGTTCTGCTAAAACTAATTCACTAACAAG
Organism: Clostridia bacterium; assembly: GCA_017528375.1. GTDB lineage: Bacteria > Bacillota > Clostridia > TANB77 > CAG-508 > CAG-492. The sequence continues at coordinate 57,574 of JAFXOY010000024.1, read as the reverse complement.
AATTTGTTTAGCATTGTTTAACATCTTTTTCTCTCCTGTAGATAGGCCTTTTTCTTTTTGTTTGAAACTTAAATTTCTAACAACGTCAGCCACTTCATAAATATCTCCACTTTTCATTTTATCCATATTATCTCTGTATCTCTTGTTCCAATTATCAGACATTTCTGTTTCATCTTCTTCTAAAATGTTTAATACTTTTGAAACGTCACTTTTATCTATAATATTTCTTACACCGATTTCTTCTGCTTTTTGTGTAGGTACCATAACTTTTACTTCACCTGGCATTGAAATTATGTAATAATCTTGTTCCTCATTTAAAATATTCTTTTTTTCTATTGCATGTATTGTCCCAGCGCCATGCATTGGGTATACTATTTTATCACCTACATTAAACATGTAAGACACTTCCTTTCAATTAGCATTTTTTATATTTTTATGAGTCAATAAAGGTTATCTTTTTCTTCTTAACTACAGTTATTATTATAGCACAAAAAATGGTAAAAGTCAAAGCTTTTACCATTTTTTCTGGAAAAATTTTGTGCATTATTTTGATGTTGAGCCAAATCCTCCTACTCTTTCACCTTCTGCAATATCATCATCTGCTACGAAATATTTTTGGAATACAGCTTGTCCTATAGCTTCTCCCTTTTTTATTGTTATATCTTCATCTTTAATATTGTAAAATGCAAACATTATATGTCCATCATTATCAGGATTTCCATAATAATCTTTATCAACTACTCCAACACTATTTGCTAATATTAATCCTTTTTTCTTTGGATTAGAACTTCTATTGTATAACATTAAAACTTCATCATCTTGCATATACGCTTTTATACCAGTTTTTATTAATGTTGGATTTTCACCCTTTTTAAAACTAGGAATTACAGTATCTTCTGCAGCTTCTACATCATATCCTGCTGAATATTTTGTTTTTCTAATTGGTAAATTAATACCTTTATCTTCCCATCCTTTTGCAATTTCAAATCCTCTTACTCTCTCCATTTTCACTCATCCTTTTTACACATAAATTTAGATTTTTTGGTATCTATAACCATTAGCTTTTATGATTATAATACAACTTATAAAAAAATGCATCATAAAATTATAATTTTTTTTATTTAATTTTGAAACGATTGGGGACAATTTGGTACGCGTCCCCGAATTGTCCCCGAATTGCCCGAATTGTCCTCAATTGTCTCATCCAAGTGCAATATCCAAAACCATCATTACTACAAATCCTATGGTAAATCCAATAACTCCTAAAAAAGATTTTTTCCCACTGTGAATTTCCGGAATTAGTTCCTCAACAACAACATAAATCATTGCTCCTGCTGCAAATGATAACAAATATGGCAAAATTGGCACAACAATGTTTATCATCATTAAAGTTACAACCGCTGCAATCGGCTCTACCACACCTGATAACACGCCGTATAAAAAAGCTTTTGGTTTGCTAACTCCTTCCATTTTCAAAGGCATTGAAATAATTGCGCCTTCTGGGATATTTTGAATAGCAATTCCTATTGCAAGAAGCATTGCTTCATATAGTTCCACTCCTGCATTTCCTGCTAAAAACGCTGCAAAACTCACACCTACAGCCATTCCCTCTGGAATGTTATGTAGTGTGACTGAAAACAATAACATATTAAGTTTTTTACCATTTCTTTTTCTTTCTAATTTTTCAGCACTTTTATTAATAAATATTAAAAAGACTACACCTAAAATCAATCCAATTGTTGCAGGTATCCAAGCAATTGTTCCTTGATTTTCAGCCATTTCAACTGATGGTAAAATAAGTGACCATACGCTGGCTGCAATCATCACTCCTGCAGCAAATCCAACTGTTATTTTTTGAAATTTTTCACTCATATTTTTCTTCATGAAAAATACAAACGCACTTCCTAAACTAGTACCTACGAAAGGTATTAAAATTCCTATAATACTATATAATACTTTATCCACATCAATTCCTCCTGTATTATATAATATGGAGAACCAACTTGTTATGTTAATGAATTTATAGCGTTTTTTGTCATTTTATAAAATAAAAACTGTCAGCATATTATATGCCGACAGTTTTTTCAAGACGACCTAATAATTTTTCAAATCCTATTCTCTGCAATGTTTTCGCATTAGTATTATTGCAGTAGTAAATGATGATTTTTTCTGTTTTTGTTTTTTGTGTTAAACAATAGAATAATTTGGAAAGATATAATTCATTCATTATGCCATAATCACTCAAGGCCATATCACGAATTACTATATCTTTTGCCTTTTTTTCTATTTTGATATAACCGCATATAACCTGATCAACCATGATAAGATATATATTTTTTAGATTTTCTTTATAATCATCTTCGACATTGATTTCATTTAATATTTTTTCTTCAATTCCGATATTATAAAGCTTTTCTTTTAAATTATTCTCATCATTGTCGTCATGGTTTGAATACAAAAACTGTGCATCATCATCATTATAGAATTTTGTATAAATACTAAGGTCATCTAATTTCGCTTTCCGCAGCGAAATTAGTTTCATGAAAATTCCTCCTTTAAGAATTTATCTTTTACATTATACCATAAATACAGTTTTGTTGCAAATTATGTATACTTGAGGCTCAAAAAAAGATATAGTATTTTCAACTATATCCTTTAAATATTATTTACTTTCTCTATTAAATACTTTTAATATTTTTCCTACAATTCCAACAATCTTTGTTGAATTTCGTTGAGCAATTCCCTTTCCCAAAGCTTTTCCTGCAATTGTTAATGATGCTACAATGGCACTTATTATAAATTGAATATTAAATTCCATGTTAAAAGTGCTTGTGATTTTAAATGCTATTAATGCACTTATAGATCCACTTAAAACTCCTGCAATATCACCTATAACATCTGCGCAAATATTTGCAACTTTAGCTGAATTTTTTATAAGCTTTAATGATGTTTTTGCACCAGCTATTTTTTTTGAGGCTTTTGCATGGAAATCTGATTCTTTAGCAACCGTAACTGATACTCCAATTACGTCAAAGACAATTCCTATAAAAATTACTAAAAATAAAATTAACACAGCTGGTAAAATGTTCAATCCGCTAATTGCTGATGTTGAAATAAAAGAAAAAATTATAGATAGTATAAAACTTAATATGAATACAATTACAAACCATCTAAGTTCTGAAGACTCTTTTTTACGTTCTTTTTTCATTTAGTTTATTATTTCTCTCCTTATAGTATAAAATTAAGAAATCTATTTAAAGATAGATTCCTTTCATATATTTTTTGGTGGTAAAAACTTAAGTAAACTTTACGGTTTAGGTCTAGATGAATTTCTCTATTTTCTACTAAACATTACTGTTCAGCTGTTTCCATTTAAAGAAAATAGCCAAGTTCATTTTGGCTTCCAGACAGCCACTTAAATCCGTACTTTAATCCTTAAGTTTTCATGCCTAATTTCGGCAAACATTCTAGAAGTTTTCCTTAATATACTTAAAATCTATTACTAGTCTCTTTTGCAATGATAGTTTCATAACTGTTAATATGTATAATAAAAATTGGCCACATATCAACTATAAATGTTAATCCCAGTACCATCACTCAAGACAGGCTACACTATATATTGTGTCTTGGCACGCAATATAGGTTTTACTTGAAAACACAAATGGAATCTCAAGCCTCCGCGATAATAGGGTGTGGTTATGTATGCCATTACATAACTCCCTAGAATCTTACTCCCTGCAAACACACAAAACTGGCATTCCGCGCATAAACAAGAAACTTCATCGATGTGCCCTTTAGTGGATTTTTAGCCCCACCCTCGTAATAGCTAGTATAACTAGAATAATGCACCACCTATAATATGATAACATATATTAAAAATTTTTACAAGTTTTTTAAATTAGGGACGGAGAAAATTTTAAACTTTTAAGATTTTCTCCGTCCCTAATTTTAAACCAATTTTCCAATTAAATCATAATCTCTACTTCCAGTAATTTTTACTTTCACAAACTTATCAAATAATTCGTCCTTAGTTTTTTCAACAAAAATTACCCCATCAATATCTGGAACTTCATTTTTACTTCTTCCAATATAATATTTTCCATCAAAACTTTCGTCTTCTATTAAAACTTCAAATTCTTTTCCAATTTGGTTTTTCATGATTTCATCAGAAATCTGTTGTTGCAATTTCATAATTTTATTATATCTACTTTTCTTTGTCATTGGATGTAGATGCCCATCTAATTTTTCTGCTGGTGTTCCATCTTCTTTAGAATATGCAAATGCTCCTAATCGTTCAAATTTAGCCCATTTCACAAATTCATATAATTCATCAAAATCTTCTTTTGTTTCTCCTGGAAATCCCACCATTACAGTTGTTCTAATTATCACTTCTGGTATTTCTTTTCTTATTTTTGTAATAACATTTCTAATACTTTCTCCATTACTTTTTCTGTTCATTCTTTTTAATACAGAGTTAGAAATATGTTGAACTGGAATATCAAAATATTTGCAAATTTTATCATTTTCTTTTACTACTTTAATCAATTCATCTGTAATAGATTCTGGATATGTATATAAAAATCTTACCCATTTTACACCTTCTATTTTAGATAATTTTTCAAGTAATTCTGCTAACTTTGGTTCTCCATATATATCAATTCCATATTTACTTGTATCTTGAGCTATTACAATTAATTCTTTATAACCTTGATTTACTAATTTGTTAGCTTCTTCTAAAACATCTTCCATTTTTCTGCTAACAAATTTTCCTCTAATATATGGAATTGCACAATATGTACATCTATTGCTACATCCCTCTGCTATCCTTAAATATGCAAAATTTTCACCTGTAGAAACAATCCTTTCTGAGAACTCTAATCCACACATTTTAGTCTTTTCTTGTTTTCCAATTACATTTTCAATCTGTTCCCAAATTGTTTCATATTCTTTATATTTAATAAATAAATCAACTTCTGGCATAGATTTCTCAAGTTCTTCTTTATATCTTTGTACTAAGCATCCCATCGCAATTAAATATTTACATCTTTTCTTTTTATATTCAGCCATTTCTAATAGAGTATTTATTGCTTCTTCTTTAGCAGACTCAATAAATCCGCAAGTATTAACTACTATAATATCAGCATCTTCTGGATTACTTACAATTTTATAATTATTTTTTCTAAATAAACCTATTGTCATTTCAGTATCTACTAAATTTTTGCTACAACCTAATGATACAAATCCTACATTCATTTTTCTAATTTCTCTCCTTTTTATTACAATTATCAACTATTTTACCACTTTTTCACCATTTTTGCAACCGTTAATGACACATTTGGGGACGGACTCATTTTGTGTCAAAAATGTCCCAAATTGAGTCCGTCCCCAAATGTGTCATACGTCATCTTTTTCCTTCAAATAACTGTATTTTCTCTTTGTCGCCATTCCTCCTCTTATGTGTCTCTCTGCCTTGTTTTCATCAAGTATTTCTCTTACTTCTGTTGCTAATGCGGGGTTTATCTTTAGTAATCTTTCGCTTACATCTTTATGTACTGTTGATTTACTCACACCAAACTTTCTTGCAGCACCTCTTACTGTATCTTTTGAATCCACTATATAATGTGCTAATCTGCATGCACGTTGCTCTATTGAATAATTTCTCATATGAAAACCCCCATGTGAATACTTTTGTTTAATTGTATTCGCATGGAGGCTGCATTATGATTTGTTTTTTGTCATAAACACATACACTTTTAATTTGCAATCCAACCGCAATCATTAATTCTGTCTTCTATTACAACATAAAGAACATAGAATTTATCAGCAATATCAGATATTTTTAAACTTTTCGGAATTTTTATTGTATCTAAAGATATCCTTCTAAATTCTTTATACGGCACTATCATAGCACGAGAAAACAAACTGTAATCTAAATTATCTGAAAACTCAATGCCTTTATATTCTGTTTTTTCCTTTAGTTCTCCCCAATATTCATAGAAAATAGCCCTTAAAAACATCATGTATTCACATCTGCTGTCAAGATTGTTTGGATTTTTAATATCAAACTGAAGTGTTTTTGAATTCTCGGAGTCTATTACATTATATTTAATAATTTGCTCCATAGAATCTTCTATAATTGTTCCTTTCATAGTATTGGACGTTTTCTTTAACTTTACATTAAATTGGAACCGCCATTTCTTTTTTCGAAAGAAATGAAGAATAGAAGAAAAATCATATACATTAGGTTCACTTATGATTTTCAGGTCCTTTTGAAGCTTTAATGCTTCATTTTCAATAAAATTACGAGTTCCCTTATCGAGCACTTGTGACATTTATATTCCTCCCTTATAATCAACCATATGTAATTTAAATTAGTGTCTGACCTTGAATAATAATTCACACTAATTATTTAATATATAAACAGCACTTTGCTGTATTTAAAATTTAGTAAACAAATTATATCACTTTTTTTCGCTATTTTCAATGATTTAGGGCTTTTTTCTTTTTATAATCCTATCACATGGTACTCCTACAACTGTGACATCATCTTCAACTGATTTTAAAACAACTGCTCCTGCACCTATTTTTACATTGTTTCCAATATTTATAGGGCCTAATACTTTCGCACCAGCTCCAATCATCACATTATTTCCTACAGTTGGATGTCTTTTATATTTATCTTTTCCAGTTCCTCCAAGAGTAACTTGATGATATATTATGCAATCATCTCCTATTTCCGCAGTTTCACCTATTACAATTCCCATTCCATGATCAATGAATAATCTTTTTCCTATTTTTGCACCTGGATGTATTTCTATTCCTGTGAAAAATCTTCCTAATTGAGATATCAATCTTGCTATGAAGAAGAGTTTTATATTATACAAGAAATGTGCTATTCTATAAAAAATCAATACATGAAATCCGTGGATATAGTATAATAACCTCTAAAAAATTACGTGCTGCTGGGTCTTTTTCCTTTATGTTTTTTGCATCATAATACATATCTCTGAACATAATATCACCTATTATATAGTATTCAAAATATATTGTTTTGCTAATCCCGTCTCAAATTATGTTGACTACTTGATCTGAATATGATATAATACCTCTATTCCAAAACAATTTAAGTGTTTATGCCCAAGCACTTCTCAAGGGGGAATTTCATTATGAAACCATTTGCAGTAATCTTTGGTCTCGGTGCTTCAGTAATGAGTATAATTGTTTTAATGTTTTTAGCAACTCAAACTACATGTGATATATATACGATGAGTTGGTTTCAAAACTTATTACAAATTATTATAATACTTGAAACCGGAATCATTGTTTCAGAATCTGTCACTGACAGCACTGCACGGGAAGTTGGAATTGATTCTATAGTTGTAATAATTGCTTCAGTTATAACCCACATTATTTATTATAATTCGGGCATTATTCTTTTTTCTGGTCAATGGCTTTTCTTTGACTTAATAAAAAAACTTTTCATTCCAACATTAGTTGTAACTTGTTTTGCAAGTTTCAATGGTGCACAAGGCGTTACAAGTTTTATCGCCAAGCAAAAGCTCAAAAAAGTAGGCTAAACAAATCAAACTGCAGGGGGCATACTGCTAAAAAGGACAGAGATTTTTATCTCTGTCCTTTAATTTTATTTCATTTCTTCAATGCTTTTTGAAACATTATGCTCTATTTTTTCCCAGCTTGTTTCTCTTTTAAACAAACATTTAAAGTTAATTAATAACCAAGATCCTAAAAATAATGGATATAATATTAATCCCTTAATCATAGGCCTAATTGGCTTTTTATCAATAAGCATAATCATAATTCCTGTTAGAATTGGTATGAAAAATGTTGGTACAACATATCTTACTGCATTCCACAATAAATCTGAAACACTCATTCCATTTGTTAAGAATAATACAATATTTAAAACTAATAATACTATTGTTAACACAAACATTGGAATACTTCCAAGCATATATAACAATCCGTCAAAATTCATTACTGTTTTATTTTCTTTTACAGCTACAGCTAATGGTTTAGTATATTCATGTAAACATTGAATATGTCCTACTGTCCATCTTGATCTTTGTGACCATGATTGTTTAAATCCTACTGGTTGTTCATCATATACTATTGCATCAGTTGCCCAGCCAAGTTTCTTTCCTGCTATAATTCTTTTTAATGAAAATTCTATATCTTCTGTAAGTGTTTTTGTTTGCCATCCATCTGGTTTAACAACATCAAATTTTACCATAAATCCTGTTCCATTTATTAATGGAGATAAACCTAAGTTATATCTTGCTAAATGATAAAATCTGTTCATTGTCCAATAGAATATTGCATATCCTGCTGTAACCCAGCTATCTGAAGGGTTCTTAATATCTCTATATCCTTGTACAACATCCTCACCTTGATTTAGCTTTTTATTCATTGCTTTTAAGAAATTTTTATCAACTATATTATCTGCATCAAATATACAGAATGCATCATAAGGTGCATCTTCTTCAATTTTTTGTTGTAAAAACCATTGAAGTGCAAAACCTTTTGTTTTATGTGTTTCATCAAATCTTTCATATACTATTGCACCTGCTTCTTTAGCAATTTGAGCAGTATTATCTGTGCAGTTGTCTGCAATAACATAAATGTCATATAAATTTTTGTCATAATCTAAATTTTGTAAACTATAAACAAGATCTTTAATAACCTTTTCCTCGTTGTGTGCAGGAATTATCATCATAAATCTATGTTCTTTATCTTCAACTAATGGTTTATCTTTAACTTTTATTAGTGAACACAAACTAATTACTAATTGATATATCCAATAAATAGTTATAATCCAAACCATAGCTTGTTGTAAAATATATAAATATTCCATTTTAATCTCCCTTTTTTATAATTTTTATTCTACTATAATTATACTATTCTTTAGATTTTTTTCAACATATTTTTACAAGTTTTTCGCACTATTCTTCTTCAGAATTTTTTGCTTCTAAATCTCTCATAGATAAGTTAATTCTTCCTTGACTGTCAATTTCAATAACTTTAACAGTAATTTCATCTCCAACAGCTAAAACATCTTCAACTCTTTCTACTCTTTTGCTTGATATTTTTGAAATATGAAGTAAACCTTCTTTTCCTCCACCAATATCAACAAAAGCTCCGAAAGCCATTAATCTAGTAACTTTTCCGTCATAGATACCGTTCACTTCAATGTCTTTAGCTATATCTTCTATCATCTTTAATGCTTTTTTTCCGCTTTCTGTATCTGTTGAATATACACATACATATCCATTGTCTTCAATATCGATTTTAACACCTGTTTCATCAATAATTTTATTAATCATTTTTCCACCAGGTCCTATTACGTCTCTAATTTTATCTACGTTAATAGTTGTTGTTAAAATTCTTGGAGCATATTTTGAAATTTCTGCTCTTGGTTTGTCTATTTGTTTTAGCATAATTTCATCTAAGATATAGTCTCTAGCAACTTTTGTTCTTTCAAAAGCTTGCTCAATTATATCATATGTTAAACCGTCAATTTTGATGTCAACTTGGATAGCTGTAATACCATCTTTTGTTCCACCAACTTTGAAGTCCATATCTCCAAAGAAATCTTCAATACCTTGAATGTCTGTAAGCATTACCCATTCATCTGGATTCTCTGGATTTGTAACTAATCCTGTAGAAATACCAGCAACTGGTTTCTTAATTGGAACACCTGCATCCATTAATGCTAAAGTACTTCCACAAATACTTGCTTGAGATGTTGAACCATTTGAAGATAAAACTTCAGATACAACTCTTATTGCATATGGGAATTCATCATATGATGGGATTACTGGAACTAATGCTTTTTCAGCTAATGCTCCATGTCCAACTTCTCTTCTTCCTGGTCCACGTGATGTACGAGCTTCACCAACACTGTATGCTGGGAAATTGTAATGATGCATGTATCTTTTGCTTTCTTCTTCATCAATACCATCTAATACTTGTTCTTCACTTTTCATTCCAAGTGTTGCAATTGACATTACTTGAGTTTGTCCTCTTGTGAATATTGCACTACCATGAACACGTGGTAAAACACCTACTTCGCATGATAATGGTCTAATTTCTGTTAAACTTCTTCCGTCTGGACGTTTGTGTTCATTATAAATCATTTCTCTAACACATAATTTTTCTAATTTATGAATGCTTTCTAAAACATCAGCTTGAATTTCTTCTAATTTTTCTTCACCATATTTTTCTGTAAAATATGCTATTACATCTTCAGTAAGTTTTTCAACATTTGCGTCTCTTACTTCTTTATCTTGAGCTTGTACATCTTGATACATTCTCTCTTTGAAGTTTGCTTCTACTTCATTATATATTTCTGGATCTACTGCAAATGATTTATATTCAAATTTAGGTTTTCCTATTTCTTCTTTAATTTTTGAAATAAATTCACATATTTTCTTAATTTCAACATGTGCAGTTTTAATAGCTTCCAACATTGTGCTATTTGGAATTTCATCAGCTCCAGCTTCAATCATTGTAATTTTTTCCATTGTACCTGCTACAGTTAATGTTAATCTGCTATTTTCTCTTTGTTCAGCTGTTGGGTTTATAACTATTTCATCGTTTACATATCCAACATTTACTGCTGCTGTTGGTCCACCAAATGGGATATCAGAAATTGATAAAGCAGCTGATGCACCTATCATTGCACATACTTCTGGTGAGTTGTCTTGGTCTACAGATAAAACTGTTGCAACAACTACAACATCATTTCTAAAATCTTTTGGGAATAATGGACGAAGTGGTCTATCTATTGCTCTTGATGTTAATATTGCTTTGTCTGAAGGTTTTCCTTCTCTTTTCAAGAATCCACCTGGTATTTTTCCTACTGAATATAATTTTTCTTCATAATCAACTGATAATGGGAAAAAGTCAATTCCATCTTTTGGTTCTTTAGATGCTGTAACATTAACCATTACAACTGTGTCTCCATATCTTACCATTACACTTCCATTTGCTAATCCAGCAATTTTTCCTGATTCGATTGATAGCTTTCTTCCAGCTAACTCTGTTTCATAAACTTTAAACATAAATTTCTCTCCTTTTTATTTTATATTTGCAATTTATTTGATAGTGTAACCTCGAAGAAGGACTTTTTTAATTTGGAACAGTCCTTTTTTTAAAATCTTTCTTCCAAGCTACTTCTAACAAACAATTGCATTAATTATAAACACCATTTAATTAAAATAAAGAAAGGACGTTTAGCCAAAGATAAGCAAAACGTCCAATGATTATTATTTTCTTAATCCAAGTTTTTCAACGATATCTCTATATCTTTGAACATCTTTTTTAGCTAAGTAGTTTAATAAGTTTCTTCTAGCACCTACCATTTTTAAAAGACCTCTTCTAGAGTGGTTGTCTTTTTTATGAACTTTTAGATGTTCTGTTAGTTCGTTAATTCTTTCTGTTAAAAGAGCTACTTGAACTTCTGGAGAACCAGTATCGTTTTCTTCTCTTTTATAAGTATTAATGATTTCTTGTTTTCTTTCCTTTGTCATTGTTATAGCACCTCCTATATTTATTAATTTGCCTTAAACTGAGTCATAGTGGTGTTTATCCTACAACCAAGTATAAGGTACTTTGCTTTAACAGCGTGTTTATTTTATCACATTTTTATTGAATTTGCAAGTACTTTTTTGATTTTTAAAACAAAAAGGACAATTTGGTACACGTACCAAAATTGTCCTTTATTTTATTCTTCTTTCTTTTTAGATGGCTTACCTATTAGTATAGCTGCCAATACTAATACTACAATTATTGTTCCTAGTATAATTTTTCCTTTTGGTTCTTGTATTCCTTTAACAATAAAACCTACATTAGGAATTGAAAAAATGTTTTTTCCGATAAAATTAGATCTTGTAGTAATTATATTATCTTCTGCTTTATTTTTATCACCTTTTGTTGTAAATCCTTCATCAGTTATTTCTTTTATTCTATGTGTAGCAAAAGCCCCTGTATCTAGCTTAAAAGCTATTATATCTCCAACTTGCATATCTTCATATTTAGCTCTTTGATTTACAAAACATACACTACCGGTTTGAATTGCTGGTTCCATAGAACCTGATTCAACAACATATGGTTGAATTCCAAAGCAGAACAATCCTACAAATAATATTCCAAATATTATTATAACTGTAGTTATTATATTAAAAATAATTTTTGTTATTTTTACAAATGTTTTCATATTACTCTATCCTATATGTTTATATTATAAACTATTATTTTACATTAGGCCATACTTCTGATGGTTTTGCACTTGATAATCCGTCTTTTTGGATTCCATAACCATTAACTACTACTTCAAAATCTGAGTTTTGAATTCCTGATGCTGAATAATCTGTTTCTTTTACATCTGCAAATTTAACTTTGTTGAATAATTTTGTAGTAGCTTGATTTTTAGTTAAAGCTGTTAATTGTGTTGCTGTACCGTAAGCATATACATATGTAACAGATGTTGTTGATGATGTAAAATCAGCTGTTGCTGGTGTTTGAGAAACTAAAACCCATCCATCATTAACTCCTGCTGTTCCATCTTCTTTTAATGTTGTAAATAATTGTGTTGGTGCTGCTGTTGTAGCACTTCCAACTTTAACATTTGCTACTGGTATTGTAACTTCAACAAATGCATATACTTCTCCATCACCTTTATTTGTAACTAATGGATCTTTTTCAATTTCTTGATTTGGTGTTACAGGCACCTTGCTTGTTGGATCATCTGGATCACCTGGGAAATTTGGTTCTGTTACTTCAATCTTAACTTCTCCTGTTTTGAATCTGTTTGTTTTTGTTTGAACATCTGTGAAATATGCTAATATTCCTCCTATAGCTAAAACTAATACTAGCACTATAGCTGTTAAAATAAGTCTTTTTCTACTCATAACTTTTCCTCCTAAAAATTTTAATTTATAACATTTTAATTGTTATCTAATTTAATTACGCTTTCTTACTCTTCTTTCAACAATTAAAACAATTATTAGTCCAATTGCTGAAATTAAAAATACAGTTAAAGCGATCTGAATTTTTGTGTCCCCTGTTTGTGGACTTGGAACCACTTCTGGGTCTTTCTTTGGAATTACTGGATCTTTTCCATCAACTGAGAAAAGCCAATTTATTGATGTATTTAGTACAGAATACTCATTGCCTAATTCTTCAGGCATTTTTACTGTAAACTTAGCTTTATCAGACTGTTTGCTTAAGTACTTTCCTAATGAAATTTTATCAATATCATATAGGTTTCCTTCATAAACAACTTTGTTATCAACTGAAATAGATAATTTTAAATTTTTTAGTAAATTTAATTGTTTGTCTGATAAACCAGATTCCTTTTTAACTGTAACGAAATACTCAATTTCCTTTGATGTAGAATTATTAAGATTTATATCTTGTTCTACAACTTCTCCTGGTACTAAATGTCCTAATTTTCCTAAGAAATTTTCTGGAACTTCAATATATTGTTGTGCATTGTTTTCATATTCAATTTTCGCATTTGTATTCATTTGTACTTTATCAAATTTATAAACATCATCTGATGCTTTTTGAACTTTTACTTTATTCCATGGTGATTCTGAATCAAAGTCAGGTTTAAAACTATCAGCTTGAATAGCTTCAGCTGTAATATTAACTTGTATTTCTTTTCCTTGATAATCATTCGGCATATCAGTTGGGATTGTGAAAGTTTTGAATATATCTATTTTTTTGCCTGATTGCAATATTGGTTTATAATACCAATATTCTCCTTTCTTTATCCAATCATCACTTACGTTATCTATTCTATCTACATTAACAAGTTCAGAATCTTCTTTTGAATAACTAACTTTTGCTCTAATATAACATGGATCACCTATATTAGAAACTCTAGGAATTAACGAAATAACTTGTCCTGGCATAACTTTTTCTGAATCACTTTCATCATATAAAGTTTCAGTACCATTACTTACAGTATACTCTTGCAATTCTATTTTAACAGCACCTGTATTGATTTCATTTTTAATTGATAAAATAGATAAATTTGTAAATGCATATATTCCAGAAATAAACATTACTAAGGTTAAGAACACTCCTACTAAAAAAATCTTGTTACGGGATATTTTAGACACCCCCTTTCACCACCTATCATTTTCAATAAAAAATCCTCCAATTGTTATTTTTATAACAAGGAGGATACCATTTATTTATATGATTTTCTTTACATTTTTTCTTTTTTGACATCTTCTATTAGTTTTTTTCTTTAGTATCTTTTCCTTATTTATTTCCACAATTTTATTATATCTTTACTTGTTTTTTTCGTCAAGAGCTTACAAGAATTTTTAATAAGGAATTTATTGGTATTATTTTCGGCCATATTTTTCGTCATAGTAAATAGAACCTTTTGATGGATTTCTTCTAACAATTTTAGACATTCTTTTCAAAATTTCGCAAGCATCTTCTACTTGCTCTTCATTATATTCTAAAAATAAAGCCTTTGTTTCATTTAGCATTTCCATATCTTTCCCGAACAATATATAATCAGAAGTATATCCACTTAATTCACATAATTTCTTTAATTTCTCATACGAAATAGCACTTCTTCCTGCTTCAACCACACCCAAAAACTGTCCAGTAACTCCCATAGCCTTAGCTAAAGCATCTTTTGTCATATCCATTTCATTTCGTATTTGTCTTATTCTTTGACCCATTTGTTTCAAAAATTCAGTATCTTTATTCATAATAATTCTCCTTTCTTATGAGTTAAACCTCATTGTTAACATTTATTCTACTATTCCTATATATGACATTTTTTGACAATAAATACAAAATTTTATAGAATTTTCAAATTGAATATGCTATTATGAATTCAATGTTATTTTGAAAGGAATGAAATATATGAGTAACAAGGTTCTAAATGTGCTATTAATTGAAGATGACAAAGCTGAATGTATCAAATTTGAAAACTATATCAAAACAAGAAATGATGTCAAATTGATAGCTTCAACAGATTCAGATATCGAAGGATTAGAATTAATTAAGAAAACTATGCCTGACGCTATAATTCTTGATATAGAACTTCATAATGGTTCTGGTAATGCAAATTCTTTTGATCTGATAGAAAATTTACAAAAAATGAAATTTTCAAAAAGACCTAAAATTGTCGTTAACACTGTTGTTTCATCAAACACTGTTTATGATTATTTACATGATAAAGGAATTGATTTGATATTCTATAAAAAGCAACAAAATTATAGTATTGAAAATGTAATCAATACTTTAGTATTGCTTAGTGGTTATAGTGAAGATAAATCTTTAACTGGAAATATCGTTATTGAAGATAACAAAGAAAATGAAGAAAAGATTTCTAATATAATTAATGACGAATTAAATTTAATAGGTATTGGATTGCATATGCAAGGCAGAAAATATTTACATGACGCTATTTATTACATAATTACTAATACTGATGGTGGAGAAAAAATTAGTGCAGTTCAATATTTAGTTAATAAATACAAACGTGCAAGCAGTACTATTAGTAGAGATATGCAAAATGCAATTTTACATGCTTGGAGAGTTTCAAGTTTAGAAGATTTAGAAACTTATTATACTGCTAAGATTAATTACGAAACTGGTGTTCCTACACCTACTGAGTTTATTTATTACTATGCTGATAAGATTAAGAAGATTTTGAAGTAGTTTTATAAATTATATATATGATTAATTTTAAAAAGAAAATCCTATTTTACAGGATTTTCTTTTTTTGTGCCTTTTTATTTGATTTTTGAAAAAAATATACTTACTTTTGTCATTTTTTGTCATGTTTTGTTATTTTTTTGTATTCTGTTTTATTGTTTTGCATCCTTTGTAATCAGCTTAAATAGTGGGCTTGCGGGCTATCCTTTATATAGGTACCGGATAGGTACGAATTTATATAAGGGAGTGAGATATATGTGGGATAACTTCTGGGATTGGCTGGAATGGCTTTTATCACATTAATTAATATCTCATAAGCATGAGTAATCAAATTGTTATTTTAAACTTTAAAATAATATTTGATTACTCTTTTATTATATTATATAATCAACTCGAAAGGAGTTATTATGATTAGTATTATAAACATATTTGTAAAAACCTTTGCTATTAATTTATTAACTTTTTATTCCTACTTTAGAATTTTGGGTGTCCAAAAAATTAATACAAATAAGAAAATAATTGCACTAATTCTAATTTTAGGCATAACATTAATCGACATATTAACTAATAATCTTTTTTACGATATCACTCAACTACTCATAACATATTTAGTATTTGTAATTATGCTCGGTATACTATCCTCTAACAAATTTGGTATTTCTGCCATAATTACTATAACAAGTATATCAATATCATACACTTTTGTTTATATATCAGCAATACTTGTAGCGATACTTTCATCATTTGTCAATCGAAGTTCGATAAATCCCATATATACAGTACTAGTATCATGCATATACTTTATTATTTCTTTTGCACTTATATCATTATTTTTCAAACTAAAGAGATTTAAAAACGGTTTTTCTTTTATAAAAAATCGTTCCGATAATGAATATTTAGATGCATTTGTATTGATTATC
Source organism: Clostridia bacterium (assembly GCA_017528375.1). GTDB lineage: Bacteria > Bacillota > Clostridia > TANB77 > CAG-508 > CAG-492. Next base: position 40,943 of record JAFXOY010000024.1, on the reverse strand, counting down.
AATGCGTTAATAATATTTGTATTCTTGATATTAGAGAACATTCACTCTTTATCATTTAAAGATATTGCGATTGGATTATTTGTATTGGTTATAATACTTTTTATTGTTCTTCAAAGAAGTATCATTCTGTATCAAAAACACAAGCTTCAAACAAAAACCTTAAAAGACTACGAACAAGAAATTGCTGAAACCAGACAGAAACTATCAACTGCTCTACAAGAAAAACAAAAACTTGTAAAGTCTAATCACGAATTCTATCATAGACAAGAAGCATTAAACAAAAAGCTAAATGACTTAATTAACAAACAGAAATTATCACTGAACAGCGAATTTGGTAAAGATCTTACATATATTTCAGATAGACTAAATACTCTATCAAACGAATATATTGAAAAGACAAAAATGCTACCAAGACTTGATAAAACCAACATTCAAGAAATAGATGATATGTTATCATATATGCAATCTGAATGTAATAAAAACAATATAGAACTTATACTGAAAATCGAATGTGATATAAACCATATTATAGAAAACTATATTACAAAAAGCCAGTTAGAAACACTACTTGGAGATTTAATACGAAATGCTATCATTGCTATTAATCATTGTAATAATGAATTTAAAAGTATTATGGCTGTGTTTGGAATAAAAGAAGATACTTATGAAATTTGTATCCTTGATAGCGGTATACCTTTTGAAGCAACTACTTTAGTAAACCTAGGATTACAACCTGCTTCTACACATCTTGATGAAGGCGGAACAGGAATTGGTTTTATAACTACTTTTGAAACTATAAATTCTTGTAATGCAAGTTTTATTATAAATGAAATAACTAATAGTAATTACACCAAGTCTTTAGAAATAAGATTCGATAACAAAAATGAATATGTTATTATTTCTAAGAGAATTAAAGAAATTAATGAAGTAAATAATTCCAATAGGGAAATTATTTTAAGAGGATAGTTTTTAACTATCCTCTTTTTCTATACAATTCTCCAAAAAAACTAAAAAAGCTCTATAACATTTACTACGTTATAAAGCTTCGTGGTGGGCAGGGATGGATTCGAACCATCGTACTCATATGAGAACAGATTTCTTACTACTATAGTTTTCACTACCATTACATGTTTGTAGTCTGGACTTTCTCTTTATCTATTTATAGATACCAGGTATAAAGTCTCTACACTCGGAAATTACTTTCCTAGCTCGGGATTGTCATCAGCATTACCTGTTAAGAGTTCCCCGAATTAGCCCGGTGTTCATCATACAATTGCTTGTATGAGCTGCAAGTTTAGGTTTTTGATTAACCAAAGACCACAGTCTGCCGCCTTTAGCCACTCGGCCACCTACCCAAATATTAAATTGCTAAAAGTGAATAGTGAAAAAACTATTCACTTTTAATTGGTGCGCCCTCTAGGATTCGAACCTAGGACCCACCGGTTATGAGCCGGTTGCTCTGACCAACTGAGCTAAGGGCGCGTTTTTTGTTTCAACAATAGTAAGTATATACTAATCTAAGAATAATGTCAAGCAATTTTTCTATTTTTTTCAATTTTTCCGTTATTTATTTTTACTTTATTATTTATTAGCTATTTGTTCTTATTTTTCAACACAAAAACCACAACTAGAACATGTCTAATTGTGGTTTTAATCTTTCTAATGTTGATGTTGCTCTTCCATTTTTCCTTCTGGTAATGCAGGTAATTCTAAAACTACTTTTATTTTTAAGATATATCTTAAAGTTCTTATTAATTTTAGATTTTTTATTCTAGTCCAAATAGATGGTTTAATATCTATTCTTGTATCTTCGAAGTATTGCGCATCATCCAAATCACTTTGTTGAACTAATTCTGAAGTTTGTGTCTTTGCATCTTCTGTATTTTCTACTTCTTTTTGTTCAACTTTTTCTTGTGGTACCGGAATTTCTTTTAAAGCATCTGCAATTTCGATTCCTATATAGCTTAAAGCTTTTGATCTATCTTCTATTCTTTCCATATCTATTTCAATGTGTAAATTTGATTCAAGATTAGCTATTTTAGTATTTACATCTTTTAAAGATTCTAAATAACTTGGTGTTTTATTGTTCTTTGCTCTTCCCATTTGTCCTAGTGTATCTATTATTTCTTCTGAATAATCCTCTACAGATAATTCTTGAACTCTCTTTTTCCAATCTTGTTCTTTATCTTCCACAACTTGTAGTACTTCTTTTAATTCTGCAGCTAATGATATATTTTTTTCTCTTTGTCTTATTAAGTCTTCAATTAGTTTTGTGTTATCTTCAAATTGAGCTGTTGCATATTCAACTAATTCGTATGCTGCATCATATACATCCTTAGGGAAATTATCTTTTTCTGGATATTCAATTAAATACGTTTTTATAGACTCTATTAAATCTTTAAAATAGCTATCTTCTTCTAATTGTACAATTTGCTTTTTGCTATTTGGATTTATCATCTTTTGTACTTTTTCAATATTGGCTAATATTTTTTCTTCTGTAATTACCATTTTTACGTTTACCATGTCAGATTTAGACATTGTAAATTTCCCTCCTTTATCATAAGTATATTTACTAACAATATTATTATACATCATCCTACGGATTTCTACAATATTATTTATTTTTCTTTTTTGTGTCATTTTTATTACAAAATTGTTACAAGTTGCTTGTTAACTCTCTTTTTTGATTTCTACATAACGTTTTATTTTCATTGTTGTTGTTTTTTCAAATTCGTCTTTTTTAATTTCTAATTTCTTAATTGCTTTATATGATGTTAATTGTCTATTTACTTCTTTAATCTTTTCCCAAATAATATCATAAACCTGTTCATCTGTTAATCCTTTTCCATGATTTTTTTCAATTTCCTCATAATTTGGAATAACTTTTGCAGTAATAATCAATTCTTTATCATTTTTCTTTTCAGCATCTTGTTTTCCATATACCATTGATTCTTTTATTTCAGGTATATTTCCTAGCATTAATTCTATTTCTTCTGGATATATGTTTTTTCCATTTTGTGTAACTATTACATTTTTACATCTACCTGTAATAAATAGATATCCTTCATCATCTAGATAACCAATATCTCCTGAATGGAAGTATTCTCCTTCCATTACTTCCTTTGTTGCTTCTTCATCTTCATAATATCCTAACATTAATGTTTCACTTTTTATTAGGATTTCTCCTTCTCCATTTTCATTAGGATTGTCTATTTTAATGTCAGCACAAATTACAGGTTTTCCTGCAGAACCAACTTTAGTTTTGTATTCAGGTGTTAAAGCTGCAATTGGAGCTGTTTCAGTAAGTCCATATCCTTGTAAGAAAGTAATACCTATATCTTCAACCCATTTTCCAATTTTCTTATCTATTGGAGCTGCTGCAGATACAATTATTCTTAAGTTTCCACCTAAATTTTCATATATTTCGTTAAATACTTTTCTTTTTATATCAATATTTACGCTTTTCAAAGCATTTGTAATGTGAATCATTGAATTTACTAAACCATCTTTTTTGCTTTTCTTTATATTAGCGTTTATTTTTTTGTAAAGATTCTCTACAAGTAATGGAACAGTTAATAAAGCTGTTGGCTTTGTTTCTTGTAAATCAGATACAATATATCTTAATCCTTGGCAAACACTAATTGATGCTCCGTTAGCAAATGGTAATAGATATCCTATTGTTGATTCATATGTATGGTGTAATGGCAAAACGGACATTAACCTGTCATTTGGATATAATTTTACATATGCTGAAACAGCATTTATGTTCTCTGCTAAATTTCTATTGCATAACATTACACCTTTTGAATTTGATGTTGTTCCTGATGTGAATATTAAAACCTTAAATTCATTTGGATCTATTTGTATATCCATATATGAATTATTACCGTTATTTAGTAATATATTTCCTTGTTTAATAAGGTAATTTAGTCCAACTTTACCATCTTTTAACTCGTCATCAGAGTTCATTTGAATAAAATATTTTACTTTTGTTGCTTTTGAGTCTATTATTTTATGTATTACTTCTTTTTTCTTTGTAGAATAAATTACAGCTGTAGCTTTTGATCTATTGATAACGTTAATTATTTCATTTTCTGGTAATTCTTTATCAACTGGAACTGCAATTCCGCTTCCACATAACATTGCCATATATGAAACATACCAATGATATGTATTTTCGCCTATTATAACAACTCTTGTATCTTTTATTTTTAAATAGTCATTAAGTGCTGTTCCTAATGAAATAACATCACTTCTAAACTCACTATATTTAATTTCTTTAAATGGTTCTTTGCTATTAAATTTTTCTAAAATAAATGTATTGTCTGCATATTTTGTTGTTGAATTTTGGAAAATCTCTTTTACAGTTTTGTAATTTGTTATTTCATATATTTTAGAATTCTTCTTTGTTTTGCCTTCTTGTTGGTTTTGAATAGACTCATAATCCACATTCATTTCTTCAATATTTGATAAACCATCCATTTTAAATTTTGGAAATTTAAAATCTGGTACTTTAAAATCTCTTAATATTCTCACTTTTAATCCTCCGTTTTCTTTTATAATATATATCACAACATATTATATACTTTTTCAAAATTTAATGCAAATTTGCTTGACTGTTTAGTATAATACACTATTTTAGTGAATCTAAATTATCCAACGCTTTTCCTGTTCCTAATGCCACGCATGAAACTGTATCTTGAGCAATCATAACATTAATTCCTGTTTTTTCTTGTAGTAATTTATCTAATCCATCAACTAAACATCCTCCACCTGTCATGTAAATTCCCCTATCACTTATATCTGCTGCTAATTCTGGTGGTGTTCTTTCTAAAACTGAATGAACTGCATCAACAATCATTAGGGCTGGTTCTATCATAGCTTCTAGCATTTCACTTGAATGAATTGTTATTGTTTTTGGTAGTCCATCTATTAAATCTCTACCTCTTATATCCATTTCAACATCTTGCATTTTTGGATAAACACATCCAATGTTTACTTTTAAATCTTCAGCTGTTCTTTCACCAATAATTATATTATGTTTTTTCTTTATATATTTTATTATATATTCATCAAATTTATCTCCTGCTACTTTTAAAGATGTACTTGTAACAGAACCTCCTAATGAAATAACTGCAATATCAGTTGTTCCTCCACCTATATCAACTACCATATTTCCACATGGTTTTGATATATCAATTCCAGCTCCAATAGCTGCAGCAATTGGTTCTTCAATTAGAAAAACTTTTCTTGCTCCTGCTTGTGTTGCGGCATCTATTACTGCTTTTTTCTCAACTTCTGTAACTCTTGATGGAATACAAATCATTATTCTAGGAGCAAATACAAATCTACCGCATACCTTATTAATAAAGTATTTTAACATTTTTTCAGTAACTGTATAATTTGAAATTACACCTTCACGTAATGGTCTTGTTGCTACAATGTTACCTGGTGTTCTACCTAGCATTCTTCTTGCTTCTTTACCTACTGCAAGAACTTCTCCAGTGTTACTATCAACTGCTACAACAGATGGTTCTCTAAGAACTATTCCTTTTCCTTTAACATATGCAATTACTGTTGCAGTACCTAAATCAATTCCTATATCTTGCCCCCAATTAAACATCTTAATCTGTCCTTTCTTAAAAATATTACGTCTTTGTTTCATTTTCTTTACGATTATATTACATTTTATCTAAAATATCAACGTTTTAAATAAAAAAATATATTAGTAATATTTTATACTACTAATATATTTTTTACTCCATTTTATTTGTTATTTTTTTATTGTCTCTGAAACTAAATCTTTCGCATTATTTTTTATTAATTCTAAAAAATCAACTTCTTCAGGTTTTGTGTCAGTCATTTCTATTCTAAACGTTTTTACATTATCATAATCAAATTTAACTTCAAATTTTCGTAATTCTTTTGGTTCTATTTTGTCAATTTTAATATATTTTTCTCCAAGAACATTGTTATTCTTTGATAACATGCTTACTTTTAAATATTTATTTTCTACAGTTGCTTCTGTATTATTTTTTACAATTCCATTTATGTATCCATTTCTTTTTGTTGCTTTTGCTTCTGTAACATCAACAAAAACAGGACTTGCATCTATTTGATATCCGGTCATATCTTTATATGACATTTTAAAGAATGCATTTATCATAATATTTGAAAATACATAAAATAATACTACAATTAAGAAATATTTGAAAAAAGTTTTCATTCTACTCATATTCTACTTCCTCTTTTCCATTATTATAATTTTCTAAAAACGCCTACTACTCTACCTAAAACTTGACAGTCTGGAACTATAATTGGATCCATTGTGCTATTTTCTGGTTGTAATCTTATATGACCATTTTCCATATAAAATGTTTTTACTGTTGCTTCATCGTCTATTAACGCTACAACAATTTCACCATTTCTAGCTACATTTTGTCTTCTAACTAAAATATAGTCTCCATCTAAAATTCCCGCTTCTATCATACTTTCTCCACTAACTGTTAACATGAAGCTTTCTGAATTTCCAACAAAATCAATTGGAATTAAGAAATTGTCTGTAATATTTTCAACAGCTAATATTGGCGCTCCAGCTGTAATTTTACCAACTACTGGAACATCTACTAATTCTCTTCCACTATAAAATGGTTTTTCATTGTTAGTTGTTCCTTCTGGTGCTTTTTTATTCATTCCTTTAAGTAATCTTAAAGTTCTACCTTTTTGATTTTCTTTTTTTATAAATCCTTTTTCTTCAAGTTTAGCTAAATATGCATGAACTGTAGCTGTTGAACTTAATCCAACTGCTTTTCCTATTTCTCTAACTGATGGTGCATATCCTAATTCTGCAACTTGTTTTTCTATAAATTTTAGTATATCTCTTTCTCTATTATTTAACTCTTTTGAGCCTTTTCCTCTATGTTTTCTTTCCTTTTGATTATCAACTGTTTTGTCGTTTTTGTTTTCAACATCAACTTCATTTTGATTATCAATTTTCATCTACACATAACTCCTTTCAAAATAACTTATAAATATGATAACATACAAACAGGCAGTTGTCAAACATAAGTTTTGTATTTTTTTAACAATTATGTGCATAATAAAATTAATTAATCATACCATTCTAATTCCCAACCATCGATGCTTACAGTATCTCCATCTTTTACTCCTGCTTTTTTCAAAGCTTGATTAACACCTAATCTATCTAAACTTTTATGGAAATAATGCATTGATTCGTTATCATCAAGATTTACTCTTCTCATGATTCTTTCAACACCAGGACCTTCAACTATCCACATACCATTTTCTCTGTTAATAGTGAATTCTTCTTTTTCTTCTAGTGTGTATACTTTCTTAATTTCTTCAATTTCAATTAAATCTTCTTTTGGAAGAGTTTTTAATGTTTTAGAAACAAAATCAAGTAATTCTTTAACACCTTCTCCAGTAACTGAAGATATTTTAAATATTTTCATATTTTTTTCTTCAGCTAATTTTACAAGTTCATTATATTGTTCTTCATCTTGAATTAAATCAGCTTTACTTGCTACTATTATTTGTGTTCTTGTACTTAATTTTTCACTATAGCTTTTTAATTCATTATTGATAATATTGAAGTCTTCTACAGGATTTCTTCCTTCAATTCCAGAAACATCTATTACATGTAGTAATAATCTTGTTCTTTCAATATGTCTTAAAAATTGAAGTCCTAGGCCTGTTCCTTCACTTGCTCCTTCTATGATACCTGGAATGTCTGCTATTACGAAGCTATCTCCATATTCACTTTTTACAACACCTAAATTTGGCTCTAATGTTGTAAAATGATAATCAGCAATTTTAGGAGTAGCTGATGTTACTGTTGATAAAAATGTTGATTTTCCTACATTTGGGAACCCAATTAATCCAACATCTGCTAAAAGTTTTAACTCTAAAATAACTTCTTTTTCTATTCCTTTTTCTCCGCCTTGTGAAAAGTGTGGGGCTTGTCTTGTAGATGTTGCAAAGTGTGAATTTCCTTTTCCACCTCTACCGCCTGGGAATACAAGTTCAGTTTGTCCTGGCTCGCATAAGTCTGCAAGAACTGTACTTGTTTCTGCATCTTTAATTATTGTTCCTAAAGGTACTTTTATATAAAGGTCTTCTCCACCTCTACCATATCTACGTGCACCTTCACCATTTTTTCCATTTTCAGCTCTGAACTTTTTCTTATATCTAAAATCAACAAGTGTATTAGAGTCTGGGTCTACAGTGAAATAAACATCTCCGCCTTTTCCACCATCTCCACCATCTGGTCCACCTGCAGCTACATATTTTTCTCTTCTAAAAGAAACAGCTCCGTCTCCGCCATCTCCAGATTTTACTAAAATTTTTACGTAATCTGTAAACATTACTTTCATTCCTTTCTTTTAAATCAGGGACGGTCCTTTTTTTCAAATTTTTTAAAAAAAGGACCGTCCCCCATTTTAAAAATTTACCTAATAATTCCTATTTTTTCATAAACATCTTTTAATGTCTTGCTTGCTACTTCAGAAGCTTTTTTAGCTCCTTTATTATATATTTCCTCTAAATATGAAGGATTAGCCATAAGTTCATTGTATTTATTACGAAATGGTTCTAATTCTTTTATTATAGCATCAGCTACTGCTACTTTAAAGTTTCCATATCCTTGACCTTCAAATTCGTTTTCAATTTCATCCATAGTTTTAGATGTAATTATTCCATAGATTTCCATTAAATTACTAATTCCAGGTTTGTTTTCTTCATCATATTTTACAATTCCATCTGAATCTGTAACAGCTTTTTTTACTTTTTTCATTATTTCTTCAGGTGTATCTATTAAAAGAATTGTATCATTTGGAAGAGTACTACTTTTACTCATTTTGCTTGTTGGATCTTGTAATCCCATAACTCTTGCTCCAACTTTTTCAATAAATGGTTTTGGAATTTTAAATGTTTCTCCATATAATTTATTAAATCTTTCAGCTAAGTCTCGTGTTAACTCAACATGTTGTTTTTGATCTTCTCCTGTTGGAACTAAATCCGCTTGATATAATAAAATATCACCAGCCATTAAACTTGGATATGTAAATAACCCTGCATTAATATTATCTGCATGTTTTGCTGATTTATCCTTATATTGAGTCATTCTTGATAATTCTCCCATATAAGTATAGCAATCTAATACCCAGCCAAGTTCAGCATGCTCATGAACTTGTGATTGTAAAAATATTGTACTTTTATCTGGATCTAATCCTGCAGCAATATATGATGCTAATAATTTGTATACATTTTCTTTTAATTCCTTTGGATCTCTTCTTACTGTTAATGCATGTAAATTTGCAATCATATAATAACAATCAAATTCATCTTGCATTTCCACAAATCTTTTTAATACTCCTATATAATGTCCTAAATGTAGGTCTCCTGTTGCTTGAATTCCGCTTAATATAACTTTCTTTTCCATAAAAATCTTCCTCTCAATTAATTGTAATATTTATACAATATTATAATGGATTTTTCACAACTTTACAAGAGTTTTAATAAGTTTTACTTTGATGTGTCCCTGGCTGTGCATTTTGCACAGTTGGGACGCGTCCCCAATTGTGCAATTTGTGCAAAAAAGACGAAACCATTATTGATTTCGCCTCTTTCTTAAATAAATTAGTTATTTACTTCCTCTACTGGGTAAACACTAACTTTTTTCTTATCTTTTCCTAATCTTTCAAATTTAACTCTTCCAGTTACTTTTGCGTATAATGTATCATCACTACCGATACCTACGTTTGTTCCTGGATGAATTTTTGTTCCTCTTTGTCTTACTAGGATATTTCCTGCTGGAACTATTTGTCCATCAGCTCTTTTTAAACCAAGACGCTTAGACTCACTGTCTCTACCGTTCTTAACACTACCTTGACCTTTTTTATGAGCCATGTTTTTTCACTCCTTTCAGTTTTTGGATTTTAATTAATTCTCTTTAAAATAGCTTATTGCTATTTAATTTTATTTTTATAACTTCATACAATAGTTTCCTATTTATTGAATAACCTACAATTAAGCAACTGTAATTTTTGTTATTTCAACTTTTGTGTATGGTTGTCTATGTCCTTGTGTTCTTCTGTAGTTTTTCTTTGCTTTGTATTTGTAAACTAAGATTTTTTTAGCTTTACCGTGTGCAACTACTTTACCTTCAACCTTTACACCTTTTACATAAGGAGCTCCTACTTCTATATTTCCGTCGTTAGATACTAAAACAACGTTATCAAATTTAACTTTTTTTCCTTCTTCAGCATCTAATTTTTCGAAAAATACTACATCTCCTTCTGAAACTTTGTATTGTTTTCCACAACTTTCGATTATTGCGTACATTTAAGTACACCTCCCTTTATATGTATACTCGCTAAGCATAAAATACTAGGTAGCTAAATTAATTAGCATTTTGGAACCCGACTCAGGCGGCTTACAGGTATATATTTTAACATAATTTATATTAAGTGTCAACAAATTTCTAATAAATTTATGTAGCTTTTTTCCAAATTTAGCATATAATTGCAATTCTCTAATAAATATGATATAATATCACTACATTCTGTAAAACTTTTCCAATACATCTCAGCATTTACAGTTTGAATTATTAAGGAGGAGTTTATACTCATGGAAAACTGTTTTTATTATGACTCACTTGCACTCAAGTACTCAAGGAAAACTGGCAAGATTTATTCAGCCAAAGTCGTTTTTGACATTCCGACCGACGACCAAGTCAACATTTCTCCAAAGTTCTTCGAAGAATTAGAGAAAAACGACATTCATGTCTCAGAAGCAAACCAAGAACTTTTCTTCATTCTAGCAAAAGCAATTCAGCTGAAAGAAGAAAACACCACTAGAACCATTAGCGGAACAGTCAACAAATACGATTTTGACTCAAAGAATGAACCGTTCGCCGAAAAATTCATAAAAAGATTAGCATATCTGCTGAAAAATGTTCAGATTGAAAACATTGCTACATTTTTTGCTGATGCAAAAGTAGCCTATCTGGATTATTTCTTAAATCAGATAGATGCTATATCATTAGCAAAACTTTTCAATGACAACTCATTCGACATAAACACTGTTTGCGGACGTTTTTCTGAAAAATACGATGAATATGAAGAGTTTGATAACTCTGATAATTCAGAAAACCCTGGTTACGACTGGTTTAACAATACGTTCATTTAAAATCTTTGCCAAAAAAATGGCACACCAATGTGTGCCATTTTTTTATACATTATTTCTAATATTACTTTCTCCAACTATTTCTTGGAATTCTTTGTATATTGCCTCATTCATCAAAACTCCTCCAGCAGAATCAAGTCTTTCACCGTTTTTTATATCTATTCTACAATTATTTCTATCACCAGCAAAAAATCTAATTGCACCTCTTAATTTATCTTTTTGTTCGTCAGATAAATTTGTTATATCGATTGTAATTGAATTTGATTTATGCTCTTGATGCATTTCGCCTTTAAATTCAATAATTTTATTTGCAACAATTTTTACAGCTTCATCTTCACGAATGCTTAATCTTCCTTCAATTAACACAATACTTCCTTCTAATAATATGTTAGAACACATTTGGTAACAATTTTCAAATACAATAATTTCACATTGACCATACAAATCTTCTATTGTTGTAAAAGCCATTATTTTATTTGTTTTAGTATACTTTTTCTTAACACTTTCAATAATTCCAACTATTCTAACCATTTGACCGTCCCTATATTTAGGCTTGTCATCAAGTTCAACCGTTTCACTACTTTCATCTTCCTGAATATTTTTCATTTTTAAGGTATCTATAGTTGATTCCTTTTCTATAGCTAACCTATATTCTTCTAATGGATGGCCCGAAATATATAAACCTAGCATTTCTTTTTCCATTGCTAACAGTTCTTTATCTGAAAATTCTTTTAAAACTGTGTAGTTATATTTCAAATTTTCTAATTGATTATCTGATTCTTCGTCTTGATTTTCACTGTTTCCAAAAGCTAAATCAAACATTGTAACCTGACCTTTTAAACCTTTTTTATTTGAATCTGATATACTGTCAACTATATCTTCATAAGACGCCATTAGCGTACTTCTTGTTTGTTCAAATTCATCAAAAACTCCTGCTTTAATCAAACTTTCTATACACTTTTTATTAACAGAACCATCTTGCATTCTTTCACAAAAATCAGCAAAATCTTTGAATGGTCCATTTTGTTCACGATTATTTACAATGCTATCAACAACACTGTTTCCAACATTTTTTATGCTTCCTAATCCAAATCTAATTTTACCATCATCAACTGTAAATTTAGTAAAACTTTTATTAATATCTGGTTTTAAAATTTCAATTCCCATTTTTCTACATTCTTCAATGTATAATGGAACTTTATCTAAGTTACCTAAAAAACTGTTTAATGTTGCAGCCATAAATTCTTCTTTATAATAAGCTTTTAAATATGCTGTTCTATATGATACAACTGCATATGCTGCTGCATGTGATTTATTAAATGCATATTTAGCAAATTCAGCCATTTCATCAAAAATTGTGTTTGCAGATTTTTCATCAATTCCGTTACGAACACAACCCGGAATAATAACATTTCCTTCATCATCTAACTGCCCATGAATAAAATATTCTCTTTCTTTTGCCATTACATCAAGCTTTTTCTTTCCCATTGCACGACGAACTAAATCAGCACGGCCTAGTGAATAACCTGCTAAATCCCTTACTATTTGCATAACTTGTTCTTGATAAACCATACATCCATATGTTACTTCTAATATTGGCTTTAATGCTGGATGAGTGTATACTGCATGTTCCGGGTCTTGTTTATTAGCAATATATCTTGGAATTTGATCCATAGGTCCAGGTCTATAAAGTGAAACTCCAGCTATTATATCTTCTAAGCAATCTGGTTTTAATTCCTTCATAAAGTTTGTCATTCCTTGACTTTCGAACTGGAATATTCCCATACTATCCCCATTTTGCCATAACTTATAAACTTTTGGATCATTCATTTCTCTGTCAAATTCAACATCTATTCCTCTATTTTGTTTTACTAAATCAACTGTATCTTGAATAACTGTTAAAGTACGCAGTCCAAGAAAGTCCATTTTTAAAAGTCCGTAGCTCTTCAAGTGTTGTCATTATAAACTGAGTTGATATCAAATTATCTCTTACATATAATGGAACATACGTATCTACAGGTTCTTTTGTAATAACTATTCCGGCATGCATGTGTTGAAGCTTGTCTTGGCATGCCTTCTAATCCCATTGCAATATCTAATAACTTATGAATGTTTTCATCATTTTCATAAATTTGACCGTAATTCTCTATTTTGCTCTAAAGCTTTTTTTATTGTTATATGCAATTCGTTTGGTATCATTTTTGCAAGTTTATCCGCTTCTGCATACGAAACATCTAATGCTCTTGCAACATCACGTATTACCATTCTAGCTGACATTGTTCCAAAAGTAATGATTTGCGAAACATGGTCATGTCCATATTTTCTACCAACATAATCTATAACCTCTTGTCTTCTTTCATAACAAAAGTCAACGTCAAAATCTGGCATGCTTATTCTCTCAGGATTTAAAAATCTTTCGAAAATCAAACTATATTTTATAGGGTCAATATCAGTTATACCAATTGCATACGCAACTATTGAACCTGCTCCTGACCCACGACCTGGTCCAACTGGAATTCCTTGAGATCTTGCATAATTTATATAATCCCATACAATTAAGAAATAATCTACATATCCCATTTTTTTGATTACAGATAACTCATATTCAGCCCTATCTAAAATCTCTTTAGTTATTCCTTGTTCTCCATATTTATTTTTTAATCCTTCATCACATAAATGTTTTAAATAATCATAGTGTGTTTCAAATTCTTCTGGAACATCGTAGTTTGGCAAAATTGTGTGTCCAAATTCAAATTCAACATTGCATTTTTCAGCTACTTCTACAGTGTTCTCTAAAGCTTCTGGAATATTTTTAAAATATTCTTCCATTTCTTCCGGAGATTTTATATAAAAATCATTTGTTTCAAATGACATTCTGTCTGTATCTGTCATTCTTTTTCCAGTTTGAATACATAACAATACTTCATGATTATAATAATCTTCTTTTGTTAAATAATGTGCATCGTTTGTTGCAACTAGTTTAATTCCTAGCTTTCTAGATAATTGTATCATTTTTTGATTAACAACTATTTGGTCTCTTATACTATTTGCTTGAATTTCTAAATAATAATCATCACCAAATAAATTTTTATACCATAAAGCCGCTTCTTCAGCTTTTTCCATTCCATCTCTTAAAATTGTTTGAGGAACTTCGCCAGCTAAACAAGCACTACAACAAATTAATCCCTCATGATATTTTTCTAGAATTTCTTTATCTATACGAGGTTTATAATAATATCCATCCGTAAATCCTAATGAAACTAATTTAGATAAATTCTTATATCCTTCATTGTTTTTTGCTAACAAAATTAAATGATTATATTTGTTATCTATATTAGGCTCTTTGTCAAATCTTGTACGTGGAGCCACATATACTTCACAACCTATAATAGGTTTAATGCCATTGGCTTTACATGCTTTATAAAAATCTATTACACCGAACATTACTCCATGGTCTGTAATTGCAATAGCATCCATACCGAGTTCTTTAGCTCTTACTGGTAAATCTTTTATTCTATTTGCGCCATCTAATAAACTAAATTCACTGTGAACATGCAAATGTACAAATTTTGACATAATTCTACTTCCTTTCTTATCCGTAACTTTTTTTGAATTATACAACAATTTTGAAGCTTTAACAATAGATTTTCCATTTTATTTTATTTCATTGACATTTCTATATTTTTCGAATATAATATCACAATAGCAAACATTTTTCATCTCTTACAAAGGAGGATACTCTCATGAACAAATTACAACCATTTCTTGCATCACTTAAATTAAAAAAGGATTATAATAACTGGCTTAGAAATAATCCTGAAGCGATGGAAGAAAACAAGAAAATCCTTAAAGGGATAGGAAATTTCCTCGATGAGGAAATTTCAACTGATAAGCTATTTACCGATGCACTTGATATTTCTTATTTGAATAATACGAAAAATAAGATTGTTATCAAAGGGCCTTACGAGATAATTCAATTACTTGATAAATATTTTATTAGTAAAGGAATTGTTGCTCTTAAAAACAAAAATAGCTTACAAATTAGTCATTTACCTTAACAAAAAACTCAGTCTTTTTTAGACTGAGTTTTTTATTTATATTTCTAAATTTCTTGCCATCTGAACTCCTGATGCTGATGCCATCATTAAACCTCTTGTCATTCCTCCACCATCTCCTATAGAATATAAGCCTTTTACACTTGTTTCAAATTTTTCGTTTATTAAAACTTTATTACTATAGAATTTGATTTCAGGTCCATATAGTAAATTATCTGGATGTGCAAATCCTTCAATTATTTTATCCATTTCTTTTATGAATTGCAAAATATCTGTCATTGTTCTATAACCAATTGCAAATGTCATATCCCCCGGAACTGCTGATTTCAGTGTTGGTACAACTGTATTTCTATCCAATTCTTCTTGCCATGTTCTCTTTCCTCTATTTATATCCCCTAAACGTTGAACTACAACATTTCCTTGACCTAATTCATTTAAATTCTTAGCAACATTACGACCATATTCTATTGGTTTATTAAATGGATGTGTAAAATTATGTGATACTAAAATTGCAAGATTAGTATTAGTACTTTTTTTGTCTTTATATGAATGTCCATTTACTAATGTAAGGTTATTATCATATACTTCTGAAGATACAAATCCACTTGGATTTTGACAAAATGTTCTTACTTTATCTTTAAATGGATACGGATATCCTATGAATTTACCTTCATACATGTATTTGTTAATATTTTTCATTACCTCATCTGGTAATTCATATCTAATACCAATATCAACAACGCCAGCCCTTGTATCAATATTGTGTTTATTACACATATCTGATAACCAATTTGCGCCTTTTCTTCCAACAGCCATAACTACTTTATCTGAAAAAAACTCTTCTTCATCTGCATTCTTTGTTTTTACAGATTTTGCAACAACACCTTTAATTTGATTATCTTCTATAATTAAATCTTTTACCTCTGTTTCAAATAGCATTGTTATATTATTTTCTTCCAAGTATTTTTCTAATTTTCCATATAATTCATGCGCCTTTTCAGTTCCTAAATGTCTTATTGGAATATCAATTAAATTGATTCTTTCTTTTTGTGCTTTTTTCCTTATTTTGGTAACTTCTTCTTTAAATTCAACACCTTCTAATTTTGAATCTGCACCAAATTTTAAATATATTTTATCAGTATAGTCAATTAATTTTTTAGTCTCATCAACTCCAACATATTTATGCAAGTTTCCACCAACATAAATATCATCATCTTCACTATTATATAAAGATAACTTTCCATCTGAGAATGCACCTGCACCTGAGAATCCACTTGTAATATTACAAAAAGGCTTACATTTCGTGCATTTCCCTGTTTTTTCTATTGGACATATTCTGTTTTCAACACGCTTCCCCTGCTCAATTAATAAAACATTTTTAGCCTTTCTTAATTGAATAAGCTCGTATGCACAAAATATTGAACTTGGACCCATACCAATTAAAATAACATCGTATTTTTTGTTTGAACTCATAAAGTTACCTCCTTTTGAAACATTGTGACACATTGACACATTTGGGGACGGACTCATTTTGGGACATTTTTGACACATCTAGGGACGGTCATATAATTAATCACACTATAATATTTTAATTAACTCTCCCATATCTTTTCCTTGCACTTTTGGAATATTAATTATTTCAAATTTTGAAGTTTTATCTCCGAATTTTATTTCAACTATATCACCAACCTTAACATCACAGCTAGGTTTTGCAATTTTTCCATTTACTATTACTCTTCCGTTATCTGCTGCCTCATTTGCAACAGTTCTTCTTTTTATTACTCTTGAAACTTTTAAGAATTTGTCTAATCGCATTTAAATTCTCAACCTCCCAACTTTCTTATATCATATATTTTGGTGGTTTTCAATGAATATTAAAGAAAAAAAGAAAAACGCCATTGAATTTCAATAGCGTTTTTATTACATTACATTTTGTTAGAATATTATCCTTCATTATTACTTTTTTCGACTTTCCATGACAAATTTCCTGAATAAATTATTGCCTGGAGTTTATCAGATATAATACATTCATCAAGCATTTTATTAAAACATTCCATCCATAAACTCTCTCTTTTTTTATCGTCTTCAGTCGATTTGTATTCATCATTTTCTTCGAGCTTCTCATTTACAGCCTGTTCAAAAGGTTCTGTTTTAACTGCATATATGAAACCATCCTGGATGAGTACAGACATATTGTCATTTACCACCCATTTTTCTTCTTTCGGATCAAATACCGAAAATCTCACATTCCGCAATCGCATTAACATAATAATCCCTTTCTGCCATTTCGGCATATGTAATGTTTATGTTCGTATGAATAAGTCTTTAACTTATTTGACATATATTATAGCACTTTTTTTCATTACTGTCCATAATATTTTTGGTATATATTTTCAGATTTGTGCAAAACTACAATAAAAGGAGTGATTATTTTGGAACATATTGGTATGCAAACCATAAAATTTGAAAAACCACCAACTATTTTGGAAACTGCCTCTATTGTTGGACCTAAAGAAGCTCAAGGACCTATGGCAAAATATTTTGATCAATGTATTGAAGACGAGTTCTGGGGTGAAAAAAGTTGGGAAAAAGCCGAAAGTAAATTTGTTAAAGAAACTGTATCTACACTTATTTCTAAATCAAGTATTAGTGCTCAAGATATTGATTATTGTTTTGCTGGAGATTTATTAAATCAATGTATTTCTTCAAGTTTCGGATTACGAGAATTAAATATACCTTTCTTCGGAGTATTTGGTGCATGTTCAACATTTGTTGAAAGTATGTGTTTAGGAAGTATCTTTGTAGGATCTGGAAGTGCCAAAAATGTTTTATGTGCAACCTCTAGCCATTTCTGTAGTGCAGAAAAGCAATTTAGATTTCCTCTTGAACTTGGAAATCAACGTCCACCTACATCACAGTGGACAGTTACAGGTTCCGGTGCTGCTATTTTATCTTCCTCTGGAGAAGGACCATATATTACTCATATAACTCCTGGAAAAATCATTGATATGGGTATAAAAGATGCTAATAACATGGGAGCTGCAATGGCACCGGCTGCATTAGATACTCTTATTACACATTTCAAAGATACTGGTAGAAAACCTAGCTACTATGACGCCATTATTACTGGAGATTTAGGTCATATTGGTAAAGAAATTCTAACAGAACTAGCTGAAACAAAAGGGTATAATATAAAATCAAATTATAATGATTGTGGAGTTTTAATGTTTGATAAAGAAACTCAAGATACACATTCTGGAGGTTCAGGCTGCGGATGTATAGGAACTATTTTCTCTGGCTATTTCTTCAAACAGTTAAAAGATAGAAAAATGAAACGAATTTTATTAATAGCTACTGGTGCATTAATGAATTCCACTAGTACTCAACAGGGTGAAAGCATTCCCGGAATTGCACACGCTATTAGTATTGAAGTTTAATTGCACAATTGGGGACCGCGGCCTTTGCTAGTGCAAAATGCACAGCCAGGGACACATCTGTAAGTTAACCCGTCCCACGTTGTGCAAAATGCACAGCGGGGACGCGTCCCCAGCTGTGCAAGAAAGGATTTGAAAATATGGATTTTATTCAAAGCATTGATTGGATGCAATTATTGAGATGTTTTGTTGTGGGTGGATTGATTTGTATTGTTGGTCAAATTTTAATAGATAAAACAAAATTGACACCTGCAAGAATTTTAGTTACTTTTGTAACTGCTGGAGCAATACTTGGTGGACTTGGAATTTATAAATATGTTATAGATTTTGCTGGTGCTGGCGCTACTGTTCCTTTATTAGGGTTTGGCGCTAATTTAGCTAAAGGTGCTATAGAAGGTGTAAAAGAACAAGGATTACTAGGCGCTTTTGTCGGAGGTGTTAAAGCTTCCGCTGGTGGTATTGCAGCAGCAGTATTCTTTGGTTATATTGCCTCTTTAATTGCAAAACCTAAAATAAAAAAACAATAATATGCAAGAAATGTGCGGTATAAAATACCGCACATTTCTTGTTAAAGAGGTGATACCGAATGGCTAAGTAGATTTCATAATTATAATTTCTACACATATCTCTTTTTTATATAATATATTTTATGTAACTATTATACTACTAAAAAACGGATTTGTAAAGAGTTTTCGCTTTTAAATTTCTTTGTAATACATTATACCAATTATTCCACATAATTTTTCTTATATCTTCATCAGAAAAACATTGTCTTTTAAGTTCTTTTATGATATTATTAATCTCAATAATATTTTCAACTCCTTTAGCAGTTTTGTCAATACTCATTCCATCAAAGTCACTACCTAATCCAACATAATTTATTCCAACCAATTTTTTTATATATTTAATATGTTCAACTACATCTACTACATCTGCCCTTTTATTCTCATTTAAAAATTCAGAATAAAAACATATTCCTATTATTCCACCAGATTTAGCAATTGCTTTTATTTGTTCATCTTTAAGATTTCTTTGATTTTTACACAATTCATACACATTTGAATGAGATGCTACAACTGAATTTGATGTATTAGAAATTGCATTCCAAAAACTCTTTTCAGATGAATGTGAAATATCCAAAATCACACCCAAATTTTCTAATTTCTTTACATACTCAAATCCTAAATCTGTTAACCCTTTATCTTCCTTAGTTTTCGCGCCACATCCCAGTTCATTGTCATCATTCCAGGTTATTGACATCATTCGTACTCCCCTATTATAAAAATAGTCCACATTATTTAAATTTCCATTAATTGCTGCGCCGTTTTCAATACTTAATAATACCTTTGTTTTATTTGAATCTAAGCTGTTACAAACATCATCTTTATTTTTTATTAATCTATCACAATCACTTCTTAATTGATATTCATCCCACTTATTTAGGATATTATTACATCTTATAAACGCTCCATTTTTAGAATTCAAGTATTTTGTATCTACAAAACTAGCCATAACTTGAATTCCACCACCAAGTTTATCAGCAGCATTTAATGAAAATTGTAAATCATTTATATACAAATCTTTATCCTCATCTAAAGCCTTACTCAAAGTATCGCAATGTCCATCAATATAAAACATTTTTAACCTCCTTATAATTGACAAAATTTTAACAAGTTGATAATATTATTAAAACTTATGTAGAAAGAAGATGAATTATGATTAACACCGCAAAACAATTATTAAAAAATCATTTTGGTTATGATGATTTTAGAAAAGGACAAGAAGAAATTATAACTCATATTTTAAATAAAGAAGATTGTTTAGCAATAATGCCTACAGGTGCTGGAAAATCTATTTGTTATCAAATTCCTGCATTAACGTTTGAAGGAACTACAATTGTTATCTCTCCTTTAATTTCTTTAATGAAAGACCAGGTCGATTCTTTAGTTCAAAATGGTATTTCTGCTACTTTTATTAATAGTTCATTAACAGCAAACGAATATTACCAAACTATTGAAAACGCGAAGCTTGGAATGTATAAAATTATTTATGTTGCTCCAGAGCGCTTAAATTCGGATAATTTTATTGATTTATTAAATAAAATTAATATCTCTATGTTTGCAATTGATGAAGCACACTGTGTTTCTCAATGGGGTCATGATTTTAGACCTAGTTACACAGAAATTGCAAATATTATTTTGAACTTAAAAAAACGCCCTGTTGTTACTGCATTTACAGCAACAGCAACTGAGCTTGTAAAAAATGATATTATAAATTTATTAAAATTATCAAATCCTTTTACAATAACTACTGGATTTGATAGAAATAATCTATCATTTAGTGTTGAAACACCTATGGACAAAAAACAATTTTTATTAGACTATATAAACACTCATAAAGAAGCTTCTGGAATAATATATTGTTTATCTCGTAAAAATGTTGATAATCTATATGATGAACTTTCAACCCAAGGGTTTTCTGTTTCAAAATATCATGCAGGAATGTCAGATTCAGCAAGAACTAAAAATCAAAATGATTTTGTTTTTGATAAAACTTCCATAATGGTTGCTACAAATGCATTTGGTATGGGAATTGATAAATCAAATATACGTTATGTTATACACTATAATATGCCTAAAGATTTAGAAAGCTATTATCAAGAAGCTGGACGTGCTGGCCGTGATGGCGCTGATTCAGAATGTATTTTATTATTTAACAGATCAGATATTGTATCTAACAAATTTCTAATTGAACAAACTAATTCAAATAGTACAAAATTAGTAGAATATCAAAAATTAAATGATATGGTTGACTATTGTAACACAGACAAATGTCTACGTAAATATATTCTTGAGTATTTCGGAGAAACAACAGATTACGATAACTGTAATAATTGTAGCAACTGTAACAGCGAAATAGAATCAACAGATATAACAACAGATTCCAAAAAAATAATGTCTTGTATTAAAAGGATGAAAGAACGCTTTGGAATTGGTATGGTTACAGATGTTCTTAAAGGCTCAAAAACAGCAAAAATAAAATCAATGAAATTTGATGATTTATCCACGTATGGAATAATGAGTGAATATTCTAAAGATACAATTAAAGAATTAATTTCTTTTTTGGTATCTGAAAATTATATTAATTGTGTTGGAGACAAATACCCTGTTTTAACATTAAATTCAAACTGTTCCGATGTGTTGTTTAATGATAAGCAAGTGTTTATAAAAAGAAAGATTGAAAAAGTTAAAACTAAATCTTCAGGAATTAAATATAATACAGATCTTTTCTCAATTCTATCAACACTAAGAAAAAAATTAGCAGAAGAACTAAATGTTCCGCCATTTGTTGTTTTTTCGGATTCAACTTTAATCGAAATGTGCTTGATTTACCCAACTACTTTAGATGAATTATATCAAATTTCAGGAGTTGGTAAATATAAAGCCGACAACTTTGGAAAACATTTTATACACGAGATTAAAAACTTTGTTGACGAACACAATATTCAAAAATCAACTAATATTATTACCGATATTAATAACAAAAAAATAAAGGTCCCTAAAGAACCAAAATCAGAAAAGGAACCAACAAAAATTACAACTTACAACTTATACATGTCTGGTAAAACAATTAAAGAAATTGTAAATTTACGTGGATTAACTCAACCTACAATTGAAAAGCACTTAATAGATTGCTACAAAGATGGTATGGAAATTGATTTAGAAAAAGAAGTTCACACACAATATGAAAAGGAAATTTGTAATGCAATACATTTTATGAAGGGCGCACTTTTACGTGATATAAAAGCATCTTTGCCTTATGAAGTTACATATTTTGATATTAATTATTATATTGCTAAAAACGAAAAAGAATAAGTGTCAAAGGAGATTGGTACAATTTGGTACGCGTCCCCAAATTGTACCAATAAAAAAAATAGTTCAAACATAAAACTTGAACTACTTTTTTTATTTTTCATTTAATTAAGCATTTTTAGCAATTTCTGCAACTTTTGCGAATGCTTCGCTATCGTTTACAGCTAATTCAGCTAACATTTTTCTATTAACTACAACATTAGCTTTTTTAAGTCCTGCAATCATTTTGCTGTATGTTAAACCATTTTGTCTAGCTGCAGCATTAATTCTTGCTATCCATAATTTTCTGAAATTACTCTTTTTATCTTTTCTTCCTACATATGCATAAGCACCTGATTTCATAACTGCTTGTTTAGCGTTTCTAAATCTGTAGTGTTTTGCACCATAATATCCTTTTGCTCTTTTTAATATTTTTTTATGTTTTTTACGAGTAATTATTGCTGTTTTTACTCTTGCCATTTCTTTTCACTCCTATCCTTTTCAAAATTTATTTTAGTTACCATATGGTAATAATTTTTTAATTCCTGCTTCACATGTTTTATCAGCATAAGCATTCATAATTTTACCGTTTGTTTTTTGTCTTTTTGTTTTGTTAGCTAATAAGTGTCTTCTATTAGCTTTTGTTCTTTTTACCTTTCCTGTAGCTGTATAAGAATATCTTTTTTTAGCTGCTTTGTTTGTTTTTAGTTTTGGCATAGCCGTTCTCTCCTCTCTATACTTATTATTTGTCTGCTTTTTTAGCTAAGATTATAAACATATTTTTACCTTCTAATACTGGCTTCTTTTCTGGAGATGATATATCAGATAAATCTTCAATAAATTTATTTAATACTTCTTCCCCTAGTTTCACATAATTTAATTCTCTACCTCTAAATCTAACAGTTATTTTAACTTTGTTTCCGTCTTCAATAAACTTTCTAGCATTTTTAGCTTTGAATTCAAAATCATGTTGTTCAATATTAGGTGTAATTCTAATTTCCTTAACTTCAAAAGTTTTTTGTTTTTTTCGTGCCTCTTTTTCCTTTTTAGCTTGCTCAAATTTATATTTTCCATAATTCATTATTTTGCAAACTGGTGGCTCAGCATTTGGAGCAACTAGAACTAAATCTAATTTTTTCTCATATGCAATATCTAGAGCTTCATTTAAAGAGACTGTACCTCTTTTTTCACCTTGATCATCGATTAATTGAACTTCTTTTGCTCTAATTTGTTCATTAATTGGTAATTCTTGTTTTATAATAAAACACCTCCTAAAAAAAATAAAGATTGACTTGAAATAAGCCAACCCACCTTCTAAATAAAGTTCTTATACATATTTATTATAAATAGATACAAGAATTACAATATTTATTAACCTTTTTCTGTGCGATAAGGTGAGAAGTGGATTGCTTCTTCTTTTTTGTACCTATATATAATACAACATTTTCCACAATTTGTCAACAACTTATTCAACATTTTTAGGAATTATAACCTCTTTATTTTCCACAATATCTACAAAGTATTGACTCGATTCCAACATTTAAATCAATTAATCCAATTTTATAATTATAATCTAAATCAGATAGTTCTTTTAAAATTTGTCTCAATTCTATAATATTAAAATATCCTGCTTGAGTTTTATATTTATTAACTAAAAATGTTTGATTTGGTTTTAGTTTTAAAGCATCTGTTATGTTCTCTTTATATCCAAGAGCAATTTTCACAAAATATAGTTTTTTGAAATGATTATATAAAGTAATAAGAATTTTTTGAACTGGTTCCTTTTGATAAATCAAATTATAAAAAACATCCATTGCTTTCTTTATATCTTTTTTTCCTAAATTATCTGTTAAATCAAAAATAACACTATCTATTTGTTTTGTTGTAAGAAGATCTATATCTTGTTTAGTAATTTGTGCGCCTTCTCCTTTATACTCAATTAGCTTTCTTAATTCATTAATAATGTCTTGTAGATTAGTTCCACAACATTCAACTAAATATTGTGCCTCATAATCAGTTATTTGAACCTTATATGCATTACTAATAGCTTTAATTCGCTTTATTAAATTAGGAAGTTTTTCTGGCTCGAAGTTCATAACCTTACCAAAATCATCAATAACTTTATATAATTTATTTTTATCAACTTCGCTTTCAATAAAAACAATTACACTATCTTGCTTAATAAAATCAATATTATCCTTAATATAATCTGCTACTCTTTCCATTGTATTTGATAAACTTGAATTTTTCTTTTTACCTTCTTTTTTTAATAGTCCGGATTCTTTAACAATAATAAGCTTTTTATCAAAACCAAAACAAGGAGTTTCAATGTTTGAAATTAACTGGCTTACATTTGTTTCGTCCACTTTGATGAAGTTAATACCTTCAACCAATTTATCAAAGGACTTTTTTATCTTTTTTACAGTATCTTCAATAAGAAAATTTTCTTGTCCATATAATAAATATAAGCTTTCCATTTACTCCTCCTTGTCTATATTATTAAATTATTTTTGATTATTTTTATTAGCCTTTGACATTTTTTCAATGCTTTCTTCTAATCTTCTTCTTTTTATTTCTGCATTACTAGGAATACTATTTGCACTTTTTTCTTTATGAATATTTAAATTATGTCTTAATTGTTGTTTTGCTTTTTTATCTTTTCTTTTACTCTTTTTATCACTCTCTCTGATAGATTTTATTCTTTCTTCATATTTATCAAAAAATTTGCTTTTCTTTTCTTCATTCTTTTTATCATCATCAGAACTATTATTTTTATTGAAACCAAATTTTCTTTCTTTTTTTATTTTCTTTTTCTTATCCTTTAATCTATCATTTAAAATCATATATTCAGGATTGTTTTGCATATCTTTAAATTTCAAGTCTTCGCAAATTAATTCAACTATTGAAGCAGCAATTGCATCTGGGTTATGTCTTATTTTTTCACCATCAACAGTAGCTAAATCTCTTTTTAATAAATGCATTCCCATAGATTTTGCTTTAGAAGTATCTTGATCAACCAATTCACTTCCTTCTTCATTATATTTTCTAATGATTTCAGGAACAATTTCACCTGTATCATAAATACAATAATCAATTACATCTTCGCCAACATGATCTATAATTGCCTTAATATGATCTGATAAAGTATATTCATGTGTTTGACCTGGTTCTGTCATTATATTACTAATATATATTTTAAATCCTTTGCAATTTTTTATAGCTCTTGTAACACCTTTTACTAATAAGTTTGGTATAACATTTGTATATAAATTTCCCGGTCCAATTATTATAGCATCCGCTTCTTCAATAGCTTCTGCAACACCAGGTGCAACTCTACAGTTTGTTGGATTTATATATATTCTGTTTATCTTACTAGATTTTTTATTTACTATTTCAGGAATTTCTTCTCTGCTTTCTACAACAGTTCCATCCTCTAGTTCAGCACAAATGGTCATTTCTTCCATTGTTACCGGCATAACACGTCCTGTTATGTTTAGAATTTCACTAGATTGTTTAACTGATTTAGAAAAATCTTGATAAATATTTTGCATTGCTAATAAATATATATCACCAAATGATAAAGATTTTAGTCTACCTTGTTCAAATTTATAATTTAGCAAACTATTCATCTCTTCTTCATTTGTTGCTAAAGCTACCATACTTTCTTTGATATCTTCTAATGGTAATGTTTCAAGCATTTTTCTTGAATCTGTAGATCCCTCACCATAATCAGAAACAGTAACAATAGCTGTTAAATTATCTGTATATTTTTTTAATCCTTTAAGAACAGAGTTTAGTCCAGTTCCGCCACCTATTACAACTATTTTTGGACCTTGACTATACACTTTTCTATTAAAAATTAATGATTTTAGATTTTCTTCTTCTCTTTTATCAGTCTCTTCAACTAAAAGCTCTAGAGTACGCTTATTCATATGAACTAAACCAACGATTATTGCAACAAATCCTATAACAAATCCTATTATGATAATTACAACATCTTTAACAGTTTCTAATTTATTTGTAACTAATATTTTAGATATTGCATAACATATTGCAATAACACCTAATAATATTAAAAACATCCACCTTTTCATCTTTGAACTTGATTTAAACCATTCCAAAAAACCTTTCATGTATTTCTTCCTTTCTTTACTCACCAATTATTTCTATTTCTAATTCAATTTGTTTTTCAAACTTTTCTGCGATAGCTTGCTTAATTTTTTCAACTAATTCTAAAACATCCTTAGCTGTGGCTTGCCCTTTATTAATAACAAATCCTGCATGTTTTGTTGATACTTCAGCATCACCTACACTATATCCTTTTAACCCACATTCATCTATCAATTTTGCAGTAATAAAATCTGAACCTCTTTTAAAAGTACTGCCTGCACTTGGATATTCAATAGGTTGCTTTTCTAATCTACTTTTTTTAAACTCATCCATCTTTTCTTTTATAACTGAATTATCTTCAACATATTTAAGCAATAGCTTTGTTTCTAAAATTATATATTTTATTTCTTTAAAGACACTTTTTCTATATTCAAATTGTTGATCTTCATTGCTTAGCTTTATAATTTCACCATCAGCATTCATGCATGTAGTTTCTATAACAATATCTTTAAATTCAGAACCATAAGCTCCAGCATTCATTCGAACTGCTCCTCCTATTGTTCCAGGAATTCCTGAAGCAAATTCGAAACCTGTAATTGAATTTTTCGATAGTATTTGGGCAAGTTTTCCTAAAGGGACTCCAGCTCCTACTGTAATTTCGGCATATTTTTCATCTTTTTGAATAACTTCTTTAATGTCTATATTATTTATATCAATTTTTAGGACTATACCTTTTATACCATTGTCTTTTACCAATAAATTGCTTCCATTTCCAACTATAGTTAAAGGAATTTTATTAGTGTTACATAGATTTAAAACAAATCTAACTTCTTCAATATTTTTGGCTTTTACAAAAAATTCAGCATTTCCTCCTATTTTAAATGAAGTATGTTTTTTCATTGATTCATTTTGTAAAATTTGCTCTTCTGAAATCTTTTCTATTAAAAGATTATATATTTGTGAATCTTTCACAAATAACTCCTCCTTTTTTTATAAAATTTCCAATGTAACTATACCATTTTTTTCTTATAAATGCAACTATTTTTCATTCAATTATTTGTATTACTAAATAATTGAAAAATGCCTGTTTTGTCAATTTCTGTCGAATTCTGTCATACGATTTTTCTTTACTTTTGTTGCTTTTTGTAGTATGATTAGTATTGTCATTTTCTTCTTAACATAATTTTATAAAGAAAGGAGTAGATTTTATTTTTAAATGTCAAAAATTAATGACTTAAATCACAAATTAGAATTCTTAAACTCACAAAAGCCAAAATTTGAATCTTTAGAAAATATTTCCCTATTACAATTTATTAAATACAAAAACATTGTTACGAAAGAAAATAAAATTAGGAAACAAATATCAAAATACATATCTCTAAAATCTGAAATTAATTTTTGGTATGACAGCATAAACAAAAGTTGGATTGAAAACCCTAAAATAAACTGCAATAAATATTGCGAACTTGAAAGAAAAGCTTCCTATAAAAAAAATTCTCAATTATATAAACTAGGTTTTATAAGTGAAAAACCATTACCACTTTTTATTGAAAACATTTCAAAATTACTCCCCCCTATTTCACAAACACTTAAATCAATAATTTCAAGATTAAATTTCAAATTACAAAGATTTAATTTCATCAAAAAAATTTCTAAAAAGTACAATTATTTTAAATCTAATATATTACCACAACAAATTAACAACTTAGCTGTTAATACAGCAAAAATAGGAATTAAAGGATATCGAAATTTACAATCAAATTATAGGTTAGTAAAAAATTCTATACAATCAAAAAATTCATTTAAATATATAAGAAATGTTATAAATGAAGCAAATACTCAAGTTTTAAATTCAGAAAAAAGAAAAGATTTCAGAGAATCATTAAGAATCAACCCAAATGTATATTATAGTTCTTTAAACGATTTACAAAAACGTAGTAAAACTATTAGCAAAAAAGACTGTTCTAATAAAGACGATATTGAATATAGTTTATAAATCTTATAACTTGACTAATCAAATATTATATATTAAATTTATTATATATAACATTAGAAAGGTTGATGTGTTATGAACGAATGTAAAATATCAAATTTATATAATTTAGACGAGACAATTGCAAAAAATATTTTTAATGGATGTACTTATCCTTGGGAAGTTTTACCCAGAATTAAAGAATATATAATAGAATTAGGAAATTCTTTAAATAATGAAGAATATGACAAAATTGGAGAAAATGTATGGATAGCTAAGACTGCAAAAGTTGCCCCTACAACTTTTATAGCAGGCCCTACAATTATTGGGCAAAACACTGAAATAAGGCATTGTGCCTTTATTCGCGGAAATGCAATAGTTGGAAACAACTGTGTCGTTGGAAACTCTACAGAATTAAAAAATGTAATATTGTTTAACAATGTTCAAGTACCACATTACAACTATGTTGGAGACTCAATTTTAGGCTACCATTCTCACATGGGAGCTGGCTCTATAACTTCTAATGTCAAATCAGACAAACAATTAGTTATAGTGAAAACAAGTGATTCAAAAATCGAAACCGGTCTAAAAAAATTTGGAGCAATGATTGGTGATAATGTTGAAGTTGGATGCGGATCAGTATTAAACCCAGGAAGTGTTATTGGGAAAAATACAAATATTTATCCTTTATCTTCAGTAAGAGGCGTAATTGCACCAAACAGCATCTATAAAAAACAAGGAGAAATTGTTAATAAAATAGTTCTATAATTTTTAAGATCAAATTTATTCTAAAACAATTATTTATTCTAAAAGTAAAATATTATAAATCTAATATTAAACAAAACGTTCTATAATAAATGTTTTATTTGTATTCTAACATTTATTATAGAACTTCTTTTTATATAAAAAAGCTATTATCATACATATGATAACAGCTTTTTTTGATCAGATTATTTATTTGCTATTTTGTCTAACTCTACCTTTAACTCTGCAAATGAATTGCATACTGTATATACCTCACGATTTGACTGACTTGCAAATCCTTCGATATATATTTTTTCAAGCATTCCAAGAAGGCAATCGTAATATCCATCAATGTTTACGATTAATATTGGCTTATCATGTTCGCCTGCTCTTTTGCTCTCAATGCAAGAAAATAATTCATCAAGTGTTCCGATACCTCCTACAATGAAAATAAGAACATCTGAGTTTTCGATTATCTTGTTCTTTCTGTCATTAACTGTTGGAGAAATGGAACATTTCGCTTCGGGATCTTTCATTGCTAATTGTATAATTTGATCTTTATATGCTTCTACACCCGGAGCAATGATTTTACAGAATTCATTTCGTTTTCTTACAACATTATAAATTCTGCCCATAAATCCACTCACGCAGCCACCAAAGACATAAGTATGAAAACCATCAGCAATGTATAAACCAATGTCTTCTGCAAGTTTATTATATGCCTCATTTTTGGTTTCTCTTGATGCCGAAGCAACAAAAATTCTCATCATATGTGTATTCCTCCTTAAAATTATTTTTGGAACCATGAGATGTGCTGACCTTCACAAACTCAATAAAAAATGTATTATGTATATAATTTTATCATATTTTCATTTAAAAATCAAATTAAGCAAGAAAAAAGGAAGTATCTTAACTTCCCTTTTCTTATTAGAATTCATTCCCAATATGCTAAACAGTTTTTCCAGTCTGGAAAACGTTTGTCAGCATATTCCTCACACATTCTAACATATTTAGAATCTCTGTTTAATTTTCTTTTTAAAACATTAAAACTTGGCTCAAGCTCAGTCATGCCAGCAGAATATACTATTGAATTATCTGCACGATCAACAAGAGCAATTCTAAATATTGAATGTTCAAAAGCCTCTCCTTCATCAATGCACTTTATGTAGTATCTTGTATACACTTCTGTGAAACTTTTTATCACATGGCATTTATACGGATTAGCAAAAACGGAACGTACTCTTGGCCTTCCTTTTTCATCAAAGAAAGTAAAACATGTTGCAACATAATATGCTTCTTCCTTAACGCTCCAATTTTCAGGAAATTCAGCAAGCACTACATCCTTGCATCTTCCCATGAGAACTTTTTCCCGATCATTAAGGTTGCTTAAACTAGGTTGATTCAAAACAATATCAATTGCTTTTAAATCGCTTTGAACCAAATCAGTGTTTGCAAGCAAATAATGCTTCTTCATATATATTCCTCCTTAATTAACAGAGGAATTGCACTCCCCTGTATATTTTCCAAAATCAGGTTGTGCAATAACCATATATATGTGTGTATTATATCATGATTTACATAAGATTGCAAATTTAGTTACTTTTTTGCAATCTTAAATCTATTTTATCTCTTCTTTATCTGTTAATAAGCTTTGATTTTCTCCAAAAAAATTTCTTTTACTAAATCCAGCTGTTAAAAATCTTACAAAAGCTTTTCTATTTGTAAGCCAGTTTATTTTTACATTGTTTTTTGTATTTTTTATCATCTCATCTACTAAAAATTTACCAACTGTTTGTGGTGTATCTCCTAAAATATTGTATACTTTTTTTGTTTTTTCAGATAATTCCATTGCATCATTGCCAAGTGAATGAGTTGTAAATTCTGTAATCATTATCCCTGGACTTAGCTTTCCTACTAATACACCTGTATTTCTCTCTTCAGCTTCTTTCGCTAAGCTTTCTGTAAAATATGTTACTGCTCTTTTACTTGTACCATACATATTTAATCCAAGCATATGAGCATCATTACTTCCATATCCTTCAATATTATATATTGCACCACTATGATTTTTGCTCATTTCTTCCATAGCAACTTTTGATCCATAAATTGTTCCTTTTAAATCTACATCTATAATAGTGTTTATTTCATTTTCAGATAATTCCCATACTGCTTTTTGTGGTTGATTTACTCCAGCGTTATTTATCCATATATCAACTGTATTAAATTCCGAAACTGCAAATTTCATTAATTCTTGCAATTCATTAAACATTGAAACATTACAAGTCTTAAAGACAACTTTTCCTTTAGAATCAATAGTCGCTAATTCTTTTTTAGCTTTAATTAAATTTTCTTCTTTTAAATCACTAATTACTACATTATAACCATATTCTCTAAAGAAACGTGCCATATTAAATCCAAGACCTCTTGCACTTCCTGTTATTACAACTGTTTTCATTTGTTACCTCCTTTCATAATAATAAATTACAATTTTTTTTATAATAACATATATATTTTTTTATTTCAATTTTAAACATAAAAAAAGATAATCCGTAAAGATTATCTTTCTGGCTCCGTTTCAGCTGAGGTTTACAAATTTTTATAAATAGAAATTTGTGTTACAGCTCTGTTAACTTGGTTTTAATTTAACATAAGTTTTTTATTTTTGCAAGTGAAATTATAAAAATTTATTGTAATATGTACGTAACATCAAAATTTGACGCACAACTTAATAACTTGTAATTTGTCCTGTTGAGAATTTTAATTATATAAGTATCACTGTAATTTGTACTACTTTAAACACTAATAGAAATAGGAGAAGAAAATTATTTTCTTCTCCTATTTCTATTTTACCTCACATACATAAGCACTCTCTTAGGTTCTTCTTCTTTTTTTCTTCTGACAACTTTATAACCTACAGGAGTATTTCCATACTCCAGAGGGGCATAAACTGGTATAGACACATACTCATATTCTTGGTCTTCATTTGTTTTAGCATAACAATTGAGTTTTTGTTGTCTACGGTGTCTGCGTCTTAGTCGTTCCTCTTTATAGCTTTGTCGCCGTGAAGTTCGCTTTTTGCTGCAAGAGTAAATGGACATTGAAATTTCCTCCTTTCAAAATTATTTGCCAGGAAATCTATATACACAGGCATTTGCCTGATAATTTTCATATGTTTATTGTAACATATAAATAATTATTTTTCAATATTTTGAGCATATTTGAATTAGTATAAAATATCAATAACAAGTTATATTAATGTTATTGTAAGAAAAAGGACGAGCAATGCTCGTCCTAAAACAATATTATAAAAAACAACATTATTAAGATTACTTTGTTATCAGTTCGTAAAAAGTCCAGAATTCCGGAAATTCTTTCTTTATTTCTTCTACTCTCCGAGAATCATCATTTTTTTCCATTACTTTGATAAGCGGAATAAAATCCATTATTTCTTCCGGTTTATGTTCTAGTGTATGGATAACTTTTGCAGATATTCTATCTAGCTGAACAACTTCTTCATATAGTATCTGTTTTTTAAAACAGCTCTTAATATTTTTTACATAATACTGGTTTAAGAAATCCCGGGAAAAATCATGCAGCAACTCTAAAATTTTCTTAGCACATACTAATTTTGTATAGCAGCACTCTGTCCTACAATTATAAATAATAACATGTCTACGCGTACGATTATCCCACTCCTTATGCCAATGCCCGTTCCTAATCTCATGCCTCGTACTATCACTACATTTCGAATATGGATAGAGTTCTTCATATCTACCCGGGCAAGACCTACTGTCGCCATTAATCTCGAAATACGTAGTTATGTGATTTTGGATTTCTTCCAGCACAGTACGTTTTTCCGGAAATGCCTCTATCAGCGTCTTTATGCAACGTGGAGCCTCCCATTCATTAGCAAGCTTGTTGACTTGTCCTCTCGCACTAGACCAGCAGCATGCATCTTTGAAATTCTCACAAAGTCTATTAAAAGCTTCCTTAACTTCCAAATAACTATTCCTTATTTTATGATCTGAATCAAGGTTACCATATCCTACATTTTTAACCAAATCCTTAGACCACGGATAAGTAACAGTATCAAATAAACCGTTGTTACGAGGAAGATCCCCAACAAGAAAATCCGGTAGTTCCGGGCCCCAACAAAGCCCAATTCTAGCAACTGCCTTTTGGTCACAAATGTCATCTTTAGCATCAATAGCAAAAATGCACGGATCTTTCTTCTTATCTTCCTCTTCTTGATGTTTTCTACGATTGTCCTCTATAATTTTAGCCATTCCATTTATAATAGAACCAGCTTCCTTTAGTATCGGTTTAAGGACTCGAATCGAATTTTGAATTTCCTTCAGACTTTGAGGAAAATATGCGTTTTCGATAATATCGTCAAGCCCCGAATAGTTAGTCATCATACTATAAGTATCCAGGAAACTGAACGGAGCAATAATATAGAACCGCATATTTCCACTAGATGATTTTTTAAACCGATTAAAAGCTTGGTAGAGCTCCCAAGCGTAGTATACGCTTTCAGATGAGTATGCTTTAATGATACTGTCAAAACTAACAAGACTCATTGGCATAATAACCCAACCAAACATCTCCGCCAGATTGTGAAGTTCCCGCATTCTGCATGCAGGATAACTCTCGATGGTGTTATCGGTTGTCAAAACCTTTACACCTGTTTTTTTCAATCTTGCAGGCTTGATAAATGATGTTGCCATAATAGCATCCGGTGCTGACTTTCCTTTAGCCTTAGTAGTTGTTGCCATAAGTACTATCCTCCTGTACATAAATCTCCGAATCGAAAAATCCATCAAATCCATTATTTTCTCGAATTTTGTTGTAATATTCGGGTATCATTTCGATGAATAATAAAATTTTGATATGCGGATTTTCTACAATTCTTCTCAGCTTTTTTAATGACTGACACGTCAGTTTAGTATCACATGACACTTTCATAAGAATTAGAAAATCTTTTCCAGAATAGTAGCTTCTGAGATTTTCAATAACACCTTCAAAATTGTCATATAATGCCATCCTTCTCCGTGTTATATTAAGCTGATTGGTAACGCCTCTTTCATATTTGTCTGTCACTAATGTACTGTTGATGTCATTGATCATTTTAACTGTTGAAATATATGGATGACCATAATCCCCAAGCACTATGTTGCCTGAGTTAGCTGCTTCTTTTTCTAAAAGATGGTTTAGCAGCGCTGCTAGAAAATTCTCAGGAGATTCGCCATGATTATTAGCCATCTCCACAATGGTTCCATGCATATTTTTAAGTTCAGAACTATACAGGTTATCTGCAACTTTATCAGAGTTCATTCCAATAGTTGCAATTAACGAGCTATTCTCTATACTATCTAATATGCATTGCCGTGCTTCTTCATGATTCATAAACAACCCTTTCCTTTCATAAAATTTGACTCTGTTTTAATGATTTTTGCCCTCAGAAATTTGTTTTAGTGAATCTACCTCCTATCGTTTTTTATAATATATATAATAAACTAATATAGCCCAATTGAGCTGTATCAAGTAAAAAAATAATTGTACATATTATATCACATTTTTTATGTAAACGCAACATGTTGATTCATATTTTATCTAACATATATTGTAGTATTACTATTTTTTATTTTCTTTTTAATATATTTCTTATTGCAAAGAAAAAAATAGATAATCTTTCGATTATCTATTTTCTGGCTCCGTTTCAGCTGAGGTTTACAAATTTTTATAAATAGGAAATTTGTGTTACAGCTCTTTTAACTTGGGTTTAATTTAACATAAATTTGCAAAATTAGCAAGTATTATGAAAAAATTTTTAATAGAAATTTATTCTTTTATCTCAAACTTGTTGCTTTCAGTCTCTTCTTTACCAATTAATTTGTAATATCTCTCTGTTGCATCCTTATCCAGTGCAATGTTTGCCATAGCTAATGCCCATTTACTATTTAGCATTGTATCGCCTGGAATTTTCGATTCAATTGTTTTCTTCAATAATAACGTTAAAGGCTCTCCTATTGCTTTTTTATAATTAAATCCTAACAATTGCATTATTGTTAAAGTTTCAACAGATAGTAGTGATTTTATTTGTTCGGAATCACCTGCCTTATCCTGTGGTAGAAATTTAATAAATATTGGTAATAGATTATTAGTTATATATTCGATATCTTCTTCAGTAATTTTTTGAGATGTTAACTCCTGTTCATAAGCCTGCGCAATCCTCTGAATTTCCAATTTATCCTCTAATAAATTCTGTATTATTTCTTCTAATTCATTTATTGTTTCTTTATCATTTTTCTTTGCCTTAACCGCTTTTATTCTATTTGCTATAAAACTAGCAGTATTTCTAGCTGAAGCCTCAATCAAATTTGATGCTAAATCTGCCAAAACTTCTGCATTTTCCATCCTCTTTCCTCCTTTATTTTTTTGTTAAATTCTAACATAAATACCGTAAAAAAGCAATTAAACAAACAAAATAATTAATTATTAAAACTAACAAAAACAATCTTTTATATTCTGTCAAATTATGATAAAATATGCAAAAAAAATATATATCTAAGGAGGAAATTATATGGTAGAATATGATAGATTACCTGTTATTTTACAGAGATATTCTTTTGAAGAAAAAATGAGAGTTTTACAATACTATTCAAAACAAGTAATGACAATTAATGGTGTAAACTTAACCTCAGGAATACCTTTGCCTTGGGAACTAGAAACATTCCTATTATTTGCAATTAAAGCAAATGAATACAATAACAATAACTTCGGAGGTAAAAACATAAATAAATTTATTGACATGATTAATTGTATAAAAGATCATCAACATCCAACATTATTTGAAAAAGGCACATCAATTGAATTTGCTGATTCCACTATGATAGCCCTTGGTTCAACTCAATTTGACATACAATCATTTATCTTTTATAAGTATTACAGATATAACTATTTTTTTAGTTTCACTTCAAATGAAATTGACATGAGTGCAGAATTTATTAAAAAATTTGGAATTGACTATAATTGCTTTCTAAAATTAGGAGTAACATTAAATTTTCTATTTTCACTAAAAATTGACTTAAACCATGAAATATTAAAATATGCAATATTGAAATATCCAAAAGCAACAAAACAACTAATTTTATCAAGGAAAGAGTTTCAAGAAAAAATAGACGAATTTTCTGGAAATAATACAGATAATTATTTATATTGTGTTAGACCGTCAAATATATATCCATTCATAGAAAACAATAGAATAGTCAATATCCCTCTACCACACTGTATTACTCGTGCAATAACTGATTCGCTTTTATATAGATTAACAGATAATAACTCAAAACTAAGAACTTCTTTTGGAAAAAATGTACTTGAAAAGTATCTTTTCGATATAATAGACGAATCTAATCTATTTGATGAAGTTTTAAGCGAAAAAGAATACAAAACAAAGAATGGAAATGCAAAAACATCTGATGTAATGTGCAGGAAAGATGATAATTATCTGTTTTTTGAATGTAAATCTTCAGTTCCATATGCTAAAACTAGATGTTTTGACAATAATAGTCTTAAAAATGAGATTGATAAAATAAGTAATGATGTTATTCAATTATATAACCAAATACGCAAAGAGTTTAACGTTTCATATAATTTTTTTACAACAGATACCAAGCTTGATTATAATAATTGCTTCGGATTAGTTGTCCTATTAGAAGAATCATACATATCAAAAAGGCTTATATATGAAAAAGTAGCAGAAAAACTTAATATCAAAATCGGTTGTGAAATTTATACTTGGATTATTAATCATATCAAAATATGTAACCTCTATGATATTGAAAAATATGCTTTTACTGGAACAGACATATTAGAATCATTAAAAAAACAATCAACAGTTGGTAATCCATATGACTTTCCTTTATCTGGTTTTAAACTTAGAACATTAATTGAAAATAAAAAATTATATGCATTTAAACATAATCTAGCAGACAATGTTAAGGATTTCATAGATGAATTAAAAGAACATAAGCTCTTAAGCAATAAATAATCGTGAACTTTTGTTTGTAAATGTATTGACTCTATACTCAAAATACTGTATAATTTAAATATAAAGGAAGTGATACATCTAATGGAAATAAACAAAAATATAATCAATATTATCAAAAGAAATGATGAAAAATTCAAAAATATATCATTTATGCAAGATGAAAAATTAAAAAAAGAGTTTTTCACATCATTAAAAAATTATGAAATCAAATTAACAGAACAATCTGCTTATGAAATAGCATTATGGATAGAATCTAATGAAAAACATTTATCTGCATCACAACAAAATAACTTTACTAAATATAATTTAGGAGAAATTCTCCTAGTTGATTTGGGATGGAACAACTATGATAGAGAATTTGCATATATACACCCTGCGATAGTTATTAAGGAAACACCAACTAAAATTTTTATAGTTCCCTGTTCAAGCGGAGCACCAAGAAAAGACAGAAATGGTAATATTTATCCCGAGTTTGAGGTTGGAACAACTGCTGATGGCTTCCAGAGAAATACAGTTGTAATGCTATATGAGGCTAAATACATAGATAAGAACAGGGTTATTTCAATACTAGGTAAAACCTCTAATCAATTTTTTGATAAAATATATAACAAATTATTCGAACAAATCTTTGAACCTATACATTACAAGTTAAGAAAATTTGAAGTAAAGCAATAATTATTATCTATTTGCATATAATAATAGAGAATATAAAAATGTTTATATTCTAATTGACTTATCGTACAAAAAATGCTATACTAATTATAGATATTTGAGGCGGTATGCCGATGCCATGGGCTTTATGCCT
The DNA here is from genome assembly GCA_017528375.1 of Clostridia bacterium. Lineage (GTDB taxonomy): Bacteria > Bacillota > Clostridia > TANB77 > CAG-508 > CAG-492. The sequence goes on along the minus strand of JAFXOY010000024.1, from coordinate 2,717 downwards.
ATGATGAAAAGTTTGGTAGCTTAATACTTGATGACAAGTATTAAGCTACTTTTTATTATATATACTAATATATATTGAAATAAAAAATAGAGATATGCGACCACATACCTCTGTACAATATTCGGTTCCTACGAACTTGCTTAAGCTAAATATAGTATACAATAAATTTTATAAAATATCAAATGTTTTTATATATTATATTTTCACTATAAATTTCAATAATAAGTGTCGCACTTTTTGCATTATATATTATAATTTCAGGCACTAATATACATTTGCAATATTATGTAAAACATGTTATAATAAAAACATCAATATTGTATAGAAACCAATAAGTCAAAAACTTGGAGGTTTCTTACCTCCAAGAAAATTTAAGGAGGTAAACACAATGTTTAAAGTATCAACCCCTAAAATTCCTAAAAAAGAAATTGTACGTCGATATGCACACATCAAGCCAGTTATCACGATAAATGGCAAACTGCATTATCTCAGAGATTTCTCTCCCGAGGAACTCAGCAGTCCCGATTATATGTGGCATCGTGTCGAAAATGTGCAAAGGAAAGTTGACGAAAACGAGCTTGAGGTCTGGGAAGGTAGAGATTTTGCTTGCCGACACAACTATGGATATACTGGTTCTTTTTTCCCAACTATCCATGAAATTCTTTCACAAATTAAAGAAGCAGATGTAAATGTTGTAAAGGCATTCGAAGTTTTGAAGCTTTCTGCAGGACCAAAGGTAAATGACTATTCCTTTATGGTAAGCAATTGCTATTATGTTTCAATTGTAAGGTTGTACATAAACAAGGTAAGATGATACGAAAAATCGGTGCAGCTAATAGCTGCACCGATTTTCTCTTAATTTTTATTTTCTTTATGATAAATTTTTCATAAATATATCATACTATTTGATCTTATGTGGATGTAACATTTGGATAGAACTTAAACGAGCTTTGCGTTCATTTTCCTTAACTCGTCTCTCTAATTCCGGTGCTGCTCTTCTTTCCAGTGCCCTAACTGCACAATAACTTGGTAGATGAGCTTCAACAGTTTTTGACACTGTTTTTGGTTTTTCTGCTATTATCATTTTAAAATTCCTCCTAAAACTCTTTAGGCTACAAGTGAGCTGACCTTCTTCACCTGTTTTTTATTTTGTAGTGCTGACCTAGAAATAGAGATAACATCTCATTTTCCCACTACTCGTGTATTTATATGAATAGGGATTTACCCTAGAATTTCAGTTACTAGTATAGCATGAATTTAATAAAAAGACAATAAAAAGAGGCGATTATCTTTCGCCTCTTTTAGAAAATTATTATGTTTTGATAGCTTTAAGTCTTTCCTTCGCGACAACTCTAACACCGATATCCTCATCATTTATAAGCTTTAACAAATCTGATTTTGAAATGTTTGGATTTTCGGCTACAGCTTTTCTTACCTCATCCACTTTATCTTTTACAAGACTCTTCAAAGCAGACTTTGGAGTATTTAGATTTCTAGCAACTGTTTCTCTCATGAATTCATCCTCATCTTGTGCAAGTTCTTCCAAAATAGATTGAGATGTATTCGGATTTTCAGCAACATCTAATCTGATATCATAATCAAAATCACCTGCTTCTGAAAGTTTTGCAAGAATTGCTTTCGGCGCCTTTGTATTCTGCGCTATTGATTTTAAAACCATATAAGCAGCAAATTTTGAAAGCACAGGTAGATCGTTTGATACTTTTTTACTGTCCTCATATAACTTTGGATAATAAATCTTTCTTGCATAGTAAAAAAAGCTTAACAAATCATCTGTCGAGGTATTTGGATTCTTCACTGCAGCAAAAACAACCTCTTCGCTTTCATCTCTAGCTAACTGTTTCAAATCAGATGCTAATGTGTTTGGATTCTCAGCTACTGTTTTTCTAACCATTGTATTTGCATCTTCTGCTAATGCCGAAAGAACTCTTTCATCTTTCAATTCATTAGCTAATTTGCACCGCAATGCAACGCTGATTTCGCTTAGTTCAAGCGTAAATGTAACCTTCATAATTTTTCCTCCTTACAATTGTTATACGAGAATTTATAACTTCAGTTAAGTTCGATCTGAAATCTTGGGCATCCGAACAAAAAAGACATTGGAATAAGACTTACCTTTTTTACGTCAAGTTCCAACTTTTCACGAAGAAAAGTTTCAATTGCTTCATTGTCCATTAAACACTCAACCTCAAATTCTTTTGGAAGTTCTTTCTCCTCGCTGCCAAACATCAGAATCATTAGGCTGTTCACTATTTTCCGTTCTTCTTCCTGTTTGTCAGATAATGATTTTTGAACTTCATTGAGCTTTTGGATAATATCCATATTTTTTCCTCCTTAAATTATTTTGGCAACAAATGAGCTGACCTTCTTCACTTGTTTTTCAGGTTTTGTAGCGCTGACCTAAAAATAGAGATAATATCTTAATTTCTCACTACTCGTATGTTTATATAAATAGGGATTTACCCTAGAATTTCAGTTACTAGTATAGCATAATTTCAGTGTAAACGCAATAGAGCACCTACAAATGTAAGTGCTCTATCTTTGTTCAATATCCAAATTTTTCACGCCTCTGCATAATCTGTCTTAATATCAGAAACTACTATTTAACGCTCATATAAAATAATTATTGTTGGTTTTTCCTTTTTTTCTTTGTTTTGAATGTTGTAATTGTTATGCATATTAGTTCTGCGAATATTTCT
>JAFXOY010000023.1 GCA_017528375.1 Clostridia bacterium | reverse complement strand
TTATTTTTTATTTAAATTTTTTAAGAAGTTTTTTTGGCAACAGCTGCTTTATAAGCATTATAATCAATTGTAACAGCAGATCCAGCAAATTCAACAGTAGCATAAACAAGTTCTATATCTTCATTTCCCCACCATTCTTGAACTTGGACATAATCATTGAAGTCTTTTTTGCTAACATCAATAGTAAAAAGATAAGTACCATCAGATTGTTTAACTCCTTCGGCACCTCCAACTGGGTCTCCGAACCAAGTATGAGTACTATCAGCACTAGCAACACCAAATCCAACATCCCAAACTTGAACTGAACTAGAAATTTTTGCACTAAAAATAACTTTATTAACTTTTTTACTACCAATATTAATTTGGATATTTCCATCAGAGTCAAGATTTGAAGATGTTTCAGAATTAGAATTAACAAAATAGTCAGTTGGTTTTACATAATCTCCTTTAGCAATATTTACGAAATTGTCTCTAATTTTTTCATCGTACCATTTATCAGTTTCTCTATTATAGAAATTCATATCTCCAGCAGTATTTTTTGAGGTATCCCATAAAACTGACATGAATCCATCATAGGCTTGAGAAAATGAATATTGAGCATATAAAAATTCTCTAATAGAATCTTTTTTTTTTTGTTCTTCGGTGAGAACTCCGACTTCTCCTAAGATAACTGGAATTCCTTTATCAACAAAGGCTTTTTTCATTGTTTCATAATTAGTAACCATTTCTTTGTAATCTGCTTCAGTTCCCCAAGTAGTCATTGGAGTAATTTCATGTACTACTCCTTGATCATCAGTCCAAGTCCAAGGATTTTTGTCGGATTCAACTGTAAATTGTGGAGGTAAATAATAATGGATTGAAATAGCTAATTTATTTGCTTTATCTGTTGGCATTAAATATCCAGATGAGCAAGTTTGTTCTAAATTAGTATTCATTCCAGAAATGAGTAAAAGTCTTTCAGCATTAGTTGATCCAGTTGATCTAACTGCGTCAACAAAGGCTTGAGTTAAAGTATTTAAAGTTTTGAAGTCAAAATCGTTTCCAGATTTATATTCGACTTCATTCATTGATTCTAAAATTAAATGTTCGTCATAATTTTTAAATTCTGTAGCAATTTGTTTCCATAAAGTTACATATCTGTTTTTAACAGCAGTTCCTTGAGAAAGCCAATTTCCAGAAACTCCATCATGATGAACATTTAATATGCAGTACATTCCAGCGTTAATTATCCAGTCAACAACTTGTTTTACTCTGGCCATCCATTGGGAATTAACATTTCCGCTTTCATCCATAAAATACATCCAGGTAACTGGGAAACGAACAGTTTTGAAACCATATTTTTTTATGGTGACAACCATTTCTTCTGTTGGGACGACATTTCCCCACATTGTAATTTGGTCATCTGGAGTTTTTATTTCTTTCCATGTTCCGAAGCAATCGAAGGTATTTCCTAAATTCCAACCAAGTCCCATATCATTGACAGTTTCTATAGCTGTTTTTTGGAAAGAAAATGCAAGTAAGGCAAATAGAAGAAATAAGGATAATGACTTCATTTTAATATATTAATTTTTATTTCATATTACTTATGGATATTTGATGATTAAATATTATTTATTAAAATAATAATAAATAATTTTTATTATTTATTTAAAAATTATGAACATATTTGATTTATGGGGATTGGGGATT
>JAFXOY010000022.1 GCA_017528375.1 Clostridia bacterium | reverse complement strand
CTATCTGGCCTATCTGGATCACGATTTATAAATTTAGGAACAGAATTACATTTCTATGATACAAATGGCTGGCTTAAAAAGAAGTATAAATCTGGAAAAGAGATTACTAATATAGAGTTTTCAGAAAGTCTTGCTGCTGTGATTTATAAAGATAAAATAATAGTTATTAATTTATAGGAGACCAACTATGAAAAGTCAATAGTTTTTTGAAAAAAATTAAAAAATTTTTGACAGAAAAAAAGGTCAAATTTAATAAACGTTTTTAAGTAATTTTTTAAAAACGCTGAAGAACATTGAAAAATCAATATTTAATTAATCTAAGTTAAAAGCAACATTATCTTTTAACATTTTAAATATGATGCGAACTAATTTATGAGCAACATGTCCTAAAGCACAATAATGGGATTTACCTTGAGAACGCTTAAGTTCATAATAATCTCTAAAAGTTTTGTTGTTAAGGACAACATTGTGTGCAGAATAAACAAGAGAATATCTAAGCATTCCAGAGCCACGTTTAGACATTCTGGTACTCCTTGCTTGAAAGTTGCCAGATTGAATAACAGAAGGGTCTAAGCCAGCATAAGCAAGTAATTGACAAGAATGTTCAAAACGATTAATATCACCAATAGAGCCAATAATAACAGCAGCTTGATTGTAAGACATACCAGGAATAGTTAAGATAGGAGATTCCATCTCATCAAGAATAGATTTGTAAAGAGCCTCAACTTCTGCAATTTGCTCATTGTAAAGTTCGATTTGTAAAATAGCATGTTTAACTTGTAAAGATAAACTAGGATTATCAATACCAACAGAAGATCTAGCCAATTCACGTAAACGAATAGCATCTTGTTTAGTGTACTTACCACGAGAATTATCATGAAGAATATTAGTAAGTTTAGTCAAATGAATATCTTTTATTGTCTTAGGACTTGAATATTCTTTCAATAACTGGTATGATACATTTAGGTGGAGATTTCCTTTAAAGAACTCAGCGAGTTCAGGAAAAATCTGATCCATATAAGATACTAATTGAATTTTAGCTTTACTTCTCATAGTAACTAAGTTACGACGTGAACGGCATAAGCCTTTGAGTTTTAAATTGTTGATATCTCTAGAAGTGATGAGAGAGTAATTACCCAAAGTTAAAGCTTTGATAATTATGTAAGTGTCAATTTTATCATTCTTAGTTTTTCGAATATTGGATTTACGTAAATTAGAAGTTTGAATTGGATTAATAAGTCCAATTTTGTAATCCAAATTAAATAAATAAGAAATGATATTTTCGCCGTAATGAGCAGTAGATTCTAAACCAATTAGTATCTTTTCTTTGTCTAAAGATTCTAATTTAGAAATAAATTTTTGAAATCCACAATTATCATTAGAGAACGAAAAAGGTTCACAAATAACCTCTCCATCAGAGGACATAACAGAAGCCCAGTGAGTATTTTTAGCAATATCAATTCCAACATAAAACATAAAAAAGTACCACCTTTCAAATAAATTAACAACTGTGACAACTACCACTAGTGTCCGTCCTCATATCCTTGCTAGACATAAAAGTTCAAAGACTTATCCAACCAATAAATAATTAAAAACGAAACTGTGGCAATACACTCCTAGAAATAGTCAAAGCTATAGGCAAAATCAAAAGTCCACAGTTACCACACATAGATTATATTAAATATTTGTAAAAATTTAAAGAAAGGAGTGTATGGTTATTTAAGTTATTAAATATATCATACAAGGAAAATATGATTAAAAACCTTAGTAGAATAAGCATAATTGGAGGAAGCGGAACAGGAAAAACAACACTTTCTTATAATTTAGGAAAAGAATTAGAACTTCCTGTATATCATTTGTATGGTATAAATTATCATAAAAATTGGGTGCAAAGAGATAAAAAAGAAAGGGATAATATTATTTTAGAAAAAATATCTCAAGATAAATGGATAATTGATGGAACATATCGTTCTACTTTAGCTAAAAGATTTGAAAGATCTGATTTAATTATATATCTTGATTATTCATCTTTTGCTCAAGTAAAAGGAGTACTTAAAAGATATTTTAAAAT
>JAFXOY010000021.1 GCA_017528375.1 Clostridia bacterium | reverse complement strand
GGAATTAAAGGTAGTAAATTATCCGGAGGGCAAAAACAACGTGTTGCTATAGCAAGAGCCATTTTACATAAGCCAAAAATATTGATATTAGATGAAGCTACTTCAGCTTTAGATAACAAATCAGAAAAAGAAGTCCAAAGAGCTTTAGATAACATCTCCCAAAAAAACGTTACTACTGTTATAATAGCCCATAGATTAAGTACTATTAAAAATGCTGATTTGATTTATGCAATTAAAGAAGGAAGAGTCATTGAACAGGGAACTCATAAGCAACTTTTAGAACTTAACGGATATTATGCAGGTTTAGTTAGATCTCAATTAGCCCAAGATGAAATAGAAACAAAGAATGAACTTGAAATAAGAGAAAAAAAATCATCTCTTAAAAGGAGAAATACAGATGAAGAAGTTCAATTCCGAAAAAGAGATGAAGAATTATATATAGAACAAGATACTGTAAAAGTTAATCCTTGCCGTGTAATGAAAGAAGTTGTAGAAAATCATTGCTTTATCCTTGTTATAGCAATAATTGGAGCGGCTGGTGTTGGTGCTTCAATGCCAGTTAATGGTTTAATTATGGCAAAAGCTTTAAATGGAATGAATTCAATGTATGAAACAGTTCGATTTGATGATGCTCTTTTTTATAGCTGGTTCCTTTTACTTCTTGCATTTTTACAAGGAGTTTTTAACTTTTTAATGATATGGATGTTTAGTAGAATAGGTGTTGCTTTAGCTAGGTTATATAGGAAAAAAATATTAAAAAAATATTTACAATTCCATATTTCTTTTTATGATATAACTAAAAATTCGCCTGGTGCTTTATTAACTCGTTTATCCATTGATACTATGCAATTAAATAACTTAGTTTTTTCTGTAGTTGGCTCCACTGTTCAAGTATCAGTTACTTTTGTCCTAGGATTAATTTTGGGATGTATATATGAATGGCGTTTGACTTTAATTATGTTCGTTTTTGTTCCATTCATTGCTGTGGCTATAATTTTGAGAAGAAGTATTAATTCAGGTTCAGGTAAAAGAGGAGTAAAAGCAAATGTAGAAGCAGGTGGTATACTTTCAGAATGTGTCACTAATACTAAAACAATTTATTCATATAATTTCCAGGCCCACGCTGTTGAAATGTATATGAACGTCCTTGAATATAATAGAAAAAAATTCTTGAAAGATGCAATAGTTGCAGGATTCTTTGTAGGTTTAGGGCAATTCGCACTTTTCGCTGGAAATGCTGCTGTTTTCCAAGCGGCTAAAACTTATATATTAGACGGTGATATTGATTCTGAAGATATGGCCCAGGCTTTAAATGTTGTTTTAACCAGTGCAGGAAGTATAGGAAATGGTTTAGGACAACTTGGTGATATTAAAAAGGCCACAATCGCTTTTAAATCAATTTATAGTACTTTAGACCAACCAACTTTAATAAATCCTTTCAGAAGAGATAACGCTGACAAAATAAGTGCTATGAATATTAAAGGTAAAATAGAATTAAGACATGTTTATTTCGCTTATCCAACAAGACCTGAACAAGTCATATTAAAAGATGTCAGTTTCACTGTTTTCCCTGGGCAACAAGTTGGTTTGGTTGGTTATTCAGGAAGCGGTAAAAGTACTATTATTCAATTATTAACAAGATTTTATGACGTTGAAGATGGTAAAGGTGAAATTCTTATAGATGATGTTAATAT
>JAFXOY010000020.1 GCA_017528375.1 Clostridia bacterium | reverse complement strand
TTTTCTTCTTGTAAATTAGTTATGTAATCTTCTATTTTACTTAATCTAATACAATCTCCAATAGACATATATTTTCTAAAATAATCTAATATTTCTTTTATTTCATCTTTTTGCATCATTTACCTCCAATATTTTTAATAAATCTTCAGTTTGCCATTCATTAAGACTTAGAAAACCATCTTTTCTTCTATTTCTAATAATATATTCATAAGCCAAATCGCATTTTTGTCTATATCGTTTTGGTATTCGTGTTGCAGGATTATGTAATCCATTTTTAAATGCGTGTTGAACATTATATTTGTGAGAACACCATTCTAAATTGTCAACATTATTATTAGATTTGTTCCCATCAATATGATTAATAACTGGATAATTATTTGGATTTGGTATAAATGCTTTTGCCACTAATTGATGTATCCTTTTAGTTTTATAACCATTTCTTGTATCATAACCTTCAGGCTTTCTTATTTGAACTTGTAAATATCCTAAATTATCCATACTAGGTTTTAATATTTTCTCTTTTGAATAATAACCTGTATCTTTTGTCTTATGAAATCTAGGGACACTTTTAACTCTACCATAATTAGATATTTGATAGTATCCTTGTGTTTCTTCTATATCTTTCCATATCTCTTCTTTCATTATTACTCACCTTTGCTTTCTAAATTCATTTTATAAAATTTATTAATTAAATTAAGCAATTCTTTTTTTTTAAATTGTTTTGTAAGCAAATATATCATATAACCATAAAGTGCTTTATCTCCTTTATTCATACTTATTCTCCTTTGATTTTATCAATATATTTCTTTAATTCAATTCCATTTATATCATAAATATCACAAATTTTTAATGTTTCATCATCTACACCATTATTAATTAAATATTGTTCTATTTTTAATATTACTTGCATTCTTTCATCAGCAATTCTTTTTAATCTTGTTATATAATCTAACAATACTTTTGCTCTATCGTTTCTTATTTCTAATATAAAATCATCTCTATTACTACAATTATCTAAACTTTCCAATAAATCTTGTAATGCTAGCAATTCCATCTCTTATTCATCTCCTTTGCTTTTAAGATAATCAATTATTTCATTATATTTTTGTGCTAATTCAACTTTACTTATTTGTGAACAATATTTATCTTTTATTTTTTCAGGTATTTTCTTTTCTTCTTCTAAATTGTCTAATATTTCTATTTCATCATTTAAAACACATTCTATATTACCAACCACTTCACATAAACTTGGTTTCCCATATTCATCTAAGGCTACATATTCTACCACACACCATTCAAAATTATGATAACCCCATTTTATCTTTTTTGGTGCTTTACCATCTTTAACCATTCCTAATAATTCATATATTGTTATTTTCATATTCTATTCTCCTTCCTTTTTTAGTAGTTCATCACATATATCTACAATATGTTCACATAATTTTTCAGGAATCACTGATCGTTCTTTAGCACCTTTTAATCCTTGTGTTCCTGTTCTACTGCCTCTTGGTGCTTTTTCATGACAATTATCTCCATTTTTACACATTGGCTTAAATTGTGGATTAGGGTGGTTAGTCCAAATATCAGTTGGTTTCATTCTTTTATCTCCATATTGACAATATGTAACTGTATATCTAGGTAATCCTTGCATAAAATCCATTTTTCTTAATCCACCTCTAGGATTTTCTATAAAATATAATTTTGGTTGTAATTGTTTTATTAAATCTAAAACGTGCTTATTAGTTTTATCACAAAATTTTGCATAATCACTAACTGCATCTAAATTAGCTGTTTCATTATTCTTTTTTCTATGATGTGATATTCCTGCTATTGAATAAGTAGTACAATCAGGACTAGCCCATATAATATCAGGAATTCCACCACATAAATTGATAATATCTTCTGCTGATACATTATTTATATCTTCATATAAATCTATATTTTCAAAATCTTTGTTCCATTCAACACTAAATGTTTTATAACCACGTTTTTCAAATGCTTTGCTTATAGATCTAGTTCCTGCAAATAATTCTAATATTCTTAATTTATTTATTTTCATCTTTCTCCAATTCTAATATTTTATCTAAATAATATTTCGAATAGTTTTCTAATGGATTCTCAGGGTGTTGTATATTATATTCTTTTATTTTTTTATCATCATTTGCAAACATTTCTTTTAATTTTTTTAATATATTATCCAATCTTTCATATTCACTCAAATAATATTTAATTGTTTTTCTTTGCTTTCTTAATTCATTATGTAAATGTTCCACACTTGTTTCATAATTTTCTTTAAGTTTGTCAATTTCTTCTCGTTGCTCTTTTATCAATGCTAAATATCCTTCCATTATTTACCTCCTAATAATTCAATAATTTTCTTCCCCATATTCTTTCTAGGGCATATTATAAATCTAACACCATATTTATTTTTCATAGTAATCATTATTTTTAATAAAGTTTCACCTTTTACCTTTGTATGTGGCGAACTCCAATTTTTAATATCTTCAACTGATTTAATTTTAGATTCAGCTATAAGAAATATAAAATCTTTGCAGTCATCTTCTTTAGCACGAGTTATTTCTCTTTTAATTCGTTCGTGTTCACTTGTATGACATAAGTTTCCTATTAATTCTAAAAGTGAATCCTTACGATCTATAACTACACTATTGTCTTTGTATATTTTATAATCACCATAATTTAATTTACTTGTAATGTAATCAATATTGTGTTCATCAAAGTATTTAAGAATAGATTTATGCCCTTTTTCTCGAGTATCAACAATAATTAAATTATTCATTTGATTCACTTTCTAACTTTCTTCCACAAAATGGACAATAATTTATTTGCTTTTTAAATAATGTATTCCAATAAACTTGTGGAGGTTTTTGTCTATAAATTTCCATAAAATAACCTTTTTCATTTTCTTGTAAATCTAAACAATATAATGCATTAAATCTACTATTCATATTCCTTGTTGGTATAATAGAAGTATATCTACCTTCTTCACACCATTCACATTTATTCATTATTGTCACCACCTAAATTATCAAAATCAGTAAATATACTTGTTTGACCATTTGCAGTTATTCCATTTAAACGGTCAACTGCTATTTTGTGATATTCTGGATCAATTTCCATACCTATAAATCTTCTTCCTATTTCTTTAGCTGCCACACAAGTTGTACCACTTCCACAAAAACAATCTAATACTATGTTATTTTCTTGTGTACTATGTAATATATGTCTTTTAACAAGTTCTAATGGTTTTATTGTAGGGTGATTAAATAAGTCTTTATCACTTTTATTTATAGGACTAACATACCATTTACTTTTTAATTCATAACCATCATTTAATTTTGTTTTATTAGGTTCTCTAAAAAATAAACAATATTCAATATCAGGTAAAAATGTATTATTTCCAACAGGAATAGGATTTGTTTTGCACCAAACAAGTAAATCATTTACACAACCTTTATTTATAAAATAATTCATTATATCTAATATTTGGTCTTTACTACACCATATATAAATATGAATATTTTTCATTATCCTACATAATTCATCAAATATGGCATAATCAATACCACTTGTAATATCTTTAATATTTCCTTTATTATGATTTGCATTTTTCATATTTTCTGCTGCTGATTTTGATTCATCATATTTTAATCCAACAAGTTCACTTCTGTTTTTAGCACTTCTTTTTGCTAATTCACTTGTACCTCCACCATGTGCTTTAAATAAATATGGTATGTCTATATACACCAAATCAATACTTTTATCAGGAATATTCTTAATTAATTCATAACAATCTCCTAATTGTATTGTATTTATCATATCTTCAAATTTCATATTTTCCCCTCCAATTTAATCTTTTGGCATTTCATATACATAAGCACTATTATCAGTATTTGGTAATAGTATATATTTTTGAATTTCATCTAATACTTCTAATGCTCTTTCTTTTGTAGCATATTCACCTAATTTTACACAAACATTACCATACCCAATTAATTTTTTATCATATTCAATTCCAATACTATTTATTTTTGTTAATACTGTTTTATCTTGACTTCTTATCCATAATTCCATATTTACACCTCACCTTCTAATAAACTTCTGCTAATAACAATTAATTTTTTGCTATATTTTAATCTATAAAATCTTTTTCTAAACTCCTCATAATTATTAAAATCTTCTTGCCAAGTTTTATTACTTGTTTTATCTAATATTTTAATAAAATAATTATTCATAACTACCATTTCTCCTTTTTTTATTTTTGCTTTCTTGAAAACTTTGTAATTCCTGTTGAGTACAATGTGGCGCTTCATAATAATTTTTAAGTTCCTTGTTATATTTTAACCCCACCATTTTACAAGCATTACCTTTGGTTTTAAGAACTTCAACAACTGCATCACAATTTGTAATGTTATAATTGTTATTCATTAAAACAGTTCCAACTTCGTTGTAGTCAGCTTCATTTAATAAGTCGGTTCTCATAATTGTACAAATATTAGCCGACTTATTAGCAATGTTTTGAGTACCAGCAATATCAAATATAGTAAGTCTTGATTTCATAAATTGTGTCTTTCTAGGGTGTGCTACCAAACAAACTATAACATTGTTTTTCATGGCAAATCTTTTAAATAGCTCCACGATTCTAGTTTGTTCTTCCAATTTTTCACTATTATCTAACTGCATAAAGTTATCTATAAAGAATATTCTTACGCCTTGATTAAATGCTTTCTTCATAACCTTAATCATTTTGTCGACATCGTTTTGAATAATGTTATTATTATAAACAACAAAATCATTAGCATAAATGTTGTCAAAATATTGTAATACTTCATCTGTTGGTTTTGTATCATAAATACGTGGATTATGTTCATCTCTAACAAATTCCAACTGATCCTTTTGGCACATACCAACATATAAATAATTCTTAAATTCACCAGCAGTTTGTTCGCCACTAAAGTAAAATACTTTTTTATGTTGCCTAATAAAGTTCTTTGCAAGTTGTATCATAAGTGTAGTTTTACCATGATTGGTAATACCACTAAATAAGTTTAGTTTTCCATATTCCAAGCCTTTTAATAAATAATCTAGCTCGTCAATATAAGTATATTCACGTTCAACTTTTAATTCATTGTCAATTTGATTTGGTTTTAACAATTCTTCATCGTCAAAATCGTCATTAGTCAATTCAAACATTTTTTTAGTAAAATCATTATAAGATATTTCTTTTCTTTTAAATTGATTAGTAACCAAGTCAATATTATTATTTCGCCAAGTTTCTTTTAATTGTTTATAATAACCAAATATACTTTGCCAACTAACTTCATAATCTAACAAATCAATAATAAGTTTCATAGCAGTTTCATTTTTTCCGTCTTCAGTAATAATATTAATATCTAAACTCTGATATTTATAATATAATTCAGCCATATATTTAAGAATATTGCTATATTTAAAATATTTTTCTTCAAAATCAAATTGCTCGATAATTTCAGGATGTAATAATATACAAGCAAAAATCCTAAACTCTAAATCTTTTGTGTTTTCCATACTAACTTATCTCCTTCATTTTTGCTTCCTGTAAGTATTCATCAAACTTATCTCCAAGTATTGTGCTTGGTCGATAATAAGTTGACATATCTTTATTATTCTTATCATTATTTTCAATCCATTGGTCATATTTCAAATAAATAACATCCATAATATCATCTTTTGTATAACCTTGGTCTAAAATATTTTGTATTAATTCTTGATTAGTCTTTGTATTTTTAAAATGAAATTCTTTTTTATTTCTAACAAAGCTATCTTCTTTTACGCCAACTTTGTTAAAACAAGCAATAATTTCAGAAAAAAGCTGTGTCTCGTCGAGTCCTACTCGACTATATACACCTTTAGGTGTATTATTATTATTTAATTTAATTTGATTTAATTTACTTTTATTTAATTTATTTTTATTTTCTTTTCTTTTATTTGCATCCATTTGCATACGGTCGCATGCGTTCGCATTTTTATTTTGCCATCTTTTTTCGGCATTTTCTTTATTTATTAAGCATTTTTGTAAATAAGCATTGTCATAAAAATCTAATTTTATTTTAAATTGCTTAAATACTATTCTTAAAAATTTATCAAGTTTTGGTTCTTGTTTAGTTGTTTCATATTCATAAATTGCTTTAAAAATAATACCAGCTTCTTCATTGGTTAGTTCTTCAATTATAGTTTTCTGATCTCTTTCTAAAACAAATCCTGGAGATTTATTTTCCATATTATGCCTCCTTTACTAAATTAAAATAATCTTCAATTTCAGCTTCACTATTTAAGAATTTAGTTATGCAATAAGCAACAAGTTTAGAACATTCTTGTTTACCATTAATAATTCTTCTTAATGTGTCAGCATTTAATCCAACAACTTTTGCCATTTGTGATTTGTTGTAAGTTTTAGCTACTTCTTTGTCTTTAAAAGTCCACATACTTTATCTCCTTTCTACTTTTTATAATTAGATTATATATCTTATTTTTTTGATAGTCAATACCCTTTTTAATAAAAAAACAAAAAAAAGACAACTTTACAGTTGCCTAATTTTTATTATATTTCAAATGGTGAATCATCATTGTCAACTACTGTTATATTAGTAAATTCACTAGGAACTTCGTTAGTAGTTGACTTGTGATAACTCTCATATTCAACGAATGATCCATCAAGTAATTTTACTTTTGGAATTTTAACATTGTCTACTTTATCAATGCTTCTAAATTGAGTTAGTTTAGTTGCTGTTCCAATACTACCATCTTGTTTTTCATATTCTTCCCAACCAAATACTAATCCTACTTTTTTACCATTTAATTGGTTTATATCTTTGTTCCAATCATAAGTAAAGTTTGGATTTGAATTTTCAACGGCTGTAATAAATGCTTTCAACATTCTTACACAATTTTCGTCTTCTTTAAGTGAAACATATTTTGTTGCACCTGTAGACCATTTTTTATCTGCGTTTGTATTGTTATCAAATTGTTCCTGATAATAATGTGGTTGTTTATCAGTTGAATCAGTATCAACTGCAACTTTAAGTGAAGTGTTGCCACTTATTTCGCTTGTATATTCTTCTACTTTCTTAATAATTCCTTTGTGTCCACCTAGTTCAAGTGGTGTAAATTCTTGATTTACTTCGATTTCATCATAATTATCAGCTTTTTTTAATATCATATTATTTTTCCTCACTTTCTATTTCTTCAATACCATTTATGGTAATTTTTTTACCATACCATTTATCTTTTTTTGTTTTAATTATATCTAATACTTCTAATTGATTAGCAAGATAATCTGCTAATATAAAATCAGGTATATCAAAGTAATTATCAATCCCTAATTTATTTATTATTGTTTCCATTTCTTTTTTAAAATTATCCATTTTTTCCATATTATTCATCTCCTTCTTTCTTAAATATATTTCCAATGTAATTTTACATTGTCTATCATTCCAGCATAGTTTCTTTCACCTCTACAAACTTGATCTATATGATTGACTTTTGTTTGTCTTCGTGCTTCTGCTACACTTGGATATTCTTTATTTGTTTCTATACATAATACACGCTTACTTAATTTTATATTTGGTTTGCCTAATTTTGCTAATTTCATTTTTTTACATTCTTCTTTAGTATGCTTATAACCTTTTGCATTTTTATTTCCTTTTAATGCTTTTCTTAATATTTCTTTTTGTCTTTCACTTATTATTACACCATTTGCTCCATCTCCACCAGAAGAAACATTATAACCATATTTATAATTATTAGTCCTATATTTTTTTATTAGTTCAATTTCTTTATTGCAAGCTTCTTCTTTTGTAAGATTTTTAAATAATATAATATGTTGTATATTATTCCAACTATATTTTTGTATTGCTCTTTTAAAATATTTTTGTGTCCTATAACCATCACCTTTTTTCCATCTTTTTTCAGGTAATTGTTTAGTTATACCAATATATTTTTTACCATTAGGACAAATGTGCATATAAACTGTGTAATTATGTTCTTCCAATATATCACCACCTTTTGTCTTTAAATTGTAAAGAAAAAGTGCTTAATGATACATAGGATTATTGTCTAGGTAGTCCTACATATCATTAAACACTCTTTCTACCTAGACAAATATATTATATCATATTTTTTAATTTTCTTCAACTTGTTGTTTTTCTTTTTTTATTTTTTCAGTAATTGGTTTAAAACCATAATATTCTCTAACAATTTTATCTACTTCAAACAAATCATTTGGTATTTCTCTTTGCTCAAACATATCCATTGGTGATTTACAAACCGAAGTTCCATCATTTTGAGTTTGAAATATATATTCTCCATTTTTATACATACTTCTTAGAACTATACTAAATAATCCTTCTATTACCAATTGATTACTTAACATTTTTCCTATAGTTTTAGGTCTATATAATTGATTAACATCATCAACTTCTTCGTGTGTTATTACATATACTATTTTTTCATCACCACAACTTATAGCACTTTTTATTAAATCATAATAATTTTTTGCCATACTTGTAAATTTATCATAACCCTTATTAGTTGCTTTTTCAAAGTTTTCAAATGCCATCATATAAGAACTATCATCAATAACTATTATTCTTTTTTTAGTTGCTTTTATAGTTGCAATTAATCTCTTATATAATTCTTCATAAGTTATTTCCTTTTCACCTTCTTTTATAAAATTTTGTAAAGATACAATTTTTTTATTATCTTTGTTGCGAAAAGGCATAGGCTTATTAGTTATATTTATTATAGCAGTTTCTTCTGCTGGTAAATTTCTTAAACTAGTAGATTTACCACTTCCACTAGCACCCATTAATAGAACTCCCATTCCGTTCATTCCTTTAATCCTCCTATTCTCTAAAATTTCTTCTACTTCATCTTTTAAATAAGGTATTTCGATTATCTCATAATTTTCGATATTCTCACTAAAATATACAATAAACATTTCTTCAATTTTCAAGTTGGTGTATTTTTCTACTAGGTATTTGTAGATAGATAACTGAATAAAGTAGTGATTAATTGTTGTATCCTTTAAATGTGATAAAGGTACTTTCATGTTTTTAGCATACTTTTCATTTTTGTGAATATCACTATTTGTTTTGTAGTCAACTAATAAAAGTCCACTTGTTAGTTTATTGATAAATAAATGATCTATTGCCGAAGCAATATCATATTCTTCACTACCAATGACATATTCATCAGCAAGATGTTCTAGTCTATCTTTATAATCATTATAGAAGTTATCTGCTTGGTCTAATATTTTATCTAAAGGTGTTTCTAACCCATTTGTGAACTTTTCTATTTCATCTAATACATTTTCACCATTCCATAGACTTTGTGCGTATAAATGTCCTAAATGACCTTTATCACAAGCATATTTATTTTTTTGTTTCCACTCATCTAATACTTCTTGAACTGATTTGTTATCTCTAATAGCTACTTTTTCAGCAACTGCTTGACTATCAAATTCATTAGTATATTCTTCAATTAACCTAGTAACTGATATACCAACTCGTTCGCCTTTATATTCATAGTGATGATCTTCCTCAAAAAACTTAAAATCACCAAATGCCTTATTTAATTCTTTTAAGTATTCTTCTTTTGTCATTATTTACCCCCTTTGAGTAAATATTCTGATAAGATAAATCTAATAAGTTCGTTAGTTCTAATGCCACGATCTTTAGCAATCTTGTCAAGTTTCTCTTTAACTTCACAGCTAATATCAATGTGAAGTTTCTTTTTATTCATTTTATCTACCTCCTTACAATAAATATTATATACCTATTTATGTATTTTTGCAATACCTATTTATGTATTTTTAATGTTTGCAAATATTCTTGACATTCTTTTCTAGTTCCATTAAATATACCTTTAATTCCAAATCCATGCTCTGATTCGACTTCTTTCCATAATACATATTTGCCTAATTGGTTGTGATATTGTATTGTATATTTAATCTTTTTCATTTATATTCACTCCCTTTTCCTTTAATTTATATTTTAATTTAGTTTTTTCATCTTTATAAATCCAATGTCCACAATTCTTACATATTAATCTATCTTTTGGTGTTCCATAAAAAACTACTCCGTGGTGTCCTTCATCACAATCACAATAAACTTTATGATTAGTATCAAATTGATATTTCTTTATGTCTATACTATTGCTATTTTTCCAATTGTTTTTTCTCATAATCAACCACTTCCTGTAGAGATTTTATAAATTCTTCATCTTCTTCCCAATTTCTTAATTTTAAAAATGTTAGTAAAACATCATGTGGTATAACTCTTTTGCCATTTTCATAGTTTCTATATGCTGGTAGACTACAATTTAGTTTATCAGCCATTTCTTTTTGCACAAAATCGTTATTTATACGATATTCTTTTAATATTGTCATTAAATCACCCTCTCTCGCTTATTTTTATGCCCCTTACGGGCTTGTTTCTTATTTTCTCGACTATTTATATTATTTTAACTAATTCTTGCTTATTTGTCTTTTAAATGCCATATTGTTCACTTTGTGGTATCGGCCTATAATTATCTTCCATATCTCTTTCCATGTCTTCTATTTTTTCTTTTAAAGATTCTATTTCACTAACTGCATCTTCATAAGCACAATATAATTCTTCTACTGATATAAAATCTTTGTTCTCAAATGTTTTCTTGATCCATTCAGGGTATGTTCTAATATCTAATAAAACCTCGTTCATGTTTTCACCTCCTATTTATCACATTCACTATCGTTTATTATTACAAATGTTCCATCATTTATGTTGTCTATTCTTTTTGTATAGATTATTGTTGCTGTAGCTACTACTATTGATGTTATTATGAACCATGCTATAAGTTTAATTCTTTCTTTACCTTTTTTGCTGATATGATATTTTTTCTTAAATAATTTCATTTTTCTTACCTCCTCTCATCTTAATACCATTTTATAATACACTTGTATTATTGTCAATACATTTGTATCACTTTCTTAAATATTTTTTTACTTTACATTTTTTTGTGTCAAATAAAAAAAGAAACTATTTTTTTAGTTTCTTTTCTTTTAGATTTGTATGTTGATTTGCATTATATTTTTCTATATATAAAGCATATTCAAATAATCCATTTATGAGTTCTATATTCATAGGTGTTTTATTCTCTATATGTATAATAAGAAATCTTGCTTCTGAATCATGTTTTAATTCTTCACCCATTGTTTGTATAATATCATATTTGTCATTGCTTTCATCTAATTGAGTTCTTGTTCCTTTATCTGAATACAATTTAAACATAATACCCTCCTAATAATGGAAACCATAGTATTCAGCAGTTTTTAATGTCTTTGCACCAAAACAACCATCTATAGCGTCATCATATACACCATCTTGCTTTCCTATTGTTTGTAATGCTTTAGTGCAATTCTCTGTATAGTCGCCATAATAATTTCCTTTTACCTTTTCACATAGGAAGTTATCTATTATAGCTACATCATCACTACTATCTCCTTTAGTAAACCAACCTCTTTCAGGTAGTCTTACATTTTTATTTAAACCTTGTTCTTTCATTTTACCTAATGTAATTGCTCCAATGTTTCCATCTTCTTCTAAATGATTGATATGTTGGAATGCTTTAACACACCAATAAGTATATTCTCCAAAATAGTTTCCTCTTACTTTAGTCATATAAAAGTCATCTATCTTTTCTACATTTTCTCCACTATCGCCTTTTTGATAGTATCCTCTAGGTGGTAAGAAATTGTCATAATCTATGTTATCAGTATGTTCAAAGTTAATTCCACAAGTGTCTACTGTCTTACTAAACTTATCATATATATATGCAACTTCTTGTGGTTTCTTATTATCTCCAGTATCTACCCAAGAACCTTTTGAGTTTTTTACCCAATTGTCAGAATATCCTCTACCAAAACATACGTGTAAATGATTTCCACTAGCACCATCAGTACCTTCCCAAGTTATTACTTCTCCTGCTTTTACTATATCTCCAACTTTCCACTTCATAGCATTATCGTTCCAATGTGTCAAACTCATAAATACTTTATCAATGAAAGTAGGTGTTTTAACTTCTTCTGTAGATACTAACCATACTGTGTTTGTTGTGCTTGAGCCTACACCTTTAATAGCAGTTATTTTCATATCTACTGGTGCAAAATAACAACTTTGCCCACCATCAGCACCAGCCATATCTATTGGATAATCAGCTGGAGTTCCGTGTGAGTGATTATAATGTGATGTTTTCCCATCATAGTTTTGTGTTATACGGATTGTTTCCATTCCTAAATAAAACTTTTTCATATTTATCTCCTTACTTTAAAAGTCCATTCATAATTATCATTTGTTTTCCAATAATAATTATCACTTGTATAATCGTAGCACGTCAAGTATATTTGTGGCGACGTGCTACTTATGTTTATATAATCTTTAATTTCTATAAGATAGTTTCTCAATTTTAGTAGTTCATCAATTTCCCAAGAATAAATGATATCGCCTACTTTTTATTGTATTTGTATGATGATATTCCTAGGAATACTCCTAATAATGTATCTAATGCCATTATAGTACCACTTATTTGTGTTCCATAAGGAATACCCCATATTTCAAAAACTGTTATAACAAATGTTGCTATTGCTGGTAGATAATATTGTGCTACTTTTTTCCAAAAATCGTATGTTTTATTTTTAAGTTTCATATTATACCTCCTTAATCAGTTGTTTTTGTGTATTCTAATACTACGTACATACTATATGCACTTCTATTATATCCTGTTTCAACTGTAATATTAGTTGCATCAAAATACATATATATACCATAAGATACTGTCAAAGCCATATAAGGTATAGGCAAAATGGCATTGGTTGATTTTGCTAATGCTTTATAATCTATAATTGTATCTAAATTAGATATATTATGTGCAACTGTTTTTGTAGATGTATCAGGCAAAGCACCAAAATTAATTACTTTCCTATAAATAGGCTTTCCATCTACCCATTTAATCCCTGTATTAACTTCAGTAGTAGAATAACTCATCATATTATTTACATAATCACAACTATATGTATTATTTTGACTTCCACTATAAGCATTTACTATTGTATTGTTTATATAATTACAACTATAACCCTCAATTGTACTTGTTGAATAATTATTTACTACACTTCCTGAAGCGCTACCTACACTTACTAATGTTTCATTATATTCATCGTATGTGAAAGTATTTTGGTCTTCTAGTATTACATACAATATTCCTTTAATAGGTTCTTCAGGACTTATCCATTCGCCACTTCTTGCAGTATATATTCTATTAGTTGTAGTATTGTAATATTTATCTCCAGTTCCAAAAGAAGTAGGTGCAGTATCAGTTACAGCTATTAATTCTACATTGTTTGGTATCAAGTTTTTAACTGATACTTTTTTTGTTTCATTAGCACTACTATCTACTATTGGCAAGTAGTCATCGTATGCTCTATCTCCTTCTAATAATTCATTTAATTCACTTATTTTAATATTTGCCATTATTTATCACTCTCCTTTAATTTTTTTATTTCTTCTTTTAAAGAGTTTATTTGTTCTTGTTGTTCTTTTATTGCTTGTAGGCATAAACTTGTCATTGAATAATTATCTACTCCTATTTCTTTTCCTTTATCATCTAAAGCAACAATTTTTTTTGAATATTTACGATCTTTTCCAATGACAAATCCTAAATGTTTTTTATTGTCACTTTTTTCGCTTTGCAAGTTGTATTCATATATATCTGTATTTTCAATTTCTTTCAAAGCACCTTTATATAATTCAATATTTTTTTTGTTTTCCTCTAATGATGTCTGGATTACTACTGGAGTTGTAATTTTTTCAGGATATACAGTAGTATAAGCAGAACCACCTCTTACATACATTTCTAAGCCACCATCATAATATTTTGTATCGTATGTATCACCATTAAAAAACATTCCTTGTTTGCTTATTGTTAAATCATTAAGTTCTCCAGTATTAAACCATATTGTAGAATTATATATTTTTACACTATGCGTATCGGATGAAATACTAAATCTTTTATTTGCATTAGTCGAAGTAATGTCAATATTTCCTTTAAACGTTCCACTATTCAATGTTACATTGTTTGCAGTTATATTCCCTTCTTTAGTGACTTGAAAATTAGTTGAGTTAATTGCTATATTATCGCTTGTCATTTCTATTGTTTTACCTGCAAGTGATATTTTATCTGCATTTATTTCAGCACCGCTTTCATCTAAATTGATTTCATTGATAACATCGCCTTTATTAACTTTTGCTCGAATACTACCATTTTGTTTATCTACTATAAACGATACTTCTTTATCAGTTTTACTTGATGTCTTATAATTTGTTACTGTTTCTAATGGTTCTTCACTATAAATGTTTTCTTCTAACCCTTGATTAATTTCTATTTCATCATCTAACATTAAACATTTATAAGTTTTATTTCCAATTGTTACATTATAGAAATCTAGCCAATCTAAATAAGTAATACCTGTTGAACTAAAGTCTGTAGGATAATATTCCAAACCGTTTAATTGTTCAAATATCTCATCAATATAATCTTCTCTATCGTCATATAACATTATTAAGTTATCTTTTATTTTGTATTCATGTAGTCCATTTTCGCTTATGCTTTCTTCATCTCTACGATAGATATTGTCAAAGTCTTCACTTCTACTTAATACAACACTATTTATTGGGCCATACTTTTCACCAAAACTAACATTTGTGTCTTTTAAAAATTGCTCATCGAATGTATCTACT
This sequence comes from Clostridia bacterium, assembly GCA_017528375.1. GTDB lineage: Bacteria > Bacillota > Clostridia > TANB77 > CAG-508 > CAG-492. The sequence continues at coordinate 24,496 of JAFXOY010000020.1, read as the reverse complement.
GGTGTATTGTTTAATGGTTTTAATAATAAATGTTTATCATTAGGATTCATTATCATTGATAATCCTAGTGCTTGACATATCATATCTAATACATCTCTATAAGTCATTTGTAAATCTGTAAATGTTCCTTCGTTTATTTGTTTGCTTAAGTTAGGATAATCAGTAAGTTCTTGTTGTGTGGCATTAAAACTTAAACCAACCTTACCACATATTACATTGATTGAATTAGCAAGTGTTCTTCCTTCTAGGTCTGCTAGGAACTCTTGACTTACATCTTGCATTGTCAACATCATTCTATCATATGCTACATAACTATAAGTTTTAGTATCTTCGTTGTATTCTTTTTCATATACCATGTATTTACCATAGTTTACATACTCGTAATCTTCGCCAACTTTTAATCCAAACTGACATTCTATAACATCGCCAATTCTTAAATCTTGTGCTATCTCAAAATCTAATTCTTTCATCATAGTTGATAGTATTTCACCACGGTTTATTATTGATACACTATAAATATCTTCTGCACCAATTATTTCATCTACTTCTTCATCATCAAATTGCTCTACTACTAAATGTGCATTTGCTTGTGTCATTATAAACTTACTATCTTCAGTAATAAGTTTATCGTTAGTGTGTAGGAAGAATTGAAAATCTATCTCCCTACCTAACTTTGTTATTTGTTCTTTAAAATCACTTGTTATCGTTTTCATAACTAACTCCTTTTACTTGTTGCTATAAATGAACAAGCAAATCCTTCATTTTTTCTATTAGTTCCTATTATGTATTTGTTTACTATTTCATAATCACCTGTATATGTTTCCATTGTAATATTTTGCTTTTTATTTGGATCATAATAAGTTACTGTTTGTCTAGCACTATCTATTATTGGAATTATTACCTCTAATTCATCTTTGGTAAGTTTTCTAAATTGTAATATTATTTTTGGAAATATTCCAATTAACGTTCCACTTTGAACTCCTGCAAGATTTCTACCACTATCACTAGACCATAACTTATTGTAGCTATATTGAGCTTGTACTATGTACTGACCCATATTGACTCCATTTATAATTATACTATTTTTATCTAAAAACATAATTATCACCTATTTAAGACAAAATTAGTGTTTTGTTGAATTTTGTCTACCTTTCTTGCAATTTGTCTTCCATCTAGTTCGGTTATATTTGTCAAATTAACAGTTATGTATCTTCCAATTGCTTCACCAAGTAAACTCATTTGTTGACTATCTGTAAGTGGTATAACACCTTCTGCACCACGTTCACCACCAATTGCAGTTGCTAATGGAACTCCACTACCTGGATTATTAATGATACCACCTGTTGCCAATTTTGGAACTACGATACCACCTTTTGCAAATCCAAAGAAACTTTTAACTTTATTCCAACCACTTTTGGCACCACTTTTGATATCATCCCAAAGATTAATAGGATTTATTTTATCTAATGCTTTATTGATTTTTTTAACTAATTCTTCTATTGGTTTTTTAATTTTGTCCCATAATCCTTTAACGGCATCAACTATTGCAGTAAATGGTTTTTTTACAATGCCTATTAATCCACTAAAAGCATTTATTACTGGTTTTACAAAATAATTATTAATGAAATCCCATATTTCTAAAAATATTCCTTTAACAAATCCAAATACTCCAAGTAATAATCCTGTAATTATTTCTACAGCACCAATTAAGATATTTTTGATACCTTCAATCATTATATTGAAACCTTGTTTTACTAAATCAAAATTACCAGTAACTAAACCAACAATAACGTCAGCTAATCCTATTATTAATTCTCCAATACCTTTTAAAACATCCCAAAAACCTTTAACTGTTAGTATTAATCCTTGAATAAAAGAACCCCATTTACCACCAATATTGTTAAATACATTTTTCCAATCTTTTTCCCAAAAATCAAAAATTTCTTTCCAAAAGTTTTTTAACTTTTTAAATGTTGAATTTGGTGCTATATCACTCAAGTCTATTTCCGGAGCAAATCCTCCACCACCACCACCTGCTGTAACACTTCCATTATCTTGTAATACATTCATTTCATCAAATCCTGCAAGTGTTTTTTGTAGTTGTTTAGCTTCTTTATTTGCACCACCAAGTTCATTTTTTTGTTTATTGAAAGCGTCTGCAGTTGCATTAGCAAAGATATTTACACCAAATATTGCTTTTACTAAAGATCCTATTAATGATAGAACTGTATATACTGCTTTAACTATCCATTCAATTATAGGTTTTATTGTGGTTGCCAATGCCCATTTTATATATTCTATATTTGTTGCCAATTGTTCATCACTTTCAGAAAGTGTACTCATTGCTTGTCTAACAAACATATAAGCACTTCTTACACCAAAAATAGCTAATGCCCAACGTTTTACTTTTTTTATAATTCCTTCCATTGAATTTTTGATATTTTCTAATCCTTTGCTTTGTCTTAATTCTCTATTCATTTCGGATATATTATTATTAATTAAACCTTGTTGATAAGCATTTCTTTGTAATTTATCTTCTATTTCATTTAATTGATTTATTTGTTTTGAATATTTTTGATTAAGTGAGGTCATTGATTCATTTTCTTCTGCGAAAATTCTTTTTTTACCTTTTTCAGTAGATGCAAACATCATATTTTGTTTTGTAGTTTCTTCAATCAATTGTTTTTGTTTTTCATAATCCTCTAAATCTATTTGTAATTTAGCTTTTTGTTGTGTCAATTTTTCTGATTCTTTTTCAAATTGTTTTAATCGTCTTTCTTCAGTTTGTATATCTTTTTCAAGTTGTTTTGTATCTCCTTTGAAACCAATAGTTACCCAACCATCAGTATTGTTCATAAAATCACTCCTTTCTAAAAGCCAAGTGCTTTATAAAATTCATCAACGCTATTTTGTTGTTTTTCTGTAAGTTCAATTTTCTTTTCTTTTTTATATTTCTTTAAAGCTACCTGTTCTTTGGCTTTAATAATTTTATCTCGTTCTTCTTTGTCTTTGATGTCTTTCGTATCATAGTTTCTTAAATTACGCACTCTATTTAATACGCAACAATTACCCATTTCACTATTTGATAATCCATTTATGAGTTTATTAAACTTTTGCCAATCCATTTCAGTATTTTCTAAATCTATTTGATAATCACTCATAAAACTTGCTTCAATATAATCCATATCTTCTACATAGTCCATATCAGGTTCTTCATGTGTATCTTTTATTTCTTGCCCACATGAAAGGTAATTTAAAGCCCATTTTAGCAACTTTTCATAATGATTAGGATTATCTATCGCATCAGCGCCAAACATGGTGCAAATGATACCTAAAACACGTTCAAAATCACCTATTGTTTCATCTTGTGCTATTTCATTACATCTTATTGCAATTCTAAAATCTACATTAGCAGTATAAATTGTATCTTCTATTTGTATTTTTTTGGTACAAGCCATTATTCTACCACTTCAATTTCGTCTTTGCTTTTATTTACTGCTTGGCTATATTTTTCTTTTACTTTATCAGTAATTGTTTTCATATTTATATCAATATATGGTGCAATTTGTTTTTCTATGATTTCATCTATTTCTTGTAAAGTAGTCCATCCTAACTTTCTACCATTTAAAAGTTTTTGAACTCCGTTTTCTCCAAGAAACATATTATAAACTTCAACTTCTTTATTAAAGAACTCATTTAATGCTTTGATTTTATCTTCTTCATTTTTACTTAACAACTTTTTGCCTTTAACATCTTGTCTTCTATCAATTATTATCATTTGATTTCTTAAGTTTTCTTTATTCTTTTTATCCTTTTCCATTAATTCTTGGTATCTTAAAGGTATTTCAATATCCTCTAAATCAAATTCTAATACTTCTCCTGTATCTTTTCCATCGTTTGTTTGTATTCCTAATCTTAATACATTGTCTTTATTTAACTTAATAATATTGTCTGTCATATTATTATCTCCTCTCTTTCTTAATTAAAAACAAGGTAGGTGATTTATTTCACCCACCTTTTATTAGGTTTTATTATAAACTTGTTGTTGGTGTAAATGTTGGAACTCCATCAGCAATTGATGCAGTACCTTCAGTAGGATCACCATTGAAATATATTGTATATTCTATTTCTTCTCCACTATAAGATGTAACTGTTACTAAACAATCACTTTTCTTAGCTGGATAACTTCCATTATTTCCATTCCAAGTATCAATTTCAAGTATATGTGATACATAATTAAGTTTATCACGTCCTGCATTAATAAATTCAAATTCAGGATCGTTTTTATAACATCTTTGAGTTACACTTAATTGTTTTTGATTACCAGTGTGGTCATTTCTTGCACTGTCTTCTATTATCCATTGTTCTGTATCTACAGAAGGATTATAGTCAACACTAGCTTCTGATATACCAATACCGATAACTTTCCAACTAGCTGTTGAACTTGGTGTTATATCTAAAAACTTTTGATATTGACTTCTTTTATTTTTTTCTATATCACTTGGTATTAATGCCATAGTTTATTCCTCCTTATAGTTTTTCTTTCTTTTTGTTTAATTCTCTTTCTATAAGAACTAAATCTTTAAAATCAAGAGGTTCAATAAAACCTTTTTCATTTAACTTAACTATTTGTTCATAAGTTAAGTCATTAATTTCATCACCAGCAATATATCCTTTACCATTTGCAGTAAAGTTTATTTTAGCAATTACTTTTTTCATAAGTTTTACTCCTCTCTATATGTTATTTGTATTTGAATATCAAATGTTCCTGTTTTGCCATCATCATTACTAATCATAGTTCCACAATTTAAACACTCAATACTTTCGATATTATCTATATCAGGCAATATGCCTTCGTCATTATTAGATTTGACCTTTCTTTCAAATTCTTCAAAGAACCCTATGTTTTTTAGATTATTAATAGTATCTTGTGAATAAGACTTGCGACTTCTAAATGAATAAACATCTCTACGTTTTACAACACCTATAATCCAACTTTCAACTTCTGTATCAGTAGGTATCTTGTCAAGTGAATAATCACCAACTTTATTCGATAACATATTAGCATTTATTTGATAATTACTATTTGTAGTAAGAGTATTTATAATTTCAAATAGATAACTTCTCAACTTTGATATTCTTAAATCGTTAACTCCCATTATTTACCTCCACGATTAACGTAATTTTGTACTTCTTTAACAACATCTTGCATTTCGGCACTTACCATTCGTTTGTCCCAATATGGCCCTGTTCCAGGTGTAGTATAGTTTTTAACTTCATGTGTCCCATCTTCTCTTACACCATAATATTGGTATCTAGCATAAGGTGATTCATAAGTTATACTATTTGGTTGTATATCAACATTGGTTCTTAAATCTCCGTTATCCATAGGAACATATTTGTCCATGTGCTTATAACAAGTGTTAGTAAAGAATTTTTGTACTTTGCCATTAGGTTCTAGTCCTAATCGTGCTTTAATTACACTTGTAGGTTGCATTTTAACAGGCATATTACTTGCCTCCTAAATGTATGTGTTGATTATTACCAAAGTTATTATTATTTATGCTTGTTATGTTATATATATCGTAATTAGATAAATCTTCTTGTGTTTCTATATCTATGTCAAGAGTGCCTTGAACTAGAATATCACCAATTGCAAAATCATTTATATTGACTTCATTTTGGTCATAAGGTATTCGCACCTGTACGTCATTTGCATTGTCATATCCTTTATTAATACCAGCACCTTTGCCACCAAAAAACCATACTTTATCGTAATTATGTCTAGTCCATTTTTCAAAATGTGTTGCCACATCTAATCCGTCTTTATGATAAACAGTTAAACTTGAATTAGTTATCATATTAAACACCAATATACATTAAGTGTTCTCCATTATATGTAACAAACATTAAATAAGTTTCTATAATACTATTTATTTCATCTTGTTTAGAATTTACTATATCACTTATTTTATCACTTGTTATATAACTTACAGAGTAACCATCAGTATTTTCACTAGCAACATTACCATTACTGGCAACATTACCTGTTGACTTTGCAAATTCATTTATACTATTTATCAAAGCATACTCACATATTTTTACTTCTTGTGGTATGTTTATACTATTTTTTAATCGATTTAAGGTTCTTGAATCAATTTGTCTTCTTGCTTCAAATTCTAATAGATTAAAAGGCATTTCGCCAATTGCAGAACCACCTAATTCTTGATATTCTGCATAAGTTAGGTATTGTCCTTCAAATGTCATAAAATGCCTCCTTTATATTATAAACTTACTGTTCCTTCTGGTACTAATGCAGCAAATGGATATCTTGTTTCAGTTCCATCTAATGCAGTAACTGGATTAGGTATAGCATATCCCATACGGAATGTTACACGTAAAGCAACCATATCTTCTTGTGCTAAGTTATATAAGATTTCTCCAGTTGATGGATCTTGAATAACTGCTTGATCTAATACTTTATAAGTAACATCTTGTCTTATAGAGTAAACTGCGTTATTGAAATCACCTGCGATTAATGTTGCAGTATTTTTATCCCATGCACCATTGTCAAGATATTCACGTCTTAAACTACCAATTTCAGTTGATGCTAATGGTTGACCAGTTGTATCAGTCATCATACGGAATTTACCTTTAAGACCAACACCACCTAGTAATGCTGTTACATTAAATCCACTTTCTTCAACTTGTGTCATTGTGTCATTAATATCACTATATAATTTTCCAGTTTCAGTAACTGTTTTACCTTTAGCAATAATTTCAGGAATAATACCATCTCCCCATGATTGTGGAGCTCCTTCTCCTCTAAATACTGCTTCATCTATTTTTTTAGCAATAGCACTTACTAATTGTGGTCTAATTTCAGCCCATAGATCAACATCTACATCGTTTAATAAGTTTTCTTTAATTGGAACTATTACTGCTAATTCTTCAGCTGTAATAAATACGTTTTTCCAAGCTGATGTTGTTAGATTTTTTCTACCATTATTTGTTTTTTCATCTACAAAGTATGCTAATGGTAAAGCATCAGATACTCTTAATTTTGTTTTATCACTAGACATATTAGGTAATCTTCTGAATAGTGATAATGCTTTTGATTCTTTTTGTGCATCTTCAAATATCTCACGAACTACTTGTTCTTCGATTAATGCACCTGCTTCAGTTTTTGTTATCATTTTTATCTCTCCTTTTTTTAATTTTTTGTACCACGTAATAAACTATTCATAATATCATTTGTAGTTTGTGGTTTTGTTCCACCTGTCAATGTAGGTGAAGTTTGCACTTTTTTTACTACAACTTCCCCAAAATATTGAGTATTTTCTTTCTTGTAATTTTTAAGTGCTGTATCAAAATCAGTAGTTTCATTAACCATTGACATTACTTCACTTGTAACAAACTTTAAAAATTCAGGCTTTACATCGCTTTTAGCAACTTCATTTGTTGCTTTTAATAATGTATTTTCCTTTGTGGCTTGTTCTAATTGTGCAGTTAATTCATTGATTTTTTCACTATCATTTTGATTAGTTTTTTTCCACTCATTAAAAGATTTTAATTCATCAGCAGAAGGTAAATTTTTAGTTTTTCTAGCAACTGCCCTTTGCAATGCTTCATCAAATTCTTTTTGTGTGAATGTTTTTTCTTCAACTGTTGTTTCAACATTTTCTGTTGTAGTAGTTTCAGTTTCTACTATTTGTTCGTTATTTTCCATAACTATCTCCCTTTCTTATATAGCTATTAGGTTTAGCTTAACCATTTTTTTAAAGTTGTTATGTTCAACTAAAGTTCTGTTGAACTTTATAAATAAATTATAACATATTTTTTTTAAAATGCAAAATTGCATAAAAAAAGAACTATTTTTCTAGTTCCCAATTTAATTTATTTGCTTTTTCAAGATTATCTTGTGCTTTTAATAATTGTAGATTGGTATAATGACATAGTTTTACTATTTCTTTTTCTGTATTAGCATATTTTAATGGTTTTATATGGTCTATATGTATTGGTTCTATATTATCCCACTCAATACCATAGTTATTTTTATATGTTTCTAACAAATAATTATATAAAAATTCTAATGAACATCCTAAAATGTTTTCTGTTTTTTTTGATTTATTTTTTCCTTTTTTGTCAAAAGAGTTCCATATTAAATGTCTTATTCTTGCTTTAAAAGCATATATATCATCATTTTCCCTTTTGAAATAATCATATTGTTTTTTATAATCATTTATTTTATTTTTATTTTTTAAATAGTATTCTTTTTGATATTTATCTATTTTTTCTTTATTTTTTAAATAATAATTTCTTTTCTTATCTTTATTATTTGAATAATATAATCTTTGTATTGGATTTATTTTTTCTTTATTATTTTGATAACGATTAGTAAAATATTGTTTATTAAGATTATAATATTCTTTTGATATTTTTTTCTCGCAATTTTTACATTGTCCTCTAAAATAATAATTATTATCTTTTTTACTAAACCATTTTCTAAATTCTTGTATGTTTTTTTCTATTCCACATATTTTGCATATTTTTGTTTCCATAAGCACCTCCGTAATAAATGCTTGTAAAGGAAGTGATTACGGCACTTCCAATACATATATATTATATCACATTTTATAAATAAAATCAAAAAAAGCAAGATTATTTCTTGCTTGATTTTTTCTTTTTAGGTTTTTCTTTTAAAATGTTTTCGCCAAATATCATTTCTTTTAACCCATCAGATATTATTTTGTTGCCTTCTTCAATAGTTTCTTTTGATATATTAACTTTTGGTTCAACTTCAATAACTTTAACAACTACTTGTCTATCTTTGTTATCTCCCATTAAGTAATCAGCCATTTCTTTATCGCATTCAAAAGTATCTCCTACATATAACTTGCCTTTTGTATCAATTCTTCTTCTTTGAATATTTTTTAATTCGTTGTATCTTTCTAATGTAAATTCTTTTATAACTTCACATTTAATCATTATTTCACCTCCTATATATCTTTATATTCCATCGTATAACATTTTAATTTATTCTTCCAAATCCAGTATGCAAATAATCTTTCTACTAAATGTCCTATCATTCGTTTATTTACTACTCTATCAGCATCTTCTTTAATGAATTGTTCTATTATAGGTATTATCATAGGGAATAGCCACTCACAATATTTATCTATCAATTCTTTTTTGCATACGAACATTTCCTTAGCACTAAATGATGTCAATTTGAACCATTCTTCTAATTTGGGTTCTTTTTCTATTAAAATATTATAATATTTATCTAAAACGTCAGGATTTTCTATTTCACTTCTTAATTGTTCGTATATACCTTTATCAAATTGTACTTCTTTTGTAATTATAATATCATAATCTTTTAATATTTCTTTACTATCTTTTAGACTTAATATATTGTTGTTATACCAAAAAAATCTTCTATAATGACATAATCCTATTATTTCTTCACTTTTATTCTTCCATATATCATATAATCCTGTTGCTTCATTCAAATACGGATTTAGTTCATTTATATTGTCTTTTTGTCCTGCAAAATAATTTCCTACTCCTAATTCTACATAATTCTTTGGTATAGGGTTACTATACTCCCTGTGTTTGATTATATAAATCATTGATGTGTCTTCCTCCAAAAAAGGCTTCCTTCTCTATTTGAATTATATATATATAAAACTCTATCTAAATAAGTAGTTTCCATTTTACCAACTTCTAATTGAAAATCAACGTCTTCTTCTCCCCACTCTAAATCTTCTCTAAATAAAGGACATATATCATTTCTATATATTGCTTTCCACATTGCTGGATTACATGGTCTTCTTATAACTACATTTTCACTTAAATCTAGCCAATTAAAATTAATTACTTCTGTTGGTGTTTCATCTATTGCTTTTAATAATACGCTTATATAGTCCATTGTAACTGTATCATCGCAGTCTATAAAGGAAATATATTGCCCTTTTGCTTTTCTTATACCCTCATTTCTTGTTTTAGCAGTTCCTAAGTTGTGTTCGTGATGTATTATTTTGATACCCATATAGCCATTAAAAATATCTAGTCTTTCTTCATTACATCCATCGTCAATAACAATTATTTCAACATCTCTTGTAGTTTGAACTGATAATCCTTTTAATAATCTTTCGGTTAATTCATATGTTTCAAAATAAGGTATAATAATTGAAAGTTTAATATTATCTACCATTGTCTATCTTTCCCTTCTAACATTTCTTGTTTACACTTTTTAACTGCATTATCTAACAATCTATCTATTTCTTTATCTTTTCCTTTAACACTTAATGCTAATTGCAATGTATCAGCATATTGTCTTATTGTACTTGTTCCCCATACAACTTTTTCACGTATTGTTGTTACTGATTTTGTATTTTGTTGGTTCCATACATATACTGGTTCTTGTAATAATTTAAAATCATTCATATAAATGCATATTCTTCTATGCTGGTTTCTATCTTCTTTTAATGTACCTTCGTTGTAAAGGCATTCTTGACGTGTTGCTAGGTTTTTTTTGATTACTTTGCCACAACTACCACTCCAGCCTTGTATTGCTTCATATTTGTCTTTATATTGTGGTATAAAGCAAGTTGTTAGTTTATCATTTTTATAACTTGCCATGCCTACAAACAATACATCAGGTTGTGTTTGTAATTTATTGTTTATCTTTTCTAATGAATGTTCATCATATAACCAGTCGTCACTATCTACATAATATACATAATCTACATCATCGCTTAAATGTAAATATGCTTCATTTCTAGCACCACCATTTAATCTTTTTTGTTGTAACCTTACCAATTTAAAGTTTTTAGGTAGTTCTGTCCATTCAGGGTCTTGTCCTTTTAATTCTTTTGCACAATATTTTAAATATGTTGCTTGTGCCACATCTATACTATTATCTGTACTCATATCGTCAACAAATATAATTTCATAATTAGTATATGTTTGGCTAAATATACTTTCTAAACATTTCTCTATAGTATGTTCATAATTGTAGTTTGGTATTATTATGCCTATCTTATAATTTTTTCTTTCTACTTTATCCCAATCTTTATCAATTGGCTTTGCTTTTTTAATACACTCTACATTATAATCAGTTAAGTTTATATCTACAAATTCACAATATCTATAATCTAAGCAATGTAAACCTATTTTTAACAATTCTCTATAATCTTCATTATCAAATAAATATATGTATTCATTGCCATCATTTTTAGCAATATTCACACTATTTTTATCAATGGCAATTTTCATATTTATCACCTAGGTTAATTATATCATAACAAACAAAAAAGGACAAATCATGCCCTTTATTTAACTTTCCAGCAATATTCTGCAATTCTATCTCGACAATCAAAACTATCATAAATAATACCATACTTGGCACAAACTATATGTCCGTTCATTGTTATAAGTAAGACATTATCAGGATAAGCTCCTGCGACTTCACCAACAGTTAATGGTATATTATTTATTCTATCGTATCGTTTGTCTAAATAATCTATAATAAAATCTCTATCGTCCATCATAGTTCCTTGCAATCTTGCAATATTACTTAAATGTTCGTATGTATCATCCCAACTATTACCTGTAGCAGTTGAAATAGAACGCACAGTGCAATCATTCTCAAATAAGCCTAGTGCATTGTTATTATAATATCTATACATATTATCTCATACTATTTTGTAATGCTTCCATTAATTGTTGTTTTTGTTGTGGTGATTCAGCTTCTTGTTTTAATACCATAATAAAATCTTCAAGTGCTTTTACCATGTAGTGAAAAGATTTATCACTTTCTTGGCTTCCAGCGCCATATCTTTCTCTAGATTCCATATAACGTCCATATTCCCCTGATATTCTATCTAATGAATCATCACCACGATATTTCATATCACGTCCACGTCTACCATAGTTATCTCCATAATTTCCATATTCTCCATAGTTATCACGTCCATAACTATCATATCCTGGTCTTCTTGCACCATAATTGCCATAATTTCCGTAATTCATATTTTCTTCCTCCTTTGCTATATGATTTATTTTAGTTAGTTTATACAAATGATCTAGATTATTGGTAGTAATACCTTCTTCTAGTATCTTATTTATACTTTCTTCAGTTTTCTTTTCTAACTTCTCGTGCATTGTTATCCTCCTTTCTTAAAAGGTTCAATATTTCTTGGTTTTGTTTAATGATCGTTTTTAAATACTTTTCATCTTGTATTTGTAATTCTTGCATTAAATCTCTGTTGTTATAATCTTGTAATAACAAAACAACACTATATATTTGCAAGATTAAAGATGTCATATCTAAATTGTTTTTCATTAAACCCTAGATATACTAAATGTAGCGTTAGTTATAATTGCTTGTGTAGTTGCTATTGGTGTTGTAGGGTCAGTTGGTGTTGGTACACTTGAAACACTTTGGACTGATATATTAGTAGTTCCTCTAGGGCATACTCTTAATTTCTTATCAAATGATATTGTTTCATAATCATCAGCTGCTGCAATTGTTACTGCTCTTACAGTATCAGGTATCATTACTCCGTCTTGGAATAATGCTATTGCTACAACTCCTGCTGTTGCTGTACTTACTGAAGCACTAAATTCTACATCATAATAACCTGTGTATCCATTTCCAAATATTTTGAAATTAGGATTTCCATTTGAATAATCTAACCACCCATTGCAAGTAGCACACCTAGTTCTTATATCAGTTTCATCAAATGTTATAGGGCTTGCATTACTTGGCAATACTAATGGTTCATTTATAATTGTTTCTATCATATTATCTCTCCTTTCATAAATAAAAGAGAATAGAACTATGCCTATTCTCATTGTGTTGCATTTGTGTTGTAACAACACATTTTAGCAAGTTCTCGTAATCGAGCGTGTCGTAATCGACTATATGCTATTAAATAAATTGACTTGATGTACCCATTCCACATCCGCAACCATTGTTGCAAGTGAATATAGGTGTTCTACCATAAACTGGTGTTGATGGTACTGGACAATTGCTTAATCTGTTGTATAAAGCATCAACTTCATCAGCAAATCCTTGTGAAATGAATGCGTTTTGAGCTATTTGACTAGCTTTTAAATCAGCCATAGATAATTGTCTTTGTAAGTCTGCAATCTTTTCATTTTTCTCATCAATCTTGTCTTGGCATAATTGGTCTAATACTCTTTGAGTTCCAGCAGTTTGACTAGCTATAATATCTCTGATACCATTACTTAATGCTTCTCTATCAGCACAGTTTTCACTTATGATAGTAGATTTTAAATCAGCAGTTGCTAGTCTATTTTCACAGCAACAATTCAAGAAACTTGTGTTAAGACCATAGAATCCATTGTTTACGGCAGAAGTAATATCTGCTGTGCTATTACAGATTTGATTAGAAATACCATTAATTGCATCTCTATTTCCTTCTAATTGGTTAGATAAGTGTAATGTGTCAAAACCATTATTAGTGTTTGTCATAATGTCTTTTTGACCATTTGAAAGCCATGCAAAGTCATTATTGTTTCCACCACCGAATCCACCCCAACCACCATTATTGAATAATAGTGCTAGAAGTACGATAGCCCAGATTCCATCTCCTCCAAAGAAACCACCATTGCCATATCCACCATTACCATATACTACTGGATAAGCATAACCATTGTTAGCTGTTGCTAATTCAACAGTTGGTTGTATTCCATTGTTCATTCTCATTCTCCTTTCTAAATATTTTTATATCAAATGCTATTTTGCATTGATACCAAATTGATTAAGTTGTTCATTAGTTATACCAAAACCATTGACAAACCTTTGAAACTGTTGCATTTGTTCAGGAGTATAATTACCCGTTACTTGTTTTAATAACTCTTGTGGATTATTGTTATTTTTTCTTATTTCTTCGTATCTCTTGAATGCTTGAGGGTTTTTCATCTTCAATTGGCTCATTAGCATATTCATAACTTGGTTCATTTATAACATTCCTTTCCAATTCTTTTATTCTTGCTTGTAATGTTTCTATTTGCATATCTTTTTCGTCTTTAGGTATTATTTCATTTAATTCGTATGTCTTTATATCTCCTTTTGTGTTTTTGATCCATACAACACTCATATCTTTACTAAAATATGGCGTATCTCCTATAACTATGTTTCTTTGAACTTCTTCTAATGAATTTGCATACCTTATAGCATCATGCGTAGGTGTTGCTAATTGAAAGTTCTGTGTTATAGGCACTGGTTGTTGATATTGTGCTTTTGCTTTTTCTAATTCGTTTATTTGTGCATTTATTCTGTCTAAATTAGCCTGTGGACTATACATTCCAAATGGATTGTTATACATTTATTTCATCTCCTTTTAAATAAAAAGAAGGAGTGCAAATAGATATTGTCTTTTTAGACTAACAATTGGCTCACTGCCTTCTTGTAATTTTTTCATCTATTATTCCTCCTTCTAACTAAATTTAACCACAAAAAAACTAACCTTGTGGTTAGTCTATGGTTACTTTTTGGTACTTTTCAATTATATTCAATATTTTAGGCAATTTCTTTTTAATAGCACTTCTTGAATAGCCTACTTCTGCACCTATATCAGCTTGAGGTATTCCATCAAGATAGTACATCTTGGCAATTTGTCTATCTATCTCATTCTTAATGTAATTATCAATAATGTATTCCCATTTGTCATTTGGTAGTGATTTTAATTCATCAGTAATATTAGGTCTAGCTTGAGCCATTATTTTCTTCTTTTAGTTCTTCTGTGATTTCTAACTATTCTTTTAGTAGTCTTCTTTTGACTTGCCTTTGCCATATTATTCCTCTATTGTTTGATGAATTTCACTATTGTCTATTTCACTAATATCTTGGCTTGTTGTTGTTTCTTCAATTTCAGTTGGCAAATAGAAATATATCATTATACCTGCAAACATTGCAAGTATTACAATTAATTCAATAATAGCAATAATACCAAGTCTTTTGTTTGCTCGTTCCATTCTATTCATAGAACTTTCATGCGCTACAAATGGAATGTTTACAATTTCATTCTTCTTCATATTAAATCCCCCCTTATTTTAATATGTCAGTTTTAGTAATCTTCCAGTTTTCCATTTTATGTGCAATTGTATGAATATATGAATTTCCTCCAAGTGCTTCATATACTTGTAGAATATCCAAAAAGTTTTGATACACATAATCTGGAATTTCACCTAATTCTTGATATACAAAATATGTATTAGTTAATTGACTTTTTAATAATGTTTGTAATGCAATATTTTGCAATTTTTCATTTTCAGTTTTATCTTCAACTTTTTTCTTATATTGTTTTATAACACTCACACAATAACCTAAAATACTACTAATTATAAATGTGATTGCTGTACTAATTATTGTTTGTGTCATAATTCCTCCCTAATACTCTTACTAGATTAAATTATAACACCACTTTATTAAATTGACAAATTGCCTATTCTTCTTTCAATTTTTTTTTGCATTGCTTTATAATCTTTACAACTTTTACACCATCTTCTAAAAATAATCTACAATCAGTTGACGGATATACATTAGATTCTTTTAATATATGTACTATCTTGGCAAGTGTTTGTTTTAATAATTTATTTTCTTCTTCTAAACTCATAATTAAACCCTTTCAATTATGATCTTGTTGTCCTTTGAAGTTATTTTAAGTTCCTTGTCTGCTAGATCAGTTTTATTTACTATTTCCTTTGGTATGTTGCATACATAACAGTTCAGCTTTCTTTCACCTTTGGAATTAGTCCACATATTCTTTGCTAGTTTTGGCATTATTTATCCTCCTTTAAAATATCTAATAAGTCTTTTGCTAAACAATGTGCTTCAGTTGAACCACAAACATTAAAATCTACAAGTTCACTATAAATATATTTTCTTAATTCATCTGCTTTTTTAGTAGCCTTGTCTATTTTGGATTGTAAATTGTTTATGTGATTACATATTAGTTCATATTGACTATGTGTTATATCGGCATAATAACTACTCATAAATTCTTCTAATGCCTCTTTCAATTCATTATTCATTTACTCCACTTCCTTTTTTATCAAATAATTTATTTTCAAAAACTTTTCTATATTTTTTATTGTTTTTCCAATATTCAACATAAGTATAAACAATGTTATTTTGTATAAAACAATTCATTTTATCTATTTCATAATCTTTATGTACAACTTCTATGCTATCATACAAATCATTTATAAATTTGTCTATTTTTCTATTATTCAATTTACGACACTTCCTTTTCTATCATTAGTTCACAAAATTGTTTTAATTTTTCAAATTTTTTCTCATCAAAATCAATCCAATCATAGCCACTATCATAACAACCTGTAACATAATAAGTAATTTTATTGTTTTCATCAATTGTCGCACCTAGATTATCATTAATACATTCTATTTTATATTCTTTTAATTGTTCATTTTTAGTTATGCTAAAATTATTTGCTAAACTTAATAATTCTAATTTTTTATTCATTTCATTCCACCTCACTTTTAAATAAATTAACTTCTGCATATTTTACTTCTTTTAAATTAATGCAAGACATTGTATTATTTTCTAAATCAACATTATATAACCAATTATGATTATCAAATATTTCTCTTATTTCTTCATCAGTTTTGTTTGTAGTTATACTTACTTTTCTATCTTTATCAAAATAAAATGTTATTATTTTCATATTTCCTCCTTAAATAAATCTTTTATTTCATTTGTTTCCATTCATCAAATTCATCTTTTTTAACAAATATTTTTTCATATCTAATTTCAATATTTTGTGAGCCAATACCATATATTTCACCATTTACCATTCTAAATTCTTCTACAATATGAAATGGTATAACATTAACTTCTTTTATTTCATCAGTATCTCTTATTTGTTCTAATCTTTTAATTAACTGATTTATTGCTTCTTTTCTCATATCTTTCATTATTCACACCTCTTTTCCTATTAATTTCCATAACCCATAACCTCTCTTGTGTAATATTCATCTATCTTTTGCCATTCTTCTTCTGTAATGATTCCACGATCATATTTTTCTTGCAAGTTGTAATAGCATTGTGTTAAGTATCTATTGTTGTGTTCTTTGTAATTTATTTGACCTGAACCGCCAAATGATTGACAAAAATCACATATTTCATAGAAATACTTACTTTGATAATTTATTTGTCTATTATCCATTTCAGTTATTACATCTATAACATAATTCATAAAATAGATTTTAGCATAATCCATAACATAACTAACCAACCTATGTTTTAATGTTCCTTTTTCCCATTGTCTTTTAATAGCTATACATTCTCTCCATTGACTTACCAACATATCTTTTGGTAGATATGGAATCAATTTATAATGCCACAAACGCATCATCTCACCTCTTTTCTATAATCATATTATCATATAATTATATAATAGTCAATAAAAAAAGAACATATTTCTATGTTCTCACATACACCACATTACTCCCTACCGTGCTAATTAAAGCAACCTATGTTTCAGGATTACGAAGTGTATGAAATAGTGTTTCCACTATGCATTATTGCCATAACTTACTCTTTTGAGATTTCTATGGTCTTGTTTGTATCTAATAGATATGTGAGTGAGTTTATCTGTCATTACAGCCTCAAACTACCAATTCAGGGTTCATATCTAATTATAGATACTGTACTAATGATATAAAGGCTTATGGGTTAATTAATCCCAATTAGGATGCGTTCCGTCTAATCTATATACCCTACATCTTACTCTTTATAGATAACCTTTAATGGACGAATTGTTTTATATATCATCAGTACACTACCTATAAAAGATAGTGTTATTGTTTCTCCAAGAAAGAAGTGCCTATTATAAGCACCATTGAATAGATATAAAACAGCATTATACATAATACTATTGCTAATATTATCTTTCTCCTAAATAGGTGGAACTATAATATATCTACTCAATGCTACCTATAAAGGTAACACAATAATTTTGATATTTGCCTACGAGTATATCACTCTCGTAGTCGCAATTTAATTATATCACTTTAATTTGCTTTTTGCAACTTTTTTGTAGCCACTTACACGAAGCCTTTGTGCTTTTGTAGGTAATCCTGATATTTTAGATAATTCATTGTATTTGTGTGTTAGTTGTGTAATTCTTTGTTGTGCTTCTCCTACTAATTCATTGTTGCCACTTGCTTTGGCTAGTATTTGTGTGTCTTTTTGTTCTCTAATTGCACGTTCTAGGTTTCTTTGAAGTTGTGTTCCTTCATAATTAGTATAACGCTTACCTTCAAATTCAAAACCTTTATTATTGCTATCAATTATTTCTTTAAGTTGTTTGTCGCTATATTCAGGTTCACTTATACCTAATACAATACTAAATATATAGTGGTAGCAATTCATTTCGCTTATTGGACGATAACCATTTTTGCCATCGTGATCTAGTGTATAAACATTACCTTTATAATCTTTTGCTTCAAGCCCACTATTTAATCTATCGTATTCAGCAATTGAGAATTGCCTACCTTGAACTTGCTCGTGGTCTATTGCTGGATTACTATGAACGCTTATTTCATAACCGTCAGCATCAAATTCAGCACCTAATAACTTTTGATTTTCATTGTGTAGTTCTCTTAATCTGCTTTTTAAATTCATACGAACTGCACTATCTAATCTCATTGAACGTCCACTAGCATATTCAATAGTCTTTAAACCACTCCCACCAATGTCTTTAAGTATTCTAGTCATAGCAGAATCAAATGTTTCTTTTCCAGTGCCGACATTTAACAAAGCCTCATCAAGTACACGATTATAAGTTTCTCTTAATCCCATGAATTGAACTCGACCATTTATATCACGAATAGTATAGCCTAACACATTTGCACGAGTGAAATTATACATTTCATTCTTAACTATGTTCGCAAGTGCCTTTGTTTGACGTTTTAATGCCTCATTTTGCTCGTATTCTACAAAAGGTATATTTCTATACTGGTAGAACTTTTCGTAGAACAGCTGGTCTTTTTTGGCGTAATTAGAGAATATATCATCAATATCTTTTATATTTAAGTTAGTATATTTAGATATTTCTTTAATAATATCTTCATAATCGCCACCATATTTTAAGATATTCACAAGTTGTTGTGCTTGTGTTGGTGTTAATTCTCTTATTTTTTTAATAGAAGAACCCATTTTCATTAGAAAATAGGTATTTGCTTCTTCTATTCTATCAATTAGTCTTTCAACTAATAATTCTATTTGTTCTTCACTTATCATAAGGAATTACCTCCTTATTCTTCATTATTTCTAGTTCCTAATAAATCATTTACACTTGGATTTTCTTCTTGTATCTTTCTTATTTCTTGCTCAGCAATTTCAGGAGTTTCACCAAATATCTTTTCACGATATTCAATTTTACTCATTAATCCTGCATTTACTTCTCTTAATGCTCTATTGCTTTCAGCTTCTTTGTCTTCAATTATTGAATCATCAAATTGAATAACCATATCTTCTGTGTTAATGTTATAAGTTCCAAATGTACTACTTGCATAGCATATAGCTCTTACTAAATCAAATATTGCACTTTCATAACCAATTTCAAGTTTTTTCTTTCTTCTAAATAGTTTACTATTACTAGATACAACAGCAGTAGCAGTTGATAAGTTTACACCGTCAAAGTGGTAATGGTTTTCACCAAATCCAACTTTATTTCCTAAAATGTTTAAATTGGTATTTAATGTTTCAATTTGTTGTGCAGTTCTTAAACTATCACTATCACTTTGTATTAAATCGTCTTTTGTTGCTCCACTTGGTAATTGATAAACTGTTGTATCGTTTGGATCAAATGTCATTTTTTGAGTTCCATCATCATAGTTAAGCATATCAGCTCTTACAAATGTTCTTTTTCTTCCATCTTGTATTTCGTTTTTAAGTGCGTCAAATGATATATCTACTGCTTTTAAATTATCAATAGCATTTGCATAATGTGGAATACCAAATGGGCTATTACTAAATAAATTATTTGTAAGTAATGGTTTAAATATTGCAAACCAAGGTATATTTGATTTTGTATCAAACACACTCATTGTTCCTTCTTCTTCTGTTATTTCAGTTAAATTACCATTGCTATCTCTAAATAAGTGATTGTAAATCACATAATTACCATCGTCAGCTATTTTGTGTACTGAACATACTACATATTTTTGACCTTTACTATATTCAACACTTCCAAAAGCACATTCAGTTATTCCTTTGTTGTTCCAACTTAATGGATAAATCCAATCAATATCTACTAAATCTACTCTTGTTTTAGCATTTGATACATCTAAATACATACCATCTTCATTTTGTACTAAATCATAAACACTAACAACTGTTGATTCAGTTCCTAATGCTCCTGACTTTTCTATTGATTGGTTAATAAGTGAGTATAAATCAAGCGAGTTCACAAGTTCCTCAAATTGTTCTTGTGAGTTTTCATCTTTCATGTTAATCTCACATTTTTCACTCCAAAGAATATCGCTCCAATCTTCACTTATTTCTTTTGCCATATTCATTGTAAATCTTTTTTGATTTACTTTCTTTTTACCATTATAGATAAAATAGTTGTGGAAACTTTTAACATTTCCTGCATACCAACTTTTCCATTGTTCTATGTATGTTTTCAATACATCCTTAACATCAGGGTTATAATTATAATTTGTTTGTAAAAAATCTTCTAATTTCATTAATATCCTCCTTTAATATCCATCATTAATTTATCATAAAATGGAAATATACTATATTCACTTGCGTCTAAGTCATCTATTGGTGTTGTTCCATCATCAAGTCGCTCATCTTCGTGTTTTTCGTCCCATAAAGCCTGTGAATAGGCTTCTATAAGATATTTACACTTTTTAAGTATAAATCTTCGCATTTGCCCAAATAAATGACAATCCAGTTCAATTCTATCTACTATTCTACCTTTGATACAGTCTTGCACTTGTAAAGGTATTCCATGTTGTTGTAAGTATCTATTCATACCATAAGTAAGAACTTGACCTAATGCTCCATAATCAGCAAAGCAATGTGTTACTTTGCCGTAAGTATTTACCACTCGCTTATAAAACTCTGCAAACTTTTCATACATTTGTTCTGGTGTATGTAGTCCTGTTAGTTTTTCTTCATCTAATGTCCATACTTGCTTAAAGTAAGGTGTTATTCCTGTTGCTTTAAATTCAGTTTCACCTTCAGTAGCTCCGTAGTCTATTCCTATTGATATTATCATAAAATTAATACCATCAGCATTATCTTTTATGTACAAACTGGGGTTATCAGCAAATTGTCTATAAATAATACCTTCTGCATTTTTCCATAAGCCAAGTATTAATCTATCATAATAAACTGTTCCTTCATATTCTTTACATAAATTATCAACAAATTCTTTTGATAAAAATGGATTATCAAATATTGTATAATGTTGAACATAAACGTCTAATCCCTTTTCTTCTACTTGATCTAAAAAGTCTTTTTTTAACCAATGATTTTGATTTTCGGGATTTAATGCTCCATCAAACATTGAATAAGGTTTGTCAAGTGATGCTTGTATCATAACAAATACTTCTTGATTCCATTTAGCTATTTCATCACCATAGGCATATTTAATTGAAGTACCTTGTATTTTACTTACTTGGTTTACTTTTTCGCAACCTAAACAATATACTTCTTCGCCAAATAATCTTGCTATATTAGTTCCTGATTGAATTGTGCCAACAAGCCCTTTGCCATATATTTGTCTTAATGGTTGAAGCACGTTTCTTTCAATAGTTCCTTTTGATACTCCAAATATACAATATAAACCATCTTTGCCTTTTCTTTCAATTATTCTTTTAGGTATAACATATAAATTATCAAGATATGTTTTTCCACAACGTCTAGCACCTACTTTTAAATTATATCTATGAGTTGCATTTCTAATAAATTCTTTTTGTTTATCACTAAGTATTTGTTCCATTTATATCAACCTTTGCTTCTTTTTCTAATTTACCAAGCAATTCTTCAACTTTTTGCAAATCATCTTTATTAGCACTTCCACGTTGCAATTCTAATACTTTTAATTCTTTATCTAATATAATTCCATAAGCAGTAGCTAAATCTTTTATATTGGTAAACATATCTATATCTTCTGCTTTTGTTTCTATCGCAGTAAGTATTTTATCGAGTATTCTTTTCTTTGTTTCGTGTTGTGTTTGCATATATTCTATTGTAGATTGAGTATTTTCTTCTTTTTTTTGCATAAGATTATTTACGAAATCTTTATCTTCTCTAACATATCTTCTGACAGTATCAACACTAACATTATATTTTCTTGCTACTTCACTATAATTATTACACTCGATATAATCAGCAACAATTTGTTTTCTTTTTTTATCACTAGCCAATTATATCATCTCCTTTTAGATAAATATATTAATAAATCTCTTTTACTATTATATTCTTTTTTATCATCATCTATTTTAATAAAATAAGATTTAAAAACTTTCATTTCTTTGTAATTTCTTTTTTCCATAAAAAATATTTTATGATTTTTAGATAGTTTTAGCAATAATATATTTATCATTTTGTCGATGTTAATATTATCACCTACTTTTCTTCTAAATTTCAATATAAATTATAACACACAACTTTAAAAGTGTCTAATCACGCCAATTTTTAATAAAAAGGTATATGCAGTATATCAAGTATATAAGCATCATTATAACAGCTAATTCAACCATATAATCACTCCTTAACGTATTTTATCAAATATTTCATATTCTATGTTGTCATTTAAGTAATCCCATACTCTATCACGTTTCCATTCTTCAAACTTTAAAGAATAGATATCTTGTTTGAACTTTCTTATTAAATCTACTTTGTCTTTGATATTAAAGCAATCAAAAAGCGCTAAAGCTCCATAGTAATCTTGCTTTAACGCCTTAATAATTTCAATAACATCTTTAAAAGTCCAACTTGGATTCACGTATATTCTTGCTTCCATTTGCACCCCTACTTTCTTTAGTTTAAGTATAATATGTGGATCACAAATTTGTCAATAAAAAAAGAATAGGCATAATAATAAGGGGTTCATGATTCATGAAAAAGAATAAAAAGGTTGCCTATTCTCCAGTGTGAATTGTGTGGCTTTATCTGCCAATATAAGTATAACATATAAAATAAAAAAAGGCAAATTACTTAATTTTTACCTCTTTCTTTTCTTCTACTCCAGGTAATAATTCCCATAATTCTAACATCATATTTTCATATTCTACATTTAAAGCATTTTTTTGATATTTTAAACATTCTAGTTGAGCTTTAATTTCTCCTAATCTTTTTATTATTTCCTTTTTTCTATCTTCCATAAACTCCTCCTCACTAAATGGTTGTACAAAATAATAATATTCTTCTAATACTTTATCTTGCTCTAATTGTTCTCTTATAGTCATTATTTACTCTCTTTCAATTCTTTTAATTTATCTAAAATACCATTATATACATAAGGCTCATATTTGGCACTTTCTTCTAACCATTTTTCTAATTCATCTATTATATATTTAGCATGTACATATTTTCCTTCTACTTCACCCCTATATTTACTTTCAGCAAGGTATCTATCTATACATTCTTGTTCTCTTGTTTTTAATCTTTCTATTTCTTTGTCTTTTCTATCTAATTCTCTTTGAATTGCTTTATGTAGTATTTCATTCATTATCATTACCTACCTTTTCCAAAGATAAATCGTGCCAATACTCAGTAGTTGTTTTTATTTCTAATACTTTGTCTATTTGACAATTTAATTCTCTTAACCATTTTCTAATACTCATATCAGTTGTTTTATTCACAGCGTCGTCGAAACATTCCTGTAGAGTTATTAGAAATATTTCATATTCGTCTTTTTTTCTTAAAGCATCTTTAATCTTTAACATCTTCAACCCTCCTAAATCCTTCTTCAGGTGTATATTTGTATAATGATTTTATTTCTTCTTTTAATTGTTCTATTTCTTGTTCTTTTGTTAAAAATAAATATTCTAGGTCGTGTGCTACATCATATCCAAAATGTATGCAAACTTTATTTAATATTCTTTTAAATAAGTCTTCATTATTCATCTTTATTTTCTCCTTGTAATATGTTTAATAAATCATTTTGTATTTTATTAACTACTTTTCTTACATCTTTATTATCAAATGTTTTACCTATTTTTATATATTCAATTGCTTTTTCACAACAAAATTTATAATCTTGCAAACCTAATAATTCATCATTTCTTAATATTGCTTCCCTATAACCTGATAACTCTAATTTTAATCTTTCATTTTCTTCTTGTAAATTAGTTATGTAATCTTCTATTTTACTTAATCTAATACAATCTCCAATAGACATATATTTTCTAAAATAATCTAATATTTCTTTTATTTCATCTTTTTGCATCATTTACCTCCAATATTTTTAATAA
>JAFXOY010000019.1 GCA_017528375.1 Clostridia bacterium | reverse complement strand
TTATATTATATTATATAAGATTTTAATAATACTATTAAATTTTGACAAATAATTATTATATTATTCATATATGGCAAATTCTTTAATTACAAATTTTGAGAAGAATGTTTTTAATGATAAAGTAATGAAAGAACGACTTTCTTCAGATGTATATGAAAAATTGAAAAAAACTATTGAAAACAGAGAAAAATTAGATTTATCCATTGCTGGAGAAGTAGCTATTGCTATTAAAGGTTGGGCAATGGAAAGAGGAGCAACTCATTATGCTCATTGGTTCCAACCAATGACTGGATTAACTGCAGAAAAACATGAAGCATTTTTATCTGTGGACAAAACTGGACATATGATAATAGAATTCTCTGCTACAGAACTTATACAAGGTGAACCTGATGCTTCAAGTTTTCCATCTGGAGGACTTCGTCAAACATTTGAAGCAAGAGGATACACTGCATGGGATTGTACATCACCAGTTTTTATAAAAGAATCAAATGCTGGCCTTACTTTATGCATACCAACCATATTCTGTTCATATACGGGGGAAGCCTTAGATAGAAAAACCCCACTTCTTCGAAGTATTAATGCAATTAATAAAGAAACTATAAGAGCATTAAAAGAATTATTTAATATAGAAGCCACAAAAATTATTCCATCAGTAGGTCCAGAACAAGAATATTTTTTAATAGATAAAAATAAGTTTTCAAGAAGAAAAGATTTAATATTTACTGGGAGAACTTTATTCGGTGCACCATCACCTAAAGGCCAAGAGGTCGAAGCCCATTATTTTGGAGCAATAAGAGAAAATGTTCTTGCTTTTATGAAAGAAGTAAACATTGAATTATGGAAATTAGGCATATTTGCAAAAACACAGCATAATGAAGCTGCCCCTTCTCAATATGAGTTAGCTCCTATTTATGGAAATGTAAATGTTGTTGCTGATCATAATCAATTAACTATGGAAACATTGAAAAGAGTTGCTAGACATCATGATATGGAATGTCTCCTTCATGAAAAACCATTTAGAGGAGTAAACGGTAGTGGTAAACATAATAACTGGTCTCTTATAACTGATAGTGGCTTAAATTTATTTTCTCCAGGAAAAACGCCACACGAAAATACATTGTTTTTATTTTTTGTAACAGCAGTAGTAAAAGCTGTAGATGAAAATGCATTACTACTCAGGTGTGCTTCATCAGGTCCTGGAAACGATCAACGTTTAGGTGGACATGAAGCACCTCCAGGTATCATTTCAATTTATCTTGGAGATCAAATATATGATATTGTTCAACAAATAATTAATACAGGTGATGCAAAGACAAGTAAATGTGGAGATGTATTAAATATAGGTATTGACACAATTCCTTTATTTAGAAAAGATGCAACTGATAGAAATAGGACAAGTCCTTTTGCCTTTACTGGAAACAAGTTTGAATTTAGAATGGTTGGTTCTTCAGTTTCTATTGCTTATACAAATACTTTCCTAAATGGAATTGTGGCAGACAGTATAAGGGAAATGACTGATGAAGTTGTAAAAAATAAAAAATCAATTAGAGATGTTATTAAAGAAAATTTAAAAGCACATTCTAGAGTTATATTTAATGGAAATAATTATACTGAAGAATGGAGAAAAGAAGCAGAAAAAAGAAAATTACCAATTGCTTCAAGTTTTGTTGAATCAATAAAAGCTTTAATTGAGCCTCATACTATAGAATTAATGAAAAGAAATGATATTTATTCTAAAGTTGAATTAGAATCTTGTGCTGAAATTTTCTATGATAACTATTCGAAAACAATTAATATTGAAGCAAAAACAATGATAGAAATGGCTTCTAAACAATATATCCCATCAATAATAAAATATATGAATAATTTGGCTGAAACAATGAATAATATGAAAATTGCATCAGATAAAGTTGATATATCTGTAGTTGAGCAATCATTAATTGATGTATCAAAATTATTATCAGAGGCTAAACAAGCATTAGAAAATTTGAAAAAAAAATTAATTGAAGCTGAAGGAATTAAAGAATGTGTTAAAAAAGCTATGTTTTATAGAAATGAAATAGTACCAATAATGGAAGCTTTAAGAAAGCCTATAGATGAATTAGAATTATTAGTGGATTCTAACTTATGGCCTGTGCCAAGTTATGGATCTATGCTATTTAAATAATAGATTTTAGAATGAAAATGTTTTTATTATTGGCTTTTATTATTAATTTTTAAAAAAATAATTTGTTATCTCTATAACATAG
>JAFXOY010000018.1 GCA_017528375.1 Clostridia bacterium | reverse complement strand
GAATAAAAAAATAATTAAAAATCAAACTTAATCAAATTTAATTCAAATTTAGTTATTTTAATTTTAATTTTTAATCTAATTCAATTATTTACTTATTTCTTAAACTTATTTAGAATCCAAAACCAGAATTGGTATTATTATTCTGGTTATTATTCATCTGATTTCCTCCAAATCCGAATCCAGATCCAGTATTTCCTTGATTTTGGTTTCCTCCAAATCCAAATCCAGAATTATTATTTCCTTGATTTCCTCCAAATCCAAATCCGGATCCACTATTTCCTTGATTTTGATTACTTCCAAATCCGAATCCACTATTTCCTCCCATTCCTTGATTTCCTCCAAAACCAAATCCAGAATTATTATTATTATTTGGCATACCAAATCCTCCCATTCCTTGATTTGAGCCCATTCCTCCCATGCCCATACCAGCATTATTTTGCATTCCGGGCTGATAAATCATCATAGCATTACTTCCCATGAACATATTCATATCCAAAGTTCCTTCGGCTTCATGTTTCTTTTCTTCTTTGTCCTTTTGTTCTCTTACATCGTTCTTTATTTCCATAGTATTTATTTTTCTACTAAAGTCTCTCATTGTTTGAATCATGAAAGGCATACACATTTCAGTCATGCCGTATCTCCAAGCCACTTCCATTGCAACATCTGGTTTAATATATTCATAGCAAGTATACAAACAAGCCGCGAAACTTTCTTTATCTTTTCGTTCTCCAAAGAATTTCAATAGTTCATTAACATATTGTTCTTTTTTACTTTCCAAAGCGGTATCAATAGCGTCTTTGAAAAAGTTCAATTTCTTAGATATTTCAATACTTTCTGCGTATTTTTTATTTTTTCTATAAACCAAGGCACTTATTCTCTTGAATTCTAATATAGGATGATTCTCGATTTTTTTCGCTAAAGTTAATTGGTCATATGCCGAGTATTTCAATATTGATGTTTGTAAGGATTCAGGATCTTCTTCTTCGATGAATATTTCATTCAAAACTTCATTTACATCATAATTATTAGCACTTTGGACACTTTTTAAAAATGGAGTCGCTAAGGCTAAAGCACTGTTCTTTTTTAATTGGGCAACAGTCATACTTAAATCCACTTTCGAGCTTATTACTTTAAGCATGTCATTTAATAATTGCGGTTGCTCTTTTACATAAAAGTCAATACTTTTATTGTACAAATTAGAGTTGGTTACTTTTCTAAGAACTTGGCAATATAAATCATGTTTCCAACATAAGGGAGAATGTTCAATCATTGTATTCAAAGCTTGATCATATCCGTTGTAATGACTATATAAGAAAACGACTTCTTCCCAGCAATAATTTTGTTCGCAGTTTCTTATAACTTTATGCACATTCATATTAGAATAATAATTCCTGCAATGATCCATTAATTTTTCTTGCTGATATTTAGCATATAAAATCCCCAACTCGGTTATTATATGATTTCTTTCCCCGATTAAATTAGATTCAAATAAGTTAATTAATTCTTCATAAGCACCATATTTTTCATATTCTTCAATTACTTCATCGACAGTATCAGCACTTTGAATTACGTAATTACCAGCTTGTCCTGCCAATTTAAATTCACCAGCACGAATACATGAAAAGCATACTTCTTTCCAACATTTTTGAGTGTTTGATCTTTTTGCTGCTGATAAAGCTTGAGTATAATTCTTTAAATGAACATAACATGATGCTAATCTGGCATTGTTTCCGAGTTTTTCGTATATTATTTTAGCAGGCTCGTAGAATTTTTCATCGAATAATCTATCCGCGATATTATTTAAATCGTTGATATTAGACTGACCTAATAAGGCTTCTAATTCAGGTAATTTATTACACCTTGCTAAACTGTAAACTAATTCACCATCGATGAATTTATCTTTTTTCAAGTTTCTTGCCATTGTTAAAAATTTGATTAATTCCTCGAATTTTCCTTGTTGTTCCGCTTCGTTAATAACTTCATGATACATTTCACAGTCATTGGCTTTAATGAAAGAATCAATTGCTTCTTCTATTTCATGCGCGGTTAATTGAGCTCGTCCGAGTTTTCCCCAAACTGATGGTGTATTTATTTTCTCGGCATATATAGCAGCTCTTTTAACGTCGTTCATATTTTTTAAAAGAACATCAATGGCATCATCTGGGTTCTTTAATTTTTGATCATAAATGAAATAGGCTTCTTCAAATAAGCCATTTTCTACACATTTAACTGCGATTTCATTTCCGTCATATTCATCTAATCTGTTTAAAAATGGTTTTACTTTTGAAGTATCGCTACTTATGGCAGTTAAAATTAATAAATTCTGTAACGATTTATTTTTGGAAAATTCATTATTATGTAAAACTAATTTTTCTAATAAGTCCATTAATTCAGATTGTAATCCTGCCTCAATGAAAGCTTTCACAGTGACACTGACTTCATCAGGATTTCTCGTTTGCGGCAAAATTACTTGAATAACTTGTTCAGTTACTGCCTTTTTATGTTCAGTGTCTTCAGATAAGACTTTTCTCCACAAATCTGGATTTAATGATTCTACTAAATATTGCGCTTGGGCTCTATACATCGAATTTTTATTAGTGAGATTGATTAATTCTTCGTCGCATTTTCCTGCAGCTTTTTTATAAGCGAATAAGGCCAATTGCGGATCTTTATCTTCGCAGAATTGTCCTACGACTTTAGGATCATAATATTTATTATTCATTAAAAAGTCTTTTGCGTTATTATTTGTTTCGACATAAATCATAGCTAAAGCATTATGCAAAGCCGGAGTTGGATTTCCCTCATCGGCACGATCTTCCAAGAATTTCTGGATTAATTTAAGTTTTTGTCTTTTTACCATTTCGTCAACTAAAGGCTCAATAGGGCATGAACCTCTCACAGTATTAAGGATTTGCTTAATGTATGATTCGTCGCATTCTTCGTCTAATAAAGTTCCTATTATTCTCGGACAAGCTTTTTGGTTAACAGT
>JAFXOY010000017.1 GCA_017528375.1 Clostridia bacterium | reverse complement strand
TAATAATATAAATAAAATTAATTAATAAAAAATATTTAATTAAAATAAATTTAATTTAATAAATTTAGTTTATTTTTATTTTTTATTTAATGAAATATTTTTAATAAAATAATAATAATCTACGTATTTTAATTTTTCAAATGATGTTAATAATAACTATTTATTTATTCTTAGCTCTTGAATTAGAACTCAAAGAACGGACACCACTGGACATTTGCATTCTTCCTCTGCTCATATAACCAAGACCAACAGTCTTTTGGTAAGTATCAGGAGTTTTTCTTCTATCATCTTCTTCAACGACTTTTTCGCTGACATCAATAGGAAGTAATTTTACAAACAATCCCCATACTAAAGTCATTGAACTGATTAAAAGACATGCACAATGTTGTTTTACAGATAAAGGATGAGTTCTTACTGCTCTTCCACCGAAAGTGACTAAAATGACTTGACCAACAAGAATAATGGTCTGAATCATAAGATATAACCAGTTGCCTAAAATACCAGTGAAAACATTATATTCATCCTTTTGTAATTTTCTTGCATTAATTGAATTAAACACTTGCATATAAACAAATATGTTAAAGAAGATAGTAAAATGATAACCATTAACTTCATTCCAAGTGAAGTGTCCTAATTCTCTATCTGAAGGAACTCCAAAAATGTAATCACCATAGAAAATAATCACAGTAAGGACAATAACTTGGAAAAGCGATTGAGAGAAAATATTAAGAATCATCATTGGAGTTAAAATAGAAGCATCTCTTGAGTAAGGTTTTCTATTAAGTAAAGCATCAGAAGGGTCTTCAGTGGCCAAAGCTAAAGAAGCAAAAGAGTCCATAATAAGATTAACCCAAAGCATTTGAATAGCATTTAAAGGAGAGTCTTTGAGTATTATACCACCAAGGAAAGTCATAAAAACAGCAACGACGTTAGTAGTAAGTTGGAATTGAACGAATTTTCTTATACAGTCATAAATATTTCTACCATATTTGCATGCGGTTACAATGGAACTAAATGAATCATCAAGTAAGACAACATCTGCGGCATCTTTAGCAATATCAGTTCCTCTTATACCCATAGCAAATCCAACATGAGCTTGTCTTAAGGCAGGAGCATCGTTTGTTCCATCTCCTGTTACAGCGACGATATTTCCTAATTCTTTAAGTCCGAAGACAAGAATGAATTTATCTTCCGGTGAAGCTCTTGCAATTACTTTTAATCTTTGAACAGTATGTTTAAAGGCTTCTTTATTGTTAAGTTTAATTTCAAGAGAATTATCTTTTCCTTGTTCTTTAGTAATACCACCACAAATAACTCTGAAAATTTCTCCTTCTAATGCAATAGGACATTCTCCTTGAGTAATTCCTTTTTTACATTCTTCCTCTCTATCTTGAACCATTTTTCTATAATGAGCAGAAATGTTCTTGCATTCAGCTGATTGATGAGGCTCAATAATTCCTACATCTTTTGATATGGCAATAGCGGTATTAATATTATCACCTGTTACCATACGAACAGTAATTCCAGCATGATGACATTTTTTTATAGCTTCGGGAACGTCTGGTCTGTTATTGTCTCTTATTCCTACCATGAAAGCATAGCAAAGACCTTTGGCTAATTCGTTAAAGAATTTAAAATCATCTTCTGGATTTGCTTCTCTGGCTTTTGCTATTTCTTCTTCGGTTAATTTCTTATAACCAAAAATGAGTGTTCTCATTGAGTCTTCGGCATATTCGGCTTGTTTTCTTGCCAAATCTTCTGCATGTTCTTCGAAATTTTCTTCTTGGCCACCTTTTGCACGATATAAACTAAAGAAAGGACTTACTCTTTCTGGAGCACCTTTAGCATATAAGATATAACCTTTATCTTCTTTGAAAATATTCATCATATATTTATATTCTGATTTAAATGGAAGAACATATACTCCTTTTCTGTTTCCTTCTAAAGGATAGTTATTTTCTTTTAAATAAGTGAATAAGGCTTTTTCAGTCATATCACCATTAAGAACTTTTTCTCCTTTTTCATTGGTGGTTTCAACACAGGTAATATTTTTATAAATGCAGTTCCAGATTAAGTCTCTTAAATTCTCGTCTTGAACTTTGGCTTTATTTAATCTAATGTCTTCATCTTCCACGAAGAAAGCAGCAATTCTCATTACACCTAATGTGAGTGTACCAGTCTTATCAGTACAGACATTGTTGACATTTCCCATAGCTTCAGATTTATCCAAGTGTTTAACTAAGTTATGTTCTATTTTCATTTTATTGACTGAAAAAGCGAAAGCAATTGTAACAGCCATAGGAAGTCCTTCAGGAATAGCAACAACAATTACAGTAACTGCAATAATGAAAGCATTGACTAAGACATCAATAGTATACATTGTGAAAATAGAAATACCATTTAATAAATTTATTATCATTTCTTTAAGGAAAAGAACACAACCAATGAGAATAGCGAAAAGATAACCTAAGTCACCAATAAGGTTAGATAAATCATTTAATTGTTTTTTAAGTGGAGTTAAATTGGCATCATCACCTCCTTCGTCATCGTCGTCTCCTTCTTCACCTTCTTTCTTTTTTTTTCCACTCGAATTCAATAATTGCTTATTCTGGCCTTCGAAAGTCTTATCACCAACAGCAGCAACGACCATATTGCCATATCCATCGACAACTTGGGATCCCGAAAAAACGAAAGGACATGAGTATCTTTGTCCCTTTGATTCAAAGTTGTTTACTTTCCACATAATATCAGATTCTCCAGTAACAGGTGATTCATCCATTCCTACTTTAGCATCACCAAAGACAAATCCATCTACGTTAATAATATCACCAATCCTCAGTTTAAGAATATCACCTACAAGAATATCCTCAATAGAAATTTCTTTTTCCATTCCATCTCGAATTACTAAGACTTTCTTTAGTTTATTTTCTCTGCTTAATTTTAAGAACTGTTCCATTTCTTGATAGTTCATATAAGAACTGATTGAAACAACCAAAAACACAGCGAAGAAAATAGCAGTTCCTTCAATCCAGCCTGATTTTAGACCGTCTTTAGCAACACCAATGATAAGGGAAATAATAGAAGCTACTAATAATACTCTAAGAGTTGGATCTTCGAAACAGTTTATTATGTGCTCTAAGATGGAGTTCTCTTTCTCGGGTGGTAAATGGTTGTTTCCCCACTTTCTTTCTCTCCATTCGAGATCTTGTTTATTTGATGAGCTTAGACCATGCTCAAAATCTGTACGAAAGAGTTGTCCAACATATTCAACATTTTTCAAGTGTTCTTTGAAGAATTTCTCTGAGCCATGTTCGCTTGTGTTGTACTCGTTGTTGAATATTTTAGACATGTCAATATTTTCTGGTTCTACACCTTCTTGGGCTTCTTTCACTATTAGCTTCTCAGTTAAATCACTATTTTCCTGCATATTTTAAATTATAAATTTTTTGGTTAAACAATAATTTAATTCATACAAGATCAATAATTTTTTTATTTATTTTTTATTAAAAATAATAATTATTTAGATATTATTTTTATTATATTTTTATTGAAAATAAATTTAATTAATAAATTATATTCTCATGGGGATTGGGG
>JAFXOY010000016.1 GCA_017528375.1 Clostridia bacterium | reverse complement strand
CCCAATCCCCAATACCCAATACCCAAAACCCAAACCCAAAAACCAATAAAATTTAAAATAAAAAATTATTTTTAAAAAAAAATTAAAAAAAATAAATTAAAAATAATTTAATAAAAATTAAATTAATAGAAAGAATATCTAATATAATTAGAGATAAATGGAAGAAGAAGGAGAAGCAATTAATCCAGTATCAGGAGAAATAGAGCCTAATTTTGCAGGCTTAGAAGAAGAAAGAAAAAAGAAACTCCGTAATCAGGTAATAATATGGGGAGCAGTCACCATAGGTATTATAATAGTAGTCGCTATTATTATAATATTAATTTTAAATGGCGGCAGCAAGAGTGAAGACCCAGATAAAAGTGATAAGTCCTCAGATGAAGAAGAAGATGAACCAGTTTCAGGAGAAGTTTGGGGTAATATAACATGTATATATGACATAAATGAAGGAGAAATAAATATTGTATCTGAAGAATTTGAAAAAAATTTTGATGTTGTTGTTTATATAGGAAGAGAAAAGAAAAAATATTCTAAGAAATTCAATTTTGCTTTAGAAGATCCAAAAACAGTACGATTTGAAATTCATTCACCAGAAATTTCCTTAAAAAATATGTTTAGAGAAGTTGATCATTTAAAAAGTGTATATTTCACTACTTCTAAAGAAGGATGCAAAATAACATCAATGGAAGGAACTTTTGAACAATGTCATTATTTAGTTGATTTTCATTTTAATAAAGGATGGGATACTTCTGGTTTAACTTCAATGAAAAAAACTTTCGCTTATTGCCAAAGTTTAGAAGATATTCAATTTTATAATATGACCTTATCAAATGTTAAAGATATGTCTCATATGTTTGAAGGAACTTCAATAGTAACATTTGCCCCTAATAGATTTGATATACGCTCAGTTGAATCTATGGCTTCAATGTTTAAAAATTGCTATAAATTAAGCACAGTGAAATTCGTAGAAGCCTCTCAATCACCAAATTTGAATGATATGTCTAATATGTTCTCTGGATGTGAATCTTTAGTAGAAATAAATCTGAATGATCTTCAGACAAATAAAGTTAAAAGTATGAGTGGACTTTTCCAAGGATGTATTTCTTTAATGAATGTAATGATTGACTTTTTCGAAACATCTCAAGTAGAAGATATGTCACATATGTTCGAAGGAACTATTGCATTAAGTGATTTATCTTTAACTTTCTTAAGAACAGAAAATGTAAAATCTATGGCAAGTATGTTCAGAGGATGTTCTGCTTTAAATTTTTTGAACACAGCAAGTTTTGATACAAGCAATGTCGAAGATATGTCATATATGTTCGCAGAATGTAAAATGATTCCATTTGCAAATGTTGAAGGATTCAAAACTCAAAAAGTTAAAAACTTTGAAGGAATGTTCTCCGGTTGCACAGGTTTGACTTCATTATCTTTAAATAGTTTTACAACATCAAGTGCTACAAATATGAAAGAAATGTTCAAAGAATGTGAACTTTTATGGGGATTAGATATAGGAAATTGGGATACAAGCAATGTTGAAGATATGTCTTACATGTTCCAAGGATGCGAAAATTTGCCTAAAGTTGACGTAGGAAAATTTAATACAAGGAGTTTAAAATATATGAGTTTTATGTTCGATAGTTGTACAGTTTTAGAATCTTTGGATGTTAGTAATTTCAACACTCAAAATGTAGAAGATATGAGTTATTTATTCTCCTATGTCCAAAATGTTCAAAGTTTAGTACTTAATTGGAACACAGCTAATGTTAAAAGTATGAAAAATATGTTTTCTCATATGGAAAGTTTAAGTGATTTAAGACTTGGAGCTTCCTTTACAACAGCTAATGTAGAAACAATGGAAGGAATGTTTTTATTAACAAATTTAACATCATTAGATGTTAGTGGATTCAATGTTGAAAAAGTCCAAAATTTCGAAGCCTTTGTAGCAGAGTGTGTTCATTTAGAAAAATTAGATGTATCTAGATTTAAAACAAAAAGTGCAACTAATATGAACCAAATGTTCGCCGGATGCGAAAGCTTAAAATCCCTTGATTTAAAGAATTTTGATACTTCAAAAGTAACAGATATGTTTAATATGTTCCATAGATGTCAAAGCTTAACTTATTTAGATGTAAGTAGTTTTAACACAGAGAAAGTAGAAAATATGGCAGCGATGTTCCAGAATTGTACAAAGCTTACTTCATTAGATGTGTCTGGGTTTAGAACTCCTAATGTAGTAAATATGGGAATGATGTTCATG
>JAFXOY010000015.1 GCA_017528375.1 Clostridia bacterium | reverse complement strand
GTTTTTTGTTTTTACGAATTTGTTTTCCATAGTTAATCTCCATATATTTCTCTATATTCATCACTTCTGATATAATCAGCAATCCATTTTCTATCTTCAGTATTTGTACAACCGTTTTGAATTAACCATTCGTATTTTTCATAATCTGTATTAAAAATAGGTCTATACATTTGATTTTCACGTGGGCTTAATTTTCTTTCCCGTTTTGGTTTTTCAATTATTGGTTGCTCCGTCATAAGACTTTCTTGCGTTTCAATTTCTATAACTT
This sequence comes from Clostridia bacterium, assembly GCA_017528375.1. Lineage (GTDB taxonomy): Bacteria > Bacillota > Clostridia > TANB77 > CAG-508 > CAG-492. The sequence goes on along the minus strand of JAFXOY010000015.1, from coordinate 3,819 downwards.
CAGCCTGCTCTTTAGGGAAGTATTTAAGGAAGTCTTTCTTAGCTTTTTTAAATTGTCTTTGTTGCTTTTGAATTTGTTGTTTATATTGTTCCATATCTTTTACAGTGCCTAAATGATTTGCCATTGGGTGAACTTTTTCAACTTGCCTTGCGATACATAAAAACTCGCCTTTAGTTGAATAAACGTGTATTTTAGTTAAATCAAATAAGCTGTATCTAATGTAAACAGAATCTCTTAAACCTAAAATTGAATCGCTTCTGTAATGAAGTCCGAGGAATGTTATTCCGTGCTTATTAATAGTTCTAACTTCAGTTTTCATCATTAAATCATTTAAGATATTTTTATCGATTTCTTGTTTTTGAACACTGTTTAAACATTGTTTAATTGATATTTGAGGAGCGTTCGGACAAGGTTTTGAATTGTGAAAATCTAGGTAACAATCAATGTATTTTATTAATTCTTGTACAGTTGGTATGTAATTATTAGTGAGTTTTTTATGCATATCTCTATGAAGTTTTTCTCCTCGTTTCATCCAAGCAGGTTTATTTTCAATACTTGTTCCAATGTAGCTTGGCATTAACTTCTCGAACTCTTCTTGAAATTCTTTAAAAAATCTTTCAATAACTTTTGCTCTTGCATTGTATGGCTTAGCAAACACCGATTTAATACCAAGATTTGCATAGATTCCATTAAATCCTTCTTCGTCAAAATCACAGGATTGAAAATACTTTGCTTTAAATGCCCTACCATTATCTTGATAAACTACCTTCGGAATCATACCTAAATTAATGATGGCATTTCTTAATGCCGAAGCTATACATTGAGTGTTTTCACTCATCATAATTTCATAACCGACCAATGCTGTTGATTTCCAGTCTAAAAAACCGACCAAAGTTGCTCTGGTCGGTTTTCCTGTAAATGGATTAATTACTTGAAAGTTTAGAGTATGTCCATCAGCAATAAGTACATCACCGACTTCCAATTTTGAAATATCTCTTTCAATATATGCTTCCACTTTATCGTGGTATGCTTTTTCACCTTCTCTGAATAATATCCATCTTGAATAATTATTCTTTTTGTAGTGTTCTGCATATCTTCTAAATGTAATAACATGAGGAATGCTTTCAATTCCTTTCTTTTCAAGTATATGTTGAGTTAATTTTATCGCTTTTGTTACACTGAATTTATTTGGATGTAGAAGAAATTTAATAAATATATCTTTCATTTCTTGAGTGAGGATTGTATTATACTCACCCTGTTTTGTATATTTGTAATTAGGTAAAAGCACTCTATAATCTTCGTTATCTTCATATGCCCAAATCCATCGATGAAGTGTGCCTATCGAAATACTACCCAAGAATTTATAAACCTTTGGTAGAAGCATTCCCGAATTATACAAATCCAAAAATACTGAGTCAGCCTCTTTTTTTGTCTTATATTTGGTTCTTATATTTTGAAGAGCTTTTACAATATCTACTCTAGCAAGTGCCGTTAATTTTGCACTCTCTGAAATAAATGTCGGGTATTTAGTTGTTGAGTTTAAAGGAACTAATGCGGTGCAATTTGATTGAGTTGCTTCTTTAATTAATTCATCTTGGAGTTTTTCCTGTATTTCTGGTTCTAGTGATGAGTATAATATCTCGTATGATTTACCTCCAAAAACTTTAACTTCACGAGCAATATATTTACCTTTTTGAATTGCCAATCTTAATGAACGGTTGCTTTTTAACCCTTTTAATTCTGCTATTTTATTAATATCTATATATTCTTCGTTTTTCATCGCAGACACACATTAGCTCGGAAGTAAATGTATTGGAACATCACTTCCGAGCTTTGTGTCGTTTTCGTATCATTAAAAATTAGTTTGACTTATATAAAATAAAACAATAATAATTCATTTTGTAAAAAAGTTTACCTAGAGCATTATAATATCATTTTTATGCTATCATAAGTTCAATGCTTAAAATAAAAATGTTTATAATTTTTCTATTTTCAATAATTTTAATTGTTTGGTTTTACACTAAAACATTAAATTTTAGATTGAATCTATACTTAATAAACAATAATGTGAATGTAGGAATTGCAACTTTAAAAGATAAGGATCTTGTTGTAGTGAACAACAAGAAATATCCTCTATTAAGTGTTTTTAAATATTTCGTTGCTATTAAAGTGCTTAAATATATAGATCAAAAACACATATCATTGGATACCAAGATTACAATTAATCAAAATATGCTTGATATGCAAACTCATAGCCCTATGATAAAAGACTATAAAAATTATCCATTTGATATAACACTAGCTCAATTATTAGAATATATGATATCCCAAAGTGATAATAATGCTTGTGATATATTAATTGATTACTCTGGAGGAATTAATGAGCTTGAAAAATTTATACATGAATTGGGCTTCAATGATATAAGCATAAAAGTAAATGAAAAAGATATGAATAGCGATATTTATAATCAATATCTTAATACTTCAACACCTAAAGACATTGTCTTGATGATGAAAAGAGTAAAAGACAATAATATTCTTTCTAGCAGTTCTTTTGCTTTTTTAGAAAATATCATGCTAAAGACTAGCACTGGAGAAAATAAAATTAAAGCAGGACTTCCAAAAAATACCAAAATTTATCATAAAACTGGTTCAGGCTCTCGCACTCCAAAAGGTCTAAAAATAGCAGATAATGATGCTGGATATGTAAGATTACCAAATGGAGATTTGTATTATATTGCAATTATGATAAAAGATTCCCCTCTCAGTGATGACGAAAATTCTAAAATAATTAGTGATATTTCAAAAATTGTTTATCAGTATTTTTGTATTAATAAAAACTAATAATGTTCCGCTTTTTTATTAAACTTAATGATAAATTCCTCAAAATAATAATTGGCTTTTGTAAAAAAAAGTTTACAAATTTCTAAAAAAAGAGGAACCAAAAATTTAATTATTTGCGGAACTGGACTTTACCAAAATAATCATTTTATCCGTACAATTCAAAATCGGTGCGTAATTCAGCTATATTACGAAAATCTCAAACTATCCGTACAGTCCGAAAAAAGTCCATTTCGGCAGTTTGATTTTTTTGGTAAACCTAATTTTCCGACCTGAAAACGCCCTCGCAGAGCGGGCTGTCCAAAATAATCAAAGTATCCGTACAAATAAAACCGGTCGTTAAATTACAACTGTGCCAAGTACACGAGCCATCGGGTGTACTTTTTGAACTCTATGAGCAATACATAAAAATTCCCCTTTAGTTGAATAAACATTTATCTTTGATAGATCAAATAAACTGTAACGAATATTGACTTTATCTCTGATTCCAAGAATTGCATCGCTCCTATAATGCATTTTTAAGAATGTAATTCCATGTTTATTAATAGTTCTTGTTTCGGTTTTCATCATCAAATCATCCAAAACTTGAACAGGAATGTTCTGTTTTTGAACAGTATTTAACATCTCTTTGATTGTCATATTTCTATTGTTCGGACAGGGTTGAGAGTTGTGTAATTCCAACCAACAATTAATATATTTAATTGCTTCCTGAACTGTAGGAATGTGATTATTTGTTAATCTTTTGTGCCATTCTTGGTGTAAATGTTCGCCTCGCTTTAACCACGCCGGCTTATCTTCAATACAAGTTCCAATGTAACTCGGCATTCCTTTTTCAAGTTCTTCTTGAAACTCTTTAAAAAATCTCTCAATGATTTTTGCTCGTGCATTGTAAGGTTTAGCAAAAACGGAGTGGATGTTAAGATTAGCATACACTCCGTTAAAGCCATCCTCCTCAAAGTCGCAATTTTGGAAGAACCG
>JAFXOY010000014.1 GCA_017528375.1 Clostridia bacterium | reverse complement strand
GATACTCAATATGTTAGAAGAGAAGCCCCAGAGATTTTTCGAGTTCTTGGAAAGCGCAAAGTATATGTTCCAGAGTCAATTCCAAAGTTAGAGAAAATGGCAGAATCAGATGAAGATAGAGTTGTAAGAATACATTCAGCTGGTGCGCTGAAATTACAAAAAACAGGAGAAAAGATATGAGAAATTATAATAAAACAGTTAGATTGAAATCTGATGAATATAAATCAGCTTCAACAATGAAAGCTTTTTCAGGTACTTGGATACCTCGTAACGGTTTATTTATTACAAAAGATGGAAGTAACTTTCCAATAAGTACACCAGTTACAATTGATGATAATTGCGAGATAGAAGTAAAATACAATGAAGAAAAACATTATGGTAGAGTAAAATACTTATCAAGCTCACCAAGAAGAAAATATTATATGTTTTTAAAATGGTATATTATTATATTACAAATATTAGCAATTATAGCAACAGTTTATGAGGTTGAAGTAAATGGAAACTATCTTGTTGAGGGATCACCAGCAAAAAGCTTAGGAGTACCTTTTATTGCAACATGGCTAACTCTTAACATTGTTGTTATGCGTAATATGAATACTATAACCAAATGGCTAATTACAATATTTAGCTATATAGTACTATTTATAAGTACAGTTGAATTTATAATCTATTTAACAGAAATAATGTAATTGACGTTTATATAAAATAATCCAGTAAGCAAGACTTTCATTAATAAAATTGAGAGCCTTGTTTTTATATTTTAATACATCATTTGTAATTTTACATAAAATGTGATATAATGCCTATGTGTTTGGGAAGGTCCCAGCATGCACTTTTTAAGTGCGTACTTTGAAAATGCCAATACGGCAGGAGGACAAAATATGGATACCTTAAGCGAAGTAATGAACAGACTCAGCAAGAAAAAGATTTCTGCTACCCAAATAGCATTGTTGAATGCTGATCCAAACTCAAATTTGGACGCTATGTTTGACGGCATAATGTCTCTGGATGATGATGTTATGACAGCAATCATTATTCAGAGAAAATTGCTTCCCGTTGATTTATATAACAACGGCTGGGTTGTGGATAATTTCTTGGCTCTGGGCTTTAAGCTTCCTGATTATAAGGAGCTTGATTATTCGGAAGACATTTCTCATGGGCTAATTAAGGCCGAATTTCCCGAAGGATGGTACTTGGTAGAAAACACTGAGGAACAGAAAGGAAAATACGGTTTTTTAAAATTCCTTATTCTTGATAATGAAGGCAGAGTAAGAGGAGAGTCAGAGTACAGAAACTGCTTTTATAGCTGTAGCGGTTCAGCCAGAGTTTTTTCCAGGTATGATTTTGAGATTACACAACATGGCTTCGATGGCGAAGCACAAATTGTGCAAGTACAAGATAGAAATAACGGAAAAAAAGTTATAAAAGAATTCACTTCAACTGAGTACGATAAAGCAAGGTTGGATGCTCTGAGTTACCTTGATGAGAATTATCCTGAATGGAGAAATGTTACAAAATATTGGTAATTACCTAGTTTCATATTTTTTACTCAAATGGATGTATCCTTAAATAACGCTACCATTTATATTGGTGGCGTTATTTAGCTTTTATGGATTATCCTATTT
>JAFXOY010000002.1 GCA_017528375.1 Clostridia bacterium | reverse complement strand
AATTTTTGGATGGTGCCCGAAACAGGAATCGAACCTGCACTCCTGGGAACTAGATTCTAAGTCTAGCGCGTCTGCCAGTTCCGCCATTCGGGCATTTTGCAATTCTTTCGAACTGCAATAAAAATTATACCAAATTATTTTTTGTTGTCAATAAAATTTTAACGTTATTCTATTATTCCTATGATTAACTTTTAATAAAATCTTATTGATTAACTTTTGATTAGTTCCCAAAGGGTATGGGGAATGTGTCCCCATATAAACAAAAGAAAAAAAGAAAGGAATACAATTCCCTAGGGAATTCGCGCTTCACATTTTATAATCATCTTGAGGTGGTAACGATGAAGCGTGTGGATTTAAACATGAAAGAAAAATCAATTTATGAAGTAATTAAAAAGTTGGTAGATACTAATGGTAATAAGAATCGAGCAGCAATTAGATTAGGTGTTACAACTAGATATATCAATAAGCTAATTATTAAATATAAAACCGAGGGTAAAGCTGGATTCATACATAAAAATTCAGGTCGTAAGCCAAAGGCTACTATTGATGATAATACAAGGTCATTAATTATCAAGCTCTACAAAGAAAAATACTATGATTATAATTGGTATCATTTTACAGAAAAATTAAATTATGATGAAGGGATAAAAATCACTTATACTCCTTTAAGACATATTTTAACTTCTGCCGGATATATTTCACCACTATGTAATAAAAGTACTAGAAAAGCAAAAAAGAAAGAATTAGAGAGTAAAAAGAAACTTAATGAAGTTGATAAAAATTTAATTATTGATGATCATATTCTAGATTCTGAATCATCTCACCCTAGAAAGCCTAGAGCTAAATACTTTGGTGAGGTAATTCAAATGGACGCATCAGGTATTTGTTGGTTCAATAATATTTATTCAACATTACATTTAGCCGTAGATGATGCCACAGGAACCGTTGTAGGAGCATTTTTTGATTATCAAGAGACATTATGGGGCTATTACAATGTATTAAAGCAAATACTTGAAAAATATGGAATACCAGCCAGTTTCTTAACAGATAATAGAACTGTATTCACATATAAATCTAATCCTAATCCAACTGATGAAAATGATACATATACACAATTTGCCTATGCATGTAAGACTTTAGGGATTTCTATTAAAACTTCTTCTATACCTCAAAAAAAAGGTCGAATCGAAAGATTCAACCAAACATTTCAAAACAGGCTGCCCCAAGAACTTAGGACAGCCAACATTAAAACATTAGAGCAAGCCAATGAATTTCTGACATCCTACCTTCCGAAATTCAACGAACGATTTGCCCTACAAAGAAAGAATATAACATCTGTATTTGAAAATCAACCTTCAAATGAAACAATTAATCTAACTTTATCCATTATTACATCAAGGATATTTGATCATGGCTCTTCAATCAAATTCCGTAATAAATACTATCAAGCAACAAACGCCACTGGAACTCAGGTTATATGTTTTAGAAATGGAACTCCAGGATTAGTAATTCAAACATTTGATAAAAGATTATTCGTTACTGTTGAAGAAAAAATATATTTACTTAAAGAATTACCAGAACGAAAAAAGTCATCCCTAGAATTCGATGAAATAAAAGAAAAGAAACCAAAACAAACATATATTCCACCTATGACTCATCCATGGAAGAAAGCATCTTTTGACGCTTTCGTAGCTAAACAAAAACACCGCCTTGAATACGATCAAAGCAGTGCTTATATTAAATAAATTATAGGAACTTTTCAAAAGTCATTGACACACTTATTTTGTATTTTTTAAAAATATTTTTTAATAGTATTTTTTTCTTGTTTTATGATATAATAACTATGTATTATTTAAATTCAATTGGAGGTTTTTTATGAAGAAAAGTAACGGACTATTTTGGTTAATCGGATTATGCGCTTTTGTATCATTAATGCTTGCTGGTATTATTTGGTTTATTGGTGTATGTGGAGGTAATTTCCCTGCATTAAGCAAAATCAAAATGATTTCTGATTTAGTATTAATTGTATGTGCAGTTGTTGCTGGCTACTTATGGTTATCAGATACAAAGATGAATAAGACATTAAAGATTGTTTTAATTGTATTATTTGTTATCTTTGCTATATTAGCTGTTTGTGGTGTAATTGGCATTGGAATT
>JAFXOY010000013.1 GCA_017528375.1 Clostridia bacterium | reverse complement strand
AATAATTTTTAATATAATATAATTTGTTTATTTAATGATTATTTAATCAAATTTTATTTAATAGAGTTTAATAATTAAAAGTTGTTTTAACTAATTAAGAGATTTATTGATTACAGAAGTCATATATAGAATGAGAAAGGGCTACAATCATTTTAGTAGTGTAATCAAGATTTAAGCATTCATTAAGACAATGAGCATTAGATCCAGGTCCTAAAACACCAGTAACAACAATTTCACATTTAGGATATAATTCTGCTAATTCAGCAATGAAAGGAATTGATCCACCTTCACCACTGTTATAATAATCTTTTCCAAAAAGGAATTTGGAAGATTCAGAAAAACTTTTTTTTAAAGATACATGCATATCTTTTGCAGCCCATCCATTTCCAGAAAATATACTATTAATAGTAACTTTTGAATTATATGGGGGATCTTTGGTTAAAATATCAACAAGAACTTTTTCTGCATCTTTGCCATTAAAAGTGGGGGGTAATCTAACTGAAATTTTTGCTTTTGTTTTTGCTCTTAAAACATTCCCTGCACCTTCAGCAGGAGGAAATCCAGTAATTCCTGTAACAACTACAGTTGGTCTCCATGTATTATTTAAAATAATTTCTTTATAATCTTCAGTTAAAGGCTTTACTCCTTCAGAAAGATTTACTAGTTCAGTAACAGCTTTTTCTTTTTGATATTCAGCTAATTTTTGAGCATCTTCAATTCTATATTTTGGAATTTCAACAGATAAAGGAGCAATAACTTTTGAAGTTTTTGAATCATCCAATCTATCTAAAAGAATTCTCATTACTGTGAAAGAATCAGGTGCAATACCACTTCCAGTACCAGAATGAACACTTTCTTTAAGACATTCTACTTCAAATTCTACACTTGCAATACCTCTTAATGATGTTGTGAGCCAAATTGATGAATAATCTTTGCAGCCACTGTCCATACATATCATTAAATTAGGATTTCCAATTCTATCTTTTAAAGTTTTTAAATAATATACTAAATCAGGTGATCCACTTTCTTCTCCACTTTCAATTGTGATTACAATTCTTCCATGTTTTCCATTTTGCATTTGGATTAATTTTATTGATTCAACAATAGCAAATAAAGCATATCCATCATCAGCAGCTCCTCTACCATAAAGTAAACCATTTTTTTTTACAGGTTTATTTGGATGTAATCCTTCATCCCATTTTCCTAATGGGGGTTGTTTGTCAAAATGTCCATATAAAAGTACATTTTTATCACTTCCTTGAGCATCTATTTCTATAAATACTAAAGGAGTTCTACCTTTTTCTTTATATAATTCAGCTTTCAATCCTTTTACTCCTTGTTTCATAGCCCAATTTACTAAATGATTTCCAGCTTTTTCTGCTTTTCCATTTGTTTCCCATTTTGGATCAAAATCAGGACTTAGATTATCTATACGGACAAATTCTTCAAGACCAGGAAGAATGTTTTCATTAAAATCTTTTGTTGCATCTTTTAATGTTTGCTCGTATTTCATTTTTATTAAACATTAATTTT
>JAFXOY010000012.1 GCA_017528375.1 Clostridia bacterium | reverse complement strand
TTATATTTTGAATAATTATTTTTTTTAAATTATTCAAAAATATAATAAAATCAAAAATATCTAAGAAAAAAAAAATTATTTTAACAAATATTGAAATTAATTTTATGTCCAAATTAATATATACAAAAGAAATATTGATCAAATTATTGAATTACTTAAAGGAAACAAAGATTTTTGATAACACTTAAATGTTATCAGTTCTCAATTCCGCAACAGTGGTATTTTCCACGGGAGGAGTGGGTTTTCTGAGCATTATAGCTGCGATAGCTGCTGCAACGAGTACAACAACACATGCAATAACTATACCAGCAATAGCACCTCCTGATAATCCACTTGAGCTTTTTCTATAGGTGTTTCCAGTACCGGATCCGCCTCCTCCAACAGTAAAAGCATGATCATTTGATGGATTTTTCATTTGTACTTGTACAAGAGTTCCATTGGTTGATGATGGGCTTCCTGAACTAGCTTGCAAATCTTGATCACTAGTTTTTAGCTCTTTATTTGAAGCATCACAACGCAATTGTTCAGGTGTTCCTGCTACATAATTACATGAATAAGAATCTGATGCATTATTTTCATTATTCTGATTTGATAATTGCATTATTATTGGATCGCTTTCACTAAGATCTAGTCTTCTAAGAGGTTGTGAAACAAGAGTTCCCGAAAGTACCAGATATTGTCCATCAGTAGAAGAAACTGTTTCATTTAAAATATACCATGCAGATAGGTCCTCAACTTTTCCTAGGTTTGCTGCCTCTTCTGCAGCGTTACCATTAAAGTTAATATTGTCAAAACCTAATGTACTAGTTGAACCATCAGCTTCTACTATTGTCAAAGGAACATCTGTATTTACTTGAACGTTTGCATCATTTACATTTCCTGTTGAATTGGCTTCACAAGTGAATTTAACATTTTCTCCTGTCGATGAGGCATCTACTCCAACCTTTGATTCATCAGCAGTACAATCACTTCTTACAGATTCTGCAGTTCCAGAATCTCCTAATGCAAGGTTTCTTAATCTTGCACCATATGTAATTCTTAATCTAAATATAATGTATTTGGGAATTATTCTCATAAGAAAGAATAAAACTTTGAATTTAAATAATCCTCTACCATTTGGACCTGGTATAAATCCATAGAATTTTGAAAATTGAACTGGAGCCTTTTTATTTCCAGTTCTTTTTGGCACACTAGATACTGTTGTATTAAATGGAACTTCCGAATTTTTAGCTGTGGCAGGTACATTTTCTGGTTTTCCTGGTTGTGGCATGGTATAAGGTTCTGCTTCTGGAAGAGTTGGTCCGGATGTATCTTCAGTAGTATCAGTATTTTGAAGTTTTCTTAATTTTTGTTTGTGTTCACTTAAAAATAATCCAATTGTAGTCAATTGCACTCTTGAAAGTTTTTGCGATACGATATTTTGGAAAATCAAACAGAATAATAAGAATGAAAGAATATATCTCATTGATTATATGAAAATAAATTTCTGGACGTTAATTTATATAAAATAAGATAAATAATAATTTTTTATTATTTTTTTTATTATTTTTTTGATTTTAACAAATTAATCTTTTTATTAAATTA
>JAFXOY010000011.1 GCA_017528375.1 Clostridia bacterium | reverse complement strand
CTCCTAGACAATGTGATGCAGCATTTGAAATGATTGCTAAAGAAGAAGGAATAACACAAAAGCAAGTAAGAAAAAGAATTATAAATGCATTAAATGCAATGGATAATTCTGTCGATAAAGAAAAGTTTTATCGATTATTCCCAGAATATGATGGAAGGCATCCATCTTTGATGTACTCACTAGCTTTGGCTCTTGAAAGACTTGAAGAAGTGTCTAAAAGAAACGTATAAAAAATTTTTTTCATTAGAAAAGTCCTAGGGACTTTTGCCCCCATTTTTAAAAAATATAAATTGTGTCGGTATCGCTTAATGGCGATTATTTTTTTGTCTAAAAATTCAAAGCAATAAAAAAAGCTACCCTATAAGGAATATACCTTTCCTTATAAAATAGCTTTAAAAACGATTCTCGTGAGTCGTTTCAATTTAATTATTCTTCAACTGCTAAAGAATTTTCGCTACTTACTTCTATTGCAATAGCTCCACCTTCTGTATCCATCTTTTCTAATTTCTTAATATCTTCCTTATCTTCTTTTGTCATAGTTACTAAAATATGATTTTGAGCATCCATTACTCCAGACCCTATAACTGAATTAAATTCCTTATATTGCATTGCTTTACTAATATCTGCTTGCAAAGTAGTTAGATAATTATGAGAATATGTTACATTTCTAAATATTGTTAAGCTTTCCGTAATACCAAGTAGTTTACAAATTTCTATTCTATTTTCAGAAGTATCTTCAACAAGTAAAATTACATTATTACCATTTTGAACATACATTCCACCATAATAATCAGGATAATCTTTTACAGTATTTATAGGTTCATTTATTCCAGCATCTTGTTCTTTTACTTCAAAATTAACTGGTTTCATAATAATAGACGTTAATAGTTCTAGTAACTCATCTTCTGTAATATCTCTTGTTTCAATATCATAATTTACTCCATCGTGTGTAAATGTTACTAAAAACATTTCATTATATTGGGAGATGACTAGCTCTGTATTTCCAATAGTTGTTACTTTTTCTCCACCTTCAATATAATAATCTCTCAAAGGTTTATACTCTTCAGAAAAAGCTATCATAATTCTTCTTTTATTTGAAGTGTTTGTATATGTAAATACATAGTTATTTAGAATATCATATTCCGTTGAATCTCTGCTACTCTTTACATAGATAGCTCTATAATTTTCTTTATTGTCAAAATCATCTGGAATTGCTAATCTTGACATATATTCAAAATATGGAATCATAACACCATTTAATACTTTTTCTTCTGCATCCATATCTGCCGACATTATATAATCAAGTTTATTTATATTCAAAGCAATTTTTTCTTCTGATTCAATTGTAGGAATATTCGGATTATCACTTACAATAGGAGTTTCTGTTTTTGGATTTACCATAAATATAATTCCTGCAATAACTGCTACTGCAAGTACAGGACTTAAAAATTTCATACCAATCACCCTTTCTTTTGGTTTTTCATCATTTATTCTATTTCTTCTTTCCAATACCTCTTCATAGTCTATCAAATATTGTTCATCAATATTTGATAACGCTTTTAATAAAGTTACATTACTCATACATTCCACCTCTTTTCCAACATTTCTTTTAAATCATTACGAAGTCGCATAAGTATAATCTTAACTTTGCTTTCAGATATACGGTTATACTCTGCTATTTGTTTAATTGAATAAAACTGATAATATCTATCTAGGAAAATAGTTCTTTTTTCGTTAGTTAGTGATTTCATATAATCATTTAATATTTGAGTTAATTCATTAGTTAATACTTCATCTTCCACATTTTGTTCTGACATCTGTTCCTCAAAATCATCTAATTCACTCAAAACTATCTCAAATTTAGATCCTCTTTTCTTTGCTTTTAGCTGATTATACTTATCGAATGCAAGATTTCTACTAATTTTTGCCAAAAACAACTTAAAGACATTCGGTCTAGTTGGTGGAATTGAATTCCAAGTTCTTAAATATGTATCATTAACACATTCCTTACTATCTTCAAGATTAGATAAAATTTGATTAACTATTATAAATATGTATCTTCCATATTTCTTGTCAGTTTCATCAATCGCACTTTCGTTCCTATTCCAATATAATTCTATAATCTCACTATCTTCCATCTTGACCTCCCTTCACTTAATAAGACGGAAAATATCCAAATACGTTACACTTTTTTGAAAAAATTTTATAAAAGCCAAGTATCGAAATTGATACTTGGCTTTTGATTACCTCTTTTTATTTATCTTTTTCAAAATAGCACAATCATTAGGTTTGCACATACATTGATAATTGCAACAAATTTGAGCAACTGTACAATATTTATTTTTATTGTTTACACATATTTTCTCTATACTATTCTTTTTATCTGATATATTAAATGGGCAAATATCACAATTGTTCTTTTCACACATTCTAGGAACAAAATCGAAAGTTACATCGAATTGTTCTGGATAGCCAACTTTAATACCATATTCTTCATACTTTAATCTTAATAACTTATTGAAACTCATTTTTCTTTCTTTATCTGTAAGTTTAATGTCTTTTAACAAACAATTTCTAAAAGTAGAATTATTATTCCAAACATCTCCAGGTAGTTCAACAACAGCCCTTGCTTCATTGCTAAATAAATTTCTTATAACAGTCCTGCTTATATTCCTTTTAGCAAGTTCTGTTTTTAGGCATTTGGAACCAAATTCGTCAGATTTGATATAATCTCTTATACAGCACCAAATGCGTTTTATTTTATATTGGACACCATTTTTATAAAAATTTTCAATTTCTTTACTTAATAATTCTTCATCATTTAATAGTTTGATTATTCTATTAGTTCTAGTTTTGGCTTTCCTTATCAATTCATTATAATCCAAATCTTTTTTTGAGGGTTGACCTATATCTTCATACGTTAATATGTATAAACTGTATGCAAATGCCTTAATTAATGATTTAGGAGATGTATCTCCCATACACTCTAAAGCTCTTATAATATATGTAATAAAATCCTTATTAAATTCTTTTAATGTATGCATCGTGTAAAACATAGATACATAGTCAGCAGGATAGAATCTAGAAACAAAGGTAACTCTATTATCATCTTTGAATTCATATTTATTTAGTAATTCTTTCCCACTCTTTGTGGGATTATCTGTCACAATGCTATTGGAAATAAATGTATACTCTCCATTTTGAGTACTTATAAAGTTTGAATTTTTGTACTTTGGATTTAATACCTCCATACCATTATAAAGTTGTTTATAATTATATAACATATCAGAAAAGACAAATCCACCAACATCCCAAATTATTTCAAATTTCATTTGCCTGTCGGTAATATAACTTATCCAATGAGTAAGTAATTTTAAGTCGTTTGGCAAATCACTTCTTGAATAATTTATAAGTCCATAATTACTTTTAACAGATTTATCCCATCTACAATTATCAATAAAATTAATTATTTCAAACTTGTCCTGCATATATAACTCCTTATATAACCTTAATCTTTGTCCAATATTCCTTATTACAATATTTAAGCCAATAATATATGCCAATTATAAATACTGACATCAAGAATCCTTGTATAAACTTTTGTGGTGTAAATAGTATTATAACCAATGATATTTTGATAAGCCACGCAAATATATAGCTTAATGCAAATCTTGATATAAAATGAATCGTGCTTTTGGAATTGCGTGTTTTTAACCAATTCTTTTTTATTCCATATCTTGTAATCTTCCAAGCAGAAATATAAGCAAATCTTTTCCAAATAACACCTAACACTATAATGTTAAGCCACATTTCATCAAAAATCCTAAATGTCATCATCAAATTCTCTGTAATAAATTCTACCATTAAAACTTCCTTTCTTACTTAACTATTTCAGCTATATTCTTTACAAGTAAATCAAATCTTTTCTTTGTATCTGCATTTTTTCCACAATACTCTCTTGGAATTTCTTCATTTGGTTCATATTTTACTGGAATGTCATATAAATCAAATTGATCTCTAGTTAAATCTATATAATGTCCGTCAATTTTATTGAAGTAATGAGTACTTCCACCTTTTTGCTTTATTTTATGAATAGTACCACCAAACAAATCATAAACTAATGTTGCAGTAATAGCACACTGACCATATGTTGGATCATTAGCTTTATTATATTGTGGATCTCTTTGACAAGATGGATATGCTGTTTCCTTTACCCAAGCCTTTAACAATACTTCAAATAAATCATTCAAAGTATGAATTTTAGCTTCTGATTTTCCATCTTTTCTTTTTATATAGTCGCCATATTCTTCTCCATAGTAATATATGTTCCTGCCAGATTCTGTCTTAAATCTGCCTTCATTGTTTTTGAAAGCATCAAAATCAATATTTTCTTCTGCTACCATTGATGTCGGAGCATCAGAATCACTATCTTGATAAGCAAATCTTACGATATTATCTGTACCAGCAACTTTCTCTTCTGATTTAAAGCCAGAATAATCAGAACTTGTTTCTATATTATCACTCATTAACTCTGCTTGAAGAACCACCGTTTGAACTGCTTCATCTGCTTTTGTTGGTGGATAATGATACTTTCTTAAAAGTCTTTTAATTTCTCTTCTCATAAATGCTCTTGCAGACTCTTTCTTATCCCAGTCAACAGTCCTGTTTTTTCTAACAGTTTCAGTTAACTCGTGAGCTAATTGTATTAAAACTTCATCTTGCATTTCTTTTAGGACATTTGGATCTTTAACAAGTGCATCATAAAAAGCATATTCATCATCTGTAAGTCCTTTTTCTTTACCTTCATTTTTAGCATCAACAACTTCTTTAGAAAGATTTAATAATTCTTCAATTACTTCAGCACTAGTAATTAATCTATTATTATATTTTTTCATTATTTCAGCCATTTTTTGAGAGAATAATTCAGATTTAACAAGGTTAGTACGCTTAAATATTCTAATGTTACCATCAATAAGTCTTCTCAATAATTCAGCTGCAATATTCTTATTTTTTGATTTTCTAATACTTTCAAGATATTCTTCAGAAAGTATCGAAATTTCAGGATTGCTTCGTTCAGCCGCTTTGAATATATCGATAATACCATCTTCTTGTATAGCTTGCTCAAGTACTGTTAAAATTCTTTGATTTACTTCAGTTGTTGTTAAATGACCTTTACCAGTAATCTTATTAACACCAACTTTAACTCCCTTAAAAAACTCAACTTCAAGTTTTGTTTGTTCGTCAAGCAAAGACCTAGCAAGTGTTTCTGCTTGAGAAAGAGCTGTTGCTTCAATAATAAAATCTTTCTTTTCTTCCTCGTCTTTAGCTAATACATAATTAATTCCATCAGCAAGAGTTTTTAACCTCACCTGATTAGAGTCACTAAAGAATGGCTGATAATCAAATCCATAGAAGAAATCTCTCATAACTTCAAGTTTTTCTTTAACAATTACATATGCGGCAGTTATATCTGGGACTTTATCTCTATCTCTATTTGTATACTCGTTTAGAGCATTTCTTAAGTCAGCTCCAATGCCAATATAGTCAACAATAAGTCCTGCCTCTTTATCTTTATAGACTCTATTAACACGAGCTATTGCTTGCATTAAGTTATGTCCTCTCATAGGCTTGTCTATGTACATCGTTGCTAAATCTGGTACATCAAAACCTGTAAGCCACATATCAACAACTATAACAATCTTTAAATCGCTATTTTCGTTCTTAAACTCAGTTGCAAGACCATCTCTGTAATTTTTGTTACCAACTATACTATGCCATTCTGTTGGATCATCATTATTATCAGTTAAAACAACTTTAATTTTATCTACCCAACCTGGTCTTTGCTCAATAATGTCTTGATATAAAGTAATCGCAATCTTTCTAGTCATACATACAATCATAGCTTTACCATTAAGAATATCTTGTCTTTGTTCATAATGTTCAATAATATCTTTTGACAACATTTGGATACGTTCTTGAGAGCCTATAACAGTTTCAAGTTTAGCAAGTTCTTCTTTAGATTTAGCTACTGTTTCAACATCCGCTTCATCATTATCAACTAAATAATTGTATTCATCATCAATTTCTTTCAAGACACTATCGTCAAGTTTAAGCTTTGCAACTCTATTCTCATAATATATAGGAACAGTTGCATTATCTAAAACAGCTTGTGTCATATCATATACATCAATATAATCTCCAAAAAGAAGTCTTGTATTTTTATCAGCATATTCTATTGGTGTTCCTGTAAATGCAATAAATGTTGCTTTAGGAAGACTATCTCTCATTTTCTTTGCATAACCTGTTTGGAATTCACCTGTTTTAGTATTAAACTTCTTTTCAGTACTATACTGACTTCTATGTGCTTCATCTACAATAAAAATTATATTTTCTCTATCAGATATAATATCATCATCTTCCTCAAACTTCTGAATAGTTGTAAATATAATTCCTCCAGCATTTACACTTAATAATTCTCTTAATTCCTTTCTGCTTTCAGCGTGTTGTGTTTTTTGAGGTAATATTTCCCTGTTAGTATTGGCAAATGTATCATATAACTGATTATCCAAATCATTTCTATCTGTCAAAACAACTATAGTAGGATTTTGCAAACTAGGAATTTTAGAGATTTTTCCTGTATAAAATACCATAGCAAAACTCTTTCCAGAACCTTGAGTATGCCAAACAACACCTGCTTTTCCTGTATGCTCATCTAAAGCTTGCAAAGTACTTTTTATAGATTTATCAACTGCAAAATACTGATGATAACCTGCAAGTATTTTTATAAGCCCTTTTTCTTTATTTTGGAATAGTATAAAATTGCTAACTATATCTATAAATCTATCTTTTCTGAAAACTCCACACAATAAAACATCTATCTGATTTATAATATCTTCTGGCTTTTCCCCATCTTTTGATTTCCAAGTCATAAATCTATTAAAATCTGCTGTAATAGTACCAATTCTAGCATTTATTCCATCGCTAATTACACTAAAAGCATTATAATAGAATAATGATTTAATGTCTTCTTGATAGTTTTTTATTTGATTATAGGCATTTTCTATTGTTGTATCTTCATTAACTGCATTTTTTAATTCAAACACTACTAGGGGGATACCATTAACAAAAATTACAACATCTGGTCTTTTCTCTTTATATTCAATAACTGTGTACTGATTCAAAACTTGAAAATAGTTATTGTCTATATTATCTCTATCTATTAATTTAGCGACAAAAGTTCTATCTCCTTCAATAGGAACTTCAACTCCTGCATATAACATATGATAAAATTCATAGTTAGCTTCAACTAAATCAAGAGCGTGAAAATTTCTAACCTTTCTATAAACTTCATCTGCAATATCATCAGTTATATCTGGATTTGTTTTATGTAAAGCATTATAAAAGACGTCTTTCAGTATAACCTCTTTATAATCCCTTTCTATATCAGGAGCATACTGATATTCATATCCTAAACTAACTAATTGTTCAATTATGGCTTGTTCAACATTATTCTCTTTGAACATATTGCTCTCCCCCTATCAAATTCTATTCTTTTGTAAAAACAAATAACAATTTGTATGACTAAATTTCAATTTTATCTAGGTCTATTTCTCCATTCATAAGCTTTGGTAGTAAAGTATCTCTGATCTGTTCTAAATTGCTTATTTTAGCTTTATTTTTATTGATTCTATCTTTTATTGTCTTATATGAACTATTAAATTTATCAATCATTTCTTTTGATGGATATGGTATCTCTATTAATCCAAAATCATTATAATTTAATGCTTGTCTTACAGATCCAGATGCTCTCAAAACAACTTCAGCATTAAATCTTTTAGACTTAAAGTAAAAATCAAAGAAATCAATATAATCTTTATCCACTGAAAATGTAACATATACAGGGCTTACACAGCAGTTAAAATCAAATGTGTTTAATCCTATTGAACCTATATTAATCCTTGCAGGATTATACGCAAAATCATATTTATTAACATTTAAGTACTTTCCTATATCTTTACTATAAACTTGCTTATCGAAGTAATCATCTGATAATACTAAATCACCAGTATTAACAGCAGATAAAACCTTATATTCTTTAGTCTGATCTACCTTATTTCTATTATTAGTTGTAACTTCATTTAATTGCTTTATTTCATAATTATTTGTATATTCTTCATTTTCAAAATACTCTTGATATAGTGCTTTTCCTATTTCATACAAATTATTATTTGTATGCTTATTTAATTCAATTCTTTTTGTAATAGTTTCTAGTAATTTAACTGATTTATCTTGATATTCTCTTTCTGGAAGTTCAATTACCAGTTCTCCATACATCTTTGCATTGATATTTCCTCTTGTACTGCCTGTTTGAATTTCTTTAACCCAATTTTTATATTTATTTGATAAAGTATAATATTTAATATATTTGGGATTAACTTTTGTATTGTCTAAACTAAACTTTATTAAGAATCCTGCATATACTAAATCTTTTACAGTTCCATCATAGAAATAAGTTTTTCCTGTACTATTCCCTGTTCTTGCAAAACAAATATCATTTTCTTTTAATAAGTAATCCTTTGCATTTATATCATCAACAGACTTAAGTTCATTTATATCAACTGTTCCATCTTCTTTTATATCTGTTATTCTTAAATATCTATATAAATTATCGTTATATTCAACTGCTGCTGCACCTATACCATAGTTTCCTTGACCAACTGATATATCTTTTAGCTTAACTATTTTCATATATTTCCACCTATCCTATATATTTTCTATGTGAATTCTTAACATTGTTCTGATTAACCATTGCATAATGCATTGTTGTTTCTATTTTGACGTGTCCTAATAGTTTTTGAACTTGTTCTATAGGCATTCCCTTATCTATAGCCATTGTTGCCAAAGTTCTCCTAAACTTATGTGGATGTACTCTATTTATATTGGTATCAATTCCTATATTTCTTACTATTCTTTCAATTCCAGAAATGGAAAGTCTTTGATATGGTTTATTTTTTGAAACAAATAGAGCATCATTATTATCAACCCTAGAATCTAAATATTGCTTCAGATGTATTTTTGTTCTAGCATCAAAATAAACTTCCCTTTGCTTATTTCCTTTTCCTTGTACAACACAAGATCTATCTTCAAAATTAATGTCCGCTTTATTTAGATTAACAAGTTCGCCTACTCTAATTCCTGTAGAATACAGCAATTCAATAATTACTAAATCTCTAATCAGCTTACAATCATCACGCATTATCTCAATATTTTCATCAGTAAAAGTTTCTTTTATAAGTGTAGCTGTCTTAATTCTGTGAATGCGTCTTACAGGGCTTTTAATTATGTAATCTTCATCTTCTAACCAAGCAAAAAAGCTCGAATAAATTCTTCTTAAATTATCAATAGTAACGCTACTACATTTATTTGATTCCTTATAATCAGATAAATACATTCTCACATCTTCAGTAGTTATTATTCTTATTGGTTTATCCAGCTTAATTATAAGATTATCAATATTTTCCTTATAGTATTTTATAGTTCTTTTAGAGCAACCTTCGATTTCTTTAGCAGAAATAAAAGAATTAATATACTTTTCATTGGTATCTTGTTCTTCTTTCTTCTTTAATTCATCTGTAAGTATGGTAATTTCAATACTTTTGAATTGAACAATTAGTACATTTTTTAACAATTCCAACTGATAATTAGTCAAATTGTTAGACATTTCATTAGTAATAGTTAAAATGATTTGTTCTTTTTCCATATAATATTGCTCCTTTCAGCAATATTATACTTCCTATAACAAATAACAATTTGTATGACTAAATTTCAATTTTATCTAGGTCTATTTCTCCATTCATAAGTTTTGGTAGTAATGTATCTCTAATTTTTATTAAATTAATATTTTCAAGAATATTATGCTGTATTTTTTCTAAAATTCTTTTATATTTAAATTGTTGTTCAATACTAATATTAGGAATCATAAGAGTATTTATAAATGCTTTATCAGTATGAGGAATTGCAGAACCAGTTACTTTATTTTTTATTACTCCCGAATACTTTTTCAACACAAAGAACACGTATTCTTTTGTATAATCAATATTTATAATTTCCACTTTAGCTAATGTCGAACCTACGATTCCATAAGTAGAGTAATACACATCTCCACTACTAGCCCCATCCATTACCATAAGAATATCATTGCTAGAAATAACCGTTTTTAATGGGCTTGCATAGAGCTCTTCTTGGTTATTCAAACAACTTATAGTCAGATATCTTATAAATTCTTTTTCTTCAAAATCACTTATTCTCTTTGGTTTTTTACCTTTTAGAAATCTTATAACATTGTTAAATGAATCTTTTTTAAGATTTACTTTAAAATCATTTGATATAAGGTTATCTGCTATTTCATACAAATTATTATTTATATGAAACTTTAATCAATTTAAGCGACTAACAAATTATTATTTGTATGAATATTTGAATAAATTGTTTTATCAATGTTCTGTAACAATTTTACTACTCTACTTTGATATTCAATTTCAGGTACTTTAATAGCAATTTTCATCATATTTGCTTGATTAAGCTTAGGCTGAGTAGTACCAGTAACATATGGCTTAATATCAGTCTTTAACAATAAATAATACAAATATTCTAACAAACATTTTTCATTTGTTTGAAAAATGTGAGCATGATTATTAAGCCAAAACTTTCCACTTACTAAATTTGCAATTGGTTTAGCATTACTTCTTAAATTTTCTCCATCTTCCGCTAAAAGAATATAATTTCCGTCAAATATATAGTCATCTATTTCATCTATAATCTCTTGTGCTCCATAATACGGATAAATACCTTTTCTACATTGCCTTTGCATTGCAGAGAGTGGTCTCCTTTTGTTATCATAACATTCGATTACATCTTCCAAATAATAATTGTTAAATTTCATATCCTATCGCTCCTAACACTTTTCTTAACTCTTTATTAAGAGCTTCTTCTTCTTTTAATTGCTCTGATAATTCAGTAGTAAGTTTTTTCATTTTTTCTTCAAACGGAATACCATCTCCCTCATCTTCTGGAGTTCCCACATATCTACCTGGAGTCAATGCATAGTCATTTGATTTAACTTCTTCAATACCTGCAGACTTACAAAAACCAACTATGTCCTCATAATCTTTACCTTTTCTCCAATTATGATAAGTATCAGCAATTTTTGAAATATCTTCTTCTGAAAGCTCTCTAACCTTTCTATCTATCATTGAGCCTAAATTTCTTGCATCTATAAACAAAATCTTGTTTCTTGTGCTTTCATCTCTATTTCTTCTCATAATCCAAAGCGAACAAGGAATTCCAGTAGCATAGAATAACTGACTAGGCATAGCGACAATACATTCAATCACTCTACCTTCTATCATATTCTTTCTTATTTCTCCCTCTCCACTTGAATCACTTGCTAAAGCACCATTTGCTAAAACAGTTCCAGCAACTCCATTTTCTGGATTTAAGTGATGAATCATATGCTGTAACCACGCATAATTAGCATTACCTGTTGGTGGAATTCCGTATTGCCATCTAATATCATCTTTTAATTTATCTCCTCCCCAATCTGAAATATTAAACGGAGGATTAGCTAATATGTAGTTAGCCTTTAATGTTTTGTGTAAATCATTATGAAATGTATCTGCATTTTTT
Organism: Clostridia bacterium; assembly: GCA_017528375.1. GTDB lineage: Bacteria > Bacillota > Clostridia > TANB77 > CAG-508 > CAG-492. The sequence goes on along the minus strand of JAFXOY010000011.1, from coordinate 5,089 downwards.
TCTCCAAGATTTCCTTCTATTTGTCTAATAGCTAAATTCATTTTTGCAAGTTTCCAAGTAGTAGGATTCATTTCTTGTCCATAAACAGACACTTCTCTTGAATTTCCTTGATGTTCTTTAACAAAATTATAAGATTGAACAAACATACCACCAGAACCACAGCAAGGATCATATACCTTACCACTAAATGGTTCTATCATTGAAACTAAAGTTCTAACAATGCAAGAAGGTGTATAGAATTCTCCACCATTTTTTCCTTCAGCAGAAGCAAATTGACTTAAAAAGTATTCATATACTCTTCCAAGCATATCTACTTCTTTGGCTCTATCTGTATCAATTTCAATGTTAGTAAATAAAGTTACAAGTTCTCCTAATCTTGTTTTATCAATCTCAGGTCTAGAATAGTTTTTATTTAGGACATTTTTTAATCTAGGATTTTCTTTTTCAATTAAATCCATAGCCTTATCAATTACCTGTCCTATTTCTGGACTATTGGTATATTTAATTATTTCATCCCATCTAGCTTCTTTAGGAATCCAGAACACATTTTCTGATAAATATTCATCTTTATCCTCTGGATCAGCATATTCATCCTTTAATATTTGTTGTTGTCTTACTTCAAAAGCATCTGAAACATACTTCAAAAAAATCAAACCTAATGCTATATGTTTATATTCAGCAGCATCCATACTACCTCTTAATTTATCAGCTGCTTTCCATAATTTATCTTCGTACCCTAAAACAGTACTAGACTCTTTTTTAGCCATCTATTTCAACTCCTAACAATCATTTTTAACCTTTATACTTGACAAATTTTCTCTAATAGACATTATATACTAAAAAAGAAATTTTTTGAACAAAAAAAGTGTCGAAAATCCAAATTTTTCGGCACTTCCATATTTTGTTATGTTATTATGTTATTTTTTTATTCTTTAATATAATCCATAGGATTTACTGGTTCTCCATTATATCGTAGCTCAAAATGTAGATGAGGACCTGTTGCCATTCCTGTTGCTCCCACAGTACCAATTACATCTCCTACTGACACTTTTTGTCCTTCCGTTACACTCATATCTTGTAAATGAGCATATATTGTTTCATATCCATCCTCATGCTTAATAGTAATATGATTTCCATATTGAGCATTGAATTCTGCACCTTCTACTATTCCATCACTTACTGCTAAAACTTCTGTTCCTTTTTCAGCTATAATATCTATTCCTTTATGGAAGTATTCTGAATCTGTATATGGATTTCTATTTTTGAATGGGCTACTAATAAAGAAGCCATTTATATATGTATTTTCTATATCATTTTTCTCATTATTTTTTTCAATTATACTTATACTTTCTTTTATTTCTGGTGAATATTGTTTGCTTTCTGCCTTAAAAAAATTTGATGATAATCCAAAACTAGCAACTGCATATACAATAGTACCAGTTAAGATTGTTCCTAAAAGTGACATATATAATATCCTCCTTGTTCCTTTTTGATGATTTGCAGAATAATATACTTTTTCCAAAGTATTATTAGGTGCTTTTATATTTGCAAACGCTCTTTCAATTCTTTCTTTATCATTCATTAAATGTCATCTCCTTTCAAATAGTCTTTTAATTTATCTTTTGCTTTTGAAAGTCTGCTACCTACTGTTCCAACTGGCAAATTTAGTAATTTTGCTATTTCATTTATCTTGTAATCCTCTATGTAATAAAGAACAATCACCACCCTGTATTTCCTATCTAAAGACATAATTGCATTAAAAAGGTCAATATCTGATTCTTCTTCAGATATACTCTGACTTACTTCTTCAAAAGTAACTAATCTATGCCAAGAAGTTCTCCAGAACTTCTTACATTCATTTATCGTACATCTTACAAGCCAAAACTTAATATGTTCTTCACTTTCAAACTCTTTCTTTGTCTTATAAAAATTAAGCCATACATTTTGAACTACATCGTTGCTATCTTCTTCTGATTTTAGATAAGCAAATGCCAGTTTATATAGCATATCCATATTTTGAGAGACATAAAATTCAAATTTGCTATTATTTTTCACTTATTCTCTCCTTTCCTCCTTGAAAAGCTTTTCTATATATAATATCCCACAAATCGATATTTTTTTCATTTTATTTTGAAAAAAGTAAAAAATTGAGCAAGTAGATACCTGCTCAATTTTATAACTATTTCTTTCTTAACTTTATTCCACTTACTTCAAAATGTGGATTTATAGCGAATTCTTCTCCTGTTTTAGGATCAATTAAATCTATATATGTAAAACTTGATTGACTAGAATCCATATTATTTATCGAATTATTCCCATAATGTTCTTTCCAATAATCTTCTATTGTTTTTCTTTCTTTATCAGTACTTTGATAAGTTCCTTGCATTGTTACCAATATGACTGGTACTTTATCAAGTTTTTCATAGTAATCTGTATATAATACAAATCTTACTTTGCCAGAAACATCGTAATTATTACCATATTTTTCTGCGAGAAAAATTCTATATTTATCTTTCATTTTTTCGAATACTTCGTGCGTTGAAATAACACTTTCATATTCTTCCTCATTTACTTCTTCAAAAAATATTCCATTATTTTTGAATCGTACATTCATTATCGGATTATCAAACTCGACTATATTTTGTGGTATTCTATTCCACATTTCTTTAATTGCACTATAGTCCTGTTTGCTTAAATATTCTAATTCCTTATAAACTTCTGGTTCATCTGCAAAAGTCAATAAAGTTTGTGCTTTTTCAGAATATTGTAGGTTTTCAAGATTTAAGCCACTTAACTCATCGTTTTGCATACTAGTTCTTGGTTTTATATTATCTATTATATTTTTTAATTGATTAAAATCATCTTCTGTGCAAACAATTTCTCCTTTTTGACCACTCATATCAGTTATATGAATTTGGCTACTAAATACTTCTATACCATATTTTCTATTGTCTAATATAAAAGTGTATTCTGGAAGTCCATCACAAGTTTCTTTGTTCCATTTTCCATTTAAAACAATGTTTTTTAAATCATCAGAATCACTACTTGATAAAGTATAGCTTACATCGTTTTCAGCTTCATAAGTTTTTAGCTCAATAGAATTATCATTTGTTTTGCTCTCTACTATATGCTTTCTAAAACTTAACTTATCCATTATTTCATTATCATTAATATAAATTGTGACATCTTCTGATTTATCATTATTTCCTTTTGAATATGTAATTGCAAAGCGATTGTTATTAGGTTCATATTTTGTAGAAAAAGCATTTACTCCCCAATTATAGAAATCCTTCAAATTCAATTTTTCATAGTCTATGTTACAACGCATAACACTTGGACCATTTGTACTACTTGATAAATCTCTCATATAAATATATGCCTCTTGATGTCCATCTCCACCAGAAACGCAATTGCAAATAAGTTCTGTATATCCATCTCCATTTATGTCTTTTATTGTATCTTCACGTTCCTTTTCAAATCCAAAGCTCTCCATAATCAAATAGTCATTACCGTCAATCGTTGTATAGTAATCTCTCGTGTACCATTTAGGAGACCTTTCAGTATCAATATAATAAGTGTCGTAACCTAGTATATTTTGATATTGAGAGATAGGAACTTGGCTAGATACATTATTCTCTTTCTTCAAGACCTCATCAATATCTTGTGTAAAAGCATCAATTTTATCGTCCATATTCTTGTTTGGTACAAAAAATGCATTAGTTATTTTAGAATCTTTTTTCACATCAGTTGGATAAATAAGCAAATAATGGTTTGGCTCAACTTCATATCTCATAATAAAAAATCCAGAGCCAATGTCTTCTCCATCATATTGTTCAAAATCTCCAAAAGTAAGATTTTCGCCTTTACTCATTAATTCTTTTACTTTATCGATTGTTAATTTATCATCTTTTGGCTTTGTCATAAAACAAACACCAACTACAATACAAGATATGATAGCTATAAGAATAATCCAAAAGCTTGGCTTTTTATAATTCAATACTGCTTTAATTCTATCTTTTACCCCAACTTCTCCAAAAGCAACAGGACAAGTTTTAATCATTAAGTTTGATTTTATCAAACTGCAAGCAAGTAATGTTTCAGAGTAGTCTTTTATTTCTTGGTTATTAAGATTATTGATTACTTTTTCATCTGTAGCTAGTTCTATGTCTTTACTAAACAAATGATATGCTACCCAAACTAATGGATTAAACCAATAAATAGATAAAAGTATAAAACCAACTGGTTTCCACAGGTTATCGTGTCTTAATAAGTGTGCTTTCTCGTGTAGTAAAACGTATTCCTTTTGATTGTCAGCCATATTGGACGGCAAATATATTTTAGGCTTCAATATTCCAAAAATAAAAGGTACATCAATATCATCACATAGATAAATATTCTCTTTATCTCTAATTGATACACTAACAATCCTCTTCAAACGAATATAACTAATTGCTCCATATAGTGCCATACCTATTGTTCCAACTAACCAAACACCACTTATTATATCAACAACATTAATAGGCTTATTTGTTACAAGTGTGTTTTCTGATTCAAAAAGAATCTCATTTGGAACATAATTGTTTGTAGTAGGCATAACTAATTCGCTTTGAGTATCTGGTATCGTTAAAACTGTGTTAATTGGTATTACATCTTCTTTAGGAATAACACTAAACCTACTTTCAAAAGAAAAAGGACAAATTAAACGGATTCCAACTAATGCCCACAAAATGCAATAAATTGACCTTGGCGACTTTCTCATTAGCAATCTTAAAAGTATTACCGCTATAATTAAGAAACTAGCTGAAATACTTAATTTTAACAATTCTAAAAAGAGATAGTTCATCATTTTCTCCCCTTTCCATAGGAGTCAATCATCTTCTGTATTTCTTCTATGTCCTTTTTTGATAGATTATTTCTTTGAGTAAAAGCAGCAATAAAAGCAGGAAGCGATCCTCCAAAATTCTCAACTACAAATTTCTCACTTTGCATAGCATAGAATTCATCTTTTGAGATAATTGATGATACAACACCATTATCATTTTTGAATATTCCTCTTTCGCATAGCTTTTTTAATACTGTATATGTAGTT
>JAFXOY010000010.1 GCA_017528375.1 Clostridia bacterium | reverse complement strand
CAAACAAGTATATATATTCATTCCAATCAAGAAATAATGGAGAAGAATATATATGGAATGTGCAAAGAAAAGAAGGAGGAATTGCAATAACAGATGAAATCTATTATTGTTTAGCACATGGATATGGAGATTTTTCACAATTTAATTCAAATGTTATAGGGACACCTGTAGAAGTTGGAGGAGATTCAGCAAGCTCATATACAGGAGCATATAATTTAAAAGAAAATGGAGTAATAGATACAATAAGAAATGTATACAATGGAACAAATGGAAATACACTTACAGGAACAAAATATAATAGTATTTTATGGGTATTAGATCATATGTTCATAAATGGAGAAGATAGTTTAGAAGAGTTTTTAACAAAGATTCCATGGGAAGATTTAGGAGGAATTACACCATATCAAAATGTGTATGCTGGAATGAAAGGAACAGAAAATACAGAAGATGATATAACCGTATCAGATATAGAGATAATACAACAATTAGCGATATGGCATTTCACAAATCCAGAGAGTGTAACAACATTTCCAACAATACAAATAGCAGTAAATGGAGGAACGAAAGGAACATATTCACAAATATATACAAGTGATATAGGGTCAATAAAAGCAGGAAAAAGAAGAGAATACATGTTACAAATGATATATGATTATTTTGTAAATGGAGGAGAAGAAGCAGTAAGAGATGGAGCAAATCCATATAAAGGAGATAATAAAACAACAGCATTAGTATATATAAATTCAGTAGCACAACCAGTAGTGAGATTAACAAGAGAAAAGGAATTAGTAGGGGAATATGAAATAGTAATAAAGAAAGAAGATAAAAACGGAAATATATTACCAGAAGCAAAATTTACAATAAATGGGGAAGAGAAGACAACAAATAGTGAAGGAAAAATAGAATTAGGGAAACAAAACATAACAGAAAGTAATTATAGAGAAACAGATACATATGAAATAAAAGAGACCGAAGCACCAGCAGGATATAAAAAATATAACGGAACGATAACATTATCAGTAACAAAGAAAGAATCAACAGATGGAACATGTTATGAAATAGATAAAGCGTTATTAGATGAAACAAGTAATAGATCAACAAATGTAAATATAGATTACAATACAAAAACAATAACAATAACTATAAAAGATGAACCAATTACTGGAAAGTATTCAATAAAATTAGTGAAAAAAGATGAAAATGGAAATTTATTAAAAGGAGCAATATTCACAGTAGGAGGAAACGACTATACAACAAATGTAGATGGAACTGCAATGATAGCAACTGATGTTACAATTAATCAAGATAATTTAGCATTAACTGATACATATACAATAACAGAAACAAAAGCTCCAGATGGATATAAATTAATAAATGGAAAAATAAAACTTGAAGTAACAAAACATCAAGTAGGAGAAAAATTTGTTATTAATGAATGTACTTTAACAAAACCAGAAGGAGTTACAGTAACAAAAGAAGTAGACAATGCAGCTCAATTAATTACAATTACTGTAGTAGATGAAGAAGCACCTGGAGAGTATAGTGTTGTATTAATTAAGAAAAATACAGATGGAAAACTGTTACCAGGAGCAGTATTTACAGTTGGAGAAATAGAATGTCAACCATCAAATGATGCTGGATTAGTAAAAATAATAACAAATGCACCTATAAATAAATACAATGTTGACACAAAAGATACATATAAAATTAAAGAAAAGACACCACCTCCAGGATATAAACCAATTGTTGGAGAGATAAAATTAGAAGTTGAAAAAGAAAAAGTAAATGGAATATATAGAGTAAAAGACGCAATTTTAACAGCACCAGCAGGAGTAACATGTAATATTGACGACAATAAAAAAATGATAACTCTTACTGTAGAAGACGAAAAAATTACAGGAATATATAATGTATTAATAAATAAAAGAAATCAAAAAGGGGAAGTGCTAGAGGGGGCAGTATTTACAATCAATGGAGAAGAATATACAACAGATTCAACAGGAAATATAACATTAATAAGTAATAAGGAATTAACATTAGAAAATATAGGAACAGAAAGATTTGAAATGACAGAAATAACAGCTCCAACAGGCTATGTATTATATGATGGAACAGTAACATTAGAGGTAACAACAGGATTATTAGATAATAAGAGTTATGGAATAACAAGCAAAAGTTTAACAGAAACAAAACCATCAGGAAAAGCAAGTGTAAGATTAGATGAAGCAACAAATACGGTAACAGTAATAATAGAAGAAGATAATATTGATCTAGCACTAAGAAAATTCATATCAAAGGTAGAAAATGCAAACCATAATGAAGTGTATACAAAAGCACAATTAGAAAATAGAGAACCAAAAGAAGATACAAAAAAAATAATACAGGGAACAGACACAACAGGAGAATATAATCATACAAAAAAACCATTACAAGTAAGTGTGGGAGACTATGTAACATATACATTTAGAGTATATAATGAAGGGGAGACAGATGCGTATATAACAGAAGTAACAGATTACCTTCCAAAATATTTAAAACCAATAGAAAATGATGAATGGTATATATCATATGGAGGAGCAGATGATAAATATGAAATTAAAGCAGTATCAAGTAGTGTAACAACAATAAAAGGAGCAAGCAATAATTTATCAGAACTAATTGGAAGAACAATAGGTGAAGGAGTACTATTACCAGCATTTAATAAGGCAGAAGATAAAATAAGTTATATAGATTTACAAATAACATGCGAAGTACTTGAACCAAAAGTTGAAGCAAAAGATAAGAAAGATTATAAAATAACAGACATAGCAGAAATAACAGGAATGATGGATAAAAACAAAAATAAGATAGATGAGGATATTGATTCAAGAAAAGACAATGTAAAATTACCAGAAAATGAAGATAAATGGCAAGAATATAATGATGAAAACATGGACAAAAAATATATACCAGGACAAGAAGATGATGATGATTTTGAAAAAGTAACAATTATTATACCAAAATATGATTTATCTTTAAGAAAATTTATAACAAAAGTAAATGATAAAACATATGATAGAGTTCCAATAGTAGATACAACTTCACTAAAAAAAGGAATAGAAGAAGTATCATATGGAACAGCAACCTATAATCACTCAAAAGAACCAATAACTGTAAATAGAGGAGATATAATTACATATACAATAAGAGTATATAACGAAGGAAATGTAAACGCATATGTAAGTGAAATAACAGATTATTTACCAGAGCATTTAGAATTTATTGAAGATGATGAAATAAATAAAAAATATGGCTGGAAATTTGACGAAAATAATAGAATTATTTATACATCAATTACAAGTAAAAATGCAGAAGATAAAGAGGGACTATATAAAGAAAGAACAAATGGAAAAATGTTATTAGCATATGATGGTGGAAGTAAATTAGATTTTATAGATGTACAAATAAGATGCAAAGTATCAGAAAATGCGAGTGCATCAATAAAACAAACAAATATTGCAGAAATAACAGACATTACAGATGTTAATAATAAAAAAGTTACAGATTTGGATTCGATTCCAGATAATGTTGAGATACCAGAAGATAAAAAATTACCTGAATATAATGATGAAAACATGGACAAGAAATATATACCAGGACAAGAAGATGATGATGATTTTGAAAAAGTAATAGTAAAAGGAAAATTCGATTTAGCATTAAGAAAATTCATAACACAAGTAAATACATCACCAGTAAATAATAGATATCCAGAGTTAAGTATGGAAGGAAATAATATAAAATACACACATACAAAGACACCAGTGGAAGTATGTTATCAAGATACAGTAATATATACAATAAGAGTATATAATGAAGGAGAAATAGATGGATATGCAAATGAGATAACAGATGATGTACCAGAAGGATTAGAATTTATAGTAGATAATGAAATAAACAAAGAATACAGATGGAAGATGTTAGATGAAAATCAGAAAGAGACAGAAGATGTAACAAAAGCAAAATATATAGTAACAGATTATTTATCAGAGAAGCAAAATAGTGAAGAAAGAAATAATCTAATAAAAGCATATAATAAAGCAGAGGGATTAACAGAGACAAATCCAGATCATAGAGATGTAAAAATAGCATTTAAAGTTACATATAAAGTAACAGATCCAAAAGAAGAAAGTAGAGTATTAGTAAATGTAGCACAAATTTCAGAAGATTCAGATAACGATAAAGACTCAGAGCCAAGAAGAGATGAAGTATATAAAGAAGAAAAACATGAAGATGATATAGACTATGAGCAAGTAAAAGTAAAATACTTTGATTTATCATTATTAAAATGGGTATCAAGAGTAATAGTAACAGAGAATGGAAAGACAACATCAACAGATACAGGACATACAGGAGAAGAGAATCCAGAGCCAGTTGTAAAAGTAGAAATAAAATCAAAGAATGTAAAATCCGTAGTAGTAAAATTTGGTTACAAGATAAAGATAAAAAATGAAGGAGAGATAGCAGGATACGCAAAAGAGATAACAGATTATATACCAGAGGGACTAAAATTTGTAGAAGAAGACAATAAAGATTGGTATGTAAGAGCAGATGGAAAAGTAGCAACAAAGAAGTTAGAGAATGTGTTATTACAACCAGGAGAGACAGCAGAAGTGGAGATAATACTAACATGGATAAATGGAGAGAAGAATTTGGGAACCAAGATAAATATAGCAGAAATAAGTGAAGACTATAACCCAAGTAACACACCAGATATAGATTCAACACCAGACAATGAGAAAGCAGGAGAAGACGATATAGACGATGCACCAGTAATGTTAGTAATAAAGACAGGAATAGAAATAAATCCACAATATATAGTATTATCAGGAGTAGTATTAATAATATTAACAACAGGAATAGTATT
>JAFXOY010000187.1 GCA_017528375.1 Clostridia bacterium | reverse complement strand
GATAATGTATGTTTAGATACTAAATTTAATTTAATAAGTTCTCAAGCATTTAAAGATAAAATAATTCAATTATATGATACACTACAAGTTCGTCATGGATTAATGATAGTCGGTCCTGCAGGTGGAGGAAAAACCTCAAATTACAATGTATTAAAAACTGCAATATCAAATTTAGCAGATGATAAGACATATTTCAAAACAACAACAAGTATAATAAACCCAAAAGCTATAACACATGGACAATTATACAGTGAACAAAATTTAGATACAGGTGAATGGAGCTTTGGTATAGTCCCAGTTATAATAAATGAATGTAAAAGAGATACCGCAGGTAAAACAAAATATTGGATTATATTTGATGGTCCAGTTGATGCAATGTGGATAGAAGATATGAATAGTGTTTTAGATGATAGTAAAAAATTATGTTTAGCTAGTAGTGATATAATATTATTAAATGATATGATAACTATTATGTTCGAAGTTGAAGATTTAGTCGTTGCGAGTCCTGCTACTGTTAGTCGTTGTGGTATGGTATATATGGAACCCAGTTCTTTAGGTATTAAACCTTTATATATATGTTGGATTAAAAAATTAAAGGAAATGCTTGATATATTACATGAAAATAATTTAATCAATGCTCAACAAAATAAACAAACAAAAGATGAAAAGAAAAAGAAAAAAAAAGATGAAAGAAAAGACAATCCAAGAGAAGGAATAGCTAATAAATTAACTAAATTATTCGATGCTTATTTAGAAGATAGTGTTTATTTCGTTAGAAGAAAAATAAAAGAAACCTGCCCAACAGTTGATAATAATTTAGCAAGTAGTGTTATGAGAATAATAGACACATTCTTTGATAAATTCCGAACACAAGAAGCTCAATTCAAAAACATGGAAGATGAAGTATATGCTATAGATGACATGCTCGAAGGAATATTCTACTTTTCATTAGTTTGGGGATTAGGAGTAACAACAAACGAAGATGGAAGAGAAAAATTCGATAAATTTTTAAGAGAATTAATAGATAAAAACGTAATTGAAAAAAAATTCGCAATTCCAACAGAAGGAACAGTATATGATTACTTATTCGATGTGGAAAAATCAGAATGGGTAAAATGGATAGATATAATAACAAACGAACAATTACCTCATAACATAGGTTATACAGAAATCATAGTACCTACCCCCGATAGTGTAAGAAACACATTCGTAATTAAACAATTAATTCTCAGTAACAAACATGTAATCACAACAGGTCCAACTGGAACAGGAAAAACAATAAATATAAATGAAGTATTAGGAAAAGGTTTAGGTGAAAAATATATGAGTATTATTATCAATTTCAGTGCTCAAACAAGCGCAAAACAAACTCAAGACACAATTCAAGGTAAATTACAAAGACGTGGAAGAGGTAGATATGCCCCCGAAAAACCAGGAGCTATTTTTATAGATGACTTAAATATGCCAATTAGACAAGACTCAGGTGCTCAACCTCCAATTGAATTACTTCGTCAATGGTTAGATCATTGTGGTTGGTATCATTTAGCAACTAAACAATTTATAACAGTTGAGAATATTATTTTATTAGGTGCTATGGGATTACCTGGAGGTGGAAGAAATTATTTAAGTCAACGTTTCCAAAGACACTTTAATTTAATTGCTTATAATGAATTAGATGATACTTCTATTAAAATGATATTCAGTACAATTTTAAATCATTTCTTAGTAAAATTCCCAGAAGAAATTAAAAATCAAATTCAACCTACTATTGATGTTACTTTGAGAGATTATAAAGAGGTTAAAAACTTTATGTTACCTACCCCTGCAAAGATGCATTATATTTTTAACTTAAGAGATATATCTAAAGTTTTACAGGGAGTTAGTTCACTAACATTAGAAATAACAAAAGAAAAAATAGATGTAGCTAGAATTTGGGTTCATGAAATGACAAGAGTTTTCGGAGATAGATTAATAAATGATGAAGATCGAGGATGGTTAAAAAATCTATTAGAAAAAGAGGCATTAGAGGTATATGACGCAGATAAAGATAAATTATATGAATATGGAAAGACAATAATTTACTGTGATTTTATGGGAGCAGATGCATTTAGTAAAAGAAATTATAATTTAGTAACAAACATACCCGATTTCATAAAACGTATCAACCAAAGATTAGATGAATACAACGAAGAATCAAAGAAAAAAAAATTAAAATTAGTTATGTTCTTAGACGCATGTGGTCACGTATCTAGAATATGTCGTATACTACGTCAACCACAAGGAAACGCATTATTATTAGGAGTCGGAGGTTCAGGTCGTCAAAGTTTAGCTCGATTAGCAACATATATAAACACATATGATTGTTATCAAATAGATGTTGTTAAAGGATATAGTATGAAAGATTTTGCAAAGAACGTCAAAGAATGTTTAAAATCAGCAGGTATTCAAGAAAGAAGTCAAACATTTTTAATGGTCGATACTCAATTAATTCACGGTCTCATGCTTGAATATATAAATGGTATATTAAACACAGGAGATGTTCCTAATTTATATGCTCAACAGGCAGATAAAGATGATATAGTAAATGCAGTTAGAGCGGAAGTTATGACAAAATATGGTAATTTAATGGAAAGTAATGTTATGAAAGTTTATTTAAATCGAGTTCAAAAACATATTCATGTTGTTTTAGCAATGAGTCCATTAGGAAATTCATTTATAAATCGATTAAGAATGTTCCCTGCTTTAGTTAACTGTTGTACATTAGATTGGTTCAGTGAATGGCCGGAAGATGCTTTAGAAAGTGTTGCGATGGATAACTTTAAAAACGCTAATATGGGATTACCTGAAGAAACTATACCTTTATTAGTAAATGCTTTTAAATATATTCATAAAAGAGTTGAAATAGAAAGCAAAGTTTTTTCTGAGCAAATGAGAAGACATGTTTATTTAACTCCAACTTCTTATTTAGAATTGTTATCTTTATATCAAAAAATATTAAAAGAAAAAACTAATGAATTTGTTAATAATATAAATCGTTTTGAAAATGGTTTAACTGTCTTACAAAGCGCGAATG
>JAFXOY010000186.1 GCA_017528375.1 Clostridia bacterium | reverse complement strand
TTCCTAAACTTGCTTCTATAGGTTGTAATTGTTTAGGCATAGCAGGAGTTCCTTCAATAGAAATAGGATATTTTAATTCACCTAATTCACTACTTTTTATAGTTATACTACTTTGAATTTTACCTACGATTAAAGGTCTAAATGATACATCACATGTTACTTCACTTTCTGCTGGTATAACTATAGTTTCAGGTGAAACTGATAAATATTCATTTTCTAATATAACTTGTTCTTTATTAATTGTTACATCAATATTTAATGGATTATTAATTGTAAATGAACCAGTGACTATTTCTCTTATTTCTCCTACTAATTCAACTGTATTTAATGGTTCAGCAGCTTTCATTGTAACATTAATCATATAGAAAATATATTCTTTATTATCTATATTTTCAAAAGTAACTTTGAAGTTATATGGGGTATCTTTTAATGATCTAAAACTCATTTTATATTCTTTTAGTCCATTACTTGGAACATCAATTGTATTGGCACCTTTAATAAATACTCCTTGATCAGGTTGAGGCCAAGTGACTTTAAATCTTTGTTTTTGAAGTAACCAATTTTGAATATTTAATTTAATAGTTGTCCATTCTCTAACAACTGCAGTTGCATTAATTGTTTCTTGTTCACTAGGAGGAAGAGCAGTTCCAATAATTTTAAATATTTTAGCTGTTCCATCAGGTAATGGGAAGAAGACACTAGCATCATGTTCTTTTAATTTTTCTTTTTCATCATTTGGATTTATTTTACTCATCGTTAATGGACAATATGTAACAACATATGTTCCTTCTTGTCCTGGGTTAATTTCAAATATTGATTCACTTCCTTTGAAGTAACTAACATATTGTTTAACACTACTTGAAATAGAAGGTGTAATTCTCCATTGTTTATCACTTGTATTTTTAATTTTAATTTCATATGTTGCTGGAACTCTAACTTGAGTTTCAAGTCTTTTTTCTGTTATAGCTTCAGCAGGTACTGCTATACTCTTTCCATATAAACTTAAATCTATAGGTGTATCGAATTCTTCGATATCACATTTAATATGTTCGAATTGAACTAAATTACTTACTTGTTTTGGATGGAAAATTATATTAATTTTAATATCTTCATGAGGGGGTATATTACCTTTCGTTGGGGTGATTGTGAACCATTTAGTATAATTTCTTTTTTTGTTATCTACTAAATTCCAATTAAATATAGCTGGAATATCTCCGAAATTTCTTAATGTTATAGTTCTCATTGCGTTTGAATTTACTGTAACTGCTCCAAATGAAGGTATTTCTCCCATCATTTTAACATCTACTCCATAGGATGCCCCTGTTATTCCAAGTAAACGTTTTTTTTCACTGTTGTTAATTTTCATCATTAAATCTTCAGTAAATTGAGGTATTCTTAAATTAGGATTGAATAGAACTTCGATTTTAAACATTTCTTTAGGTTTCAAAACATGAATTAAAGGTTTAGTTGCTTCATCAGGATGGTCATTAACGAAATCAGTTTTGATAGATAGACATCTTTTAAGGAAAGTATTTGGAGTTTCAGGATATAATTCAACAGTAGTCATCATTTTACCTCTATTAATAACATTGAATGACATTTTCTTTTGTTTTCCAAGTTTTACAATATTGAAATTCAAAGTATTTAAAGAAGGATCTTCTAATTCAACTTTCAATGGAATTCCTTCACCAGTTATTTCAACATCGACATTATATATATCATTAAATTTAAATTTGATAATGTCTTTATATTTCACATAATCTCTGGGAATAAATTGAATAGGTATTTCTAATATATCACTTTGAGATTGATAAGGTAGTATAACTTGTCCAGTTGATAAAAACACTTCTAAATATTGTTTGTTTTTGTTATCAAAATCTGTTTCAATTGTTAAAGCTTCTCTATCCATGTTTTTAACTGTAATAATTTGTGTATTTGGAACAGGTTGTCGCATAACATAACAAGGACCGAAATCGCATTTTATAGAACTGAAAATAATTTGAGGTGAACGTGCTTTGGCATTTATTAAAAATGTATAAGTTGGTCCACTTGCAATATTAAGGAAAATTTTATGATTTTGTAAATTAATTTTATTCAATGGGAATAATGTTAATGTTACATTTAATTTAGATCCTTTTGTGACTGTTCCTGAATCTGGGGTTATTTTTAAATAATCTGCACCATTTTTTTTAAATGAAAAATGGAAATTAAATTTACCTCCATTTTCTATACGAATACTTCTTTCTCTTTTATCATTAATAAAGAAGTCACCGAAGTCTATCACATGTTCTCCTTTTCTTAATAATTTCATTTCAGGTTTATTATCAAGATATACGCCATGATTAATAGTATATCCCACTCCTTTAACATTTAATGTCAAAGGTTTTAATCTTTGTTTAACTTTTAATTGCAAATTATAATTAAATTCCTTTTCAACTCGAGGCATAAATGTTATATCTACTTTTGTACTAGATTTTGCAGGCAATGTTCCAGCTATAGGAGTTACAAATAAACTATCTCCATATTGAACATTACCTTTAATACTATCTTTATCAAAAGTAAATTTATATGGTATATGTTCTTCATTACGAATTTCTATTGTTTCTTTTTGACGACCTCCTAATAATAAAGGATCAAATGTTACCTTACCAACATTGAATAAAATCATAGGTTCTCGAGTTATACCATGCAAAGCGAATTTATGTATTTGATTTTCACTTGGGATTTTAAAGTTGAAAAATGCTTCATGTTTACCTAGACTATTAGGTGTATATGTAAATACCATTTCATATTTTTTTCCTGAATATATAACACCTTTTGGAGTTAAGCATTTAAATACTTTATTAATATTTGGTATTAAATCTTCATCTGGTTGTTCCCATTCGAAATTATATCCTTGATTTGTTGGATTCAAAGCGAAAAATCTAACTGTGTTTTTAATCATCATTCCAATTGATTCGAATTGTAATATAGTCATACCTCCTTCTCTTTTAACTCCACCTACCATTTCGAAATGACATATTGGACGTTCTGCATCACCACTTAATTCAATGCTTAGTTCTTTTAAATTAGGGTCTAAATCTTTAATGTTACATTTTAATATTCTTTTGAAATTAAAATCATCTATTTCTAATGGTGAAAACGTTATAGTTATTACTTCATCACTTTGGGGTGGTATATTTCCATTTTGAGGGGATATTGTATATGGAGCTGTATCATTGTTTTCGGGCATTAATGTTTTGTCATAGCTTGTTAATAAATTATTATAAACTGTGCTGTTTGGATTTGGATTTGTTAAAGTGAAATTATAATTTAATGATGTTAAACTTGTGTTTCTTAAATGAAAATCAAATTTTCTAGTTCCATACATTACAGTAGGTTTAAATCGAATTTCTTTAATATTACATTCATATTTAGCATAATCTGAAATTACTGTTAATTTAATAGGTAAATATTTTTCACTTTTATCGATAATATTAACTTCTGGTTCGGGAATAATTTCTTCATAATCAATATTTGCTTCTTCTTCTTCTACATTTTGAACTGGAACATTAGCGTTTTTGGCATCTTTTTTTGGGTCTTTTTTAGCATCTTTTTTAGGCGCAGGCATTTTTGATCCTTTGACATTTGTTAAAACTCCTATTAAAGCTTCATTTTCATCTTTTCTTCTTTGTTGATCTTCTTTCTTTTTATTATTTAATTCTTCTTGTTCTTTTTGAGTTACTTTCTTTATTGTTGTCATTGTTTCATCCCAATCATTTTCATTTTGATCTTCTTTGAATTTAAATTCTTTTAATTCAATGAATAAATCTTTTAATATATGTTTTACTGTTTCGTTTGATATGAATTTTACTGTAATTTCTTTTTGAGTTTTATGTAAAATAAATCCTGTATTAGGAGTAAAAATCAAACTTGGTTCTAAATTATTAATCATATTGAATCTAAAGTTATTATCTGAATTATTAATTAATGTAAATGTTATTGATTTTTCTGTATTAATACAAACATCTCCAAATGTTAATTCATTTTCATTTACTAAACCTTCTATACTAACTGGTTCGAAAAATCCTTCACCTTGAATTAAAAGTCTGGGAATTTCATATGGATTAAATAAAGTTTTATATTGTAAAACAGCTTTTTCAACTTTTTCAGCTTTTGGTGTGAATTTTATATCAAAAGCTTGATATTTTTTAGGTGGAATTGTTGCTTTAGTACTACTTTCAAAAGAAAAACAATCACTTTGAAGAGGTTCAAATTGAACAGTCGCTGCAACAACACCTTCGTTTTTAAGTACGATTTGATTAACTGCACTTTTATTTAATCTCAATTTTTTGAATTTAAGTAAAGGTGTTCCATCAGCATCATATTCATTAGGTGATTCAAGTAGTAAAGTAGGTAAGGTACCCTCTCCTCTTAGTTCAAATTTTAGGTTACCTGTTTTATCTGTTCCTCCTTCGACAGTTGCTTCGAATAATCCTGAATATGGCATAACATTTGTTGGTTTGAATGTTACTGTTACATATTCACTTTCCCCTGGATAAATTTTTAATGGATCTTGACATTGAACTTCAAAAGCAAATCCCTCACTTTTTGAAGCAGTTCTAGGTTTAACTGAAACATGAACTATACATGGGATTTTATTGTTATTTATTAATTTAAATCTTTCACTTACACCATTTGGATTTTTACTTGCTATTATAGTTCCAAACCAGAATACTTTCTCTTCTATTCCATATATACCACTTGTTATTACTGTTTGTTTATTAAGATCAGGAGATATACTTGGTAAAACAGTTTGTTCTTCGAATATACTATCGAAATCTTGAGTTTCTATTCCAGGTATACAACTTTCTGCTACTAAATCAAAAGGAATTCCTAATGGGTTGTCTTCACTTTGTCTACCTTGAATGTCTATTGCTAAATTAGCTGAACAAAATTGTTGACCTTCTGCTGTAAAGATAACATCTATTTTAGCTGCTGATCCAGGTGCTATTGTTCCTTTATAATTTAATATCTTATATTTTCCTATAACTAATGCATCTTCTTCTTTTCCTTTTCCTCCTTTTTTATTATCGGGTGGTTTAGCTTGTTTTTTATTATCTTTTTTTCCTTTCACACCTTCTAATGCGTCTTTTATTTCCTGTTCTTTTGCTTTATATTCTTCTATTTCTTTTGCTTCTTTTTCTTCTTTTATAGCTATCATTTTATTTATATCTTGAAGATATTCGAATATTTCATAATTAAAATCAAATTGACCTTCATTTCTAATTTCAATGCTTCTTGTTTGGCTTTCGTTATATTGTAAAGACCCGAAATTCAAACTTTTTGGTGGATTGATACTATATTTACTAAAATATGAAGC
>JAFXOY010000185.1 GCA_017528375.1 Clostridia bacterium | reverse complement strand
CCCAATTAAATTATTATTAATTATTTAATTATTTCATTTTATTTAAATATAATAATAAAATTATTTAAAAAAATAATTAAATTTCTTCAAACTATTACTTAAGCTTAAAAAAAAAATAAAATTCGTTAATATATTTTATAATAAATAAAATCATATCAATATGCAAGATAACGGAGAAAGTCAAGGACCAATGCCATCATTAAATGATATAATATCAGATGGAAGTCAGCAAGGACCAAATCAAACTTCTTATTCTTATACAAGGACAGTCCAACAAGATGGAAATCAGCCCCCACAAACAATTTCAAATTCAACTTACAAAACTTCCACAACAACAACAACAAATATGCAAGGAGGCCCAAATTCTACCACAACTGAAGTCAGAAAAATAGTAACATCCCAGCAACCCTCAACAGAAACTTCTTATTATTCCAAAAAAGTTACAACAAAAACAACAACTACAACT
The DNA here is from genome assembly GCA_017528375.1 of Clostridia bacterium. Classification (GTDB taxonomy): domain Bacteria; phylum Bacillota; class Clostridia; order TANB77; family CAG-508; genus CAG-492. The sequence goes on along the minus strand of JAFXOY010000185.1, from coordinate 1,221 downwards.
ACTACATCAACAAGAGGAAATGCCCCATATACTCAAACAAATACTAGATATGGAAATACATCTACTTCTGGGGGAAGAGGAAATCAAGCCAGTTCTTATTCTCGTCCAGTTGTCCAAACTAGTAAAACAACCACAACAACTTCCACTGCTCAAAGAGGGCAATATGGGCCAAATTCTTCCAATACTTCTTCTCAAGTTTATCGTGGAAATCAAAGAAATCCCCCACAAATCACTGGTTCCCAAAGTTACTCAGGAAATAGATATCAACCAAAAAAGCCAGAAGTTCAAAAAAGTTATAAACCAAAAGCCAAATCACCAGAACCAGGATCAATTAAAAGAAAAACTATTAATAGAGGAAAACCAGTTGAAAATGTCCAAATTACTCATATTATTTATTCTTCTGGGCCAGCAGATTTTCATATAACTGAAGATTTAAATTTCGATAATCTTAAAACTTCCCCAATTCAAATTTCTAAAGCTGAAAGGGCAAAATTACAAAGAAGTGGAAAAGTTAGTGCCACTTGTTCTTGTGACGGAGTGGAAATTGCCCAGCCAAAAAAAGTAAATTTGAAAGGAAGCACAACTCATTATCAACATGCAAGAGGAATTGGTATGACTAATGATAGAAAAGAAAATATTAATCCTCAATTTTATTCTTCTGAAATTAAAAAATTAGCCCCGATTGTAAGACAAAAAGATGAAGAAAAAATTGAAAATGTTGAAACTTTCAGAAGTGCCGGAAAAGCATATAATAGTCCTAGTCCTGGAAAATCATCAACAAAAACAAAAACTACTACTACTTATAATAGAAATCAAAACCAAAATAGTAGAGGTGGAGTTACAAGTAATACTTCTAGAGGAATGGCAAGTTCTACTGTAAATAGAGGTGGGACAAGTTCAATGACTACTAGGGGAGGAATGGGAAATTCTAGAGGAGGGGGAAGCAGTACTACAAAAACTACGACAACTGTTTATAGAGGGGGAAATATGGGTGATGGAGGGGATGGAGAAATTATTAAAGAAACTAATACTAGAGTTCAAATGGGAAGCAGAAGCTATAAAAATACATCCCAACCTACTACTACTGTTAGTCATGAAAGAAAAGTCTATAATCAAAAGAATTTTTTTAATAAATAAATTATTTTTATTCAATATTTAATTTATATTTTTGAGGATTAAAATAAATAATTATTTAAAAATATAATTAATTATTTATTTATT
>JAFXOY010000184.1 GCA_017528375.1 Clostridia bacterium | reverse complement strand
TCCCCAATCCCCATCTTTGAAAAATAAAAATGAAATATTATTTTATTAATTCTATAAAAAATAATACAAATAAAATATTTATATAACATTTAATTTTCATTTTTGATAAATAAGTTCTTAAAAAAATATTAATCATTTATTAACCCTACAAATGGATACCTTCATGAAAGAAAGCAGTTTCAAAATTGGAGAAAGTTCCATGAAACACTCTGAGACAGTGGGGGCCTCTCAATCCTCATTACCAACTTTAAATCGTTTTTCTTCTCAGAATTCGTTAATTGAGTGTTTAGGAGATAATATTGTCCTACTTATATGTACTCCGCCAAATGGGGAAAACATTAAAAAAGTAGAGATGCTTCATCGTAAAATAGAGAACTCTGTAAAAAAATTGTTAAGTGATCCAGAACCAAACAAATCATGGATATTGCTCCAACTAGTTGAATTAGAAAATCACGAGACAACAAAGCAATTTTATCAAAAATTAAAAGACCAAATTGCAAGTTAGATGAAAATTTTTTAGGAGGATATCATGATGGCGAGAATTGACAAAAGTTTGTTGAAATTGTGGGTTTGGTTTATTGCTTGTATAATTGCCTATAATCCCGAACCTTTAGCCGGAGAATCTCCTGATATCGATGTTGCAATGACAATTCCAGAGCTAGATCTTCAGTTATTTTCATGCAAGCTCGGTTGCTGATCCGTTACAGTTCTTGACAAATAGAAAATTGATGAGAAATTATTTTGGTGGCAGGAATGTCGTAGTGACTCAAGACAAGACTATGGCAAGGATTATGGTTGTTACTGGAATGGGGCCTAAATGTAATTCGTCACAGAGAAAAGCTATAGAAGGGAGAATTGGGACAAGGGTAATAGACATTGTGGATGTCCTGCCGGGGTTAAGTCCGGAAAAAAGAACAACAATGAGAAACGAAATTATACATTATAAACTTATGCTTGTTCTACGTAGTATTTTACAACAAGGTGTTGATGAAAATGCCTTTGATGAAGTAAAAAAACTTATGGAACAAGACGATGAAATAAAAAAAATTATGGAAGGAGCAAGAGCGATTAAGGATTTTGAAAAGGCTCTGTCAGAAGATCCCGACGCTACAATTGCAAGTTCTTTGTTCGAAAATGAAATAGCTCAGTTAAATGGCCTATTAGAAATCAAAAAACTTCAAATTCTGTCGATTGAATTTATGAAAAAGTTGACGGAATTGGTTGATGATCCAGTAGAAAAAGGCCATCCACAAGCCCTCGGAGATTTGTTCCATAGTGAACCATTATATTTGTTATGGCGGGTAGAAAATCCCGAAGCGAAGCCTTATTTTTTCACTCAAAGGGATATGTGTCCGACTTGTGACCTCCATGTTTGTGGTGTTGCCGTCATGGGAAAATTAATTTATCTTTTATTGAAATCGAATTCAATTTCAATTTTCATTAATAATAATTTATTTTTTATTTCATTTATTATTTTTCTTATTTATAAATATATATTTTATAATGATGAAATTATTTTAATAAATATTATTAATTAAACGATATTTTATATTAAT
>JAFXOY010000183.1 GCA_017528375.1 Clostridia bacterium | reverse complement strand
CCAATGTTGTGTATTTTTTGCTAAACGAACTCCAGCTGGTCCATCTTGTAAACAAAGACCTGGAAAATTTCTATCTTTATTTGGCTCAATAGAACCAACACATTTTCCTTGTAAATTTTCATAACTATATAATAACATTACCTTATCATCTAAAGTAAAATCTTTTAAAAAATTATCTGCTTTTTTATACAAATCAACCCATCTTTCATCAACATTTTTATATTCAGTATCTCCACCAACAGTACCTGTAAGTTTATTATCTCTGGCATTTTCACCAACATAAACAGTATATTTACTTTCTGGTCTAACAAAATCTTGAACATTAACATTATAATATGATAAATCATGAGGTTCAATCAAAATTTCAAATGTTTCTGTTTCACCAGATTTAATTGCTTTTTTTTCAAAACCTTTTAAAACTTTTTCAGGATAATTATCAATAGGGAATTTTAAAAATATCATTGGAACTACTTTACCATCATATTTACCAACATTTTTAACTTTAAATTTAACAGTTAATCCATTATCATTCATTGTTAATGCTAAATCACTAAATTCAAAAGATGTATAACTTAATCCAAAACCAAATGGATAATCAAATGGTTTATCATATTTATCAACATATCTTTGTCCAACAAATAATCCTTCTTCATAATTATAATCATATTTAATGTATTCTTCATTTTCTGTAAGTGTTGTTGTTTTTGTAACATTTGGATAACTATTTTGTGGAGCCCAAACAAAAGTTAAATGTCCAGATGGAACAACTTCACCAAATAATACATCAGCTATTGCATTACCACCTTCTGCACCTAACATTCCTCCAAAAAGTATTGCTTTTATTTTAGTACTAGTTTTCCAATCTTCTTTAATTGTTACTGTTGCTGGTCCTAATATTACTAAAACAATATTATTACAAAGACCTAAAACAGCATCTACTAATTGAGTTCCATCATGCCATGCATCTAAAGTTGTTCTATCACCTACTAAACCTTCTACTTTTATATATTCTTCACCTGAATTTGCAGCAATAAAAACTATATTTATATTAGCACAATCAGTTGCTGCTGTTGGAAGTACTTCTTTAAATCCAGTACTATAATTACCAGTTAAACTTGTTGAACTAGTAACTGTTTTTGATAAACTTTGTGCTTTAGCTGTTATAGCTGCTAATGGTGTTACTTGATATTGAAAATGAGTTGTTCCTGATCCCCATCCTAAACCAACATAACCTGTAAAATATCTTGTAGATTCTCCAAGTTCATAAGTTGAATTATCTCCTTTACATGTACAATCATATACTCCTAAACATTCAGATTCATCTGCACTATTTCCAAATATTTTAAGAGTTGAATATGTAGGATTTGCTACTTTATTATTATTAAGAGGTAAAAAGTTACCTTCATTTTTTAATAATACAATACTTTCTTGACCTACTTGTCTATTTAATGCTTCTGTTTCAGAAGATCTTGTTTGTGCGTCAAGCTTAACATATTTTGGATATAAATCATCATCAGTTAATGTTTTACCAGAAAGTAGATTTACCTTATACATTGCTGCAATAATTCTTCTAGCTGCATCATCAACTCTATCTTGAGTAATAGATCCACTATTAATCCAATCAGGTATTTTAGACCACCAACTTCCATCTTTATTAGTGAACTCAGGAGTCCATCCTGGTCCACCAGGCATATTCATATCCATACCATTACCAAAATTTTCATAAGAATCTGTATTAATTGCCCACCAATCAGACATTATAAATCCTGCAAATCCAATTTTATCTTTTAATATTTCTTGTAATAATCTT
>JAFXOY010000182.1 GCA_017528375.1 Clostridia bacterium | reverse complement strand
GTTTTAGTTTCTTTTTTTACTTGAGGTTGAACTTCTGTTTTAGTCTGATTAACAACTTCTCTTTGGATATAGGCAACTATTTGTTTTTGGACTTGATTTTGAACTTGAGTTTCTGATCTATTTTCTACTTCAGTCTTATTTATGTGTTGAACTTCTCTCATAATATATGGTACTACTTTTCTTTTTACTTGATTTTGTACTTGAGTTTCTGATTTATTTTCTACTTCAGTCTTATTTACGTGTTGAACTTCTCTCATAATATAAGGAACAATTTTTCTTTTTACTTGATTTTGTACTTGGGTTTCTGATTTATTTTCAACCTCTGTTTTATTTACATGTTGAACCTCTTTCATTATATATGGAACAACTTTTCTTTTTACTTGATTTTGGACTTGAGTTTCTGATTTATTTTCAACCTCGGTCTTATTAACATGTTGGACTTCTCTCATGATATAAGGAACAACTTGGACTTTTTCTTGATTTTGGACTTGGGTATCAGTTTTTGGAATAGTCTGTCTTTGAGTTGAATGCTTTTCCTCTCTCAATATATAAGGTACTACTTTTGTTTTTACTTGTTTTTGCTCTTGCCTTTCAACTTTAGGTACAATTTCTTTTTTGGTTATATGCTGTTCTTCTCTATAAAGTATAGGTTGAATTTCTTTTTTAACGATTGGTTGAACTTCTTTTTGAATAATCGGTTGAATTTCTTTTTTAACTATTGGTTGAATTTCTTTTTGAATTATTGGTTGAATTTCTTTTTGAACAATAGGTTGGATTTCTTTTTGGATTATTGGTTGAATTTCTCTTTGGACAATAGGCTGGATTTCTTTTTGAATAATCGGTTTAATTACTGTTTTAACAATGGGCTGGATTTCTCTTTTAATAATATGTTGGACTTTATCTTGTAATAAAGTAGTCTTATTATAAATTTCCAAACTTTTAATATCTACTCCTTCATTAATTGTTTGAGTCGTGGCATATTTTGATATATCTACACTTCTCCTGACGCCAGTAGCTACTGCTGATCCAATACCATATTGAGTTTCAGTAGTTGTGGTTGTTGTTGTAGTTTTAGCAGCAGCCGTTGCTAAATTTTTATCAGTCTTTGTAGAATAAGTTACATCAACAGCATCATCAAGGGTTCCACCACCTACTCCCATTATTAATCCAGCTCCATCTCCTTGAATAACTTGTCCTTGTGTTTGTCCTAAATTATATTGAGTTGTTGTAGTAGTTGTGGTGGTTTTCGCAGTAGTTGTCCCAATTTTTTGGCCAGTCTTACTTGAATAAGTTACATCCGCAGCATCATCTTGTACTCTATTATCCACACCCATAACTAATCCAGAGCCATCTCCTTGAATTATTTGTCCTTGTGTTTGACCTAAACCAGATTGTGTATATGTGGTAGTGGTGGTTGTTGTTGTTTGGCCCATTAATCCTTGACCTACAGTGTTCATTCCGCTCTTTGTAGAATAAGTTACATCAGCTGCATCATCTAGGACTCCACCACCTACTCCCATTATTAAGCCATTTCCTTCTCCTTGTCCCATTTGATATTGTGTTGAAGTTGTAGTTAATCCAGTTCCAGAAGTTGGTGCTAATCCATATTGAGTAGTTGTTGTAGTAGTAGTTGTCTTTGTTGTACCATATGCAGTTCCATCTGTATTCTTTGTTCCAAAAGTTACATCCCTTGCATTATCTCCTACTCCTCCACCTACACCCATCACTAATCCTTCGCTTTGAGTTTGAAAAGCACCACTTGCTCCTGTATCATATTGCATTCCTTCTCCCATTGGAATAGTGCCATTTATTCCTGTTTCTGAGGTGAAGTTACCATTCATTTCTTCAGGATTTCCTGAATAATCCGCGTTTATGTTTTGGTTTTCTACTTCTAGCTGATTGTTTTCTAATGTAGCAGTTTCGGTTTGGGTAGTCATTTTTTTTATATGTTATTTTTTAAATCTGAAGTTTTATCAAAAAAATTATTTATTGAAAATTAAATAAATTAAATATATAAATAATTAAATAAATATTTTTATTATTGATTTTATATTAAATCTTAATGGGGATTGGGGATTGGGG
>JAFXOY010000181.1 GCA_017528375.1 Clostridia bacterium | reverse complement strand
AGTATCACTATGTGGGTGGCATTTTCCAATTACTTCACCAACGAACTTAAGCTGATTTTTTTTATTGACTGCCACTTGTCATGCCCAAATTCATGCTGAATATAAAACTCTTTGATGAACAGGTTTAAATCCATCACGAACATCAGGAATAGCACGTGAAGCAATAACATTCATGGCATAACCTAGAAAAGAAGTTTCGAGTTCTTTGGAAATTTCTAGATCTTGTTCATTAGAGCTAATTGTTCACGTATTTTATTTTCATTAGTAGACATAATAAACTCCTATTAGTAGATTAGGCATCAATATTTTTAATTTATTTAGTATTTTTAGAGATAAATTCTTTTCATGGTCCAACATCAGCTCCCATTAAGAAACTAAATTGTTTATCTGCATTAATAGCATCTTCAATAGTTACTTTTAGTAAAATTCGGTTGGTTGGGTCCATGGTTGTTTCCCATAATTGTCCTGGGTTCATTTCTCCAAGTCTTTTATAAAGTTGTAATGTATTACGAGCATTATTAGTATTCTTTTTAAAATTTTCTAATTCTTCATCACTATATGCATATTTCACCATTTTTACAGTTGAGAATTTATGCAATGGTGGTTGGGCAATGAAAACATGACCCTGTTCAATTAAAGGTAACATATATCTAAAGAAGAATGTTAACATCAAAATTCTAATGTATGCACCTTCAACATCGGCATCAGTCATAATAACAACTCGATGATAACGTAATTTAGTCATATTAATTTCTGGATTTATTCCAACTCCAATCGCAGTATTTAAGGAAGTAATTTCTTGGTTGTCAAATATTTTGATTGTCGGAGGCTTTTCAACATTCAAAAATTTACCTCATAGTGGTAAAATAGCTTGAAATTAACGGTTTCAACCTAGTTTTGCTAATCCACCAGCTGAATCACCTTCGACAATATAAATTTCACAAATAATTGAATTTTTAATTGAGCAATCTGCTAATTTTCCTGGCAAACTATTATATTCAAAAGGACTTTTCCTTCTTGTAATTTCTCTTTCTCCTTGTGATTTTTTTCGTGCTTCAGCAAGCCAGCATAATTTTTTTGCAATTATGCTTGCTTCGTCAGGATTTTCTTGTAAATATTTTTCAAATATTTCACTTGTAATATTATTAGCTAATTTTCTTACTTCAATATTACCTAATTTCGGTTTAGTTTGCCCTTCATATTATGGGTTTGGGTTTTTTATGGAAATAATTGCCACCAATCCTTCAGTTACATCTTCTTTAGTCAGCTTATCATCATTCTCTTTCATATACTTTTTTTTCAAGTGCATATTTGATGATAATCTTAGCTAAAGTAAATTTAAAACCTTCTTCATGACTACTACCTTCAGTAGTATGAATATTATTGCAAAAAGAATAGACAGAGCTTGTGTAACTTTTGTTATATTGGAAAGCAATTTCAGCATTAATATTGTAAATAGATGGTTCATCTTTATTTTAGATACATCTATTTTTTTAAGAATATCACCATAAAAAATAAAGGTTGTTACGGTTGTTATCCTTATTTAATTCAACTACATATTCATTAACACCACCATTATATAATCATTCTTGTTTTTGATCAGTTTTTTCATTTTGATAATCTAGTTCAACACCCTTATTTAAAAAAGTTAATTGTTTCATTCGATTAATGATTCTTGCATCATCATATTCAAATTTTTCCATAATGTTAAAGTCTGGATAATAAGTAATAGTTATTCCGTGTTCTTTATTTTTACATCTCCCAATCACTTTTAATGGAGAAACAACCATTTCACCATTAACAAATTCAAAATAATGGATATCATAATTATGGTTGACTCAAACTTTCATGTATTTTGACAAGCCATTGACACATGAAGATTCAACACCATGTAAGCCACCAGAGATTTTATAAGAATTGTTATCAAATTTACCACCAGCATGTAAAACTGTTAAAACAGTTTTAACAGTACTTTTACCGGTTTTCGGGTGAATATCTATTGATATTCCTCGCCACCATTATCAACAGTAATTGAACCATCAATATGTTGTGTCAAAATAATTCGTGTGGCAAAGCCTGCCATTGCTTCATCAATAAAGTTATCAACAATTTCTCAAATAAGTTGTTATAAGCTATCAATGCTAGTTGAACCAATATAAATTCCTGGTCGCTTTCTAACCGCTTCTAATCCTTCTAATATCCTAATGCTTGATGTATCGTATGATTCATTATTTTTTTGTATTACTTTTTTTTCCATTTTTTTCATCCTATTATTGCTTTTAAAGTTAGTTTTTTAAAATAAAATTTAAAAGGAAAAAAATGTACTAAATATTTAAATAATTATTTTTATTTTATT
>JAFXOY010000180.1 GCA_017528375.1 Clostridia bacterium | reverse complement strand
TGTGTTGTCTACTGAAAGGAGTTAAAAGTGTATAATAGATATGCAATAGACAATACGATTTTTAATATAGCCATTTATATAAGATTATCTCGTGAAGATGGTGATGATTTAGAATCAGAAAGTGTCACTAATCAAAGAAGTCTATTAATTGGTTATTTAAAAGCACAGAATTTAGTTGCAGTTGATATTTATGTTGATGATGGTTATACAGGAACAAATTTTGAGCGTCCAGAGTTTAAAAGAATGTTAAATGACATTGAAAATGGAAAAATAAATATGGTTATAACAAAAGATTTATCAAGATTAGGTCGTGACCATGTAATGACTGGTTATTATGTTGAAACCTTTTTTCCACAAAATGATGTCAGATATATTGCCGTAAATGACGATATAGATACTTTTTATGAAACTAGTGGCTCAGACATGATGCCATTTAAATTAAGTATGAATGATATGTATGCAAAAGATATTTCTAAAAAAGTTCGTTCAAACTTACTTCAAATGAAAAAAGATGGTAAATTTTGTGGTAGTGCTCCATCTTATGGTTATATGAGAGATCCCGAAGATAAGCACAAATTAGTGCCAGATCCAGAAACTGCTCCTGTAGTAAAGAAGATATTTGATTTATATGTTGCTGGTTATGGTAGTTCACAAATTGCTGAAATCTTAACAAGAGAAGAATTGCCAACACCTATTATGTATAAATACTCTGGTGCTAAATTAAATAACTTTGACCATCCTGAAATATGGAAACACACATCAGTTAGTAATATCATCAAAAACAGAGTTTATGTTGGAGATTTAATCCAACACAGAGTTCAAAAAGTAAATTATAAGATTAAGAAGATGAAAAATGTTCCAGAAAGTGAATGGTGCATTAAAGAAAATGCACATGAACCACTTGTTGATAGAAAAACATTTGAAATAGCACAATCTATTAAAGATTCTTCTAATAATTATAATCCTGAACGAAGAAATGTTGATTATGTCCTATCTGATTTAGTTTATTGTAAAGACTGTGGTGCTAGAATGAGTATTAGTTATGATAAAAAAAGAGATAGAGTTACAATGAATTGTAATAACTATCGTAAGTTTAGTAAGTATGATATATGTTTTTCTCATTATATTAACTATACTAAATTAGAAAATACTGTCTATAATAAGTTAAGCACTATGGCTAATCAATATATTAATGATAAAGATGAATTTGAAAATATAATCAAAAATCAATATGTTGATCCTAAACAAGATAAACATAAAAAGATTGATGAACTTAATTTAAAGATAGCTGAATTAAAAAGAAAACAAGACTCTTTATATGATGATAAGTTTAATAATATTATAAGTGTAGAAACTTATCAAAGATTATTTAAAACTACTGAAGAAGATATTAAAACTGCAAACGAAAAATTAGAAAAATTAAAAGAAGAAATTTCTAGTATAAATGAAGATTCCTCTTGTTATGTTGAATATTTAGATATAATTAAAAGTTTTCTTGATATGAAAAATCCAACAAGAGAGATTATGAATAGATTAATTGATAAGATATATGTAACAAAAGATAAAAAACTAGAAATTCATTATAGAATTAAAAAAAGTGAAGTATTAGTATAAGAAAAATACAGGTTGCTTTTGAGCAATTTTTAAAAAGACTTATGGGTATCACAAAAACAGGTCATACTGGTATAGTGATCCGATTCCTTTTGTAGAAGCTGCTGAAATTGGCACTGAAAAAGTTATTAAGGATCATTCATCAATTGGTATTGTTGTCACTACGGATGGATCTTTTGGAGAATTTAGTAGAAATGATTATGTGGAAGCTGAAGAAACTGTAGTCAATGAATTAAAGGAACTTGGTAAACCATATATTGTTCTTTTAAATAGTGCTAATCCATC
>JAFXOY010000179.1 GCA_017528375.1 Clostridia bacterium | reverse complement strand
TCTTTATTATCTTTATTATCTTTATTATCCTTATTTTCTTTGTTTTCCTCATTTTCATTTCCTGCTGGAATCGTTCCAGTTTGATTCATTGCGTTTAAATTATCTTGATTGTTTTTATTAGCCATGTCATTTAATTTGTTGTAAGGATTAATATCTTCCAATTCATCAATAAACGCATTGAATATTTTAATAAGATTAATTATCAATTGCGTTTCATTCATTTTCACTAAATATTTCATATTCATTTCTTCTAATTCCTCCAACATAGGATAAACATACTTATCAAACCATTTCGCAATATTATCATACCAATCTTTATTACTTTTATGTTCATCAAGCCATTTTCTAGCAATAGGGAACCAAGTCAATCTCTGCGATTCAAAATAAATCAAACCTACTCTACTAATAGTCGCTGGAGTTGCTTGTGTAAGACTTTCAGCTTCAAAAACGATTTTAATGTCTTGTTTTAAATTAATACGAAAACCAGAGGGCAATGACAACATTCTTGTGTCATCTAATAACGTATTCAAAGATTCTATCCATAATGTATCAACTGGAGCATCTAAAACTAACCATTTTATTATTCTTTGAGTTCCATCGTCATAACGAGTGTTTGATATGTCTTTTAAGTGATATGGAAGTAAACCATCGTGATATTGTCCGTCGTTTCCGGTTTTTCCATATAATTCATCTAGTTCGATACTTTTTGGGAAAATCGTACGAATTTCAACGTCGGTGAAATCGGTGTTTTTATTTTGATTGTTACTTGCTTTTCGTTTATTCAACGCTTGAAGCAATTTCAATGTCGTTGTTTTTCCTGATAAACTATCACCTACGAGCATTAAACCATGTTTTAATAACATATTATTATGTAATTGAACGACTTGATTTACTAAAAATGGACTTCCAGTTAGTTTTTTAATATCAATGATTTGTTTAATTTCATTTCGTAGATTTTCTTCTTTAATGAGACTCGCTTGATAAATTTGTTCGTTAATATTAGTTCCATCGCCTTGTAAACCATCATTAAAAACTGAACTTAAAGCGTTTTCAAACACATCTTCATCTTCGTAAATTAATTTTGGCTTTAACATATCACTAATCGCCATTCGCAATGTAAATGTTTCATCATGTCCAGGCAAATTTTTCAATGAACTGTAATGTTTTAATATACTCATAATAGCTCTTAAAGAAAAATCATAATGTGGTTGTTTTGATAATTGTTGATCTAAAACATCCAACGAAACTATTAATAATTTAGCTAAATTATTTGCTATTTGTGCTCCATTTCCATCAGCTAAAAATCTAATTTCACATATTCTTTGACGATCTGCGGCTTTTAATGCAACCGGTCTGAATAATATTTTTAAATTATCAGGCAATTCCGAACGGAAAATATATTGAGGATTCATTGTAATAAAAATAGCAAGACTATGATTAATTCTAACACCTGCATTTCCTTTGAAAGGAATGCTTGTTAACTTCGCTCTCAAAGCATCAAAAATTTGTACTAATTGTATACGAATCACACTAAGAACTTCAATTTCAATACGATTAAATTCATCAAAACAAACCCAAGCTCCAGTATTAATAATACCTAAAAATAATGTGGCCATAGTGTTATAAGAGTTTTTATTAGAACAGTTAAAAACAATGACGTATTTAGCTAAAGTTCTACTTAAATCTTTAATAGTTTCTGTTTTTCCTGTTCCTGCAGGACCTTGTAAACTACCACCTCTGAAATAGAAAATAGCAGTCATCATGTTTAAGAAGCATCTTTCTGTGACAGGTGTTACTACTAATCTTTCTTTGTTTCCTATGTATTCATAACCATAATTTGCTTTGTTTGATAATTGTTCTATTTGAACTATGAATTTATCTTCTGTTATGTTTCGGTTTCTGTTTCTTTGGAACATGTTTTGAGGCATAATATCTTTTTTGTTGATGAAGTTTATTTTTAGTAATTTGAGCCATTCGTAATTATCGATTCCTCGAACGTTTTCGTTTTTTAAATTTGAGGTTAGTTCAAATAAATATTTCATTAATAAAATGTAATTATAAAGAATAGTAATGTATTTTTGACGGTCTTTTAATTTATTTTTCTTTTTATCTAAAAACGCAGCTGCTTTTGTAACAGCTTGTGAAAAGTAATTTAATTTTGCGTCCCAATCGATATTTTTTTTTTCGTTTTTTGTTGCTTCGATTAATTCTCTTTCGATTTTCATTCTCCATGCGAATTGCGTCATTGTTAATAAACATTGTCCGTTGATTTTCATTTTCTTTTTTAAAATAGTTGCAATGTCGCTATTATTATCCAATTCTAAATCAAAAGTT
>JAFXOY010000178.1 GCA_017528375.1 Clostridia bacterium | reverse complement strand
TTATTTTTAATAATTAATAGTTTAACTCATAAATTTAATGAATATAATAAAATATTTTATTAAAGAATATAAACTGATAAATTACTTATTATTTAATAATCAAATTTAAATTATTTAATCATCGTCATCATCATTTATTGCACCAGTATCTTGATTTTCATTAGAATCTTTAATATCTACTTGGATCTTTACTTGATCTCCTTCTTTCAAAGTATCTTTATAATTATTAAGTCTATTATATTCGTTTTTAATAGAATCATATTGGCCTTTTAATAAAGCATTATTTCTTTCCAATAAACGTAATTTTTTAGTATATGCATCAAATATTTTTTCAAGTTGAGTATTTCTTTTTCTTGCTTCGCTATCAAGTTGGCTTTTGAATGCAATATTGTCAGTATAAATAATACCTTCTTTAACATCACCATATGTCTGGCCTTGTCTACCAGTAACACTTTTATCTTGAAGATCATTTATTTCTAATTCAAAACCTTTGTATATTTCTTTAGTTCCCTTATATTTAACTCTGTATCTATAAATACGTGAGAATATATAAATAGTAAGACCAATTAATAATAAAAGTCCCAAGAAAAGGAATGTCAATAATTTCAAATGGGAAATAAACCAATTTTCATTTATATATAATTTATTATCATTTATTTTTAATTGAAGAACAACTGCATAAATACCATCTTCATTTAATTCTCCAGTTAATTGTAAATTACTTTTTGCTTCGACATCATAATTCAAACCATTACATTCCCACTTTCTTGTTTTTACATTTAATTTTGCTAAGCAAACATCTTTTTTATAATTTAATGGGAATGTTGTATATCTTGAAGTTTTTTGATAACTTGATTCATCTTCTTCTTCATATATATTAGATTTTTCTAATTTTTCATGTTTAAATGGGAAATCAAATAAAAGAGTGAGTAAAACTTTTCCAGAATATTGATTGTCACCTTTTAGAGTAACTTCAATTGCACTTGATAAAACACAATATTGATAAGTTAAAGTATAATTATTATCAGGATCTGCATAAGGAAGGACTGATTTAAGATCATCTTCTCTTGTTTTATTATATTCATTATAAGTATCTTTAATAGTACTTCTTGTTACAGATCTGAAACTTAATTGAGCCTCAGCTGAAGAATTATCTGATTTTTTTGTAATAGTACCAGCTGGAATTTCTACACTTCCAGTTAAAATATTACTGGGTCCTATAATTAATTCAGCATTCAATTCCATTTTTGGATAAACAGAAATAACAACATTTGTATCTCCTACTTCTCTGAAAGGTATTTTGCATTCAGCCAAAGAAGCTCCGCATGATCCATCAATGCAACGGAAAGGTTTTTCCGTAGAATCGCAAGCACTTTCTCCAACACATTCAATAGTTTGAGTAACACATCTTCCACTAGAGCATAATAAAGGAGCTTCATTAGGACATCCATTATATTCTACTAAACTACAATTATCTCTGCATATACCATCTTCGCATAATGATAAACCTTCAGGACATTCGAAAAATGTAGAATTATTTTCATTTTCACATTCAAGTTTACTAGCAGCACATCCACCATCTAAACATTTATATGAACTATCACTTGTAGAACATCCTTGATAAATTGGACAATCTCTAGAATCTTCTCTGCAAGTTCCATCCGAACAAATATATTCATTACTTTCACATATAGAAGCAACATTTCTTTGCACATTATCTTCTTCTTCTGAACCAGTAATATCTATTAATTGGCATTCTCTTGGACTTTTTGAACAATCTCCGAGAATACAATAATATGGAAGCCATTTTGGACATTTTCCTTCGTTACAATCATAAATTCCTTTTCCGCAATTTCCATTGGAACATAAAACTGGACTTTGGGAAGGACATTTATTATGTGCATCGCAACCTATAGATGAATCTACACAAGTTTTATCGGGACATAAAGTTTGGCCACTGGGGCATCCGGAATAACTTTTGCAAAAATCTTTTTTTTCTACACATAAACCATCTGCACATAAATATGGTCTATAACTTGGACAAGTAATTCCTATTTCGCATCCATCTGAACCGCTCATTATTGAAGGATATCTTTTACATTCTCCATTTCCGCAACGGAAAGGTGTTTTTGATTTACAATTTAACGTATTATAACAATCCCCGAGAGATTTTGCACAAGAATCTGGATCATTTGTACATTGTTTGGTTCTTCCATCAGCACTACATTCTCCTCTATGTTTATTACATTCCCTTAAATTACCAGTACAAAATCCATCTGGGCACATAACTGTATCAGTAGGACAATCTGAATCTAAAGTTTCACAATCTCCACCTTCTGCGATACATTTACCAGTTTTAGGACATTTAGTTGGAGTTGATTTTGGGCATCCATTTGATTCAGTAAAATTTTTTTCTTTTTCAGGACAATCTGATTCTTTAACAACACATAAACCACTATTTGGACATTTCTCTGGAGTTTTTTTAGGGCATCCATTTGATTCGGGACATAAATTTTCTTCTTTTGCACATGAACCATTTTCACATCTTACTTCACCTTTAGGACAAGTATTGGCTTTAGGACAATCATCAAGAGAAGATCTACATGAACCATCTGGACATCTTTTTTCTTCTTCTTCGTTACATTTTACTAAAGGTTTACATTCTTCGTAAGAAGGGGCTTCATTTCCGTCTGCACATATAACATTTCCAGAAGCTGCTGTTTTTCTTTCTATTGGACAATAGTTAACTGTTAAAGCACAAGTTCCGTCGAAACATTTAATGGGGATTGATGGATCGCATATGGGGATTGCACATGAAGTTTTTCTTAAATTTATACATTCTCCGTTTGCACATTTAAATGGAGTATCTATTGGACAACCATTTTCTGATGGGCAGACTACATTATTAAGTAAGCAACTCCCATCGGGGCATAATTTGTATCCTGATTCGCAAGTTGGTTTTTCTGGGCATGAAGAAGTATCCTCAGCACAACTACCATCAGGGCATCTTGCAGGTTTATTAAAAGGACATCCATTATCTTTATCACAATATTTTTCATCACTTACACATAAACCGTTTTTGCATTTATATGGTAAATTTACAGGGCAAGTTTCATCAGGGCAATAAGCCAATTTTTTTCTGCAAGTACCATCTTTACATCTTACAAATTCTGAAGGACATTCTGTTTCTTCTTTACAACTACTAAAAGATTTAGAACATAATCCATTTGGACATTTTACTGGATAAACTCTATCACAAGTCGAAGGAGAAAGACATTCTCCTCTTTCAGCCAAGCATCTCCCATCCCAACATAAAATTGGTGTTTCTGCAGGACAAGATGGTTGAGTTGGACAATCTTCTGGATTTCTTCTACAAGTATTATCAAAGCATCTATAGGGGGCTTTAGCAGAACAAGTAATATGAGTACCACATTCACCTAAAGCACAACTTCCATCAGGGCATTCTGTTAAACCTAAAGGACAATTTTGGAATTCTGGACAATTTTCTACAGAATCTCTGCAAGAATTATCCCAACATTTTACAGGTTTATCTAAAGGACAAATAATTCCAGTAGGACAATTTTCAATTTTTGAAGCACATGAAAAATCAAAAGCACATACAATTTCTGATTCTAAATCGCAAAGGGGATTTTCGTTAGTAATTGATTTTAAGCAAGTACCTTTTGGTTTACAAAGACCGTTCCAACATTTATCATAGCCAGAAGGACAAGATACTAAACTTGGGCATAAATTTTTTGATTCTGTGCAAGTACCGTCAGAGCATCTTGTCATTTTTTTATTTGGACAAGCAGTTTCTGAAGTTGGTAATTTGCATTGAGCTTTAGTTTTACGACAAGAATTATCATTGCATAGAATTGGATTACTATCAGGACAATGGATTAAACTGGGACAATCTTCTAAACTTTTTCTGCAATCCCCGTTAGGACATCTGATTGGATTAAAAGAAGGACATTGTACATAATCTCTGCAATCTTCTACCTTAGCAACACAAGTATTATCTGGGCATTTTACTGTAGTTTCTTCTTTTGGACAAGAAATATGGGAAGGACATAAATTGAAAACATCATTTTCAGAATTGACACATTCTCCGTTCCAACACTCTGTTCCAGTTTTGCATTTTGAAGGTGTTGCAAAACTCTGACTATAAGCACAGGAATAAAGATTTATTCTAATTAAATTATTTGGACAGGATATACTTGTTGGACAATAGACTTCATCGAGAGCTTTGAATCCGTCAGAGCATTTATAATAATCATCGCAGTTTATTGGATTATATGAATAAATAACGAATAATAATATAAATTGGAGAGAGATCAAAATGAACTTTTTCTTTATTGCCATTTATGTTTATATAATTTTAATTATATATAATAATTATTTTTACTCATTATAGAATTTAATGAATAAAAATTATAATTATTTATATGTTATTTAATTTAATATTATTTAAATAATTAAATAATAATTTTTTAATTATTTTATTAATATTATTTAAAAATGGGTATTGGGGATTGGGTATTTGGGGATTGGGGATTGGGGATTGGGGA
>JAFXOY010000177.1 GCA_017528375.1 Clostridia bacterium | reverse complement strand
TTAAATCATTTTGCAGTACAAGTTGGAGACTATATAATGAGTCAAAGCTCGAAAAATGGAGCAATCAGTAAGACAATTCAAGAGTATGGAAGGATATTAGATATTCTTGAAAAAGAGTAATATCAACTTGTTCTGATTATTAGTAATATTGCGAACAAGTTGTTGAAATTATTTGACTTTGAGGAGTGGTCTTTTTGAAACTAAAAGAAATAAGTTTGATGAACGTTTTGATGTGTTTTAGCGTTGTTACTATTCACTTGACATCAAATCCTGTAACCTTATTAAGGCACGACAGCTTTTGGTATTTTATAATGTTTATTATAAATAAGTTCCTTACATTTGCTGTTCCAGCTTTCGTATTTTTGAGTGGTTTTAAACTTTATAATAAATATAATGATAACAAAATTGATTTGAAAAACTTTTATATAGGAAGAGTGAAAAAAATTGTAATTCCATACTTAATAGCATTTGTGGTTTACTTTTTATTTTACATTTTCGAAAATCTTATAGAGTGGAATGAATTTTTTCCGAGTTTATTGTTAGGCACTTTGGTGGCTCATTTTTATTACATTATTATTGCTATACAATTTTATTTACTTTTTCCACTTTTACATAAATTGTTTGGAAAGCTTGATAAAATAATATTGGTACTATCATTTGTTAGCACAATTATCTTTAATCAATTTGTGTTTTTTGAATATTCTGATAGATTTTTTGGAACTTATATTTTCTATTTTATACTTGGAATGTTTGTTGCAAAATATTGCACTAAAAAAGAAATACAACCATTTTGGGTATATGCGATTGGAATTGTTCCAGTTACTCTAGTCCATATTTATCTTTGCTATAAAATGAGCTTAGGAGATTATTGGTATAGATATAGTGGAATTGGACAAGTTTTGTATGTATCTCTTGCCTGTATAGTAATCTATAATTTATGCTTAAAGAATAAGAGTAAAAAAATTGAACAGGTGATTGATTTTATTAATCCACATACATTCTACATATTCTTGTATCACATTTTTGTGATGAATTTACTCCAATTTGTTATTTATCCACATTTTAATTTATCAATAAAATATCAATTCATTTTATCTTTGGTAATAGTTTATTCTATCATTTTTGTTTATTGTTGGTTAAGAAACTTAAAGAAAAAAATTTAGTTAATAGATAGCTTATTTTATTTTGTTTTATTTGCTCTTATTATTTTGATATTATGTTTTAAATTTTTATTGTAATAGGTTATATTATTTGATATGATATATTTTATAGTAAGAATATTGATTTAAGGGGATTTGGCAAAATCTGTTAAGAAGAAAATGATTCTTCCTCTTAAACAAATAAAAAAGAGGAGGAACTTTTATGAAAAAAGTTATAGTAAGTTTATTAGTATTGTGTATGATGATATTTGCTATGTCATCAGTTTTTGCTGCAAATGCTCCTAGTGATAATGATTTAAGAACAGCACCTATTATTTCTAAACTAGAAATTCATAATGATAATGAGAGTAATGTTTGGTTAGAAGTAACAGTGCAAACTCCAGCTAATGTTAAAAATGCTATTGATTATTTTGAAAATCATGAATTAGGGCTTAATCAAGCAGGATATATTGGAAACATCATGCTTCAATATTCAATTGATGGTGGCGAATGGGAAGAATCAGGTTTGGGCTATTCTCCAAACTATGACCAAAATGATGATAATTGGAATGGTATATTTGAAACGGAGTATTTATCTGAACTTCATGTTGATTCAAATGTAAAAGCAAGAGCATACTTTAATGGTGCTACAGCAGATGGAACTCCCCGTGTGAGTGACTTTTCTAATGAATTAGTGTTAAATGAAAAAGCAGATTTTCAAGCATCAACTTGGGCTCAAAATGAACTTGCAGAAGCAAATAAATTAAACTTAATTCCAGACAGTTTAAAAAACGGAGATTTAACAAAATCTATCACTAGAGAAGAATTTGCAGCAGTTTCAGTAAAGGCTTATGAAGCATTAACAGGAAAGAAAGCAACACCTGCTACAAAAAATCCTTTCAAAGATACAACAAATCCAGAAGTATTAAAAGCATATGCTTTAGGAATAACGACAGGTACATCTGATACAACTTTTGAACCTAATTTATTGTTAAATAGAGAACAAGCTGCAACAATGCTAACAAGAACATATAAGAAAGCAACTATTGATGGTTGGACAATAGCAGAAGATAGTAAATATCCATTAGAATATACTAAATCAAATACATTTGTTGATGATGACAAAATTTCATCTTGGGCAAAAGATAGTGTATATTTTATGAATGCTAATGGTATTATCAATGGAGTTGGAGATAATAAATTTGCTCCAAAGAATGTAACATCAGCAGAAGAAGCAGTAGGCTATGCTAATGCTACAAGAGAACAAGCAATCATAATTGCTACTAGAATGGTTAAAAACTTAAAGTAATTTATAAACGAAATAAGACAACTTGAGCCGAGAAAGCAAACAAATCTCGGCTCAAACTATATCGCACTATTTTGATATTTCGAACAAATAAAAAATTATGAATAAAATATTGATTTTAAAAGGAATGTGGTTATTTTAAAGAGGAAAATTTTTCAAGTCTTAATAGTAACAGAATAATTACAAATTTTACATTTATGTTGGTTTAACA
>JAFXOY010000176.1 GCA_017528375.1 Clostridia bacterium | reverse complement strand
GCACTAACATTTGTCATATTGCAAATCATATCATCGACAACATCTGGTTCTAAATCATCTTCATCTGTAAAATCAAATGGTGGTTTTTCGCTCACCATCATATCTTTGGCTATATCTGGGTCTACTTCTAATAACCTCCAGTAAATATATGCTCTGTCTCTTATATCTGGATTTTCACTTTCTTCTGCTCCTTTTTGTAAACATAATTTTACTATTTCTTCACTTTCGTCAGGTTTATTAACAAAGTTTTTGACTCCTGCATTCAATATTTGTAATTTGACTTTTGAAGAATATTCTACATTGGAGAAATTATCAACAAAATATGTAATCATTTCTGTACTTTTTGGAATCATCGTACAAAAATCTCCTAAAATATATAAGGCAGCACTTTTGGCATTTTGATCAGATAAAGAATTAATTAACTCTACACTTAATTTATTAATTAATTCTAAAGCTCTTCCTTTATATTTCCTCATCAAATCCCTAGAAACAATTATACTTTCTGAAATAGCTTCGTCATTGTTATTGTCTATAATTTTACCTAAAGATTCTACACATATATCTAAACTCTTTTCGAATTTATATCCTACACATCCTATATATTTAACACTTTTATGAATAAGTTCCGAATTAGTTTCTGTTAAAGCATAAGAAGTGAATTCTTTTATGATAACTTCGAAATTTTTATTGTCGCATAGTTTATATAAGATATCTACTTTTTCAAGTTTTACATATATAGGATCGTTATATTGAACGAAAAAGTATTTGAAGTCTTTATCTAAAAGCATCGGCCTTTTTTGAACTATGGCATGTAATGATCTGAGCAAAACATATTGGATTTCTGGATAGCTCATTAAAACAGACATGAGACTATTAGATAATTTTTTACAATAATTTCTAACTTTATCGATGTTATCTATTTGATCCATGAATTTTAATATGACTTTGATAGCACTCATAACTACACCTGGATTGGCATGACTTAATCTTGGTAAGACTCCTTCAATGACTTCTTCGGCATGTGAAGCTTTTTTTGGATTATATAAAATAAGAGCATCTAAGATAGCTACTTGTCCCCATTCACTGGCTTTTGATAATGAGTCTAAAATATGTCTTAAATATTTTGATTTTAATTTGAGTTGATTAGCGCCACTTAAGACACTAATCTCGTTCAAAGCTTGCATTGAATTTGCGACGACAACTGGATTTTCATCTTTTAAGCAATCATGCAAAGTGTTCAAAAAATCTTTTTCTCTTACTAATTGAGGAGATGTTAGATATAATTTTGGAACACATAAAGCCGCAATTTTTCTAACATATGGATCCTTGTCTTTGAAACAATAAGTAAGAGTTTCTCCTAAATAGGATACCACTTCTGGTACTTGGATACATCCCATTGTACGTATGGCTAATCCTCTTATAAGAGGAGTAGCTCCTTCTTTGGCATCTGAATGAAATGCTGCAACCGCCAACAAAATTAGATCTGGCTTTATTTTTGCGTAATTGATTAAATATAAGTAGACTAATTTTTTTAATTCTATATTTTTAGTACGGATTATCTTGACTACATCTGGGAATAATTTTGAAACATCTTTTCCTATTGTCATTGAAGCGATTATTTGCTTCATGGCATCTCTTTGTTTATCTATTTTGAGAGAATTTAGACCTTCCTGTAACTCTGCATCTTCTGGATTTCTGTTTTGAAAGTATTTAGTTCCTCCTTGAGATATTTCTCTTTTTTTAAGGAAATTCATTTTTGAAATTATATGAAAAATTAAAATTAAATGATGATTAATTATTTTAATAATAAAAAAAATAAGATATAATTAATATAATATTCTTTTAAATAATTATTTATATTCAAACAAAAAAATGGGGATTGGGGATTGGG
>JAFXOY010000175.1 GCA_017528375.1 Clostridia bacterium | reverse complement strand
TCATACACATATCTCATTGTGTAAACAGACATTTTACCTGTCCCAAACTGCGCTACTTTAACTTTTCTTTCCATTTTACATTCCTCCTCATTTGTATTATTTTATAATTTTGGTATTTTTATTCTTGATGTTTTTATGATACCATATTATCTTTCCTTCGAATTTATTTTTGTCCATCAACATCTGGAACCCATTTAGCATAACCATCTAATTTATCTTGCGTAGAAATATAAAATGGCGTATTTTTATTTAATTTTTCTACTTCTTTCATATCTTCATCTGATAATTCAAAATCAAATATATCAATATTTTGTCTAATATGTTCTGGATTGCTTGAGCCAGGAATAACTATGTTTCTTTCTTGAACATGCCATCTTAATATTGCTTGTGCTGCAGATTTTCCATTTTTTTCTCCTAATTTAGCAAAAGCTTCTTCACTTAAAACCGAATCATTCCCTTTACCCCCCAATGGATACCAGGCTTGTAATACTATATTATATTGAGCCAAAAATTCTTTTAATTCAGTTTGTGGATAGTATGGATGAGCTTCCACTTGAATTAAGCTTGGCACAATTTCCGTTTTAGAAAGTAAATCTTTTATTTGTTCTATACTAAAATTAGAAATACCTATAGATTTTACCTTTCCTTCTTTTTTAGCTTTCTCCAACATTTTGTAACCTGCAACATAATTCCCTGCTGGTTGGTGTAGAATAAGCATATCTATATAATCTACGCCTAGTCTTTCTATAGTTTTGTCGACTGCGTTTTCATCTTCATAAAAACTTGGCCATATTTTTGTTTCTAAATATATTTTTTCTCTTGTTGTAATTCCATCATCTATTGCTCTTCTTATTCCTCTGCCTACTGCTTTTTCATTTACATAAGCATTGGCTGTATCAATTAATTCGTATCCATCTTTTAATGCATTATAAACAGATTCTTCTGCTTGATCTGGTGTTAATAAAAAAGTTCCAATTCCCATTGCAGGAATTTTGTTTCCATCATTTAATTTAAAATATTCCATTTTTATATTCCTCCTCATAAGTTTATTATCTTTTAATTTCTATATCCAACTTTCAATCTTACCTTTTGCTGAATTTACTTGGCTTCCTCTTATCGCAATTGCGTCATCTAATACAACTGCTCCTTTACAAATTTTCTTAACATCATTTGGAACATTTGCTAAGCCTGAACCTTCATGTGTTGTTATAATTCTAATTGTTTTACCTGTAAAATCAACATCTTTAAGTGCTGTTTCCATTTCCGGTGCATATGTTCCCCAGTAAATTGGTGACATTATATAAATAACATCATATAAAGATATATCTCCTATTTCTTCTTTAATTGGTGCATTTCCAATTCTGTGTTTGGCTTCTTCAATACATGTCATATAATCTTTAGAATATGGTACAAGTGGCTCTACTTTAAACATATCAGCATTTGTTAATTCTTGTACATATTCCGCTATAATTTCAGTATTTCCTTTATCAATATATCCTACTGCATAATTTTCATCTGCTCTTGAAAAGTATATAATTAAACTTTTCTTATCTTTATAACTTTCTTTTTTATCTCCAAACCAATTCATACTAATATACCTCCTGTAATAAATTTAATTTTATTTTATAACAAGCATTATAATTATACAACAATATTTTTGTGCAGTTTATGTATTTTATAAGTTTTAAATAATTGCCTTAATAAACTCCCTAAACAATGGTGCTGGCTTATCTGGCCTTGACTTAAACTCTGGATGAAATTGTCCGGCAATAAAAAACTTATTATTAGGTATTTCGACAATTTCCACCAAACTTCCATCTGGTGATGTTCCAGAACAAATCAGTCCATTTTTCTCTAAAATTTCCTTATACTCATTATTAAATTCAAATCTATGTCTGTGTCTTTCTAAAATCATATCCTGATTATATATTTTATATGCTAATGTATCATGTTTTATTTTACAAGGATATGCTCCTAATCGCATTGTTCCACCTTTTTTTGAAATTCCTTTTTGATTGTCCATTATGTGTATTACCGGATTTTTGCAATTTCCATCAAATTCAGCAGAATTTGCATCTTCTATTTTCGCTACGTTTCTTGCAAACTCAATAACAGATAATTGCATTCCTAAACAAATACCTAAAAATGGAACATTGTTTTCTCTTGCATATTTTATTGTTTCTATTTTACCATTTATTCCTCTGTTTCCGAATCCCCCAGGAACTAATATTCCATTATATTTTCCTAGGATTTCTTTAACATTTGCAGAATTAATCTTTTCTGAATCGACTAATTCAATATTAACCTTTGTATTATTTGCAAAACCTCCATGTTTTAAACTTTCTATTACTGATAAATACGAATCTTCTAACTCAACATATTTACCAACTATTGCAACATTAACTTTTTTATCTTCAAGACTTTTTATTCTATCAATCATTTTTTTCCATTCAGAATTCTTAGGTTCTTTGTTTTCTAGACGTAATTTTTCACATACTACATTAGCTAATCCTTCATCTTCTAACATTAATGGCACTTCATATAAATCTTGTACTGTTTTATTTTCAATTATGTTTTGTTTTTTTACATTACAAAATAAAGCCATTTTCTCTTTCATTCCATCTGGAATACTTCCATCTGAACGACATACCAAAATATCTGGTTTAATTCCTAAACCTTGCAATTCTTTTACTGAATGTTGAGTTGGTTTAGATTTTAATTCATTAGAACCTGAAATATATGGAAGTAATGTTACATGAATATATATGACATCTTCATCACTTTGTTCTATTCCAACCTGTCTTATTGCTTCTAAAAATGGTAAGCTTTCAATATCTCCTACAGTTCCTCCAATTTCAGTAATTACAATATCAACTTCTGAATCAGCAAATTTATATACCTTTTCTTTAATTTGGTTTGTAATATGTGGTATTACCTGAACTGTCTTTCCTAAATAATCTCCTCTTCTTTCTTTTTCTATTACTTCTGAATAAATTCTTCCTGTTGTAATACTGCTATTCTTTGATAAATTTTCATCAATAAACCTTTCATAATGTCCTAAATCCAAATCTGTTTCAGCTCCATCTTCTGTTACAAACACTTCTCCATGCTCATGAGGATTCATTGTTCCTGGGTCTACGTTTATGTATGGATCAAATTTTTGTGCTGTGACTTTGTACCCTCTGTTTTTTAATAACCTTCCTAAAGATGCTGCTGTAATTCCCTTTCCTAAACCTGATACTACTCCACCTGTTATAAAAATATACTTCGTCTTCATCTGCTATCTTCACACCTTTCCTTATTTCCACCCATACATAAGACTTTACTAAGATTAAGCTCTGATTACTTTGAGCTTATACTTAAGAACTTAAAATAAAAAAAATAGATTTAAAATAAAAAGCCCTTTGGGGTGTTTTTTTTAAATCTATCATATGTATTTTATAACATATTGGAATAAAAAAAGTCAATAATTTAACAATAATTAATTTTTATTTATTCGTGTTACTATTAAAATGGCTTTATAAACATAAATTTGCCTTTTTATGTAAATTGTAGTATAATATAGTTATAGAATTTTAATAGGAGGCATCTCAAATGAGTAAATTTACACATAGTGAAGCTATCCAACTTTTAATTTACGAATGCCGGTACATCCAAGAAAAGAAAGACCGTAAAGGCAAATCAAATTGTTTAAGACTTTTCGATGAATATGCAATAAAATATTTTGAACAAGATTTCGAAAAATGTGCACTTGAAATTGTTAAAAAAATCGACAATAGTAAAAGCGATGATAATTATGTACAACTTCTTGAAAAAAAATATCCAAATGATACTATTGATGACGCTTTTTTTATCGACGCTGCACATAACTTGACCCAAAACAAAATCGAACAGCTTCTTAATTGGTTAGCCAATTAATTAAAAACCACCTGAATTTCAGGTGGTTCTTTCTTTTATAAATTATCAAATCTAGATTTTTCTTTTCTTTTTCTGAATAAAGTTATTTTGTTTCCAATAACTTGAATTACTTCAGAATTAGTCCCTTCAGCAATTTCATTTGCTAAATCTTTTGCGTAATCTGGCGCATTTTTTAATACTGTAATTTTTATCAATTCTCTTGCTTCCAATGCATCAGATAACTGAGTTATTAAATTCTCTGTTATTCCGCCTTTTCCAACTTGAAATATTGGTTCTATTTTATTGGCAACTCCTCTTAAGTATGCTCTTTGTTTACTTGTCATGTTACTTCTTTCCTCTCACTTTTATATTTTACTTTATATATAATACCAAAAAATATGAATTATTGCAATAAAAAAGTTGAGGACATTTAAATATGTGTTCATATAATTTTGCAGAATATACTCACATATTTAAAATGTCTTCAACTTATAATTTAATTTTCTTTAACATAATAATGTCTAATTGGTTTTAAGTCATCATCTAATTCATAACAAATTGGATTTCCAGTTTGAATTTCACATTTAATAATTTCTTCATCAGTTAAGTTATCTAAATACTTAATTAAGCCTCTTAAACTATTGCCGTGTGCAGCAATTATAACTCTTTTTCCATCTAGTAAATCTTTTTTTATGTCAGAATTCCAGTATTCTATAACTCTTTTGATAGTATCTATTAAATTTTCTGTTTTAGGTAATTGTTCTTTATTTAAATCTTTATATTTAGAATCATTTCCAGGATATCTTTCATCATCTTCTGATAACTCTGGTGGCTTTACATCTGTACTTCTTCTCCATAATAAAACTTGATCAGCACCATATTTTTCTCTTGTTTCATCTTTATTCAATCCTTGTAATGCTCCATAATGTCTTTCATTCAATCTCCAATTCTTCTTTACCGGAATATTTGTTTCTCCCATTTCTTCTAAAATATAGCTTAGCGTATCGTTGGCTCTTTTTAGCACAGAAGAATATGCAACATCAAATTCAAATCCTTTTTCTTTTAAAGCTTTTCCGGCTTCTTTTGCTTCTTGAATTCCTTTTTGAGATAATTCAACGTCTGTCCATCCTGTAAATTTATTTTCTAAATTCCAAACACTTTGTCCATGTCTAACCAATACTAGTTTAATCATGTATATCCCTCCTAATATTTATTTTATAAGTTCCTTTATTTTTTCTACATCCTCATCGGTTCCACCTTCTTCAAACTTATATAAAAATGGAACATTATATTGTTCATTAATAACGTTTCCTGCACCACAATAAGCTTCACCATATCCAGTATTTCCACTTACTATAACGCCTTTCATATGTTCAGAATTATTCTTTAGAAATTCTTCAACTTCCATTGGAACTTCACCATATCCATCTGTGTATGTAAGTAAAATATAATCTTCTGATATTTTATCTACTCCTTCACCTATTTTTATTGCATCTGCAACTCCTAACTTTTCAATCACAGATTGAACATTTCCTGTTCTTGATGTATATACTATTTTCATTATAAAACCTCCTTTAATTTTTATACCAGACTTATTATATTAAGTTTAATATTATATTGTCAATAGAAATATGAAAATAATTTCACATTATAAAAATTTATTCACATCTTGATTTATAAAACACATATGATATAATACAGAAAAGTCGAAAATTCGACAAAAAATATCGGATGAGTTTTACATCTAATATTTCAGCATAACTCCTTATCTCCGCAAAACTCTATTAAATTACTGTCATTGTTTTATAGAGTTACACCAAAATGACATTTTGAGAATTCTCAAAGGAGGAAATTATGTATTCAGAAAAAGTATTAGTGAAGAACAACAGCGGACTTAATGCAAGACCTGCAACCATTTTCGTAGAAACAGCTTCAAAATTCAAATCTTGCATACATGTAAAACATAATGGTGTACTTGCTAATGGCAAAAGTTATCTTGGTTTACTGTCTCTGGCAATTTATGCCGACAATGAGATTGAAGTCATAGCGCAGGGTTCAGATGAAATCGAAGCTGTAAAAAAGTTGGTAAGCCTCGTAGAATCTAATTTTTCTGATTATTAACTCAAAAAAATATCTCTCAGTATTAATAATACTGAGAGATATTTTTCATCTATTTATTTTTATTGTATTTACTATTGTAACTACCTGGACTGAATTATGCCATATCGATTTTTCAATCTCATTATTCCATAAACTCCTACAAATGGCACAATCATCTGTAATAAAATCATAATAGGAGTAAACATTTTTCCAGCCCAATTATACAAAATTGATACCGGATTACTTGGAAAATCTTGTGAGATAAACATCAAATTACTTCCAAATTTTAAGTTAACAACATAAGCTCCAAGACATATAATAAAAATCAAACCTGCATAATAGGTAATATCTGAAAATTTTAATTCAATGTACTTAAATTTATTTATAATTATACATAAATAAACCATTGTTCCATGGAAAAAGAAACTATGTAAGCTTATAAAATGCAGCATTGGATATTCCGGAAGTGATGTTGTTGGAAATACTAAAAATGTTAGGCCACCAACAATCCCTCCTGTTGCTAAAAATACATCACCAGCTTTTTTTATAAATCCCTTTCCTACAGAACTAAACAAGCCAGAATACAAAAGTAAGCTACAATAATAAAGAGGAATTATTTTATTAATATTTTTACCTTCTCCGATAGAAATTAAGAAAAATATTTTGGCTATTTCCAACACCCATACTATCAATGTAGATTTTTGTATAATTTTCTTTACTTGTTCCTTTTTCTCTATTTTAGTATTTTTTACAGCACATGCTATTAATATAGCTGTAGCTACAAATAAAAATAAATGCTTATAATTGTACATTCCACATGGCTTATATACCCCTGGCTTAGCAAAAAACATTGGTTCATCACTTCCTAAATATTATTATTTCTAAAAAATTCTTTATTTGTTTCATTTAAATTAAACTATGTTTATTCATAACATTTTTCATTTTTTCTTTATTTTCATTTGATAATTCAATTAATGGTAATCGTGGAATTCCATAATTATATCCCATTAAATTTAATGCATATTTCACTGGTATAGGATTAACTTCAGCAAATAAGCTTTCAATTAAATCTAGCACATTTAATTGCATTTGGCATGCTTCTGTAACTTGACCGTCTAAATATTTTCTTACCATATCATGTGTATATTTTGGCATAACATTTGATAAAACTGAAATAACGCCCTTTCCTCCCAATGATAATACTGGAATTATCTGATCATCATTTCCTGAATAAATTGATAAATTATCTCCACATAAATTTGCTATTTTTGCAACTTGCGAAATATTTCCACTTGCTTCTTTTATAGCTACAATGTTTTCAATTTTTGAAAGTGTTAAACATGTTTCTGGTAAAATATTAACTCCTGTTCTTGAAGGTACATTATATAAAATAATTGGAATACTTACTGCTTTTGCAATTTCTGTATAATGCGCTATTAAGCCTTTTTGTGTTGTTTTATTGTAATATGGTGTGACAATTAAAAGACCATCTGCGCCAACGCTTTCTGCATATTTAGACATTTCTATAGCATCTAATGTATTATTGCTTCCTGTTCCTGCAATTACTTTTGTTCTTTTATTTACAACATCAACCACAAACTTAATTGTTTCTTTCTTTTCCTCTTTTGTCATTGTTGCCGCTTCTCCTGTTGTTCCACAAACAATAATTGCATCAACATCATTTTCAATTTGATTTTCCAATAGTTTTTTGAATTCTTCAAAATTCACTCCATTTTCATTAAATGGTGTTACAATTGCTGTTCCACAGCCTTCGAATAAAACTTTTTTCATAATTTATTCTCCTTTCTAAATACAATTATATGCTATTTCTTGTTTTTTGTATTCAATAACGATTACTTTTTCCATCTCCTTTATCACATTAAAATATTTACTTCAATTTTTCCTTCTAACAATTTTTTAAATTTCTTCGCATCTTCTACAGATCCCACTACTGTTTGATAATGTGTTGGTATTGCAAATTTTCTAGGTTGTATTTGTCCTATAAGCTTAGCCGCTTCTTCCGCTGTCATTGTATATGTTCCACCAACTGGAACCAAAGCTATATCACATTTTACATTAAATGCTTCATCTGTTATGTCTGTATCACCAGCAACATAAACAATATCATTATCTATCTCTACTATATAGCTAACCCAGTCATATTCTCTCTTATGAAATTCTTTATTTGTATTATATGCTGGTATAGTTTTAAACACAAATCCAGCAAAATTATATTCATTATTTGGCAATACAATTAAAATATTATTCTCTTTAAATCCACATTTAATTGCTTTTTCAAATAAGTCTTTTGTTATTACTATTTTTGTATTTTCATTTTTTATTTTTAATATATCTTCTGGTGAAAAATGATCATAATGTGCATGTGTAATAAATATTAAATCAGCATCATTTAATGTTTCTTCTAACTTAAATGGATCAATATAAATAACCCTTCCATTCTCTGTATTTATTTTAATAGCATTTTGCGCAATTAACTCAATATTCATAATTATCTCCTTTTATATTATTTATAAAGATTCTCTTTCTCTCCTTGCTCCTTTAACCCTAAAAGCTTATTATCCCATAAATCAATTGGTTCATCTACTAAACTAATTGAATAAATATAAATATCTGCAATAAAATATTCATCTTTGTCATCCGGATTATCATAAAGCTCTTTTATCATGTTTCTAGATTCATATAGTTTATGTGCAGATTTTGCATATTCATCAGTATATATTCTAAAGTTTTTATATCCTTTTTTTCGTGCTAATTCCATAGTAATATCTAAAACTATTCCACCATAGCCTTTTTGTCTATAAGCTTCTAATATTCCAAACCATCCAAGCCAAGCATCATCCGGATATTCATTATATGAATAGATTCCTGTTACTCCAATTGGAATATTTTCTGCATAAACTATATAATAATCCATTTCTTTTCTATACGGATTTTTGTTAATTTGCTCTATAAAGTTTTCTCTAGCATCTTCTTCTGGAAAAATTTCATTTTGAATTTTACAAGCTAATTCTAAGTTTTCATTTGTAATTTTTACCAATTTAATCATATCTTGTTTCATCTTCTAACTCCTTTTGAATGTTTAAATTTCATAATGATCCATTTGACAATTTTTCGAAGATTTATATTTTGATAATAAATTGCCATCTTCTGGTATTTCATTAAAATAATAATAAATTGATCTTAGAATTCCACCATGAGCTATAATTAAAACATTCTTATATTCTTTTGTTTTTAATTCGTCAATAAATGGATGAACTCTTGAAAACAAAGTAGGAAAATCTTCATATCCTTCTATATCCGGTTTATAAGAATAACTGTAGAAGTCTTCCATAGATAATCCTTCTTTGGGTAAATCTTTTCCATCTAATTCACCTAATGTTCTTTCCTTTAATCTATCATCATATATAACTGGAACATTATTACAATTTACAATTTCGCAAGTATGTCTTGCACGTAAAAGTGGTGAACAATAAATGACATCAAAATCCATATTTTTTACTGTTTCTCTAGCAGCTTTTGCTTGCTCAATTCCTTCTTCATTTATATCCTCATCCACTTGTCCATTATATAGTTTTTCTTTATTCATTCTAGTAAATCCATGTCGCATTGCATAAATATTCATATTCTACTTACCATCCTTCTAATTAATTAAATTCTTTTCATATAAATCTTTAAATATCAATTGATCTACAGGAGAGATTTTAACATTTAAGTTACTATAATCTAGCCAAATCATTTCTTGTATTTCTGAATCTGGTTTAAGTTCTCCATCAAATTCAGCCATATAGCATGTCATTTTCACAATAACGCCTTCAGCTTTTCCATGTGCTTGAGCCTCAAATGTTCCATAATATTTTATGGTATCTTTTTTTATATCAATGGTTAATTCCTCTTTACATTCTCTAATTAGAGTTTCCTCATCTGTTTCATTTCCTTCTCTTTTTCCTCCGGGAATATAATATGTATCTTTTCCTTTAGATAAAGTACTTAATATTTTCCCATCTTTTAAATACATAAATGCAATTTTATCAATCTCTTTCATTTTTTCCTCCTTAATCATTTTATTGCCTCATATTTCAATTGAATATAAGAATCTTCCAATTTAATACATTCTAATAATCTTAAAGGCATTAGTTTATTTAATTCACTTTCATCAGTTATAGACTCACCATCTACTAATGTAGCAACATCTTTTCCTCCAACTATTATTGGAGCTATAACAATATTAACAAAATCTATTAATTTATTTCTAACAAATTCACTATTTAATGTTCCTCCAGATTGAATTGTTAATCTCTCTACATTATATTTGCTA
Organism: Clostridia bacterium; assembly: GCA_017528375.1. Lineage (GTDB taxonomy): Bacteria > Bacillota > Clostridia > TANB77 > CAG-508 > CAG-492. Next base: position 8,270 of record JAFXOY010000175.1, on the reverse strand, counting down.
TATAGATCTTCTAATAATTTTACTAAATCTAATGTTTCATAATACATTATCTCTAAATTATCATATTTTTCTTTCAAATCAAAAGCTATATGCTCTTTGTTTGTTGTAACTAATAACAATCTACCTACCCAATGGCATAAATAGTCAATTCCTTTTTCGTTTAAATGTGGTTTATTGTCAATTATAACAAACGTGATAGCGTCCATTTTTTCAGGATACTCTGTTCTATCATTTACTCCAATCTTTGCCATTACTCTTCCAGTATTTAGAGAATATATATCTGTATCTTGTTCTAATTCATAATATTGATGTAATCCCTCTTTTACACCATCAATTCTGCAAAAATCTTTATCTACATCTAAATTATCACTGCTTCCACTACTTATTTTTCCATCTAATGATTCTAACATAAATAATGTTGTTATTGGTCTTCTCATAAATTCAATACCTCCTGCAAATTGTTAAGTTGATTATATAATACTTAATTTTTGTTTTCAACCATTAAATGCAAAGAAGACATCAGAAATTTATCTGACATCTTCTTTCTTGTTTTAACTTAACGTATAAATAACTTTAACTCCTACATAGTAGTTAGAAAGTTTTGGACTGTACCCTACCCGATCCTCATCATCACACTCATAATAAGAAATCTTCTCAAAATTAGCAGATGCTGAAAGCAGATTAACCATATCTTCTGCAATTGTTTTTGCGGATTTATATCCTTTTTTCCCGCAATTATCAAGATCTCCGAGGTTCATCGTAAAAGCAAGTTCAACCTCATTTTCACCATCAAATGAAACATCTATACAGCCAGGAATTGTTTCATAATAAACATTTTCATTATCATTGTATAAATCTTCCATTGCACTAAAGAACTTCATATATGCTCCCGTAGATTGTGGAAAAAAGATACACAATGACATTTCATCCTCGCAAGTTTCAATGAGATAAAGTCCATCCTCGGTTCCATAAAAGCCTTCGTCTTCGTCAAGATTCTCAGTAGCATCTTTAGACAACCAAGCAATATAACAGCTATGTTTTCCGTTGGGCTTCCAGTAACTGATAAACGGTCTAATTTCGTCTTGCAGTGCATTTTTTAACTTTGCAAGCGCCAATTCTGCCTTTTTAGTCAGTTCTTCTGGTGGTACATTTTGTAAAGTCCGCATAAAAAATTCCTCCTATACGATTATTAAAGTATCTACTGATAGGCCGTTTGCACTATCTTAGTGAACATTTTAACATATTTGCCAAATTATGTCAATTTATCTTTATTTTCTCTTTCTCTTATTTACAATAAACACAACTGCCCCTATCATAACAACCGTAGCTACAATTACTGTTATTACAGCATTTCTTATTTTTATAGATTTATCTTTTTGTGTGCTTTCTTCATCATCTTTAGAATTAACAGTTTCGTTGTTTTGATTATTATTTGTATCTTTATAATCAGTAGAAGTTAATGAGGTTTCTCCTATATATAATGTATGTCCATTTAAATTAATATTACTGTTATCTGAAACAGCATTATTTAAAGTTGATATGTAAGAATCTCCTGTTAATGTAAGCGTTGAAGTACTATCTAATGTAACAGATAAAGTTTTAGCTGTTTTTTCACCATTTAATATTCCTGTATAAGAACTATTATTTGATAGACTCATATCTACCGTTGAAATATTGTCAACATAAATATTTCCATCAATTACTTGATTAGATGCATTCAAAGTTACATCTCCGCCATTTGAACCTGATGTTCCCCATTTACCTGATTGTACTCTTAAAAATGCTCCTGTTGAGTCATTGTTTATTATTTTATTATTTGTAAGTGATATTGTCGATGTTGTATTTGTTACAAATATTGTATCACCTTTATTAGTTGTAATTGTAGAATCTTTTGCTGTAAAAGATGAATTTCCTACATCTGCATCACCAGACATTGATTGATATAAAAATATGTTTTTATATGTTTCTGAATTTCCATTTAAAGAAGTATTAGTATCTGTTAATATAGTATTGTTTAATGTGATAGAATTTTTTCCTTCTACAACAGCTCCTTCTGATGATGTAGATACTAAGCTTGCATTGTTTACTGTTATATTAGCTGTTGAATATATCGCAGGTGATCCAACACCATTTGCAGTATATTTCCCTCCGTTTATAGTTAAAGTTCCTCCACCTCTATCACTTCTTATTGGTGCTGATGAATTTCCATCAGTTTCTGCAGTTACATTATTTGCAGTTAATGTTCCTCCACCTGTTACCATTACTGCACCTGAATTATTGCTTGAAGTTTTTATCGTAGTATCTGTAACATTAACTGTTCCATTTGAATATGCAAATATACCATTTGCGTGTGAACCATTTGTTGTTACAGTCCCTCCATTAATATTTAATGTTCCCTCTTTTACTAAAACTGCTGCATTTGTTCCATAAAAATCTGAATTATCCCCATCAGAATCTCCAGATTTGGTTATTGTCGGATTTGTTAAAGTTGAAGTTCCTCCTGTTACTAATAATGCATTTTGTGAACCAGTAGTTGAAGCATATGTGCTTTCACTTTTTGTAGTATCTATCGAAATCTCTGTTGCACCTGTATGTGTAACACTTGAACTATTATTTTCTCCTGCTGGCATACCTTCACCATCCGGCTTGTCTGGAGGTGTGCCTCCGTTTGAGCTTGGCATTTCTCCACTTGGTGGTTCAGGTGGAGCTGCCAATACTCCTGTACAACTTAATGATACTAGAAATATAATTACAATAGCTATAATCTTACTTAAAAATCTTTTCATATGTACCTTCCTTTCTATATTATGTTTTTATAATCATGCTGTCATTTTTTCTAAATGGATTATATCATTTAATTTAAATTTTACACAATATATCAGGCAAAAAAAGATATCGACATATTTCAACATCAATATCTTTTTATATATTTCAATACTATTTACTAATTACCTTCTTTTGCCAACTTTTTTCATTACATTTTGGACATTTCATATATCTTGTTCTATTCCTGTGCATAGACCATAAAACACTCGAATATGTTGGAACATATTTGTGATGACATTTTGCACATTCGTAATATCCTGCTGTTTGTTCAATTTTAAGGCAATTAAACACACCAATAGCAAATGTTACTGCACCAAAAGCAATTAACAATACTACAAGCCATTTTGGCATTGCTACATAAGATGCTATAAAAATTGATATTAAGAATGTTATTGATGACATATATCCAACAACCCATTCTAACCTCAACATTTTTCTATCAGCTTCTTCTTTTTGTTTTACCATATCAACTAAATTATTTTCTAATTTTTCATTATAATTATCCATTTCAATTACCTCCCCACTTAATAACTCATTTACACTTATCTTTAGTTCACTGCATAAATCCAGCATTAAAGATGAATCAGGCATAGCTCTACCATTTTCCCATTTAGAAATAGCTCTATCAGTTATATTTAATTTTTCTGCCAATTGAGCCTGTGTTAAATTATTTTTCTTTCTTTGCTCTGCAATAAACTTTCCAATTTTAATCTGATCCATATCATTTCCTCCTTTGATTTTAGTGTAAACTATTACCACAGAAAAGTACACATACCATTGGTTGAGTGGGGTATTTTTGTGTATCAACCAATGGTTGAATAGTATTTATATAACTGATTTTCTGTTATAACTTGTAATATCAGAGCCAATTTTCTCATATAATTCTTTTACTGTTAATTCCTTATTTTTTAATGCTTTTAACTCGGCATCTGTTGCTCCAATAAATTCAACAAAATCTACCCTTCCATTTTCTGTATTTAATGTTTTAAAATTTGTATCTGGAATTGTTATAAATCCTGTTATATTAGAAATTCTTCTTGAATCAATTCCTTCAGTTTGTCCTGTATATAAATACTCAAATGGATTGAAAATTTCTCCATTTTTAAAAGTAATTCTTGCAATTTGTTGTAATAAACCGCATATACACTTTATTTCCATTTCTTCATCTGCATAATTGTCTTTTTTTAATTTAAAAGTAAACTCCATTCCATAGCCACTCCACTCTTTATTCTCACTTTCTTTTTCATAAAGCTCTGACAATCCATATGTTACAAAATGCCAATAATCTCCACCATCATATATGCTTATTCCGTCAAGTGGATCCGGTCCTCCAAATCTCCATTTGATTAATGCTCCATAGTGTTTTGGATTTTTTTGTTCAGGATATATTCTTTCTGCTTCTGCTGTGATAGCATCCCATCCTGGAACAATATCCTTCATTTCTTCTTGTTTATCATTCTTGTTTTTATTTTTATTAAATAAGCCCATAATTTAAACTCCTTTCTTCTATTTATTTTTAATTATGAATCTTTTTTCGTTTCTATTACATTATTAAATTTGCACCACATATTTTTTATTGTTTCAATATTACTTTGTGGATTATTAAGAAAATTTCCAATTTCATATATTTCTGGCTCGTAATCTTTTTCCTTTTTAGTTACAATATATATGCCATTTTCTAACCATTCAGCTTCAGCTTCGAAGTCTTCTGTTGAAATCTCACTAAATTTATCTAATTTAGATATAGACTCTGCATTTAATTCACTCTTTTGTATTTCTTTTTCTTTTATTGTAAAAACACTATCGGAATCTATAATTGCATCTATTCTATTCCATGCAATAAACTTTTCTTTTCCATACAATTCCAAACCCTGTGGTCTTTTATAATAAATCCCATTAGAATTTAGCTTTAAATATGGTCTTTTAAATGTTAAATATGGTAAAAGTAATATAAAGCTACCTGCAAATAATATTTCCCAGATAATTATTCCAATAATTTTGTTTTCATTTGAATCCCCAAAAACAACAAATCCTGTAACAGACATTATAAATAATGCAATAAGAAGTATTATATTTACTATATGTATTTTATCTCTTATAATTATTTCTTTATTCATTTTTAGCTCCCTTAATTAAATTGATCATTTAATTGAATTATATCATACTTCAACTCATTTGCAACCTCATAAAGCTTTATTAATCCAATTATTTAACATATAAACAAACATGAAAGAAGGCGCCCATATGGACGCCTTCAATCGGGATAGTTACTTGAATCTTGCTAAGGCCTGAGTCATAAATGCTAATGCATCCTGGGTTCTTGCCTTCTTTTCGTTCTATGAAATTTTATAGGACGAATTTTTCATTTTTTTCGTCCTATAAAATTTCATAGGACAGATTTTTTCATTTTTCTGTCCTATAAATTTTTGTATAGCTTTTTTCGTTTTATAAATTTTGCTTTAAAAACAAATCAATATATTTTTGAAAGGCAAATACTTGATTTCTACTATATCCTGTTGTTTCAAATATTATACCATTTTTCAATAGTGCATTTACAGCATCCTTTAACGTTGATGATTTCATATTGGTTATTTCCATTAGTTTTTTTCTATTAATTACTGGTTCATTATACAAAACATCAATCACTTTTTTTGCGTTTTCTGATTTTACCGGTAGGTTCACAATAATTTTATTCATTTCCATAGTAAACTCTACAACTTTTTTAAACTTTTCTTTTGCCGTTTTTGATGTTTCAATAACCGCTTCTAAGAAAAACTTAATCCATGCTATCATATCATTGTGAGTTCTAACTCTTGTAAGCAAATCATAGTATGTATCCTTGTTTCTTTCAATATAATCAGAAATATATAAACACGACTTTTCAAGCATCCCCTTACTTTGAATATATAGTGGTACTAGTAATCTTCCAATTCTACCATTACCATCTAAAAAAGGATGTATTGATTCAAATTGATAATGTAATATTGCAATTTTTACTAAATCAGGAGTGTCGATTTCCTGATTATTTATAAATTTTTCAAAATCACTTAAACATTCTGCTATTTCTGTATGTGGTGGTGGAACATATACAGCACTACTTGGCATTCTTCCACCAATCCAGTTTTGAGATGTTCTAAATTCTCCAGGTGTTTTACGCTCTCCACGAACACCTTCCATCAATACTTTATGCATTTCTCTAATCAATCTAGTACATACAGGAAACCCCTCGCTGATTTTACCTGTACCATAATTTATTGCCTTAACATAGTTTTGTACTTCCTCCCAGTCATCTCTTTTCTCTGGATTAATATCGGTAACATCTAACAAATCTTCTTCTAATGTTGTTCTAGTTCCCTCAATCCTACTTGATTTATTAGCTTCAATTTTTACGTGCATTTTAATGTATAAATCAACATTGGGAATTAATAAAGAATAGGCATTTAACTCTCCAATTTGTCTATTAGCTTCTGCTAATAGCTTATCCAACTTTGTGTCATCCCATCCCCAATTGTAATTGATTTTGCTTGGAATGAAAGCTTTGTAATCATTCATTTTTACATATTCACCTGACATGTAGTCTTCTAGTTTTTTCATAAAAACACCTTCCTATTTCTATATTTAAGTTTTTACCACTTTTATTACTACATATCAAGCTACGTTTTTTGCTTTAGTATCAAACTTATGTTTGTATTATATCATTTTTTTATTTTATGTACAATACATTTTTCAACAAAAAATAAAAAAGATATCAACATCTTTCGACATCAATATCTTATAACATTATTATAAGTGGTATATTGATAATACATTATACTCACTATCATGATCATTTTTATTTTGAAAAAATCTCTTTAAATTTTTCAACTACCAAATCTTTATATTCCTTATCCATTGGCACCCACTTATCTGAATACAATAAGTTTTTAAATTCTTCAAAGTTTACCCACTTCACTTCTTCAACTTCCTCTTCTTGAAGAGTCATTTCATCTATTTCCTTATCACATTTGAAAAAGAAAACTTGACCTATCTCCCAAGCATCGTCTTCTATGTACTCAAATACGAACTGCATTTCATCTTCACTTACATTTATTCCTATTTCTTCTTTGGCTTCTCTTATTGCTCCATTTTTAGATGTTTCTCCCGCATCAACATGACCTGCGCATGGCATATCCCAATAACCAGGAAATCTTTTTTTATTCATTGATCTTTTTTGAACTAATATCTGTCCTTTAGAATTATATGCCCATGTCCATGCTGGTTTATGATAAAAGCCTGGTTTATCAGCATGACATTCCTCTCTTGTCTTTACTCCTAAATATTCTCCATCTCTTGTATATGTGTCTAATAATTCTTCCATAATATTCCTCCTTTAAATTTAAATGTATTCTATTTTGCATTTACTCCTTCGTTTTACTTTAAAATAATACTATATGCTAAATCAGATACCCAATGAGGAAGAATTGATCCACATAAAGAATTGGTTTTCATATAAATAAAACTTAACATTAAATGAAATATAAATACATCTACAATCCATCTAATATTATTTATAGTTAAATCACTTATTCACATTCCATATGCTATCATTCTGTACGGAAAATGCATTACAATAAACAATATTCCAGTTATAAATAATACAATATATTTATTTTTAATAAGTCCATTTAATCTTGTACCTATATAGCCTCTAAAAACAATTTCTTCACTGGCAGATACTGCAAAATAGAATATTATTAAACTTACTATTTCAATAACTGAAACTAATTTTTCTCCATTTATCAAATGTGATAGACAATTATTATAAAAATAGATTAAAGACAGTATTCCACCAATTATAATACTTAATTTCCATCTTCCCTTAAAACCAATTGTATCTAATTTTTGTTTACTTAATTTAACAAACAGAATAGAAATAACTATCAGCAATAAATAGAATAAACATCCAACTAGCCTTATATTATCTTTTATAAAATTAAACTTATTATATAACACTCCTTGAAGCACACACATTATTATCATAATTGCAAATAATATTAACGCTAGTATTCCGTCTTTTTTTGTATATTTTTTTATATTATTTTCATATTCTTCATTCGCTTTTAATATTTTTAACATATATTTTTCTCCTATGTATTAACGTTTTTTTATCGTGTATACGGTAATATGAATATACATGCTCGACGCACATAACACATATTTATAATTTATTTATAAGCTATTTATTTATAATAATATATCCGTTTTCAAATATACTATCTATCTCGCAATTATTATCAATTAAATGTTGTATTGCTGCTCCTGCCACTGCTGACAATAATATTTTTGCTATTTCTGATAAATTATTAATCTTTACAATTTGATCTGCTGCTACTTCATTTAGCATAAACTTCATCCCTTTTAGTTCATCAAAGTGTTCTGATAAAGCCCATTCAATTTGATATTTT
>JAFXOY010000174.1 GCA_017528375.1 Clostridia bacterium | reverse complement strand
CAACAAATATAGATACAAATACTTTCACAACTATTCCAGGTTTTGATACAACACCAAATATAGATACAAATACTTTCACAACAAATCAAGGATTTGAAACAACAAAAACTATTGAAACAAATACTTTTACAACAAATCAAGGATTTGAAACAACAAAAACTATTGAAACTAATATTTTAGATAATAATAATTTAAAATCTAGCTCACCAATTATAGATACATCAAGTGCTTTAGATGCAAATCTTTTTAATAATAATACTCCAATAAATGAAACTTCACCTACTTTAGATTCTACTGTTTTCAATACAACTACAGGAATTGAAACAACTCAATCTTTTGATTTTGATAAATTAAAAACAATCTCTCCTACTATTGATGTAAATGAACTTGTGGATAATACTAACTTAGAAACAAATTCTCCTGTAATTGATTCTGCACCAGCATTTGATAATAATGATTTCACTAAAAATGTTCAAAAAGTAGATACAGCAATATTTGAAACTAATACCTTTACAACAAATGGGCCAACAATTGATACGACAACAAAATTTGATGGAAATACTTTTATTTCTAGTGAACATACCATTGATACAACAAAAGGCTTTGATTCAACAGCTTTAACAACAAGTAGTAGTCCAATTATTGATACAACTCCAACTGTAGATTCTACAACTTTTACAACTACTAATCAAATTATAGATACAACTCCAGGAATGGATGTATCAGCTTTTACAACAAATTCTCCAACAATTGATACAAATGCAGGATTTGATATAAATGCATTTACAAATAGTTCTTCAACTCTTGAAACCCCTGCTTTTGATGCAAATGTTTTTACTACAAGTACACCTGCCATAGATACAGCTTCAACTTTGCAAACTATAGATTCTTCTTCATATCAAACATCATCTCCTATAATCAATACAGGGTTAGATTTAGCAAACTTGCAAAATACTCCTACTTATGATGCAGGCTCAACTTTTGAAGGAATTCAAACTACAACTACTGCAACTACTAATTATGAAGATATTAATTCAACATTACCTTCATCATTAGGTTCATTAGGTTTACAATCAACCCAAACTCCTATAATAGATACAACTACATCTCCTACTTTTGATATAACTCCAAATCCTATCATTGACACTTCCCCAGTCACAATCCCTAGCCCCGTATTAGAAACTGGATTGGATATAACAAATTTGCAATCAACTCCAAGTAATAATGTAGTTTCAACAACTGAAGCTGTCCAAACATATACTCAAAGCCCAATAATCCCAACAACTTATGACCAAGGAAAAACATATGGGGAATATCAAACAATAGCAAATTTAAATGGTGTTAAATCAAAATATACTCCATCAATAGATGTAGTTCCAACATCATCTCCAACACCAGTTATTACATCTCCCCAATCACTAAAGGTTAATACTCCTGCAATTAAGAAAGTTTATGTACCTACTAAAAAAAAAGTATATGTACCTACTAAAAAAATAATTTATGTTAAAAAGCCGGCATCAACAGCATCAGTAACTGTACCAACAAAAACTATAATTAGAAAAAGTTTTGTTCCTGTTCAGCCTTCCATTCCCACTTTTGCAACAAATTCAATTGTAACTCAAACTTTACCAGTACAACCAAACCCATTGATAGTTACCCAGCCTTCAATTCCTGTGCAAAAACTTGTTTCTGTTCCTGTTCAATCAGCGACACCAATTCAAAATGTAGTAAATTCTGTTGCCACAATTCCAACAATGCCAACTTTGCCTATTAATCCAATAATGAATACTCAAATAATTCCTCAACCTATGGTTCAACAACAAGTTGTAAATCAAGTACCTGTAGTAACTCGGCCATCTATTCCTGTTTCAACAAATATAGTTCGTTCCCCAATTCAACATATTACTCAAGCACCAAATTTAGGAATGATGAGACCACCTATGTATACTGTTTCAACTTATAGACCTAGAATTGGTAGAAATTACCCTATGTATCCTACTAAAACTGTAATGAAAACAAATATGAATAGGCCAGGAATTTATGGCAGTCGTACTTATACTGCAAGAAGACTTTAATAAAAATATTATTTATTATTTCTAAATATAATAGCTTTATATTCTTCTTAATTTTATTTAATAACTAATTTATTTATTCTGAAAAAAAATTTATTTTTTTATCAATATCGTTAAATATTATTAATTTTAAAAATT
>JAFXOY010000173.1 GCA_017528375.1 Clostridia bacterium | reverse complement strand
TCTCCTTCACCTTCTTCATCTTCATCATCATCATCTCCTGAAAATTTATCTAAAATCGGTTGAATACAATTTTCCAAAGGAATTAATTTACAAATAAAGCTAACAACAAATGTTATAGCTGAAAACCCTATACAAATTCCCCATTGTTTTCCAGTCAATCCTCTTTCACAACAATGAAATACTGTATTTCCAAATTGAACTAAAATTACTTGCAAAGCCATTTCAAATAATGTTATTAATGGGAATAATAAACTTCTTGTTATTCTCACAAAAATATTAAATTGATCGTTAATAATTCTACAATTAAATTGATTAAATAATGTGTAAAAAACAAAAATTGTAAAAATTAATGTCATATGAACTGTTCCTCCTTGAGAATCTTGATATTCTTTATAAGCGACACTTAAATCTTGTCGATCAGCATAATTTCCACAACGTTCTTCATTAGCTCCAATCGCTAATTTAGTTGTTCCCCATTTCGATTCAGGACCATAAATTATATAATCAGGATTTGTTTTTCCTCCTGGTAATTCTCCGTAACAATCTAATATTATATAATTTTCAGTAAGTCTTACAACGTCTTGTTCTTTCATGAATTCAGGTGCAATTAAAAACATTACTATTAATAAAATTAATTGAATTAAAGATTGAATTGAAATATGTTTCCACATTAAAGCAGAAATTATACTTTCATTTCTTTTGGTTGGTTCTCTTTGCAATAATTCATCATATGGAGGTTCTGTTGCCAAAGCCAAACTTCCTAAGGAATCCATAATTAAATTTACCCACAACATTTGAATTGGTTTCAATGGAGTTTCATTACCTATACAAGCACATATAAATACCAATAAACAAGCACAGAAATTTACACTTAATTGAAATTGTAAAAATTTACGAATATTATCATAAATATTTCTACCATAAATTATTGCAATGACAATTGAACTGAAGTTATTATCTATAATTATAATGTCACTTGCTTCTTTTGCTATATCTGTTCCAGCAAACATTGCAAAACCAACATCAGATTTACTTAATGCTGGCGCATCATTTGTTCCATCTCCTGTGACTGCTACTACACTTCCAAGTGATTTTAATCCTAAAACCAAAGAATATTTATGAATTGGTTGACTTCTTGCCATAACTAATAAATTTTCAATTAATTTTTTAAAAGCATCCATGTCTTTAATAACATCTTTTTTTATTGGCTTTTGTTCAGTTCCTTCTTTTTCTGCCATTTGTTTTGCTTCAGCTTCTGTTTTTGGGCATTTACAAGCATTTGTATCTAATTCGCATGTTTCACAAATCAATCCTCCAATTGCAGTATAAAATGAATTTCCAGTCATTGCTTTAGGACAATTATCTAATAATTCTTTTATATGAGCATCTTTTTTTGATTTATCATTAATTTCTTCGGGGTTAAATTCAATGTCTTTTTTTGATAAATTTTTTAAATCAACAGTTTCGTCTAAAATTGTACATTCTTTTGCAATTGCAGTTGCAGTAACAATGTTGTCTCCTGTGACCATAATAACTTTCACTGAAGCTTCATGACATTTTTTTACTGCTATTGTAACTCCATCTCTTAAAGCATCTTTAATACCAAAAACAGTCAAGAAGATATTATTATATTGATCTATTAGTTGACCTTCTCCATTTGGATGTTCACAATTGTTGAAATCATTTTCATTAATATCATTATAACAAACATATAATGAACGTAATTTATCTTTATTAAATTCTTCAATTGTGTTATCAATGAATTTTCTTTTTTCTTCATCGAGATTTTTTATATCTCCGGTTTCAGGGTCAAGATATCGTGTGCAATATTTAGTAGCATTTTCAGCTCCTCCTTTTGAAAACAATCTGAATTTTGTTGGAAACGAATCATTTTTAATAAAAGTTGTCATTCTTTTTCTTTTAGAATCAAAAGGAAATTGTTTGTAATTATCAGGAGATGATAAATATTTATCATGTTCTATGCTTATAGGTGATTTAAATCGATAAAGAAAATCAATAAAAGCTTTATCTGTTTTATTTTTGGTTTCTGCAATTTCTGTGTCTCCATTTATGTTTGCTTTATCTAATTTTTTTATTGAACATTCAACGTTTAATGCAAGAGCTGTTTTTAAAATATTCCAAAATTTTTCATTCTTGAATTTTGTGGTATAATCTTCTCTAATTTGTTTATCTTCATTTTTTGCTTTTGTTTTATCAACATTTCCAACACCTTCAACATCTATATTTTGGTCTAAAGGCATTTTTTTACAGTCACCTGTAAGAATTTGATTCACACTCATTTCATTTCTTGTTAATGTTCCAGTTTTATCAGTGCAAATATAATTAGCTCCTCCCATAGTTTCACAAGCATGCATTTTTCTTACTAAATTGTTTAAATCCATCATTTTTTTAATACTAAAAGCCAAAGATAAAGTAACTGCCAATGGCAAACCTTCGGGAATGGCAACGACTATGATAGAAATACATAAAATTATAATATCTAATATTTTTTTAGCAACTAAAGATTTTGGGTTTGTCAATTCATTATTGATATTACCATAAACTTTCGGGTTATTAACATCAGCTGGACTATTCATAGCAAATCCAGTCATCACTGAATCAACTTTACTTTCATTTCTATAATTTTTTTCATCTTTTGCATATTTAATACCAAATCTAATTAATAAAGCAACAAATGTTACAATACCTGCTCCCATTCCAAACCATCCAATCATTTCAGCAATATTATCTAATTTTTTTTCCAAAGGAGTTTGACTGTTTTCTTGGGCATTATCAACAGTTCTTCTAATAATACCTTTTTGACTATGGTCTCCAACAGCAACAACAATAGCTTTTCCGCTTCCTTCAATACAATTTGTTCCTGATAAAATAAGTGGACTTGGAACTTTATTTGGACTTTTTGATTTAATTTCCATACATCTTTCATAAGTTTCTTTTTTCATTGCGTCTGATTCTCCAGTCAAAGCTGCTTCATCCATTTTAATTCCATTTCCTTCAATCAAAAACAAATCAGCTGGCATTATATCCCCATAATTAACATTTATTAAATCTCCGACTAAAATATCATCACTTATATGTTCTTCTGGTTTTCCATTTCGAGTTAAGGTATATTTGGTTCCTTCGTTTTGAATATCATTTAATTCATGAAATTTAGTTTCTTTTTGGTAGTTTGTGATACTTCCTACTAAAACAACTACAATAACTGCAATTATAATACTCAAGCCATCTATCCAATCTTTAGATGGGTCATCTGATAAAGTGCATCCCAAAACGATAGAAACTATGGCTGAAACAATTAAAATTCTTATCATTAAATCTTCCAAAGCTTCCCAAACATAGGAACAAAAAGGTGGAACTGGTTCGACGAAAACTTTATTTGAACCAAATTCTTCTTCTCTATGAACTAATGATGAAACTCCTTTGACGCTGTCTGTGTCTAATTTTTGGAGGAGACCTTCTGAGCCATTTAATTTTTCCTTTATGTATTTTAAATCTAAATAATCAGATCCACGTTCTTTGTAAAAACCCATCAAATTTTCTAGATCACTTACGCCTATTTTAAATATTGAATGTTTGTTATGTTCAGAATCGTTTTCTTTTAAACCTTTTAATGATTCTGCTCTTTGAGAATCGTCTTTTTTAACTGTTTGATTTTTTAGAATTTCATTTTGGTTTTTATTTTCAGACATTTATTTATATTTTTAATATATTTA
>JAFXOY010000172.1 GCA_017528375.1 Clostridia bacterium | reverse complement strand
GCTTCTTTTAATATTGTTGATTTTGATATTGATGTAGTTGGTATTGTTGTAGCTTCTTTTAATATTGTTGTTGGTGATATAATTGTAGTTGGTATTGTTGTATTTTCTTTTAATATTGTTGTTGTTGATATAGATGTTGTTGATATTGTTGTTGCTTCTTTTATTAATGTTGATTTTGATATTGATGTAGTTGGTATTGTTGTCGCTTCTTTTAATATTGTTGATTTTGATATTGATGTAGTTGGTATTGTTGTTGCTTCTTTTAATATTGTTGTTGTTGATATTGATGTAGTTGGTATTGTTGTCGCTTCCTTTAATATTGTTGTTTGTGATATAGATGTAGTTGGTATTGTTGTCGCTTCTTTTAATAATGTTGATTTTGATATTGATGTAGTTGGTATTGTTGTAGCTTCTTTCACTATTGTTGTTGGTGATATAGATGTAGTTGGTATTGTTGTAGCTTGTTTTAATATTGTTGTTGGTGAAAATAATGTAGTTGGTATTGTTGTATCTGCTTTTTGAAAAGAGGTTGATGTTGTTGGAGTTTTTGGAGTTGTTGTAGATGATTCTTCTGAGGTTTCTCCGATATCAGTTTTTAATCCTCCTGTAGTAGCTTCTCCATTACAATCCCCAGAAATATTTATTAAATCAAAGGCATCACTATTACCATCATTATTATTATATGCTCTGAGCACTTTGTAACTATCAGAATTTTTATCATATATTATACTATAAGTTTCAATACTATAGACATTATTGGAAGAGACTGAAAAAGAATAATAACATTCATTATTATTTGAATTTTTGCTTTTAATATTATAATTTTTATCTAGCACCATAAAATCCATTCCAAGATAATTGCCTGAACTGCAAAATACAGAATATTCTCGTTTTTCACTCATATAATTAATATCCATATTAATAGAATATGGTTTGCAATCAGGAAATAAAGTAACAAAATCAGTAAATTCATTTTTTTCTGAATTATATGTTAAACAATTCAAATTTTTATCAATTTCAAGTACACATACGATACATTCTTTTCCATTAGGATTTAATGCACTCTCAATAAGCACTGGATCAGTTGCTTGAATTTTGTCACTTGAATAATGTACCAATTCTAGATTTTTTTCAGGATCAAAAGTCACTGCATTCATAACTCTATTTTCTTGATCCGCAGAAAAACAAGTTAATAATTTATTTGTATAGGATGATAAAGTCATTAATTGACATGATAAGACTTCATTGTATACATTCTTTTCTTCACCTTTCAGATTTTTCATTGATATACTACCAGTTTCAATGGAAGAAACTATTAGGTTCTCATCATTATCATAATTTATGGTATACATTACAATCTTTAATTTAGCATTACTATTATTACTATCACTTTTTACACAAGGGACTATAAGTATATTAATTCCTAGACGTGTTTTATAAGGGTTTAAAACACAAAAACCTTCTGCATCAATATTAAAACTTCCAAAACTAGTGAATGATTCATCATAAATATATATATTTTTTTTTAATCGGCAATAAAAGAAGCCTCCATTTTCTAAAGGAGATTGAGCGAAAGAAATAGATTTTAAATCTTCTTCTCCACCTATTAGACTAGATTGTAATAACTCTGTTAATTCATTTGACTGAGAATCAAATGCATAAATTCCTTCATTTGTAATTAATATAATTTTATCACTTGAGATTAAATTATAAGCTTTAAAATATAGAAAAGAATGTAAAGGAATAATTAAAGAGTAAAAAGTGATAAGAATAAACATTACATTTTTTGCTTTTAATGCCATGAAAGAATTTATTAATTTTTAATTAATTAATTCATAAT
>JAFXOY010000171.1 GCA_017528375.1 Clostridia bacterium | reverse complement strand
CGCCCATTAAAGGAGCGAGCATTGTAAAGAAGACTAAGAAAGTCACTGTAATGGCAACTGTCGCCACATATTTGATAAATAGGAGTGTTTGATTAACAAAACTCTTTTTAGTAATTAATAGCACGATTTCATTAATTAAGAATATTAACGCCATCGCAATAATGAAGATATTAGATTGAACGGTAAAAAAGAAAAAGACAGAACCACCACCCATAAACGCTGATGATTGTGCGGTAAAAACAATACCTAAAATTCCCACTACTACTAAAACAGTTTTAATAATAATTTTTGAAAGTGCTTTTGCTAAGTTCATATTGCTAGATAAGTCCAATTTTATTAGAAAGGAATTTGATAATTTCACGACGTTTAACTATGCCAATATAAACACCTTTATCATCGGTAACTGGAATGAAGTTTTGATCTAATGAAAGGACGAAGAATTCATTCCATAACGAGTTCACTTCCAAAGAGCGATATTCTCTATATCTCTCCATGTCTTTAATTAAAACTTTTTCAGTGGCTTTGATATCATAGTTCGCTTTATTTTTTAAAAAACATAGTAAATCACCCTCGGAAAGAGTACCAACAAAATGACCTTCATCATCCACTAATGGAATAACAGCATATTTATGAACATCAAACAGTTCTATCGCTTGTCTAACCGTGGAATTTTCATTAAGAAAAGCGGTCATTTTCTTAGGGGTAAAAATAGACATGATAGATTCCATGTTTTTATTGTACACTAATACGAGAAAAAAGCGTTAAAAATGCAACAAAAAAGCCACCCATTTTGAGGTGGCTAATTTACTAAAAGTGTCCCGGTGCGAGGTCGTTTATCGCAGTTGGTACAGTTTTGACTATTCTCATTATGTCGTGGCTGGAGGCATTTGCGAGCGGCCTTTTTGCATTAAGTTAGGTGAGACGTGGCTGTTTTGCGGAAGGCGAGTTGTGGCAGACGTTTTGCTGTGCGGTGGGCGTTTGCTTGAGCTGGTCGATTCGGTGCGATGTGGAGCTTGTTTGGAGCAGTTATGTGAGTTGTATGGCGTGGGCGGTCGGCGGCGTATTAATTGTGTTGAGGTGGAAGCTATATTATATATAGATATGGGTGGAAGGTTGGTATGGGAAGCTATAAATAGATGTTGGGGCGGTAGGTAATGTAGAAGTGGTATTAATTTTTATGGGGGAAGGTATTGGAAAGAAGGCAATAAAAAAGATCTATGGGTTAGATAGATCTTGTTTTTTATTGTTGTGATTAATTGTTGTGTAATGTATCTAAAGTTAATTATTGAGAATAATTGAAATTAGATTATTACAGGTGATGTAACCGCCCAGCCCCAATGTTTAAAAAATAGACAAAAATCTTTGCAAAAATCTCAAGCTCAACCACCAAAGCTCAAAATAGCAAGCCATACACAAGCCGTGTCGCACGAAACCGCCCTACCTAAGCAAAATACTAATACTATGTATTAAAGCTAATAAAAAGCCGCCCAGGCAGGCAGCTCTATTTCTCATTAACTTCTCACTCTTTAGGAGCTTTATCTTCCAAATTGTACTCTCTTCTCAAAATGAATTTGTTTTTACCATCTGGAAGCTCTTGAATAGCTAATTTAATAGTTAGTTTTTATGTTTTTTCCTCCTTGAGCCTACAAAACATAAGGCAAAACTAGTGATTGCAAAAACACTAAATATAGCACTAATTCCAATAAATCCGATTTTCCAAATTGGAGTAACTAAAACAATTTTTGCATTTCCAGCATTCATTGCATGAGTTTGGGAAACTGAATAAATAACATCTTTTGCAGCTTGACGAACCGCATTAATCATTGCGTTATCATTTTTATTTTTTTCTAAATTCTTGTAGCCAGCTGCTCCAAGCCAAGTATCTTGACCACACAAAACGCCAAGACGAACATCCATCCATTTTGCATTATTTGAAGAATCTGTAACAGAACAGCCTGTAAAGCCCCATTCTTGTTTCAAAAGATTGTTCATGAGACCATAATGAGATCCTGTCCAGACAACTCCTAATCTTGAGAAAGAAGTCATAACACAGCGGCATCCATTTTTAAGTGGAGTTTCAAATCCCTTGAGATAAATTTCTCTTGCGGATTGCTCATTGAAAAATACTGATAAACCATAACGTCCATATTCTTGGTCATTTAAAGCGAAGTGTTTAATATAAGCGTTTCCACCTTTATTTTGAATTCCACGAACATATTCCCAAGCAAAAATGCCAGAAATAAATCCATCTTCAGAGAAATATTCAGGATTTCTACCAGAATATGGTGTTCTATGAATATTTGCTCCAGGAGCATAAAGTCCGGTTTGAATAGTTGAATTTGCTGAACGGAAAATATCCTCTCCAATCATTTGTCCAACTCTATAAACTAAATCTTTATTGAAAGTTGAAGAAATAATACCTTCTGAAGGGAAATTAGTTCCGTTAAATCCATCTTTAATTGGTTTTGATAATCCTGAAGGTCCATCAGTTTGAGATGTTCCCATCAAATTGATTGATTCCACTGCGGCAGTTTGATAAAAACCGTTATAAATTATGTTTGTGCAAGTATCAAAATCAAGAGTCGATACCAATTCATCCCATCTTGGATCATCATAAGGAATATCAACAAAATCAATAATTGAGTAGGATTTATCGCTATTTTTTGGAGCTTCTTTATTTCCATATTTTTCAATATATTGATTTACAAGTTCATTTCTTTCCGCTTCTAAATTTGTTAATCCATCACTCCACATTTTAGAAGTTATTTTTAATTTAACATTTTCTTTTGGATATGTTCCAACCCAATCGTTTCTACTTAAATATGTGATTTTTTGATCACTAGTGCCTTCATATTTATTAATATCAGCATTGTCAAATTGGTTTGTAATTGCCACACCACTTTTTGCTGATTTTGAGTATGTTTCTTTATCAAATTTTGTATTTTGCCATTTATAAGTGAGCTTGGCGTCTCCACTTTGACTCATCTTATTCGAATCAACTGAGAATTTATTGTCTATTTTTTTAGCTTCTAAAATGTTATTTACTCCATCATGGGCATTCTTTCCAACTGTAAAATAATAATCTCCATCTTCAAGAATGTATGTTTTTGCATTGTTTGCATCATAGGAAGTTAAATCTTCTTTATTTACTGTTATTTTATAATTTGTAGTAGCTCCTGCTCTAATTTCTTTTTTATCAAATCCGCAAATTTCTACTGCAGCTTTTTCAACTAAATAAGTTTTATCGTATTGTGTGTATGGTGATTGATAATAAATTTGAACTGTATGTTTTGCATCAATTTTACCAGTGTTTTTGACATCCACACTTATATCAAAACTATTTTCATTTTCGTTTACTTTAAAATTAGAATATTCAAAATCAGTGTAGCTTAATCCAAATCCAAATGGATATGCAACACATTTGTTATATTCAAAATTCCCTGCATTTCCGCTAGATAATACAAAATCTTCATATCTAGTTTCATAATAACGATAACCTACATAGATACCTTCTTGATAAGCAATATATTTTTCATTACATTTTGCAATTCCTGATGTATTGTCGTTATTTCTTGCCCAACCAGTGTCATATTCATCTTTATTTGTGTATGAAAATGTTCCAAAATTTACCATTGCTGGTGCGCTATGGTTGTCATATAAATATGTGTCTGTGAGTCGACCAGAAGGTACTACTTCTCCTGATAAAATATCAGCAACTGCATTAATTCCTGTTTCTCCAGGTAAACCAATATGCAAAACTGCATCGACATCATAATTATTTAAAAAATCTAATTGAAGAGTGTTTGCACAATTCAATAAAATAACGATTTTTTTGAAAGTTCCATTTTGTTTTAAACGATTTACATTATCTAAAAGTTCAACTTCTTCTTTATTTAATTTTAAGTAGTCACCATCAGTCATGTAATCTTTAAGTTCATCAATTCCATAAGGAACATCAACACCTTCTCCACCATATCTAGAAAGCATAACTAAGGCACAATCACCATAATTAGCAAAAGAATCAACTACTTTTGTGGTGTATTTTGACCATGGCATTTCATTGATTTTGTAATCAGTAATTGTGGCATCACTAATGCTTGTTACTTCTCTACGGTAATTAGAAGTTTTGTATAGTTTCCAAAGTTCGCTATTAACGCAACCAGTTTCAAAAGATTCTTCTAATGCTGAGAATAAAGATACGTTTTCACTGACTTTTGCAGATCCACTTGATACATAAACTGGATTTGCAGCAGAAATACTAAATAAAGAAAATTTTGTATTTTTGCTTAAAGGGAGAGTGTTATTTTTGTTCATCAATAAAACTGCACCTTCCCCTTCAACTTCTTCACAAGTTTTTAAGGATTCTTTCTTAAATTCTTCTGTGCTATTAAATTCTGTCCAATAATAAATCTTAGCATTTTCATCTGGCACAACTTTTTGCGTTTCAATATTAAAATACGCATTAAAAGTTGTGTCATATTTATATGCAATTGAAGTGCCAATACTACATGCTATAGCAAAGACAGCGGATACAATTCCTAAAATTAAAAATAACTTCTTTTTCATAATAAAACCTCCAATCAATTTTATCTCAAATATAATTAATTAGAGGCATGAAATAGAATAATTTAATAAAATTACAACGTATTCTTGCTATTTTTGTGATTTTATATTTGCCATGAGTTGAATAAATTGCAAATAAAATGGGTTAAAAGCAAAGGGAATCAAATCTTGGTTCTATGAAATCTAGAGTGGGATGAAGAACTTACTGCTCCACTCGAGATTTCATAGTTTTAGAACTTTCAAATAAGAAAAGACCTCTATAATCAAAGATGGAAAGTTGGAATCATAAATGGACTAGCTAGAAACCAATCTGGTAGACGTTTTTCTAACGCAATTGCTGAGAACAATAATTCTCACATTCAAAGGGTAATAAACGTAGCTTATGGTTACAGAAACTTTGAAAGATTTAGAAGAAGAATAATGTTAATTTTAGCTTATAAAAATCAAAGGTGATATCCCTTGTAGGAATACCACCCTAGATTTCATTGAGACCAAATCTTTTAGCCCGGAAATAATCAGCAAACTAAAGGGAAAGTTTGCTAAATTATGCTTTTTTCTTTTTTAGAATTGGAATAATTAAGAATGCCAACATTGCTAATGTTCCAACTCCAAATACACCAATAAGTGAATAAATAACAATCATATACCAAGGGGTGACAAGTTGAATTGTTGCATTACCGATATTCATTGCACGTGAATGAGCAATTGAATATG
>JAFXOY010000170.1 GCA_017528375.1 Clostridia bacterium | reverse complement strand
AGAGACGAAGTATTCGATAACGCAATGAAGATCATCGACAAAAAATCCTTAACCGATAATGTAACAACAATATCCGACGCAATTCAAACCCACAAAATATTAAAAGCAATTCCCGTCGCTCGTTCAGTTGATTTCTTCAATAAATTAAGAGTTATGTGGAAAGACTACGACAAGATTCGTAAACAATTCATGAGAATCTTAGGCAAATACGTCGAAAGCGAAGAAGAAAAACGTATAAGTTACTTACGTCGCAAATTACTTCAATGGAACGAAACCGCTAAAAAACTTACTATCGAAGTCGAAAAATCAAAAGTGGCTAAATGGATAGCGGATAAATTCAAGATATCTCGCGCTAGAAAACAATGGAAAGATTTGGTTGATAAATATGATATGTTCAAAAATAATAGTTTATTATGGGAAGTAAGACGTAAATTAATAAATGGACTTAGATTAAGAGATATGTTCGATAAATTAAAGAAGGACTTAGTGAAAAAAGGATATGAGCAATTCAAAGAAGGAGCCAGATTTAATAATCAAATAAGATATTTAAGAAAAGTATTCGGTCATGATGATAGATATTATTACCCTTATAAAATACATTACTTCCAGAGATGGGTAAATAACACCAAGAAATTAAGAGAACGCGAAGAAGCTTTGAAAGAATCGTTTAAATTAATAAGTAAAAAATCGATAACATTAGCCGCGGAAACTATTAAGAACGCCTGTTTGGTTAGAGGTCTTAAGACCATAGTGCCTGTAGCAAGATCTTATGACTTTTTGGATCGATTGAGAAGGATTGCCGAACGAAAGACTGACTACAGTAAATTCAGGGATAATTTGGTTTCTGTCAAAGACGAAGTCGATGCGGGAGCCAAATATAAATTACTACGTAATTTATACAAAATGTATTACTTCAATTATATCGCTAATATGTTCGGTAAACTTCAAAATCTCCAAGAGGAATATAAGAGAAATCACGCAAATTACTTGTTCTATAAATTGCTACTAACTAAACGAGAAACAGGAAATAGAATAGAAAGTTTCGAATCTGGACCAACACCTAAGAAAATATCATTCAAATCAAAATCAACAAAGAAAGCTAAAGTACCCGAAGATAGATCCGTTACTGTTATGGTGTTACCATCTCTCGTGGATTATTTAGATGATAAATTCAAGGATGTTAAATACTGGGCTTTGGATAAATTAATAAATAAATGCAAAGCAGAGAAATTCGCGAAATTAATCAAGAATTTAAGCAATAAGACAATAGTACCACCAAAACGAGATTTAGTCGACTTAATGAAAGCTGAATATTTATACATGAATGGCTTAGGCGCTTCGAACTGCGAATTATTTAAATTATTAAGAAGATACTTTATTAGAACAGTATGTCAAAGTCTTTATGGTCCAAGCAGAGTGTATAAGACTTTATATATAATTAAAATGGTCATGATGCATAAAGCAATCGCGTATCAAAGATATATAAGAGAACTTATCAGAAAATGGCGCTTCAGTGCTTTTATTCAGAATATTTCTCGAAGAAAATTAGAATTACTTTATAAGAACTTACACGTGTCATATTTACAAATGGCTAATGAAATGTTCGGTGATAAAGGAGAAAAGAACGCCTCTGTGGTTAAAGAATTCGAAAGACTCGCGACGAGAATGGGAATATTTACTAATGAAGACTATAATAATCCAAATGAGGAAAATTTCTGTGAAAAAATTAATAAGAAATATGTATTTCAACCGATGCAAGTGCTATTGGAAAGAGAAGGACCTTCGCAGTTCTTTTGTTCGGGAATTGAAGTGGAAGACTCTGGAGAAAATAATGAAGACTACTATGTAGATCAGGAAATACCGGGAGAAACTATTGGAAAATATAAGCAGGAAACTAGTAAGAGCAATAGTCGAATCGAAAAAATCGAAAAAAAATATTAAATAGTAAATAATAAATAGTAATGTTATTCTAATCAATAATATTACATAAATTATTATTAAATTAATATGCTAGGAACTCATTTCACCTAAATTTTTTTTTTCTTTCATTTTTTTTTTCTCAAAATAAAATAATTATT
>JAFXOY010000169.1 GCA_017528375.1 Clostridia bacterium | reverse complement strand
AAATAATTTACCAGATGGATTAGATTATGTAGTAGGTATAAAAGGAAGTAAATTATCAGGAGGTCAAAAGCAAAGAATCGCAATTTCAAGGGCAATTTTAGCTAAGCCAAAAATATTAATTTTGGATGAAGCAACTTCAGCTTTAGATAATAAGTCAGAAAAAGAAGTTCAAAGAGCTTTAGATAATATATCCCAAAAAAGTGTTACTACTGTAATTATTGCCCATAGATTGTCTACTATAAAAAATGCAGATTTAATTTATGCAATAAAAGGTGGAAAAGTCTTAGAACAAGGCACCCATAAACAACTTTTAGAAAAAGGTGGATATTATGCAGGATTAGTTCGTTCCCAATTAGCACAAGATGAAATAGAAACCCAAAATAAAATAGAAGAAATAGAAAGAAAAAAAACCAGTATAAAAAGAAGAAATACAGATGAAGAAGTTCATTTTGAAAGAAGAGATAATGAAATTTCAATTTCAGAAAAAGATGTACCATTAAGACCTTGTGCTATAATAGCTGAATTATGTGATTATAAATTAGACTTAATTTTGGCTTGTTTAGGAGCATGTATTCTTGGATGTTTATCACCAATAAATGGATTTATAATGGCCAAAGCTATAAATGCATTAAATTCAAAATATCAAACTATAAGATTTGATGATGGGCTTAAATATGCTTTCATATTTTTAGCATTTGCTTTTCTACAAGGTATAGGAAATTGCCTTATGCTATGGAAGTTTTTAAGTCTTGGTTTAACTTTGGCCAGAATTTATAGAAAAAAAATAATGAAAAAATATCTACAATTTCATCTTTCATATTTTGATGTAACAACTAATTCCCCAGGAGCATTATTAACTAAGATGTCTATTGATACTATGGAATTGAATCAATTAGTCAATAATATACTAGGGACAACAATTCAATGTAGTTGTGTTCTTGTTGTTGGATTAATTATAGGATGCTATTATGAATATCGTTTAACATTAATAGATTTTTGTTTTGTACCATTTATAGTTATTGCAAATGTTATAAGAAGAGGAATGATGCAAGGATCGAGTAAAAAAGGTATAAAAGCAAATGTTGAAGCAGGGGGTATTTTGTCAGAATGTGTTATAAATACAAAAACAATATTTTCTTTTAATTTTCAACCTGCAGCAATTAAAATGTACCTAGATGCTATAGAATATGTTCGTCAACAATTCTTCCATGATGCTTTAATTAGTGGGTTTTTTATTGGGTTGGGTAATTTTTGTTCGTTTGCAGCTAATGCCAGTGTCTATGCTGCAGCTAAAAGATTTATTTTAAATGGGAGTTTAGATTCTGAAGATATGGCCATTGCAATGAGTGTAGTTACAACTTGTGCCCAAGGTATTAGTAATGGCATGGGTAACTTAGGTAATCTTAGAAAGGCTACAGTTGCCTTTAAATCCATTTATAGTACACTAGATACTCCTAGTTTGATTCCTCCTTTCCGTAGAGATAATGAAGGAAAACTATCAGCTATGAATATTAAAGGAAAAATTGAATTAAGACATGTTTACTTTGCTTATCCCACAAGACCAGAAACTGTTATATTAAAAGATGTATCTTTAACAATTATGCCTGGACAACAGGCGGCATTGGTTGGATATTCTGGTAGTGGTAAATCAACAGTAATTCAATTACTTAATAGATTTTATGATATTGAAGAAGGAAAAGGGGAAATTTTGATAGATGATGTAAATATAAAAGATTATAATTTATATGAATTGAGAAAAAAAATAGGATTAGTTTCACAAGAACCATCTTTATTTAGAATTTCAGTACTTGAAAATGTAAGATATGGAAGATTAGATGCTACAGATGAAGAATGTATTGAAGCTGCAAGAGAAGCAAATATTATGAAATTTTTTACAAAAGAAAGAATGAATGAAGTAATTGGAGATCAAAAAAAAGGTGAGTCTGGTGTTGGGACAAAAAAAGATCCTGTTTCTGGGGGAGAGAAGCAGAGATTGGCAATTGCCAGAGCATTTTTAAAAAATCCAACAATTTTACTTTTAGATGAAGCTACTTCAGCTTTAGATAAAGACTCTGAATTAGAAGTCCAAAAATCTCTAGATAGATTAGCAACAAATAGAACTTGTGTTTCAATAGCACATAGATTAAGTACAGTTGAAAAATGCGATCAAATAATGTTTTGGAAAATGGAAGATTAGTAGAACAAGGGACACATGAAGAATTAATGAAATTAAAAAGAAAATATTATACGCTACATAAATATTCAGATATGGGATAAAAATTATATATTTATAAAATTTGACACATTAAAATTTAAAATAGATAGTGTAATATTAATAATATTTTTTAAGTATATTTTATTTATTTTAAATAACTTATAATATATATTTAATTTTATAGTTTTAATTTCAATTAGTTATTT
>JAFXOY010000168.1 GCA_017528375.1 Clostridia bacterium | reverse complement strand
GACGAAGCAGATGTTGCGTGGCGTTCGAGTAGCGTCTCAAGAAGAGCTTCAAAAACGACTATACAAGTATTTTGAGGAGATTAATGCTGACCTCGTTGTCTATCACTGGAATTGGAAGCTCGAAGAAATCGATGTTTCTGCAGATGTGAACACCACTACTTTGCTTGATGAAAATGTCTAGCCTATTAACGAACGAGGTGCTAGAGCATAAGATCACAAATTTTTAAATATTCACTATCTAACTTTTACTATCTAACTTTTACTATCTCACGACAAATCTTTTCAACGCTATACCAATCATTCTTAAATAGCTCATCATTATCTGGAACGACTAATCCTGTTGCATCTTCTAATTCTATAAAAAACAACATAATATCAAAAGAATCAAAAATGTTTTCGTTTTTAATATTGCTTTCAAATGATAAGTTTATATTTTTTTTTAACACCTTTGATGCCGATCTATTAACTATTTCAAGAGCATCAAGTTTATTCATTAATCCCTCCAATCATTTTAACGCTTATCGAAGCCCAAGAGATACCGCCCCCAAACGCTGATAAAATGCAATTTTCTCCAATATTAATTTTATCAATATACTTTTCTATGATATAAGGAATTGACGAAGAAACAGTATTAGCAGAATCCTCTAATACGATAGGAAATTTTTCAAAATCAACTTGCATTCTTGACGCTAATGCCTCTACGATGAATCTATTAGCTTGGTGGACAAAATAATATTTTATATCTTTATCAGTTAAGCTGTTTAATTCCATGCATTTTTTTATCGAATTTGGAATATATCTCATAACAAAATTAAATATGCCACGTCCATTCATATACAATTTGTCATGAACGTTACAGTGTAAGAAATCAGCATATTTGCCATTTGTTCCATAAACTACATTACCTATTTGCAACCCAGATCCATTATCAGTTAAAAAACTTGCAGTAGCACAGTCACCGAAAAGTGGGTACGTATTTTTATCATTTTTATTAAGGACAATAGAATATGGATCGCAAGTTACTAAAAGCGCATTTCTAAAGGAATGTTTTACTGATAAGCTTTCTATTATTTCAAGAGCATATATATATCCAGAGCAAGCGAGCGACAGATCAAATACAAAAGAGCTGTAAGGTATTCCTAGAATTCCTTGTAGCTGAGCAGATGTATGAGGAATAATTCTACGTTTAGCCTGACCGACATAAACAAACAAGTCAACTTTCTTAAAGTCAATATTTTTATTATTTTCTAATAATTTATTACAGGCACCAACAGAAATATTTAGCTCGGACATATCATCATCTAAAAAGAATCTTTTTTCAATGCCAAGCTTATTTCTTATAAAGCTAACATTAGATGAGCATGTTGAAACAATCTCACTATTGAACACGCATCTTTTTGGAAAGAAAGAGGCGACTGAGCTAATTATCATTTTATATATTTCTCACAATATAAATTAAATTATTCCCCAATTAAAATATATAAAACCAACATTAACGCCATTCACTTCTACACCTCCTTTTGAGATATATTTTTTTTTATACACTAAATTAATAAGTATTTCGTTATAATTGATACCCCAAGAGCGTTCACCTTCGAAGTACACAAAAAGCCATTGCCCGTCTTTATTTATAGCTCCATACTTAGAAAGTAAAAATAACTTAAAAAGTGTTACCATACATTGAGTAGTTGAATATTTATTAAAACTTTTCAAAATGGCAGTTGTCTTATTGAAAGTCAAATTTTTTTTAAAAACATCTTCCTTATATATTTTTCTTAAATTGCTATCTTTTGAAATTTGATTTATGTAAAATTTATTTTTTTCATCATAAAATATGGCAGAAGTATTTGACGATTCTTCTTCAGAAATTTCTACAATGTTATTATAAATAGGTTTTAACACCTTAAATCTAAAGGCCCCATTTATATCATATGTGCAAAATATATGATCAATAATATCAGAACCCTGAACATAATTTCTATTTTCTGAAAAATAAAATTGTTTTATCATGTCAATTTACCGCTTATGTTAATGAGATTAATCAATTCATCATACATATTAATTGCTTTAGCTAGGCTAAAAATACGACTTCTTCGTTCTTTTTTCCTGTTAACAAAAGTTAAAATATCACCATTTTTTCTTAATAGCTCTCCGCCTATTTTACGCATGTGACTAAGGCTTTTTACATTGTATATACTAACATTACTAATAAGATCATCTACACCAAGTCTTTCAAGAATAGCCTCTCTAATAAACATTATATATGAACCAATTCCACACCCAATATATTTTGGCGAAAAAAACATTCCTGACTCGCATATTTTATTAATATAATCAATATTTTTTAGCTCGAAATATCCACACTTTTGTCCTTTATAAATTATAATATACGGAAACCATGTGTCTAGATTTAAAATCTTATTTAACCAAACTAAAAGCACAGACATAGACACATGGACTTTTGGTAGCATAAAAGGCAATACTTCTGGACTATTACGCCAAACGCATATAGTAGGTAAATCTTCTTTTGTTAATAACTTTAATTTTATATCAAGCCATTCAAGGCTGTCAATGCCCTTCAACCTTGCCTCGTTTATCATAAACACACCGATCTTTAGCCTGATATTACGTTATTACTAAAATATCCCCATTTCTACTTAATATTCAATCAACACATGATTTAACTTAATTGTTTAGACAAACCTAATACTATTGGACTAGCCATCAAAAGCATCAGATTTCCAACTTATATGTTTTTTTAAATTTTTTTTCTTGTGTGTGAGGTATTTCTCTAGCTCTATATGGTAGATATGAATCGCAATATTACGATTAAATTATTCAAATACAATAAAAAATACATCAGGAATTCTATATTTTTTTATGTAAATCTAAATAACATGCATGAATGTTTGAAGCAGGAGCATTACACAATCTACGAATTTTACGCGCAATTGGAATAGGATCATTATCAAAAATTAGATAGTTTAATGATCCATCATATGGTAAAAATTCACCAATCCTGACTCGTAAGGCATCTTATGCGTAAGTTGCCAGGTCGTTATCCCCGGTGCGCTTTGACCATTCGTTGCAAGAAAATACCGTGCTAAAGATATAATAGTTTTTTGGGCCGTTCCAAGTTCAGTTGAACCGTAAATAGCTGAATCAATTGATGATTCAAAGCCAACATGCTCTAGTATTTCCATCATCCCTACGCACGATCTCTTTGCAGCTATTTTCGTTCCGGTTTTTTCTGCT
>JAFXOY010000167.1 GCA_017528375.1 Clostridia bacterium | reverse complement strand
TCCGATTGGAGGAGTTCCACTTCCGTTTGGAGGAGTTCCACTTCCGTTTGGAGGATTACCACTTCCGTTTGGAGGATTGCCACTTCCGTTTGGAGGATTACCACTTCCGTTTGGAGGATTTCTATTTTGATTTCCATTTCCTGAACTTCTATTTATTTCCTTTTCATCAGATTTAGTAAAACTATAATTATTACCATAATTAATATTGTTTCCAGTACTATCTTCATTAGTAATAGAAGTATAATATGAATTTCCTGTTAAAGTAATTGAAGAATCTTTATCTATAATTATAGCTAATTTTGCTGCATTATTGTCATTATTAAAAGTCCCCTTAATTTGAGAATTAACTAAATTAATAGTTACTCCTGAATATTCATCTATATAAAAATTTCCTTCAATTTTTTGATTTTTTAAATTTAAAGTAACAACACCTCCATTAGATCCTGAATTTCCCCAGGTAGAAGTTCCTTTAGCACTTAAAAATATATTTGAACCATATGAAAAACTACAATTTTCTAAATTAATTATAGAATCAGTATTTGTAATGAAAAACATAGGTGCTGAACTATATACAGAACTTGAAGATAATATTTCCATTTGAGAATTTTTGCAATTAAAAGTACTTGTTCCTGTAGCTGCATCTCCAGAAAATGATTGATATAGCATTACTCCACTTACATCTATATTATTTCTATTTCCATTACCATTACATTTTAATTCAGAATTCTCAAGTACACTAGCTGTATTTTTTCCTTCTACAACAACCATCTGGGCTCCAGTCGCTGTTCCTCTTGTTTTACTTACTGATATTTCACCTGTTGAATAAATTAAAGGACTTCCAGCTCCTCCAGTTGATAAACTACATTCTATACAAGTTACTTTTCCTTCCCCCTTATCAGTTGCTAGAGTTGCACAAGAACCTCCAGTTGTTGTTATTTCTACATTTGAAGCTGTGATTGAACCACCAAAAGTTGAATGAAGTCCTCTTGCTGAGCCTGAAGCTGTTGATGTTATTTTTGTTTTAGAAATTATTACATTTCCTTTATTAGTGGCACATATTGCATTTGCTCCTTTTGCTGATGTTTGAATTGTTCCACCTGTAATTGTTACTTCTCCCCCTTGAACTAAAACAGCTGCATTAACTCCATAAAATTCACTATTTTCTGTATTGGATGAGTCACCTGATGTCTTTTTAAGATTTGAATTTGTGATTGAAATTCCTGATTTTGTAATGTAAACCACGCTTTCATCTTTTGTTGTAGATTCTAAAGTTTTTGAGGATAAATTTTCGTCTGTTGATTGAGAATTGTAATTTGAATAATCATAAGAATTTTGTAATGATTGTGATTGTAAAAATCTTAAAAACTTAGAATTTATATGAGATAATAGTAGAAAACTTAAAATTATGAAAAGAACGTTTCTCATTTTTTGAAATAAATTTTTTTTTTGAAAGTTTATATATTAATTATTTAATTTTTAGATCAGAATTGATCAAATACAAATAAATAATTAATATAAAATTTC